>NZ_JBXANE010000002.1:0-174120 GCF_058801365.1 Pedobacter sp. GW822-FHT03F06
AACGCTTACCAAGCTTTCTTCTTGTAATACTATTTGAAAGAAGAAAAATCAGTTTGATAAACCAAAGGAGATGACGCTTTTTCTATATGCCTATCATGATTAAATAACACCTCTGTGTCAATCCGTGTTTCCGTGGCAAAAATCTTTGCGAGGAGTTTACAAATAATTACTCACCTCAATTAAATTCATATCCGGGTCGCGGAGGTAAATAGAGGTGATTTTCCCATTGGCGCCGGTGCGTTCTACAGGACCTTCCTCAATTTCAATGCATTTTTCTTTAAGTTCCTGCATCACTTCGCGTAAGGGGAAATCGGTAATGAAACATAGATCGGCCGTTCCGGGCATGGGTTTGAAAGCTTTTGGTTCAAACTCACTTCCATATTGGTGCAGGTTAATTTTCTGATTCCCAAATTTCAAGGCTTTTCTGTTTTCGCCAAATTCAATAATTTCCATTCCCAGGGCAAGGCTGTAAAACCTGCAGGTGCTTTCTAAATTGGCAACCGTTAGTACAAGGTGATCTAAGTTTTTAATGTCCATAGTAATAAATTAGAACTAAAGCATTCGTCCTTTTGTTTTAAAACAGTTATGCTTTCAATATTTGGTTAGTAAATTATCGACAAACAAAATACTCAATTTTTATATATTTACCATTATGCAAAACCTGCCCCCTTTAGCCGAACGTATGCGCCCTCAAAATCTCGATGAATATGTTGGGCAACAGCATTTAGTTGGAGAAGGTGCGGTTTTACGCAAAGCGATCGAAAGCAGTCAGCTCCCCTCCATGATTTTTTGGGGACCTCCAGGTGTGGGTAAAACAACTTTGGCCTATATCATTTCGCAGGCATTAGATCGTCCGTTTTTTAACCTAAGCGCCATTAATAGTGGTGTTAAGGATATTCGGGAGGTGATCGATAGGGCCGCACAGCTGAAGGATAGTTTTTTAGGCCTTCCCATTCTGTTTATTGATGAGATTCACCGTTTTAGTAAATCGCAACAAGATAGTTTGTTGGGCGCAGTAGAAAGAGGCTTGGTTACCTTAATTGGCGCAACAACCGAAAATCCATCTTTCGAGGTGATCTCCGCTTTACTTTCCCGCTGTCAGGTTTACATTTTAAAATCCTTAACCGAAACGGAGCTGGCGGGTTTATTGGAAACAGCCATTAAAAAAGATAGTATTCTTTCAGCGAAGAATATTTCCATAAAAGAGCACGAAGCACTGATCCGTTTATCGGGTGGTGATGCACGGAAATTGTTAAATGTGCTCGAAATTGCCATTAATGGCATAGGCGGAAATAAAATTGTACTCACCAACGAAAATGTGCTGGCGCATGCGCAGCAGAACCTTGCGCTATACGATAAAGCCGGAGAGCAACACTACGATATCATTTCGGCCTTTATTAAATCCATCCGTGGCAGCGACCCGAATGCTGCCGTTTATTGGCTTGCGCGTATGATAGAAGGAGGGGAAGATCCGCTGTTCATTGCCCGTAGGTTACTGATCTTGTCTTCAGAAGATATTGGCAATGCCAACCCTAATGCCCTGCTTTTGGCCAATAACTGTTTCACTGCGGTGAATGTAATCGGTTATCCGGAGGCGAGGATCATCTTATCGCAGTGTGTAACCTATCTGGCGAGCTCGCCTAAAAGTAATGCATCTTACGAAGCCATTAACAAAGCACAGGCTTTGGTTAAACAAACAGGTAACTTGCCCGTGCCTTTGCATATCCGTAATGCACCAACCAAACTGATGAAAAATATCGGTTATGGAAAAGATTACCAGTATTCGCACGGATATGAAGGCAATTTTTCGCCACAAGAATATTTTCCGGAAGAATTAAGCGGCACTAAACTCTACGATCCGGGGAAAAACCCTGCAGAAGAGAAGTTGCGTGAAAAGCTTAAGCAGAACTGGAAAGACAAATACAAATATTAGTGTAACATTTTCTGCTGAATGCATACTAATAGATATATTGACTAAAATCAAACACCTAAACTAAATATGCTGAGTACTTTTTTAAGCCATCAAAGAAAATCTTTCTGGCGTTCGCGAAACAGGGGCAGTAGTATTGCTGGCCAGATTGTTTTGGGTTTTTTTATGCTGTATTTTTTTACGTTGGCACTTGGAGCTGGCTTAGGTATGTCTCATTTATTGGCCTACTTTTTCCCAAATCAAGATGTAATTAAAAGCTTCAACGGAATTATCCTCTATTATTTTGCATTCGATTTTATCATGCGCATGCAGTTTCAGGAGTTGCCAACATTAAGTATCATTCCTTACCTGCATCTCAAAATCCAGAAGAGTAAGATCATTAAATTTTTAAATGTTAAAGCACTCTTCTCGGCATTTAACCTTTGGCCATTTTTTATTTTTCTGCCTTTCTGTTTTATCAAAATTGCTCCAAGCCTTGGTGCAGTTACCACCATCATGTACATCGTTTCGATATTTTCGATCATGATTTTTAACAACTACATGGTGTTGTATATCAAACGGAAATCAATCACCAATACTTTGTATACTTTTTTAGGCCTGGTGGTTATTGCTGCCTTTGCTGCTTTAGAATATTATAAGGTTATTTCGATCATGGCAGGTTCTGATGTGGTATTCAGGGCCATCGCAGCACAGCCTTTATATGGCTTTGCCTTTACAATTGCTGCGGTTGCTATTTTTTACTTCAATTCTAATTTCCTGCGTAAAAATTTATATGTAGAAGAATTAAGTACAAAGCAAGAGAAGAAGGGGAGTACCGATTATGCTTTTCTTAACCGCTTTGGTAAAGTGGGCGAACTGGCAGCTTTAGAGCTGAAATTAATCCTTCGCCATAAACGCCCCCGTTCTTCGGTTATTCTTGGTTTCTTCTTCCTTTTCTATGGGTTTATCTTTTATAAGGAAAAAGCAATAGATCGCGATGCTTTCGGACAAATGATGTTTGGTGCTATTTTTATGACAGGTGTTTCGATCATTATTTATGGCCAGTTTATGTTTGCATGGCAAAGTGCCCATTTTGACGGAATATTAGCCAATAAAATCAATTTTAAAGATTACATCAGGGCTAAATTTCTACTATTTACCATTGGCTGTACCATTATTACCTTATTGGCGAGTTTTTACGGGTTTTTAAGTCCAAAGCTATTACTCTTACACCTGGCAGCCTATTTATACAACATTGGTTTTGGTACCGTAGTGGTGCTCTATCTCGCTACATTAAACTATAAAAGACTGGATATCACCAAGGCCGCGAGTTTTAATTACCAGGGCACCGGGGCTACCCAATGGTTGTTAATGTTTCCTTATGCACTTACGCCAATATTAATTTATGTGCCATTCGGCATATTAAATAAACCTTACTGGGGGTTGGTAGCCGTATCTGTTTTTGGCCTGGCCATGTTATTGTTGCGGGGCTTTTGGGTTAATTACATTGCAAAAAGATTAGAGTTACAACGTTATAAAATAGCCGAAGGCTTTAGAGAATAATTATGATTTTAGAAGTTAAGAATTTACAAAAAGTTTATGGCGATAAAACCGTTGTAAACATCGAAGATCTGCAGATTGCTGCTGGCGAAACCGTTGGCTTAGTTGGAAATAACGGCGCTGGTAAAACCACTTTCTTCCGGATGCTTTTAGATTTGATCCGCCCAACTAATGGCGAGGTTTTATCAAAAGGCGAAAATGTAATGCACAACGATAACTGGAAGAATTATACTGCATCATTTTTGGATGAAGGTTTTCTGATTGATTATTTAACCCCTGAGGAGTATTTTATTTTTATTGGCAGTTTGAATAACTTAAGTGTGGCTGATGTTTCTGCCTATCTGAGCCAGTACGGTGAGTTCTTTAATGGGGAAATATTAAACAGTGGAAAGTACATCCGCGATTTTAGTAAAGGAAACCAGAATAAAGTAGGAATTGCGGCTGCCCTGATGCAGAAGCCTGAAATTTTAATTTTGGATGAGCCTTTTGCCAACCTCGATCCAACTACGCAGATCCGATTGAAGAAACTGTTGAAAGAGCAAACAGGCAACATGACCACCTTTATCTCCAGTCACGATTTAAATCACGTTACCGACGTTTGTAACCGGATCATATTGGTTGAAAAAGGGCAGGTAATTAAGGATTTTAAAACAGATGAAAATACATTGAAAGAGTTGGAGAGTTATTTCTCCGCTTAGTTTTTGTACTAAGAATGATACATTATCAAAGAGTCTCCATTATTCGGGACTCTTTTTTTGTGCTGATAATTTTTATTTAGGGTAAAATTTGGGCAAAACAGACAGAAAATACGGTTCAATAACTTTTTGGCATTGTGTTTGAATATATGGAGTAGAAATTATAAATCTAGATTATTATGAGTATTTCAAAAGTAAGAATAGCAACATTAAGTATAGGGTTAGCAGTAGGTTCGATGGCATTCCAAAGTTGTGATAGTTTAACTAAAACACAAAAAGGAGCTGGTATTGGTGCTGCAGCTGGCGGTGTTATTGGTGCATTGATCGGTAAAAAAGCCGGTAATACAGCAGTAGGTGCCTTAATTGGTGGTGCTATTGGCGGTACAGCGGGAGCTTTTATCGGCCGTAGAATGGACAGACAGGCAGCTGAAATCCAGAAAGCTATTCCTAACGCAGAAGTTATTCGTGAAGGTGAAGGAATTATTGTAAAATTCGACAGTGGTATTCTATTCGATTTTGATAAAACGGCTTTAAAAGATGCAGCTAAAACAAATATCCAGAGTTTAGCTTCTTCATTAAATCAATATCCTGATACTGATATCAAAATTATCGGTCATACCGATAGCCGCGGTACAGAACAATATAACATGGGCCTATCGGAAAGAAGAGCAGCAGCAGTTAAAGCTTATGCCGTTTCTCAAGGCGTTCCATCATCAAGGTTAGTTACCATTGGTAAAGGTTTTGCTGAGCCAATTGCAGATAACGAAACTGATGCTGGCCGTGCAGCTAACCGTCGCGTAGAGATTGTAATCGTTGCTAACGATGCATTAAAAGCGACCGCGCAGAAACAAGGATAAGATTGCACGCAATTTCCCTCTACCTATGAGGTCATTATAAATGCAGCCCCAGTGTACATCCACTGGGGTTTTTTTGTGTTGTCAGATGTCGCCATCAAACGTAGGGTAGTTGTGTTGTCAGATGTTACCATTTGGCACTAGTTAATGAATTAGTCTGTTTTTTGAAAATCAGGTTCCTGTGTGTATCGGTTGCGAAAGCCCTGCTATCCACTTCAAGCCTCCACTTCGTTACGGGCTTTCCGTTTCTATCAGGTTTAGTTATCTTGGGTTTGGTGCTGGGCAGGCCAAACTTCCGAAGTTTCACTTAGGCTAAGGTCGAGGCCAAATCGGAAGTTTTCTAGCGCACCTGCAACCCCAAATACTTGCACAAACTGAATGATCTAAACGGGATTGAAGCGACATCCTTCCAATCCCGATTCTTCATCGGATTGGGAGATATAGCGAAAAGCCCGACTAACTTAAATAGATGTAAATGGCCTTGCTTTCCAAAACCTCTAAATGATCGTGTCGGATAGCAACATCCAACACCACGATGATGTTATGAAATCTATTGTGCCGTCAGATGTTACCATCTGATGGAGTAGATTGAGGCCGGATAGAAATATCCAACACCACGATAGGTTCTAAGAATAAATATCTTCGAAATAACTTACCACAAGCGATTTCATCAGCATTTCCTGCTCGAGCATGGTATAGGGAGGTATTGCTTTAATTAACTTCCAATGGGGCCAGCCGTCCTGATCTAAGCCCTCAAGCTCATAAAAGCCCATTTCGCTCAATAAACGGCAGGTAGCAATGTGCATCAGTTCCTCTTTTTGGCGTTTACTGTATTTCTTTGGTCCTTTGCCCAATTCCTGAACGCCAATTAGAAAAAGCATTACTTTTAAATCAGGAAAATCTGAATCAAATTCCTTTGAAATCTTTTCCTGTAAAACTTTCCACTTGGCATTAATCTCCGATGGCTTCATATCTTGCAAAGATAAGGTAAAAAGGTGTAAGGCCTAAGTAAAAGCTTTGCGGTTTTAACATTAAAGCTTGAATCGTAATTGTATTTTTAGCTACATTTATAACCTATGGATACGAATATCAATAAAACAGTTAATGCGGGTTTATTAGCTTATGGCATGTCGGGGCAAGTTTTTCATGCTCCCTTTTTACAGGCACATAGTGGATTCAATTTAAAGGCTATAGTAGAACGCAGTCAAAAAAAAGCGGTTAATAATTACCCAAATATTACAAGTTACAACAGTGTTGATGAACTTTTGAATGACGAGGAAATAGAATTGGTAGTCATTAATACCCCTAATAACCTGCATTATGAACATGCTAAAGCGGCATTAATCAAACATAAACATATTCTGGTTGAAAAACCGTTTACAGCAACGGCTGTACAGGCAAAAGAACTTTTTGAACTCGCCGATAGTGTAGGGAAACAAATCTTTTTCTACCAGAACCGCCGTTGGGACAGTGATTTTATCGCGGTGAAAAAGGTAATTGAAAGTGGTAAACTGGGTAAGCTGGTTGAAGTTCATATGCGTTACGATCGCTATCGTAATGTAATTGGCCCAAAGGCATTTAAAGAAAACCCGATAGCGGCCAGCGGACTTTTATACGATTTAGGTCCACACTTGTTAGACCAGGTAATCAGTCTGTTTGGCAAACCATTAAGTTACCATAAAATTCTGGGGAAAAATAGGGTAGGTACTTTGGTCGATGATTATTTCTCGATCCAACTGAGTTATCCAAATAGTCTGCAAGTTTTTGTTACGGCGAGTATGTTGGTGGTAAATCCGCAGGCGGGGTTTGTTTTACATGGCGTAAATGGAAGCTTTATTAAACAAAGAACAGATATTCAGGAAGAACAATTGCTGGCGGGTATGAAATTAACCGATCCGGGCTATGGTGTTGAGCCCGCAAGTAAAGATGGTTTATTAACAACTATTGATGCTGAAGGCCATAAAACCGAGGAGACGATTCCATCAGAAGTAGGAAGTTATTTGCCGCTTTTCGAAGCCGTTTATCAAGCAATAAACAACAATAAACCATATCCGGTTACACGTGAGGATGTTTTGACCCAATTAGAAATTATCGAAAGCTAATATAAATCATCATCCAACCTGTGTAATCCCCTAATCTGTGTAATCCCATTTATGAACTCGCTTCCACTTGCCTACTTAATTCCTATTTTTCTAATTGCCCTTTATCTTATCCTTAAAAAAAAGAAGGTGGCTATTGATCCTTTAACGGATGTAGACAAAAAGATACTGGATGATTACGTAGGGTATTACCATAATCTCGATTCGACCGATAAGCTGCGGTTTGAGCAAAAAGTGGCCGCATTTTTCAGTACGGTTAAGATAGAAGCGGTGGGTTTAGAAATGACAACATTAGACGAATTGCTGATTGCTTCAAGTGCCGTGATCCCGATTTTCGGTTTTGACGACTGGCAATACAAAAACTTAACCAGCGTTTTATTGTATCCGGATACTTTTAATAAAGATTTTCAGTTTGAAGGTGGCGAAAGGAACATTATGGGTATGGTAGGTACAGGCTATATGAATGGACAAATGATTTTATCGCGTTCGGCCTTGCGACATGGTTTTTCTAAAAGTGCAGGGAAAGAAAATACGGCTATACATGAATTTGTACACCTTTTAGATAAATCTGACGGCGCAACAGATGGGGTGCCGGAGAATTTAATTGCACATGAATATACTTTGCCCTGGATTAAAATGATGCATGAGGAAATGGAGAAGATTGAAGACAATAAATCGGATATTAATCCATACGCGATCACCAATCAGGCCGAATTTTTTGCTGTAGTTTCTGAATATTTCTTTGAAAAACCAGAGCAGCTAAGGGATAAACATCCAGAATTATATTTTCAGTTAAGCCGCATTTTTGCGCAACAGCCTGCAGGTTAAAATGATCAATCCACTAATGAAAATATTTGCAACAGTTATCTGGAGTTTAGTCTCTATATGTGCCTTTGCACAGAAAACCTATGTGCTAAGACAAAATTATCCAACGGGCTATAAGTACGATTTTACAATCGCTTCCGAACAGATTATTAACCAGAAAATTGCTGGCCGGGATGTACATTTGACCCAAAGCATTGGAACGGACTATACTTTTGATATTACCGAAGGCCATAGTGGCGAAAAGGATGTAAAAGTTACCTATAATAAGATTTTCATTAAATCTGTAGCAATGGGCAACACCATGAGCTATAGTTCAGATGATCAGGACAGTTCCAAAAAGAATCCTTTTAGTGGTTTTAAGGGTGCTTCTTTTTATATGACAGTAAGCCCAAATGGTGGGATTAAAACAGTTGCTGGCATAGATAAAATGCTCGATAATATGGCAGCCAGGATGACTAAAGATACTAGTCAGGTTAAACAGATTAAAAATGCTTTAAGTAAACAATTTAGTAATGAGGTGGTGAAACAAACCATGGAATCGTCGTTTAAAATTTACCCCGATAAACCGGTTAAAATAGGCGACAGCTGGACCGTTGATACCAAAATGCAGCTGAGTATGCCCATTGAAACGATTACACAATACACATTGAAGGAAGTGAAAGAGGGTATTGCTATTTTGAGCGTAAAAGGAACATTGGTCTCAAAAGGAAATTTTGAAGTGATGGGCAACAAAATGGAAACTGATTTACAAGGAACCAACTCGGGAGAAACTTCACTTGATATGAAAACGGGAATTGTGCTTAATAGCCACCTCCGTGTTGAGCTGTATGGTAAAATGAAATCGATGGGGCAGGACATCGATTTCGACATGCAAGGCATTAATAAAATTGTAGGGAAAGAGGTTAATTAGAAATTAAGTTCGCTATTTCTGCTGTCAGTCTGAGCCTGTCGAAGACCGTTATTCTTAAAAGAAATCAAAAAAGATTTTCCTTCGACAAGCTCAGGATGACATCTTTTTTGATTTGACTTCTTTCGTATTACAAACTACCAGTTAACGCTACCAGAAATTCCGTCGGGATTTCGATATGCGGAATATGGCCGCAGGCATCAAATTCGATAATTTTAGCACCGATAATTTTGGCTGCAGTCTGCTTTCCTAAAAGTTTATACTGCCCATGTAATGCCTGTTGATCTGGCGTAAGCAGCCCTTTGCCCACAATGGTTTTGTCTTCTTTACCAATAAACAAAACAGTGGGTACTTTTAAATTCTGAAATTCGTATACCACAGGTTGTTCATAAATCATGGTATAAGTTAACGCGGCAACTTTAGCCCAGCGCGGGTAGTCGGAGCTATTGGTTACGCCTCCGGCAATACTCACCAGGTACTCGTATTCAGGTTTCCAATAGGTAAAGTAGGAGCCCTGGTAATACTTTCGTACGCTCTCAGCTGTTGTTTTAAGTTCTGTTTGGTACTGTTGAGCAGTAGTGACATAAGGAATGAAAGTTTTATAATCTTCTAATCCGATTGGATTTTCGAGTAAAAGTTTTTCAGTCGTTTCCGGGTACATCAAAGCAAAACGTGTAGCCAGCATACCGCCCATACTATGACCTAAAACTACGGTCTTTTGAACGCCTAGCGTATCTAGAAGTCGTTTATTCCAGCTAGCCATTTGGTGGAAACTGTAATGGATAAATGCTTTAGAAGATTTACCAAAACCAATTTGATCAGGTACGATAACCCGGTAACCAATATTTGTAAGTGCTTTAATTACATTGCCCCAGTAATAACCTCCAAAATTTTTCCCATGGAAAAGGATGGCTGTTTTTCCATTGGCTGCTGCGGTTGGTGCAACATCCATATAAGCCATTTTAATATCTTGCCCTTCGGTGTGGATAGGAAAATATTTAACCGGATATGGGTATTTAACGTTATCAAGGGTGATAGATAGGGTGTCTGTTTTTTGTGCATGTACATGGCTAAAAACGAACAGGCTGAGGGCAAATAAAAGAAAATATTTCTTCATGATTGGTAATGATGTAAAAAACTAAAAAGCTAATTGGCCCAAGTTAAACTTTTGCCAATTAGTTAGCTTAAAAATCATGCCCTTTTTGCAAAATCACAATATATATGTGGTCTTAATCACACTAAACTTTATTTGATCAATTGTTTTAAATTAACAGTAGGAATCTGAATTGTAGTTTCGTCAGAAAGATTTCCTTTCGCTGTGTTAATCCTGATGTGCTGAAAATTGACATCGTTCTTACCTATACTATTTAGCGAGAGTGTTTCTATTGGGCCAATGTTCTTATTTTCTTCATTTTTAAATTCAGCTTTTGCATCCTTCACTTTTAGATCAACATTCCGGAGCGGCGTGTTATTCACAGTTAAATACCCCGAATTGATGTCTGCCCGGATATTTTCGATTTTTGCATCTTCGATGGTAATCTCAGGAATCACTATATATTGTGGATCATATGTAGTTTTCTTGGTCAAGCTCAAATTTTTGATTTTCATACCCTCACCAAACCTGAAGTTTATACCTTTTGTGATCTCTACATTTAAGCTATCAGTATTAGCCGATAACGCATCAATCGATACATTGTTAAAAATAATTCCTTTTAAGTTTGGGGAAAAAATCAGCAGTGTTCCATGCTGGTAATTGCGTTCTGCCTTTAAGGATATATGAAGTTTCCCATCTTTATCTACCTTATATTCAATATAAGGAGCAAGATCGTTTGTTGCTTTAAACAAAAACTTATCATTGGCAATTATTTTTATATTAAGATAAGATGATTCTGAGCCATTAATTACCACATTTTGAAATGCCTGGACAGGATATTTTTTGATATACCGACCTGCTGCACCATCTGTTGTCTCGGCTCCCATCAACATTTTGTTATAGGTTTTATTGTCGATCCGGTTTACTTTGGCAATCAAGATCATAACCGTTAGTGGAATGATAAGTAGTGCAATTGCCAATCCTATTAATAATTTATTGCTTGTTTTCATCTTTTAGGCATTAAAGTTTTGTGATATGAAAGTTTGATAACGGGATTTTAACTCGTCGAAATCAATTTCCAACAGATAGAGATTTCTAAATAAGTTTGGCAGTTCATCTTCGATGAAGCTGGTTTTCCGGTATTGTTTTACCTGATCGATGGTATTATCAGCCAGAAAAAAACCAATCCCTCTTTTATTGTTCAGGATGTTTTTGCCCTGTAACAATTCGTAGGTACGCATTACTGTATTGGGGTTTACTTCCAGTTCTACTGCCATTTCCCTTACAGAGGGTATTTTATCTTCGGTCTTCCATTTGCCCAACAATATCTGCTCACAAACGTATTCAGCTATCTGCAGGTAAATGGCCTTGTTATTGTTAAATTCCATTTCAGGCCTCCTTTTCTTTTAAACGTATAAATGAGATGAACCATAATGCCAAGGTTAAAAATATGCCTATTAGGCTCATTACAAGGGAGACGTTGTTCTTATCTTGCCAGTATGGGCCACCAACCCAAACGGTATTGTCAGTTAATCTGTTCATTACAAATATTATGGAGGTCACCCAGAGCACCACAAATGCCATTACGGATATAGCCGTTTTAATGTAATGGAAGTTCTGGAAAAAGATAGAACCTAATAGGAAAACAGCATTGATCAGGAATGGCACATAATAAAACTGATAAAACTCTTTAACCGTTGTAGTTGAGAAAAAATAAGCTAAATTATCTATAACTACTTTTTTGCCCTGGTAATCGGTGTAGCTTGCTATTAGTGTATGTGTTGCCCTAATAGATGAAACAAAAGCAAGATCGATCAGATAGAAGCACAGAAGATAAGTAGGGATTGCAATAATTAAGGTGTAAAATATGGCGCTTAAAAATTTTTCAACACCTGATGCCGGAACCAAAATGTTAATAATTGCTTTCGGTTTTTGTCCTAGATGCATAAAATAACTGTTTGCTATAATGCTTACAAATAAAAGTCCTGTGATCAGGAAAAGGGGGTATCTAAAATTTAAAGTGTTGGATGAAAGGTGTTGTAGATTATTATCAGTTAAGTTTATGGCATAAAATAAAGCCAAAACCCCAATTAATACACCAAAACTGATTAAATAGATTTTTCCAAACTCAAGCCATTGTCTTTTAAGCAATAAGCCAAATCGATTGATATTAAAGGTATTGTTCATTGCTTAACTGAATAAAGGTTTAAATTTGATTTTTTCGGTAAGTATGGCATTAAAAAGAAGTTCCATATCTAATTTGCTTTCTTCCTGGTGATAGTTCGGCATAACGGCATTATAGCCAGAAAGTGATGCCTCGGCATAGATGATGCTGTCATCGAGTTCTTTAACTTTCTTGAAGGTTAACTTGGCCGTAATTTCTTCTACTGAAGCTTTAAGTGCAACGTCATTTTCGTCAAGCATAATCACCGTGTCGATCAAATTGTCCAAATCTCTGACCTGGTGGGTGGAGATGATGATGCAACGTTCATCTGTCATGGCAGAAGCCATAATTTTTCTAAACTGTGCTTTAGAAGGAATGTCTAAACCATTGGTAGGCTCATCCATAATCACTAGTTTGGCTTGCGTAGCCAATCCGAAGGCGATAATTACTTTTTTCTTTTGGCCATAACTCATATTGATGAGCTTCTGTTTAACCGGAATATCAAATTCCTTAATCAGATCGGTAAAATACTGATGATCGAAATTTTTGTAAAATGGAGCGTTGGCTTTTAAATAGGCATCTATTTTAACCGGAGGCAAATAAAACTCTTCTGGTATAAAACAGATCTGCGCTAACAGTGCTGGCTGTCTTTTGGCAGGATTAAAGCCCATTACATCCAATGTGCCACTCTGCGCATGTACCAAGCCGGCCAGGTTTTTTAGCAAGGTGGATTTACCTGCTCCATTTTTTCCAAGCAAACCGTAAATATGACCATTGCTTAACCGCATGCTCATATTTTTAAATAATGGCTTATGCTTGCTGTAGCCAAAATTAAGATTGTTAATGTTGATCATATCTACTGTATTAGTTAAATAATACACTAATGTATGATCTATTTTGATATTGTCCAAATTATTTTGAAAAAAAAATGGCGCTAAGCGAATAACGCTTGGTGTTTTCATGCCTATCGCTCCACGCGCTCCGCCCTTTGCTCCGCCACGGGGAGGTAAAATATCAGTTTAATAATCGTTGCATTAAAACATCCTTAATGTGGAGATTGTATGTTTGTAGTATATCGATATAGTATGGATACAAAATGGGCATATTTACTTAGCCGCTTGGCAATTGGTTTAAGTTTTTTCGGACATGGTTTGGTACGTTTACCAAAACTTTCAGGTTTTAGCCATTGGATGGTAGGGCAATTTTCAAAATCGTATTTACCGGATGCATTGGTCATTCCCTTCAGTTATATTTTGCCATTTGCTGAATTTATAGCGGGGCTAATGATTATATTAGGATTATTTACAAGGCAAGGATTATTATTTGCGGGAGTAATTTCTTTAGCGCTTATTTTCGGAACAACAATAATTGAGAATTGGGAGGCACTACCTTCTCAACTCGTCCATGTGGCATTTTTGTCGGTACTACTCGCTTACTTGCCGCATAACAGCTATGCGGTTGATAAAATCATTAAAAAATAATTATGGAATACAGAAAAATTGGAAATTCAGATTTGGAACTTTCAGTAATCACTTTTGGGGCCTGGGCAGCCGGCGGATGGATGTGGGGAAGTACAGATAGAAACGATGCGATTAATGCAATTAAAGCAGGTTACGATTTAGGGGTTACATCAATCGATACCGCTCCAATATATGGTCAGGGCGATAGTGAAGAAATTGTGGGCGATGCGATAAAAGGCATCTCGCGCGATAAATTACAATTGGTAACCAAATTTGGGATGCGTTGGGATCTGGCCAAAGGCGATTTCGGCTTTAAGAGTAAAAACAACGACGGAAAAGAGATCGATATTTATAAATATGCCGGAAAAGAAAGTGTAATTTATGAATGCGAACAATCTTTGAAACGCCTGGGCACCGATTACATTGATCTTTACCAGATCCACTGGCCAGATATAACCACACCGATAAGCGAAACTTTCGAAGCGGTGAACAAGTTAATTGAGCAGGGTAAAGTGCGTTATGCGGGCGTATGCAATTATAATATAGCACAATTAAAAGAGGCAGATCAAACGCTAGAAATTATTTCTAACCAGATTCCATTTAGCATGGTAAACCGCGGTGTTGAGGAGGAAACTGTTCCATATTGCATCGAAAAAAATAAATCAGTTTTGGCTTATAGTCCGATGGAGCGCGGTTTATTAACCGGAAAAATGACCGCCGATTATAAATTCGAAGAAGGTGATCACCGTCAAGGAAATAAATTTTTCACACCAGAAAGTATCGAAAAAACAAATTCATTTTTAGCTAAAATAAAACCTTTGGCCGATGAGAAAAAAGCTACCCTATCCCAATTGGTTTTGCGTTGGACGGTTGAACGCCCAGGCATTACCATTGCTTTGGTTGGCGCAAGGAATGAAAAGCAAGCTGCACAAAATGCAGAAGCAATGAACGTAAAATTAAATGCTGAAGAAATTCAGCTTATCAATACAGCATTAAAGAACGCTGGTTTTTAAATTTCAACCGCATAGAAAAGAAGGAATACGCAAAGAACACAGAGGTTAAGGTCTTTGATTTCTTTGCGAAAAACATTGCGTCCTTTGCGGTAAAACTAACAAGATATGTCTAAATTATTTTCGCCTTTAACCATAAAGGATGTAACCTTAAAAAATAGAATTGTTATTTCGCCAATGTGCCAGTATTCTGCAGTTGATGGTTTTGCAACCGATTGGCATTTGGTGCATTTAGGAAGCCGTGCCGTTGGTGGTGCAGGTTTAATTATCCAGGAAGCCTCTGCAGTAACTGCCGATGGAAGAATTACCTATGCCGATCTGGGCATCTGGAAAGATGAACATGTAGCCAAATTAAAACAGATTGTTTCGTTTATCCATGATAATGGAGCAATTGCAGGCATTCAACTGGCGCACGCAGGTAGAAAAGCCAGCTGTGAGGTGCCTTGGAATGGAGGTGAGCAGCTAGCCTCAGGTGAAAACAGCTGGAAACCAGTTGCACCATCTCCAATTTCTTTTAAGCAAGGACAGGTGGAACCGCATGAATTAACGATAGCAGAGATTCAGGATATTGTTTTTGCTTTCCGGGCAGCCGCTAAACGTGCATTGGCTGTAGGCTATAAAGTTGTAGAAATACATGCTGCACACGGTTATTTACTGCATCAGTTTTTTAGTCCGCTGAGCAATAAACGTACAGATGTTTACGGTGGAAGTTTTGAAAACCGTATTCGTTTGGTAATTGATGTGGTTGAAGCCGTACAATCGGTATGGCCAGAGAACTTGCCTTTATTTGTTCGCATTTCTGCAACGGACTGGACGGAAGGTGGCTGGAACGAGCATGATTCGCTACAATTAGTTGCGGTTTTAAAAGATCGTGGAGTCGATTTAATCGATGCTTCGTCGGGAGGAAATGTGCCTGATGCTTTTATCCCTGCTGGACCAAATTATCAGGTTCCTTTTGCTGATAAGATCAGGAACGAAATTGGCGTTTATACAGGTGCGGTAGGCGTAATTGTAGAGGCAAAGCAGGCGGAAGAAATTTTAGAGCAAGGCAAAGCCGATTTAATTTTTATTGCCCGCGAATCGTTACGTGATCCTTATTTCCCTACACATGCGGCGCAAGTGCTTGGCGATGATACCGAATGGCCAAACCAGTACGTTAGGGCTAAAAGAGAAACATTTAAGAAATAATTGGGTTTGGATAGCAACCTCAAATAAATTGGGCGTCATCTTGACTGAAGCGCAGTCCCGAACATTCGGGAGAGAGATCTGTCTATGCAGATTTCTCGGCTCCGTTATACTTCGCTCGAAATGACGACCTTTCTATTGGAATCCGTCGACGATAGCGAAATGACGATTAATCTTAGATATACTTAAACAAAAAGCGGAGTGATCTTATTGATCAACCCCGCTTTTTGTCTGTAAATGGTGTCCGTGAGTTTTATTTTACCAGCGTAAAAGGAACATACAATCCGAAAGTGATATTTCTACCGGTATTGTAAACACCTAAATTAGGATTCTCCTGATCAAAACGGCCTGGTTTAAATCTACTTAAAGCATCATAATATTTCTGATCTAACAAGTTATTGGCCGAAACAGATAGTTTGATTGGCTGTTTGCCTAAATTAAATGTAGCACCAATACCCGCGTTTAATAGCGTATAACCACTGGTTGGCGTTTCGAAAACATCATCCACACGCGTTTGTTTAAATGCCGAGTTGATGCCTACAGAAAGATAAGCATCATTTGTTCCTTTAAGTTTAGGCTCGAAACGCAACTCGTTTCTCAAAGTTCCTGCGGGAATAAATGAAAGTGGCCTGTTTAAAGTGTTATTCTGTGCATGAACATATCCAAAGGTATTCTCGAAGTGGATAAACGGAACCGGGTGGATGGTTAAGCTTGCTTCAGCACCGTAAAGATTCGCGTTTACCTGTCCGTAACGGTAAACATCATAAAGTGTACCTTCAGCTACTCTTTGTTCGCCATTGTTGGAAGCATAAATATAATTGTGGATGTAGTTGTTATAAACACTTGCACTTGCACTTACAAATTTTCCCTCATATTCTAAAGCTGCATCTACCTGGTAACTGCGCTCAGGACTTAAGCCGGAGTTACCGATTTCATATCTAAATGTTCCTTCGTGTACGCCGTTCGAGCCTAATTCTGCCGGGTTTGGCGCACGGAATGCAGAACCTGCATTGGCTTTAAAATTTAGCTCTTCATTAAACTGATGGGTAAACCCCAATGCACCACTTACATTGGAAAACTTATTTTTGAAAGGTGCAAAAAGCTCTTCTCCGTCATCAAACAATTGTTTTCCGTTGTTTTTTCTAAAATCATAACGTGCACCAATGCTAAATGTATTGTTCTCCCAGTTTTTCTTGGCAAAAGCAAAAACACCTAAACCAAAAGTATCATAAGCTGGAATTAAAAATTCTGTTCCTTTATTTTGGCTATGTGCATCGTCTACACTTACACCAAAAACAGGCTGCCATCCATTGGTTTCGTGTATGTAGTATTTCAGGTCTGCATTGTAGGTTTTAAGATCGAAGAATAAGGCTGGGTCTGGTCCATCTAACTCGCGACGTTGGTTTTGTTGATAGCCAAAATCGGCTTTCAAATTACCGTTACCGATAATGAAATTGTTATTTAAGGCAATTTTAAAGTGTCGGATATCCTGACGAGGGTATTCTAAAGTACGGTTTTTATAATCATCATTGGTAAAAGCACTACCATCTTCTTTTACAAAATTTCCATTGTCATCTAAAGTTGGCTCATAAAAACCAATATTGTTATGAAAGTTCGAAACATTTAAGTGGGTATAACCCCAGCTTTTATTTAAACCAACCATACCACTTAAATCGGTTTCGTTAAAGCCCGAATTAGGGAAGTAACCTGTTGGTGTTTTAAAAGAATAAGCATTTTTATACGTTCCACGGGCTCTCCAAACAAACCCGTTTTCGTTACCATTTAACATTAATGAGTTAGCGGTAAGGCCATTGTTTGTAGAATAATTGGTAATAAATTCACCTTTAATCTGCCCTTCTGGTGCGGTACTTGGCTCTAATAGGTTAATTACACCGCCGAGTGCATCAGAACCGTACATTAACGATGCTGCGCCACGTAAAACTTCAACGCGGTCTGATTTAAACTGATCGATTTCAATACCATGCTCATCGCCCCATTGCTGGCCCTGTTGTTTTATCCCATCATCTAAAGTTACAATTCTGTTGTAGCCCAAGCCTCTGATTACAGGCTTAGAAATAGATGGGCCAGTGGTAATTTGCGATACACCGGGTATTTTAGTTAAGGCATCAATTAAATTGGTTGAAGGCTGTAAAAGCTGATCTTTGCCAATTACTGCAGAGGAAGCGCTATTTCTTTTGCTGGTACTGCTGATCAGACTTCCGGTAATTACAATTTCCTTTGTTTCTATTGCAGTAGGTTGTAAAGAAAACGCTAATTCAGTTGCATTGGCAAAGTTTACTACCTGCGTAGCGGTTTTATAGCCTACATAATGTACCTCAACCAGGTAACTTCCTTTTGAAGGAAGATTATTCAACGTAAATTCTCCGTCATTGTTGGTTACTGCCGAAACTTTTAAATCAGGGATAAAAATGGTTGCGCCTGGCAACGTTTGTTTGGTGCTGGCATCAATAACCTTACCTTTTATATTCTTTAAAGCGGCAGCAAAAACGGTGCTGCTTAATAATGTATATAGAACTACTAAGCTAATAAGCTGTAATTTTTTCATGTGTTGTAGTAAATAAAAATGATAGAAAAACCAAAGCAATAGCGTAATGAAGCTAGTTTTAGTTTCTCATATAAATAATTTGATTAAGCACGGATGCGCTTGAAAGGAAAAAATTATGCTAATGGGGGGCCGCGTAAGCAAGTGCGCTTTATTTCGGTAAAGGCATTCTTTAAGGTCGCTTCGGTTCGGCTAAAAATTTTGGCTGATAAGAAGATTCTGTAGATGTGGTGCGTTTGCACATAATTTTTTTCAAAACTCGCATTACAGATTAAACAGGTATCGCCGTGGGCCTGCACGTGGCTAACATGTTTACAGTTGATCTCTTTCTCCACAACCGGAAGAGGATTGTGGTGGTGAAGAACACTCCACGGAGTTAAAGCAATAGCAAATACGATCAGCATAAATGCCGATAGATATTTTTTAATGTTTTGTCTATGCTTTTTCAACAGGCCAAAAGTAGTAATTCCTAAGCAATTATATATATTTACAAAGTAACATTGTATTTATAGTGTTATGACCTTCGATTTAATCGATGGCTTAACGTAAGAGGGGTATGAATCTTCTAATTAATTATTGAAGTACCAATTGCAAGCCCATTTCTTTACTATTAACGATAAGTAAAACGAACAATTAGTGAAGTTTATCAGAAAAAATATATTCAACGCATTATTTATCATTGTCCTTTTGATAATCGTTTTTGTACCTGATGCAAAAGCATTTTTAATTAGGGGATTAATGGAAATTGGTTTTTATAAGCCTAGGATCGAAATGCCCGATAAAGCTTCTGCCAGCCTTAAAGGTATCCTGTTTAAGGATATAAAAGGAAATCTGATAGATTTGGGTGATTTAAAAGGTAAGATTATTTTTCTTAATTTTTGGGCAACCTGGTGCCCGCCGTGCAGAGCTGAAATGCCTTCGATCAATAAATTGTATACCCAGTTTAAGGATGATAAAAATGTTGTTTTCATTTTTGCAGATGCAGATGGCGATTTTGTGAAATCGGGCAAGTTCATGGCCGACCGTAAATATGCAATGCCAGTTTATAAAGTAGAAAGCGAAATTCCTGAAAAAGTATTTGCTGGCGCTTTACCAACAACAGTTATTTTTGATAAACAGGGCAGATTGTCTTTCAAGCATGAAGGCGTGGCCAATTATGCAGATAAAAAGATTGTTGATTTCCTCAATAAGTTAAAGAACACAAAATAACTTTCTCCAATACCAAAGCCTTCAAAAAAATTGAGGTTCAAATGATATTTGCATTTTGTATATGTGTAGTTAACTACATATATTTGTTTGATAATATTTAGCGATGCAAAACGACTTTAAAATTGAACGGTTAGATAATCAATTCTGTGAAACGATTATTGGGTTAATTCTGCCTATCCAACAAATAGAATTTAATGTAGATATCGATTTGGCAGCACAGCCAGATTTGTTGGATATAGAAAAAAATTACGATGGCTCAGGCGGCGCTTTTTGGGGTGCCATACTAAATGGTGAATTGATTGGGACTATTGCTTTAATTGCTGTACCTGAATATCAATCGGGGGCAATCAGAAAAATGTTTGTTAAAAAGGAATTCCGCGGGAAGAAGCTGTGCGTTGCGCAGGCCTTATTAAAAACCTTGTTGACCTATTGCAATGATAATAAATTGAATGAAGTATATTTGGGTACCAAGGATATATTGCAGGCAGCCTGCCGTTTTTATGAACGTAACGGATTTAAACCAGTTGCAATGGGAGATTTGCCGCTTTATTTCCCTCGGATGGCTGTAGACAACGTTTTTTATAGCCTGGATTTAAAATCTCTTTAATGGAACAAAATGTAATTGATGCTTCTGGTTTATTGGCCATTTCTACCCGTTTGCAAAGGCTGAGCGATCAGATCCGTAAAGATGGCCTGTTGATTTATAAAGCATTCGGAATTGATTTTCAACCCAAATGGTTCCCTGTGTTGTATACTTTGTATAAAAAATCGACCATGAATGTGGTTTCGTTGTCGGATGAAATTGGTTATGCACATCCTTCTACCATCAGTTTGTTAAAAGAATTGGAGAAGGAGAAACTGATCCGGTCTAAAAAAGATAAAGTAGATACCCGTAAACGTTTGGTTGAACTCACAGAAAAGGGTACAGCACTTCTTTCTACCATGGAGCCTGTTTGGGACGTAATTATTAAAGCTACAGCAGAAATTACGAACACTCAAAACAACTTAATGAAGGCGATAAATGAGGTGGAGGCATCGTTAAAGGAAAAAAGCTTTTTAGAAAGAGCAGAGGCTTATATTAAGAAATGAGTGAAGGATAGAATGATTGGATGATGGATTGGGAAATTGATTGATTGACGGAGAGGGTTAATCAATGATTTTACTATTTTTGCCCCCATGATTTCATTTTTCGAGGCTTCACTTAAGCAACTTTCTATCCACCATACAGGCAATAAACTGCTTGAAGAGTATTATAAATTATCTGATGCCCCGCTAAAAATTGATGATGAAGTGTTGGGAAACCTGTTGATGCAGTATTTCTTAAAACCTTTCGAAAAGGTAAATGAAGTCTACCGGTTTTATCACCCCAACGATAATTTAGAATTAAATGAAGTATTTCATTTTGTTCATGAAATTTTTGAGAACAATGAGCTTTTTCACGAAGATTCGCAACAACTGGCCAAACATTTATACGATGTAGCCAACCACCCAAAAATTAAATCTGGCGAGCTGTATGTGGCTTATTTCGAAAAGGTGCAGATAGAAGGCGAGCAGTTGGATGTTGTTGGGGTTTTTAAATCCGAAACGAAAGATACCTACTTAAAAGTTTATCCTGAGCAGGATGGCTTTAATGTAAGTTACGAGCAAGAAGCCATCAGTATTAATAAATTGGATAAAGGCTGCCTGATTTTTAATGTTGATAAAGAAGAAGGCTACAAAGTTGTGGTGTTGGATCAATCGAAAAGCAGCAACGATTCTGCTGTTTACTGGAAAGATGAATTCTTGAAGCTTAAAATCAGGAATGACAGTTATAACCAAACCAATAATGTTTTAGGGGTTTACAAAAACTTCGTTACGCAGAAGCTTGATGATGATTACGAAATCAGCAAAGCAGATAAAATCGATCTCTTAAACCGCTCGATGAAGTATTTCAAAGAAAAAGAAACCTTTGATATTGAGGAATTCGGCAATGAAGTAATTGGTAATGCCGAAGGGATTGAATCATTCAAAAACTATAAGAAGAATTACGAGCAAGAGTACGAAAGTCCGATAGCTGATAACTTTGAAATCGCCGAATCTGCTGTTAAAAAACAGGCCCGGGCCTACAAAAGCGTATTAAAGCTGGATAAAAACTTCCATATTTATATCCATGGCAATAAAGATATGATCGAAAAAGGTTACGACGATGATAAATCGATGAACTTTTACAAGGTGTATTTTAGGGAAGAGGAGTAGGTTTTAGTCCTGAGTCCTTAGTCTGTAGTCATGAGTCGTCCCCACAGACAGAAACTGAATTTTATTTTCTATTTTTAATAATGGAAAACAAAAATATTTTCAAGCAAGATCGCAACTCAAAAATGCTTTTGAATGAAACATATTTTTGGACGGATACGGTTAAAGATTGGAAACATATATTTTCTCAAATCAAGTACAAAGCCCTATTAATCGATACCTTAAGGGTGTTTGTAAAGAGAAAGAAAATTATCGTTTATGCTTTTTTGATTATGCCAAATCATTTACATTTAATATGGCAAATGATTGAAACTAATGGAAAATAAATGCCTAATACAAGTTTTAACAAGTACACTTCTCATCAAATTTTTCAGGATTTAAAACTTAATTATCCAGATGCATTGCCATATTTTAAAGTATCTGATGGCGAAAGAAATTTTCGTTTATGGCAGCGTGATCCCTTAGCTATTCTTTTGGATACGCAGGATAAACTTGAGCAAAAAATAGATTATATACATTATAATCCTTTACAAGTGCAATGGCAACTAAGTGAACAACCAGAAGATTATGAATGGTCTTCTGCCAGCTTTTACGAAACTGGTACGGACAATTTTGGATTTTTAACTGATTATAGAACTTTACTATAATATTTTGATATTATTTCGGTCTGTGGGGACACAGACCGAGGATTAGAGTAGGTTTTAGTCTAAAGTTCGTAGTCTTCGGTCATGAGTCCGACTTTGGACTACAGACTAAGGACTCGTGACTAAATTCGCTGTTGTGCCTTTAACGCCAAATACTGGTTAATTACATTAACTGTAAGTTTTTGGGGAGGGGTAAGGATGGCTAATATACCATGTTTGTTGAGTTCCTTAACCATTAGTTTTTTCTCGTAGATAAATTTCTCGGCAATGGTTTTATGATAAATGCCTTCTACGTCTTTAGCCGGTGCTGTACTTAATTCTTTTAGCTCGGTATTTTCGAAAAATACAACCACCAGTAGGTGATATTTGGCAATCCTTTTTAAATAGGGTAATTGCCTTTGCAGGGCAGATAAACTTTCAAAGTTGGTAAAGAAAACCAAAAGCCCCCTTTGTTTCACTACTGATCGTACCGCAGCATACAATGCCTCTAAATTACTCTCCAGGTATCTTGTTTTTTCTTTATAAAGTACGTTCATAATACTGCCAAGCTGCGAAGCTTTACGGTCTGCAGGTACGATTGATCCTATATTTTCGGATATGGTTATTAAACCGGCTTTATCTTCCTTCAGCATGGCTACTTTCGAGAGTGCAACGGTAGCATTTATGGCGTAATCGAGTAAGCTCAATCCTTCAAAAGGCATGCGCATTACACGCGATTTATCAATAACGCAATAAATATTCTGCGACTTTTCGTCTGTATAGGTATTCACCATTAAACCACCTTTCCTGGCGGTAGCTTTCCAGTTAATGGTACGGATATCGTCGCCACCCACATAATTTTTAATCTGGTCAAATTCGCTGCTTTGTCCAACTTTCCTGATTTTTTTAATCCCGAATTCTGTTAAATAGCGCGAGGCGGCCATCAATTCGTATTGACCAAGATTAATAAAAGAAGGAAAAACAGGTAGTATCTTGACGCCATCAAAATTATAACGGCGGTTAATTAAGCCCAGAGGTGAACTGATGTACGTTCTAATAAAGCCAAAATCATATTCACCACGTTTCGTTGGTCGCAGGTTGTAGTGGATTGATTTTATTTCAGCAGATTTTAGGTGAAGCTTAAAATCTTTATCCCGAAGTTGAAACTGAAAAGGTACTTCATCAATCACCCTGGCATTTACCCCAAAACCATAACTATTCCTGATTTCGATTTGTATCGGATTTTCATCGCCATTACTCAAACGTTTTGAGGTAATTCTTTTGGCATCAATCCCCTGGGTATTTCGGTATAGAATAAAAATATCGATAAAAAATAAAACAAATACGGCACCAGTGGCAATTTCAGGGATATCGCCCAGCCAGGCAAAAAAGAACTTCAACAAAAAAAGCACAATGCAGAGGCCTAAAGCTGCAAATAAGCGATCGCTTAGGAATAGATTGTTATAATATTGCTGAAAGAATTTTTTCAATGTTGTTTAATCGGTTAAGTGTTTAAACTGGTTAACTGTTAGTAGCCCACTGTAAACTGAAAATTGGCGACTGATAACTGACCTACCGCGGTACTTCAATTTTTTTGATAATCTGGTTAATAATGTCGCTTGTGGTTAATCCTTCCATTTCCTTTTCAGGTGATAACAATATCCTGTGCGCTAATACTGGGCCTGCAACAGCAATAATATCGTCAGGTGTAACAAAATCGCGGTTTTGAATAGCGGCGAAAGCTTTTGCACTGTGTACAATTGCTAAAGATGCCCTTGGCGAGGCGCCCAGATAAAGTGACGAATTGTTACGGGTTTCATTTACGATTTTGGCAATAAACTCCAGTAATTTTGGCTCTACAAACAGATTGCGGATGATTGCCCTAGCCTCTTGTATCTGTTTAACAGACAATACTGGTTTTACTTCGTTTAATAATGTTTTATTAACTAAGGTATGCTGAGCCATTAAAATCGCAGTTTCCTCTTCTAGCGAAGGGTATTTAACCTCTATTTTGAATAAAAACCTATCCAATTGTGCTTCAGGCAGGCGATATGTTCCTTCCTGCTCAATTGGGTTCTGTGTGGCCAATACCATAAAAGGCTCATCCATGGTATAGGTATGGCCATCAATGGTTATCTGGCGCTCCTCCATCACCTCGAACAGGGCCGATTGGGTTTTTGCCGGAGCACGGTTAATCTCATCAACCAGAATAATATTGCCAAAAATAGGCCCTTTTCTAAATTCGAAATCTCCTGTTTTGGTATTAAATATTGGTGTTCCCAAAACATCTGAGGGCATTAAATCAGGCGTAAATTGCACCCTCGAAAACTGTGCATCTATCGATTTTGCCAGCAACTTTGCACTAAGCGTTTTGGCCACACCAGGTACACCTTCAATTAAGATGTGTCCATCGGCAAGCAAACCAACAATTAAGAAATCAATAACCTGTTTTTGGCCGATAATGATATTTCCAAGTACTTCTCTAATCTGATTTACAGCTTCATTTAAAGCGCTTAAATCGGTACGTGGGTTAAACTGTTCTTGTTCCATTGCTTTGGGTGTTTTTATAAAACTGTTCTATACTTTCGTTTAAATTAATCAATTGGGTATCGCTTAATTCGCCCATGGTTGGCGTTTGGATAAAATATTTGGTCAGGGTTTTGGCTAGCGCTTCATTAATGCCTGTTTTCTCTATTAGTACCTGAGCAAATTTGCTGTCGATATCGTTTGTTTTTATATAATATCTGGCCCTTAAATATTCCATAAAGTAATTGATCTTTTTTAAGGCTATATCGAGGTTGTTGCGCTCGTGGTAATAAACACTGCCCACCACATTAACAAAGGCCAATGAAGAATTGGTAAGTGGATCTGCAATTGGGATAATTCTTTGCCTGCGCTTAATGTCGTACAAGACAAAAAATATCAGACTAAATATTGCCAGATAGTATGCAAACTCCAGTTCAGGATGTTTAAAGAACACCCTGAGCATATCGGTAGTGGTGTTCTTTTGAGTAGAGAAATATTCATCAAAAATTACCTGCTTATTTCCGTGCAAATAGCTTAAGGTTTTAGCGGCATATTCTGCACCATATTTATCCAGCAGATTAAAATTAGTGTAGAAACCGGGTTCAGCAATCAGGTAAAGATTACCCTTGCCGTAGTTATAACGGATAAAATTTGGCTTGTTATTGGCGTTTACGCCAAGTATCGTGGTTTTACTGGTGTCAACCTTATTAAAATACTGGCTGCCTATCCCTCTTTCAAAACCATAATTTGCATCGGTTTTTAATTCTGGATTGGTAAAATTTAAGGTACTTCCTTCGGGAGATATTGCGGTAGAAGTTTGCACTTTAAGTTCCTTCCTTATTTTTCCTAAATCATAAGTGGCTATAAATACATCATTACCCGCTTGCATATATTTTATCAGCTGTTCAAGATCAGTTTTACTAAAGTCTGTTTGTTGTGCAATAATTAAATAAGCGGTCTCCTTGAAATTTTTAGATTTTAAAGTGCTGTAAACAGCAGTTTTCGACTGTTGAATACCTGCCGATGGCAAAATATCTTTAATTCTATTGTATAAAATATATGTTCCGTAAGGGATTTTATCTTTAGTAGCATATGTTGGCGCCCAGTTTGTTGGCGTAGGTTTATTATACTGCGCAATTAAATAACCCAAAATTAGAATGGAACCGATAATCAGGTATAATTTGTAGCCTTTCATTTAATCTGGTTGTTAAACTGGTTAAACGATTGCTTAATAGGGTCGAATTTTACTTCATCGATAGGAAAATCGCCATACCAGATATAATCGAACTGTAGGGTAAGCTGGCTAAAATCATTTCTTAGCTCGGGCTTACTAATTTCCATTAAATAATTATAATTGGTTTTATCGGGCTGCCATTGGATAATTTCGGCGTCACTCAGTTTTTTTAGCGCCCTCAAGTACAAAAGCCTAACTGCCAAACGGAATTTTCTTTCGGCAACTAATCTTTGTAATTCCTGTTCATAATCTATCTCATGGATGTTTTCGGTAATTACATCGTATGGAAGGATTGTTTCTTTCGGTTTTTTAGTGAATATTTTTTCAGCACCAATAATCTTAACCACAATAAATATGATTAGCGCAACACCAAGTCCGATAAAAATATACCTGGAAAAAATGTTAGATGCTGCTCCCTGAAAGAGCTCACCGATTATACTCCAAAACCATAACCAAAACTTATCCCAGAGCGATAACTGTTGCTGACCTATTTCGTCGTATTGAAACTCTTTTTGTTCTTTATAATTGCTTATGGCCTCTTTGTCGAATTTTGAGGCCACAACCTTACTGCTATCTGTTTTAATTATAACAGTTACAGGCTTAGGTTTAGCCGTCTGTGCTTTGCTGATTACCGGAATAAAAAACAAAAGAGAAACAAGAAGATATCGTAAGAGTGCAGGCTGCATTGTTAATATTCTTCAGGTCTTGTATCTATAGGTTTTTCGGTATTGCCAAAATTAGAAATCCTTTCCATTAAGCCAGTGCTTTCTTTTTGTTCAACCAGACTGAAATACGCTAATGAAATAGTAATGATGGGGATGATGGTAAACACTTGGCATAACGACTGCAAAATAGTTGTAATCATGGTCAAGGTTAATGACATGTGCGGCGTTTTATGCGTAAACATACCAATCATATTAAATAAACTTGTAGGTAAAATGATCATGGTCATACAAGCATAAACAATAATCCATACTACGATCAGCGTACCGAAAGTAATCCAAAAATTATCTTTAATAATTTTGAAGCTTCTACTAAAGGAATAACCTAAAGAGCCATTTTCGATCACCATTATAGGGAGCGTCATGGCGGCATAAGGGAATAGCCAGAAGAAAGGCACCCCACAGAATAACATGGCTACGCCCAGCATCAGTATCAGTAAAAGGGAACTCCCAAAAATCCTGAAGAAGTAATATTTAAAGTATCCCCAAACCTCATCCGTAGTTGGTGTTTGGTTTCCTTTTTGCACATATATGGCGATATAAGAGAGGATGGCAACACTCATACTGGCATAGGTGGCTAAAGAAAATAAAATAGATAAAAAATATTCTAATCCATATATATTTGAAAAGCCTAAGCCCGTAGTGTTTTTTCCATTGCCGATGGTATTGATAATGTTAACCATTTTATATTGTTGCATTAACATGGTTAACATGCTGGCCACTACAAATAAGCCACAAAACGTAAAATATATTTTGATTAGCGGCTTAAAGTTTTGGCGCATAAAGGTAAAGGTATCGTTAATTACCTGCCCGAAATCTCTTCTTTTTTTAAATTCAATTTTCCCTAGCATGTTAATTTAGTGTTGCTTGTTTATTGTAGATTTTAATGGGGTAAATAAATACATACCAAATAATAAAAGCTGCAGACGATAGTAATATTAACATACTTAGCCATAAAGGCATTTCGGTATGCCGGGTAACAAAACTTTCAAAAAATGCCGCAACGATAAAAATCGGGATCAGGCCAATTACAATTTTCAACCCATCTTTTGCGCCTTTTAAAACTGAAGCCATACGGGTATAGGTTTTGGGGAATAAAAGGC
This sequence comes from Pedobacter sp. GW822-FHT03F06, assembly GCF_058801365.1. NCBI lineage: Bacteria > Pseudomonadati > Bacteroidota > Sphingobacteriia > Sphingobacteriales > Sphingobacteriaceae > Pedobacter > Pedobacter sp. GW822-FHT03F06. The sequence continues at coordinate 27,974 of NZ_JBXANE010000002.1, forward strand.
TATTGCCCAAAATTAAACCGGCAGCGCCTGCCAAAACAATTGCCGATATTTCTAAAGTTCCGTGAATCCAGATAACCAGAACAGATTGAAAACCCAAGCCCTTGCTAAAAAAGAAATACTGGAACGAGCCGAGCATTATTCCATTTCTGAAGAGCGAAACGATAGAACCAAATGAAAATATAATGCCCAAAACGAAGGTATATAGCGCAACATAAATATTGTTGGCACCAATCTGCATAAACATCATAAACTCATTACTCTGTTTATAAACACCAAACGGATCACCTTTGGCAATGTTTTCGTTTGTCATGTTTACATAACCATCGCCCATAATCAATCGCACAAAAGTATCGTCGTATTTTGCTGATAGTGCGCCAATGGCACAAGAAACGAGGAAAAATGCCAGGGCATAAAACACCTGTTTTCTGTGTTGCAGGAATATTAAGGGGAGTTCTGTTTTCCAGAAATGAACAAAGCGGTTCGACTTTTCCTTTTTGTTTTTGTAAACCGATTGATGTAATTTAGAAGCTAAGCCATTGAGATAGGCCGTTGTTTTCGAATTTGGATAAAACGTTTTTGAGTAAGCCAAATCATTGGTGATTTCGATAAACTGATTGGCCACTTCATCAGGATTTGCCTGTTGCATGGAATCATAATGTTGCCACTTCTTCGAATTCTGTTTAACAAATAATGCTTCTCTCATTTAAAGGCCTTACCAAATCTCGGGTTAAAATAGCTAATTTTTTATGGAAATGAAACCAACATTATTTTCAAATTGCTTAACCAATCTAAACAAATATACATAGATGGACATTCTAAACTAAAAATATAAGGAAACTTTAGTTTAAAAAATAGCGATCGACATATAGCTATTATCTTTAAAAAAAATTATGTTTGAATATGGATAGCATTAGAATTAGCACTGCTCAAAATATTGATATTGATTACGAAATTGCTGGCCTTGGTGAGCGTATTGCTGCCAGGTGTATTGATCTGGCTGGCTTTTTGGTAATTGGGGTTGTTGCTATGATTCTGATTGGTGCGGCTTCATACAGTATGTCAAGCAATGCTGCTATGGTAGTTTTTTTTATTTTCCTGGCCATTTTTGCTTTCTACGATCTGGTTTGCGAAATCACTATGAACGGCCAGACTTTGGGAAAGAAAGTGTTAAAGATAAAAGTAATTAGCATTGATGGCACACAGCCAACTTTTGGGCAATATATTTTTAGGTGGTTATTTCGAATGATCGATTTTGGTTTCCCATTTGGCTGGGGTGTTGTTGCGCTGGTTTCGGTAGCGGTAACAAAAAATCATCAACGGTTAGGCGATATATTGGCTAAAACAACGCTGATTAAAACTCAACCAAGAACTGAATTTTCTAATGTAGCCTTCAGTTTTAATTTACCTGAAGAATATGAACCACAGTTTAAGGAAGTTCTGCACTTAAATGATAGGGATATAGAGCTTATTCACGAGGTGTTAACCGGTTATTACCAAACCGGAAATGCCGAACTGATTTATGCCATGGCGGCAAAAACCAAAGCACACATTTTTGTAGCCATTCCGAGCGGGATGAACGAGTTACAGTTTTTAGAGACAGTGTTAAAGGATTATAATCACCTTACGGCTACAATGGCCTAGTTAAGCTGCGAGATAATTGAATGGTGTGTAGGGCAAATTTCTGGCAATCCAGAATATCATTACAATAGCAAAAATTACCTTGGGCGTATTGGGGTTATACCAAAAGTGCATCACCAAGTTCTTCTTTGTTGAAAGGGAATAGATTTTGAAAGCCAGTTGGGTAATGAGCAGTGGTAAGCTGAGTACAAGGAGTAGATTATATCCTGCAGCCTTTTGAACATCGAGGTGAAGTAAGGCATGTATTGCCCTTTGTGAACCGCAACCAGGGCAATCGAGATGCAAATATTTGTGGAAAGGGCATTCCGGAAAGAAATTGTACATCTCAGGATTAAAATTATAGTAAATTATTACAAATGCTAACCCTATAACAATTCCTAAGATGTACGTTAATTTCATTTATCTGTAGCTACCCATCATGGCACCGCCAAAACCTAGCACCACAAAAAATAATATATATAAGACATAAACTCCAATTCCAATAAAGAATCCAATTTTTGTCCATTTGCCAGCGGCTGCAGATGCTGCCTGAGCTCCTGCATAATCGCCCATTGCATATTTACTGTTAACATTGGCAGCATTTACAATACCAGCTATTCCAAAAGGTAAGCAGCAGAATAATGTAACCAGAATTGATTCTACAAGCCAGTTCTTTGGTGCCGGGCCTTGATTTCCGAATGGCGTTTGTCCAAACGGTTGCTGGCCGAATGGTGCTTGTTCTTGAGGTTTTTGATCTTCCATAGTATCAACTTTTAAGTATATTAATTTAAATAGTTGAACTAAAATATATTTTTTAATTTAAAAACAGCATAAACAAGCGTTTAATTATTTCAATACATTAGCCACTTTTGGTAATAAAGCATTAGCCCATTCAGCGTACATTTTAGCACTTGGGTGCAATCCATCGCTTGCCACTAACGACGGGTCGGTTGCTGCATTTCGAGATGAGGGGGTAATGTTGGTATAGTTTACGCCAGCTGAAAGCGTGATTTCTTGGTTTGCAGCGTTAAAGCTATCGATTTCATTAGCAATCGTTAGTGGGTTTCGTCCTGAGTTTTTACCAAAAGGTGTAGCGCCCCAATCTGGAATAGAAACGACAAAAACCTTATTCTTGTTACCTCCCGCAAAAGCGATTGCCGTTTGTAACAATTCTGTGAACTCCTTCTTGTATGTATTTATTGGATAACCCCGATATTGATTGTTTACACCAATTAAGAGCGTAACAAAACTATAGGTGCCTGTTAGATTCTCCTTTTTTATACCCGCCAGAAGTTCATCGGTAGTCCAGCCGGTAACTGCAATAATTTTTGGATTTGCTACACTGCCGCCCTGAGCTTTTAATAAACTTTGAAGCTGATAGGGAAAAGATTCGGCTTGTTTAACCGATTCGCCAATCGTATAAGAATCGCCAAGTGCCAGATATGTAAAATTACCTTCTCCATTTGGTGAAGCTGTTGTTCGGTCGATAACTGGTTCAATAGGCATGGGCTGTTGTTTTGTGCAGCCCGAAGTTAAGAAAGAAAATAAAATAGCACTTAATAAAATCTTCATCACTTAATCTACGAATAAGCGCTCGGTTTAGTTTTATTTTAGGGCAGCAATGAGTTTTTGTCTAAAAGCGGCATCAGTGATAATACCTGTCTCAAAATTTGCAAAATTGCTTTGAATCATCAGTTTTTCTTTTTCAGTAAGGTTGTTAAAGAAAAACGCACAGGCTAAACTGGTTCCCCTTTTTTCGGTGGCATAAAAAGCATCTGTTAAAATAAACGCCGTTGAGCCACCTTTTTGCCCTAAATGTTTAAATGCTGCTTGGTTGCCTGGATATATCATCGGCCATTCCATAATCTGATCTATGATTTTTTGGATTTCGGGCTTAAAGTAATTTCTACTGTTAATTTTCTGCATAATGCTTGCGTAATCAGTAGCATTTGAGGCGACTAATCTATCAGACCATATTTTTTGTATTGAGAATGGCAAGTTTAGGGTGCTGAAAGTTTTGATAAATGTAGAATCTGTTTTTAATTTGATGTGATTGGTTTCGCATCGTTTTATATATTCATTCATTGACATTGCCTCCAATTGTTTTGCCCACATACTTTCATCGAGGTTATCAGGTTTGAGGCAAGTCATTAATGCTCCTGCAGTGAAGTAATAGTAGGGACTATGCTGCTGAAGTTTTAGTGTCCTGATGTTCCGGCTAATGTTTGCCAAGCCCAATAAATCCTCAAGATATTCAGTATTGGCATTTGAGCTAAATCTAATCATGCCTTGAGCAATCTTTAGCAAAGAAACACTGTCAGCCTTTGTCTTTTTTAAAGATTTAAGCCATGCTGAATGGGCGCCACCATCGGTAAAAGGAATATAGTATTTGCTTAGGTCGCTTATTGCTATGCTTTGGTTTGCGTCAATTTTTTTGGCAGCAACCTGATTGGAAAATTCGATGGCAATAATGGTTTTGGCTGCACTGGCCAATGGCATCAATTGATTGCCGTTAAAATTGAGTACTTCCTTGCTGTTCTCAATAAGTACAATCGAAGCTTTTTTAGGATTATCCTTTATAAATTTAATTATCCCATCCAGGTTTTGTGCAGAAACACGTGTGGTAATTAGCGCTAAAATAAAGATAAGCCTGATCATTGAACGAGCTTCATTTTAAAGAGTCCGGCAATATGATTCTTTAATTTTCCTTTTACCTCTTCCATATCAAGTTTAAAACCGAGTTCTTTTGCTAAAGAAGTTACGGCCTTATCATCAATACCGCAGGGCACAATATTTTTAAAGTAATCAAGATCTACATTTACATTAAAGGCAAACCCATGCATGGTAACCCAACGGCTGCAACGAACGCCCATCGCGCATATTTTACGGGCCTTTTCGTTATCGGCATCTAACCAAACCCCTGTAAAACCAGGATAACGGCCCGCTTCTATCCCATAATCTTTTAAGGTGAGGATAACGGCTTCTTCCAGTGTGCGTAAATATAGATGGATATCAGTAAAGAAATTATCAAGGTCAAGAATAGGGTAGCCCACTATCTGCCCAGGGCCATGATAGGTAATATCACCCCCCCGGTTTATTTTATAGTAGGTTGCCTGTTTATCTTTTAATCCCTGCTCATCCAATAATAAATTTTCGGGATGCCCGCTTTTACCTAAAGTGTAAACATGGGGGTGCTCGCAAAATACAAGATGGTTCGGGGTAGGCTTATTGCTGTTGTTTACGCGGTTTTCTGTTTTAATGGCCACCGTTTTATTTAGCAAATCTTCCTGTTTATCCCAGGCTTCCTGATAGTCTGTTAAGCCCCAGTCTGTAAAAATAGTTGGCTTTAAATCTATTGCAATTGCTTTTTCCGCTGTCTCGATCATCTTTATTTATTTTAAGAATTGCTGGCTACGTAGCCCAACATGTAACTGTCTTTTGTTTTAAAATAATTAACGGTCAGCTCCCTTGTTCCTGTTGGCAGTTCTACCAATGCATTTAGAGAACCTTCATTTTTTAGCTTAAAAGGCTTTATATGGATATGCTGTTTAAATTCTAAACCCTTTTTGCCATGCCACTTGTAAATAGCTTCTTTAGCACACCACGCAACATACAAACCATCCGTATTATCTCCAATCTGTTTCTGGGCAAGCTCTACATCGCTTAAAAACTTATGTTTAATGCTTTTTATCTTGTGCTTAATCAGTTCGATATCAACACCTACCGCATGATCTTTGCTAATCATTACGGCAGCATAATCATAAGAATGGCTTAACGAAATATGGTAATCGAAATTAACCAGATAGGGTTTGCCATGTTCATCAAACTGACAGTCGATATACTCAGTTGTATTAAGCATTGTTCTCAATAGCAATCTTGTACTTAACCAGTGCAGTAACCGCTTGCCGCTGTTTAAGGTTGAAATAATATCATGTTCATGCTGCTTAAGCTGCAGTCCGGCCAACAATTCTTCCTCTGTTTCCTCAATTTTCCAAATTGCTAAAACAGCATGCTGATCAATATTTTTATTGTAAATTATTGGCATTGATTAAATTGGAGATTACATGCAAAATTATCTTAAATAAATGATAATTTAGGCCAAAAATACGTATAAAAATGATATTATCTGATAGCAGGATATTAGAAGAAATTGAGAAGGGAACAATCATCATTGAGCCTTTTAAACGCGAATGTTTAGGAACCAACTCGTATGATGTGCATTTAGGAAAATACCTGGCTACTTATAAAAGCCGTGTGCTTGATGCGAAGGCGCACAATGAAATCGAACATTTCGAAATTCCTAAAGATGGATATGTCCTTCACCCAGGTACGCTGTATCTTGGTGTTACTTTAGAATATACCGAAACACACGGGCATGTACCTTTTTTAGAAGGTAAAAGTAGTACCGGCCGTTTAGGTATCGATATTCATGCAACTGCAGGTAAAGGTGATGTTGGTTTTTGTAATACCTGGACCTTAGAAATATCAGTAGCACAACCTGTAAAAATTTATGCCGGAATGCCTATTGGCCAATTGATTTATTTTGTTGTTGAAGGTAAGATCGAAACGATGTACAATTCAAAAGGTAATGCCAAGTACAACAATAAAACCACCAGGCCGGTAGAAAGCATGATGTGGAAGAATAAGTTTTAACAAGTTGCTTAATTGGTTAACTGTCAGATTGCTTTTAGACCACCCATTTGCAAATCACTGAGCCTAAAAAGAATGTTTTTTGTTTTTTAAATGAAAGCCAGTGTAACGTGGCCGCTTTAGTCCCGATAGAAAACCTATGAAACAAGCAAGCACACCAAATATAACATAAACCGGTGCTGAAATTGGGAGCCGCCACTACTGTCGGGTTTATGACTGGCGGTTTTGTTCTCTTGGCACTAAACATTGTTCCTAAACCCGATTAAAGCGAACATCCCGATTTTTCCATCGGGATAAAGCGTATGAGTGGACCTGTGGTTGCCAAACGCTCCGAACCCCTCATTTCCAAATCACTTAGCATGCAAGTATATTCTCTTATGGAAATGAGCGGGCAGTACTTTGGCTGTCTGTATTGATTAATATGTTTCTATAAATATCAACTAAAAACTTAGAAGTCAAACTAAATTTCATGGTATCTTCATGAAAATATGCCTTAGGTTTTGTACCTTGACACATATTTATTTGTTACCCAACCACATGAAACTCAAAATTACTCTCGCAATCAGTTTTCTATCTTTACTTATTGTTTTTGCCGCATTTAAAATGGATGATGATCCATTTAGCCAGCTCTTACAAAAACTCGAAGACTACACCAGTAAATATCCACAAGAAAAAGTTCACCTTCACTTAGATAAGCCTTATTATGCCATTGGCGATGATATTTGGTTCAAAGCCTATGTTGTAAATACCAAGACCTCTGCACCTTCAGGCATCAGTAAGATCCTGTATGTAGAGTTGATCAACGAAAAAGATTCGCTTAAAAAACTGGTTAAGTTACCTATTATGGGAGGAATTACCTGGGGCGATTTTAAGCTAACAGATTCACTTGGCGAGGGCAATTATAGAATTAGGGCCTATACCAACTATATGAGGAATTTTGGTACCGATTTTTTTTACGATAAGACAATTAAGATTGGAAATAGCTGGGCTAACAAAGTTTTTACAAAAACTTCTTACAGTTTTACCAAAGAGAACAATGCGGATAAAGTAACGGCAACAGTTCATTTTGAAGATAAAAATGGTGTCGCCTATAGTGAAAATGAGGTAAGTTATGAAGTTCAGTTAGATTATCGTACTGTTACAAAGGGTAAAGTTAAAACAAGTTTAACGGGTGATGCGGTAATTAGCTTCACAAACAATCAGTCGTTCCAAAATAAATCAGGGAAGATTATTGCGACCATCGTGTTGGATAATAAACAAAAAGTAATCAAATCTATCCCGATCACTTCCACATCTACCAATGTTGATGTACAGTTTATGCCAGAGGGGGGAACGCTTGTTGAAGAATTGCCGCAAAAAGTTGCCATTAAAGCGGTTAATGCCGATGGCCACGGCGAAGATGTGGAAGGAACTGTAGTAGACGAAGGGGGAAATGAAATAACCAGTTTTGCCACCAATTATTTAGGTATGGGTAACTTTGTGTTTAACAATCAGGCTGGTAAGTCATATTCGGCCAAGGTTAAATTTAAGGATGGATCAGAAAAAACGTTGAAATTACCTGTAGCCGTTAAAAGTGGTTATGCACTTTCTGTAAATGCTTTAGATACAGGTAAAGTGGTGGTTAAAATTATGGCCAGTGCCGATCTTGTGAATGGCGATGAACTAAAAGTTGTTGCACAGCATGGTGGCAATGTATATTATGGCTCGAAAGCTAAAATGGATAAACAGGTGCTGGTGGCCAATATTCCAAAAAAGAACCTGCCAACCGGTATTGTGCAGTTTACTTTATTTTCAAGCAGCAATCAACCTTTGGCAGAGCGATTGGCTTTTATTAACAACAAGGCCGAATTAATTGACGTATCGATTAATACATCAGGAGTTTCCAGTTCAAAAAGAGGAAAGGCAGCCTTTACTTTCGATGCCACTAATGATAATAAACCCGTTTTAGGTAGTTTTTCGGTTGCTGTAACCAACACAGCAAAAGTAACACCTGATGAAAATAATGAGTCGAATATCCTCACCTCGTTGTTACTTACCTCTGACCTGAGCGGCTATGTAGAGAAACCCAACCACTATTTTTTAAAGGACGATCTTCAAACACAAAAGGAACTTGATAACTTAATGCTTACCCAGGGCTGGAGAAGATTTCTTTGGAAAAATATAATCAATGGTGTTGGTCCGAATATTACCTATAAACCCGAGCAGTCTATTACCATTAGCGGAACGGTAATGAAGGGTAATAAACCTGTACCTGGTGGTAAGGTAATGCTAATGGCTACAAAAGGAACGGTGTATATTTTGGATACGGTAACCAATGCCGAAGGAAAATTTGTTTTCGATAATTTGAGTTTTGGCGACAGTACAAAATTTGTTGTTCAGGCTAGAACTAAAACAGAAAGGAAGTTTGTAGATATTAATCTCGACATCGTTCCCGGGCAGATTGTAACCAAGAACAAAAATGGAGCCGATATTGATATCAATGTGAATAATACTTTGATGAAGTATATCAAAGAAAGCGATAACTATTTTAATGAGATGACCCGTTTAGGCTTGCTGGAGCGGACCATTAAACTCGAAGAAGTAACCATTACTGAAAAGAAAAACCCTGCGAAAAATTCATCCAACCTAAATGGTGCCGGAAGAGCCGATTTCGTGATGACAGCCGATCAGTTATCTACCTGTGTAACCTTATCGCAATGTTTACAGGGCAGATTGCCCGGGGTAATATTTAGAGGCAATGTGCCATATCTAATGCGTAGTCAAAATCAACCTATTAATATTATTGTTGATGGTATGCAAATGGAAGCCGATTTTTTGGATAATGTTGTTCCAAGCGATGTAGAATCTATTGAGCTTTTAAAAAGTATCGGTAATACAGCCATTTACGGCTCGCAAGGAGGAGGTGGTGTAATTATTATCACTACTAAACGTGGCGATGGGGGAAGAAGCACCAACCGGTATGCGCCAGGAATTGTAACGTTTAATCCAAAAGGATTTACGGTTTCAAGAGAATTTTATTCGCCAAAATACGATGCAGCAAGTTCAAGTAGCAGGACCGATTTAAGAACAACCATTTATTGGGATCCACAGGTTGTTACAGATAAAGACGGAAAGGCAAAATTCGAATTTTATAATGCAGACGAGCCTGGAACCTACCGCGTAGTAATAGAAGGAATAGATGCTTTAGGGCATTTGTCAAGAAAAGTTTACACTTATGATGTTAAATAGAGAAAAATAGATAAATTTGAATTAGTATGCATGCATAGTTTATACTGTGATATATTTGTCTTGATACTAGATTCTTAAATCTTGATACTATTTAAAATATGAATACAATAAAAGTAAGTGTTAAAGATCGCCTGGCAACCATCACGTTAGATAGGGGAAAATCGAATGCCTTAAACCGTGAGTTGATTACCGAGTTGGGCGATATGCTTAAAAATATTACCGCAGATGACAACATTGGCGGTGTAATTTTAACCGGAACAGCACCTTTCTTTTCTGCGGGATTGGATTTGGTAGAACTTTATAACTATAACGAAGAAGAGGCTAAATCTTTCTGGCAGCTATTTTTGGGTTTTACGGCCAATATGGTTTCGTTTAAAAAACCAATGGTGGCGGCAATTAGTGGCCATAGCCCAGCTGGCGGATGCGTAATGGCATTAGCCTGCGATTACCGGGTAATGGCCGAAGGACCGTACATTATTGGCCTTAATGAGGTGCCGGTAGGCATTATTGTGCCGAATAGTATTTTTCAATTGTATGCGTTTTGGATAGGAAAAGCCGAAGCCAGCCGTAGTTTGCTTTCTGGTAAACTTTACAGCCCCGAAGAAGCTTTAAAAGTTGGTTTGGTTGATGAATTGGTGAGAAATGAAAGTTTGTTAACTGCTGCCGAGCGCAAGATTAAGAAATATATGGAGCTCGAAAGCAATACCTGGTCGCAAAGTAAGTTAAGTATCCGTGAGGAATTAATTGCTGCTGTAACTGCAGATCAATCGGCTACTTTAGAAAAAATGTTAGCACAATGGTGGTCGCCCGCAACACGTCATATTTTAAAAACAATTTTAGCTAACCTGCAGAGAAAGTAATCAGTTTGCAGTTGTTGGTTTTCAGCTAGGAATTAACCAATGCTACAGTTAGCCAATTACAACAATTAACCAGTTAACCAATATACTATGTTCAGTTATAATGCACCAATGCTCAGAGAAGACGCTTTAAAAGGAAAAACCATTGTGATTACAGGCGGTGGAACGGGTTTGGGGAAAGCAATGGGCGTATATTTCTTGAAATTAGGAGCCAACCTCGTAATCACAAGCAGAAAACAGGATGTATTGCAAAAAACTGCCGATGAAATGGAAGAAAAAACAGGCGGCAAAGTATTGGCAGTTGCCTGTGATGTTAGAGAAGTAGCACAGGTGGAAAACGTATTGGCCAAAACTTTAGAAAGATTTGGTTCAGTTGATGTATTATTAAACAACGCTGCGGGTAATTTCATCTCGCCAACCGAACGGTTATCAGCCAATGCATTTTCATCCATTATCGATATTGTTTTAAAAGGGACAGTTAACTGCACACTTACCTTTGGCAAACACTGGATTAAGGAAAAACAAGCGGCAACAGTTTTAAATATAATTACCACTTACGCTTTTACAGGCTCAGCTTATGTTGTGCCTTCGGCCTGTGCAAAAGGCGGCGTTTTAGCACTTACAAGGTCTTTGGCCGTTGAGTGGGGTAAATACGGTATCCGTACCAATGCGATTGCCCCTGGTCCATTCCCAACCAAGGGTGCATGGGAGCGTTTATTGCCCGGCGATTTAGCCAAAAAATTCGATTTCAAAAACCGTGTACCTTTGAAAAGAGTTGGCGATCATCAGGAACTCGCCAATTTAGCTGCATTTCTGGTGAGCGATTTCTCCGGATACATTAATGGCGAAGTAATTACCATTGATGGAGGCGAATGGTTGCAGGGAGCAGGCCAGATGAATGGCTTGGAAGCAATCCCGAACGAAATGTGGGATATGCTCGAACAAATGACAAGAAGCGCGAAATAAAGCGATATGGTAAATGTGATCAATCGCAACAATCAAGTATTGCCACAAAGAATACTTACCTGGTTTATTGCATTGGTTTGGCTTGCAAACGGATTGTTTTGCAAATTGTTAGGTCTTGTACCTCGCCACGAACAGATCGTTGCCAGAATTTTAACGCCCACCCATAGCCATTACTTTACCGTTTTTATCGGAATATCAGAGATTGTGATGGCAATCTGGATTTTGAGTAGTTTCAAAACTAAGCTAAATGCTGTTGTTCAGATTGTAATAGTTGCTACAATGAATACCATAGAATTTATACTTGTACCAGATCTATTGCTTTGGGGGAAATTCAATTCGCTCTTTGCATTTATATTTATTATAGTTGTGTTTATCAATGGGTTTTATTTTAACAAAAAAACAACGCAACAGGCATCATGTTCTCATTTCTGAAAAACCACCCATTTGCAGTCGATGCATTTTTTGAAAACTCACTCGTATTAACGTTTTCTGTTCCAAAAACAGAATTAGAACACCTTATTCCAGCGTGCTTATCCCTTGATACCTTTAAAAATGAATGGGCTTTCATTGCTATCGCGATGGTTCAAACGAAAAATTTGCGACCAAAAGGCTTTCCTAAATTTATGGGTAACGATTTTTTTCTTATTGGTTATCGCGTATTTGTGCGTTATACGAACAAAGCAGGGAAAAGCCTTCGCGGGCTGTATATTTTAAAATCAGAAACAAATAAAAAGAAAATGGAATTTATGGGCAATATTTTTACCCATTACAATTATACCACAACAGATATATCGCTAATTGACAACGGAAATAAAAAGGAAATTACTTCAACCAATTCTGATTTTAAAATCGTAATCGATAAAATAGATCAGGAAGTTCCATTGCCCGAACATTCGCCATTTGCCGATTGGAAAGAAGCCAGAAGATTTGCCGGGCCTTTACCCTTTACATTTACGTACAACGAAAAAAACAAAGAAGTTTTAATTATAGAGGGGGTTAGGCAAAACTGGCAGCCAACGCCAATAAAAATTGCCAGTTATAACTTTGGATTTTTAAATTCATTGAATCTAAATGGACTGATTTTAGCAAATGCCTTTGATATTCAAAACATCCCTTATTATTGGAAAAGAGGAAAAATTGAAAAATGGAAGTAAAAAGAAGAAAATTTCAGGGTGTGTTAAACATTTTAAGCTTTAACAGGCATTTTTACATATTTGGTCTTAGTGCTTTATTGTTAGTGATAATTAGTCAAATGGTAATGCCATGGCCTATTGCCCTATTTTGGTTAACCGCTTTAGCTTTTCTTTATGGTCTTTTAATGCCCTTAATAGTTTCTGCATATGTTTACGACTTTTCTGGGTATTATCATTTCGATTGGCTAAAAAAAGCTAGTATTTCTAATTCCAACCCAGATTTAATCTTAAATATTAATGCGGGTTTTGATGAAACAAGCTTCATTCTTAAAAGTCATTTTCCGCAAGCAACTTTAAAGGCCTTCGATTTTTATAATCCTGCGAAGCATACAGAGCAGGCTATAGTCAGGGCAAGAAAAGTAAGTTTAATGTTTCCTGATACAGCGCAAATAAATACAGATTTTATTCCTTTAGCCGATAAGTCCGTTGATATGATATTCCTTTTGTCGGCCGCACATGAAATAAGATCGCAACAAGAGAAGATCGTTTTCTTAAAGGAATGTTATAGGTTATGTAAACCAACAGGACAGGTAATTATGGTAGAGCATTTACGCGATTTACCCAATTTTATGGCTTTCTCTATTGGTTTTACGCATTTTTTCTCACGGGGAGTTTGGCGAAGAGCATTTAAAGCTGCAGGTTTTTCTTCTTTTTCTGAAACGAAATTCACACCATTTATGTCTATTTTTAATTGTTGCCCCTAGTTAAATGCAAATACACTTGTTAATAGTTGGTGCTCTTCTGGTCGCATTGGCACTTATTCACATTATTTTTCCAAGATACTTTAATTGGGAAAGTGAACTTAAATCGCTGAGTTTAATAAACAGACAAATGATGCTGGTACATACGTTTTTTATTGCGCTTACCGTATTTCTAATGGGCTTACTCTGTTTAACCTCGTCAAACGAATTAATACAAACCGATCTTGGGCGAAAAATATCGCTCGGTTTTGGTCTGTTTTGGACGACAAGATTCTTTATTCAGTTTTTTGTTTACGCTAAGGATTTGTGGAAAGGTAAGTTATTCGAAACCACCGTCCATGCCATGTTTTCTATTTTTTGGGCATATTTTAGCTCTGTATTTCTCTTTATATTTTTTAAATACGGAGCTGTTTAACGCAAAAGTGCTTTATCATAAAGTCTTACTACTTCATACTGGGCTACTTGATGGTAAAATATTATCTTTGCCGATATGAATATCTTACTTTTAGGGTCAGGCGGCAGAGAAAGCGCATTCGCTTGGAAAATGAGCCAGTCTTCGCACTGCGATAAACTAATTATTGCTCCAGGTAACGGTGGTACGGGAGCTTACGGTACAAACATCAACATCAATGTAAACGATTTTGATGCCATTAAAAAAGTAGTGCTTACCGAAAACATCGAACTCGTTGTAGTAGGCCCGGAAGAACCTTTGGTAAATGGTATTCACGATTTTTTCCTTGCAGACAAAGCCATTGCACACATTCCGGTTATCGGACCTAAAAAAGAAGGTGCTATTTTGGAAGGAAGTAAAGATTTCTCTAAACAGTTTATGGAGCGTCACGGTATTCCTACCGCGGCTTCAAAATCTTTCACGCCCGAAACTTTAGAAGATGGCTTGGCTTATCTGCAAAACCATGCTTTACCGGTTGTTTTAAAGGCCGATGGTTTGGCAGCAGGTAAAGGTGTGTTAATCTGTACCGAAACCATTGAGGCTCAGGAAGAATTAAAACTGATGCTTGGCGGTAAATTTGGTGTAGCCGGAGCAACCGTAGTAATTGAAGAATTTTTAAGCGGGATAGAACTTTCGGTATTTATTTTAACTGATGGTGAAAATTACATCACGTTGCCTTCGGCTAAAGATTATAAACGGATTGGCCAGGGCGATACCGGTTTAAATACTGGTGGTATGGGCTCAGTTTCGCCCGTCCCTTTTGCCACACCAGAATTTTTGGCTAAAGTAGAAGAGCGGATTATTAAGCCAACGGTTGATGGTTTAAAGAAAGATAATATCGATTATACCGGTTTCATCTTCTTCGGACTGATAAAAGTAGGAGAAGAGCCATTTGTAATTGAGTACAATGCGCGTATGGGCGATCCTGAAACAGAAAGTGTAATCCCTAGAGTTGAAAACGATTTGGTAGAACTGTTTTTAGCTACGGCCAACAAACAACTAAACCAGGTGAGTTTGGTTATTTCTGAGCAAACAGCTGCTACTGTAATGATTGTGGCAGGTGGTTACCCTGGCGATTACCTGAAGGGTAAAGCCATTACCGGAATTGAAAACTTGCGCCATTCTAATGCATTCCATGCCGGAACATTGTTAGAAAATGATGTGGTAAAAACTAATGGAGGAAGGGTAATTGCGATTACCAGTTTGCAAAAAGATTTGTTTACCGCTTTACAATCGGCAACTGCTGATGCTGGTAGAATTTATTTCGATGGCAAATATTTCAGAGAAGATATCGGTTTTGACTTAATTTAAAAGAATATAAGTTGAAAAAAATACTTAAGAAGATTTCCGAAACCGCAATTAAACAAGGAGAGTTTAGTTTTACAACCGAGCAGACCGAAACAAAATGGCTAGGTAATCAACCTGCCACCTTAGCCGAAATACAAGAAGCTGAAGTAAGATTGGGCGTAACGCTTCCAACGGATTATAAAGAATTTCTATTGATTACAAATGGATTTACTACGCCAAATGAACACGTTGATCCATCGTTTTCCAGAATAAGTGATGTAGCATTTCTAAAAGATGTTGATCCACAGCTGATTGAGATTTGGACAGAAAATGATGAGTTGCTTGAGGTAGCAGTTAAACTGGCCAGAAGCATTATTGTTGCTGGCTTAGGAGAAGAGCAATATTTTCTTCTAATCCCACCCATAATCGAAAATGCGGATTGGGAATACTGGAAATTTGCATCTTGGATTCCAGGAGAAGATCCTTACGAAGGACTTGAAAATTACTTTATTAATGTATTGGATTTCTTAAAATCTGCATAATACGTTTTCGTGTAAACAAAGAAAGCCCCAATTTCGATTGGGGCTTTCTTTGTTTACATGTTTTTTATTTCGATTTACTTCCCAATAATTCCTGAAGTTTATCTTGTAAAGCTTGTTCTCTTAAACCTTTTGCAATAATTTTGCCTGTTGGGTCAATTAAGAAATTAGCTGGAATAGATTGAATACCATACATTTGAGCCACTTCATTGCTCCAGCCTTTTAAGTCTGATACATGTGTCCATGTTAACTTGTCGGCCTCAATGGCTTTTTGCCAGGCTGCTTTAGTTGTTCTGGTATTTCCTCCATCTAAAGAAACGCCTAAAACAGTAAAGCCTTTATCTTTAAATTTGTTGTAAGCTGTTACCACATTTGGGTTTTCCTGACGGCATGGGCCACACCATGAAGCCCAAAAATCTACCAGTACATATTTACCTTTAAAATCGGATAATTTAACAGGTTTACCTGCGGTATCAACTTGTGTAAAGTCCATAGCCATGGCACCTACAGCGGTCTTTCTTCCAGCATCGAATATTTGAGCAATTTTTTTACCTGTTGTAGTTGCCTTCAATTCTGGCGATAATGTAACAAAAGCTTTTTCTGCTGCTGTTGCCTGATCAGGATCTGCAGCCAATTGGCTAAGCGCTGTTAAGCTGATATACGATTTAGGGTTGTTACCAGCGTAAGTTAATAAAATTGGGGTTAAGGCTTCGGTAGCTTTATTGTAACGCTCCATGGCTGCTTCCCTTAATTTAGGGTCTTTTTGCTGCTCAGGAGTTAGCTTAGCATATTCGCTGTTTATCGAGTTAATTTCATCATCAACAGGCTTAGTTAATGCTTTTAATTTTTTATTGTCATCATTAATTACCGAACCAGTAATAGCTGCAGTTTTGATCGAATCGGTACCGATTATCTTGATGTCAGCAGATTCAAGAAAAAGGGAGGTATAATCAAGTACCTCGCCTTTTGCCGGACGGTTAACGTAGGGGTTTTTGTTAAGAAATAGGTTTCCGGCAGCTGGATCCACTAAAGTACCTCTAAATATAAAAGTACCTTTGTCAACAGTTACTGAATCTGTTACTGATTTATCGTCTGCACGGTAAATCAAGTATATCTTATCGCCATCTTTCAGGCCTTTAATATAACCTGTAACAGTAAATGGCTTCTGTGCCAAAGCTGCAAGGGGCAATAATGCCATTGCAGATAATAATATTTTTTTCATCTGTATAATATTTTTCATTGGTGATAAAGCTATCATGATTTATTGATTTTACTTTGTGATTTTGAAAATCATGATGGTTTCATGAGGTTAGTTTAATTCCATCCAAATATAGAAATCTGTACCGCTAAAACGTAAATACCTGTGTAAAATTATAATGCTATTTATTGGCGCAGTTTTTTAATTTAACTTTTGGTAGGTTCTCCACCATAAATCGGGCATTTCACCATTAACAGCAGTCTGGTAATCATCATATCTGCAAGGCACCAGATGGTAACGCTCGTTTTTAGATTGTCCCGAAGGGTAAGGGACCTGCATCCACCAGCGGTCTGATTTTTTGCTTTTCACAAACATCATCTCTCCCGAACCATCTTTTAAACTGGTTCTATAGATCATAAATTGTGATTTCGGAGTAAGTGGGAAATCCTTTTTACGGGCGTAAAATCCATCCACAAAATACCAAACCATTTGAGCAAGTAAGAAAGCAGTTTGTCCGTTATTGTCATATGCCGGATTAAACTCGTAAAAACCAATTGAGGTTAACTTATCATTCATACCAGCATAACGGGCAATACGACATGCCTCTTCGCCATCAAAACCATTTGGCGTGGTATTCGCATTTGCTGCAGCATCTGCAGAACGGATAGCGCCTATATCAAAGCTAATCATGTTTGCATTGCGGATAATGGGCTCGGTTAAGGTAATATCCTGGGCAAACTCGCCCAAACGGTGTACATCAAAATACAATTTATCCATTACGCTCAAACTCTCTTGGTTTACAAAATAAGTTTGATAACCCACATTGCTAAAATTAAAAAGGTAATTGGGCTGGTGCAGGAAAATTTTGTTCAGGTAACAGTCCGATCGGGTAGCAATTCCTTCATTGTCGTCATCGCCAATGTCAAATTGGTTATCTATAACTACCAGATCTACTTTTTGCTCTAAATCTTCATAACCCAGGTATTGGCCATAAGTTAAGTCTTGTCCGCCACCAATAATGATCGGAATAATGTCCTTTTTAATCAGTTCCGAAACCACCATCTTGATGGCAATGTAAGTATCGGCAATGGTTGCGCCGTGTTTAATATTGCCTAAATCTACAATTCTGCTATTAAAAGCACCCTCGTTGAGTTTATAAAATTTCTCTCTAAAATAATCTGGTGCCAGGGCAGAACCTTCATTATTAACGGCGCCTCTTCCATCAAGTACCCCAAAAATGGCCAAATCGTAGGTATGCTCCTCAAAATCGGGGAATGATTCGGTGTAAATCTGCGCTTTTAACCCCAGCTGACTTGTAAAAAATCCTTGTTTGGGTGTAAAACTATCGGGGTTTATAGGGGAAAAGAAATCCGTTAATGACATATATTTAAAACTCTCGGCTCAAATATCTATTTTTGAATGCGTATTTCCACATATAGCTCGAAAAAAATAAAATGATACTGGTAACCGGAGGAACTGGATTTTTAGGATCTGAATTAATTAAGCAGTTAACCGATAGGGGCTTAGCTGTTCGGGCCTTGAGGCGGGAGCAATCTAAAATCCCTTTGCTAATCCAAAATATCCCACTTATCGAATGGTTTGAGGCTGATATAAACGAACCTTCTGCATTGGAAGATGCCTTTATCGGGATTACCAAAGTTTATCATTGCGCAGCTTTTGTATCCTTTAACCCAAAAGATAAAAAACAACTTTTTCACGTAAACATAGAAGGAACCTCGAACATTGTAAATCTTTGTGCCGAAAATAACTGCCGTTTATTGCATGTAAGCTCAGTTGCTGCGTTAGGAAATGCTAAAAAGGGCAATAAAATTACTGAAAAAGACTTTTGGGAATATGATGCCAAAGCACACGCCTATGGTTTATCGAAATACGAGGGTGAGATGGAAGTTTGGCGGGGCATTACTGAAGGTTTAGAGGCTATTATTGTTAACCCATCGGTAATTATCGGTAAAAATGCGGGCTTTGAAGGAAGTGGAGCAATTTTTAAATTGGTAAAAGGTGGTTTCCCCTTTTATACCGACGGTGCTTCGGGTTTTGTAGATGTTGAAGATGTAGCCAAAGCGATGATCCTGTTAATGGATGCGGAAGTTTCGGGAGAACGATATATTATTTCTGCCGATGATTATCATTATAAAGATCTGTTCAGCGAAATTGCACAGGGTTTTGCCGTTAAAGCACCAAAAAGAGAAGCAAAACCATGGATGCTCGGAATAGCCTGGAGAGCGCTAAAATTTGCATCCATATTCACTGGTAAACAGCCTTCCATCACTAAAGATGCTGCAAAGAGCAGTTTAACCTTAAGTTATTACAATAACAATAAAATAAAAACGGAAACAGGTATTACCTTTAAGCCAGTTGCCAAAAGCATAAAAGAAATTACCCAACATTTAAGATAATGCCCAAACAGAAAGCTTATTACATCATCGATTTTGATAGTACCTTTACACAGGTAGAAGCACTTGATGAACTTGCCCGAATTTCGCTGAAGAACCACCCAGATAAAGAGGCGATTTTCCAAAAAATTGAAGATTATACCAATTTTGCCATGGAAGGAAAACTCTCCTTTTCCGAAAGTTTAGCTCAACGTGTTAAACTACTTGAAGCAAATGAAGATCATTTAAAACAACTCATCAAACATTTAAAAAAGAAAGTATCAACTTCTTTTTCACGTAATGCCGATTTTTTTAAGAAACATGCCGATGAAGTTTTAATTGTATCTGGAGGATTTAAAGAGTTTATTACCCCTGTAGTAAGCCAGTACCACATTAAAAAGGAAAATATTTATGCCAATACCTTTGTAACCACAGGCGATGGTAAAATTATAGATTACGACCATGCCAATCCTTTAAGTGAAGAAGGTGGTAAAGTAAAATTGCTTCAGCATTTAAAGCTCGAAGGCGAACTATTCGGTATTGGTGATGGATATTCTGATTTCCAGTTGCGCGAAAGCGGTATCATCAATAAGTTTTTTGCATTTACCGAGAATATAGCGCGCGAAAGCATTGTTTCGAAAGCTGACCATGTAACCCCAAGCTTCGACGAGTTTTTGTATGTAAACGATCTGCCGCGTGCAATTTCTTATCCTAAAAACAGAATCCTTTGCCTGGTAATTGGTGAAGTTGATCCCTTAACGATTTCCATCCTTAAAAATGATGGTTTATCGATCAGGCATAAAACTTCTTTTGAAGATAAATATGTAAAGGATGTGGGAATTATTCTTTTAGGTGATGGTGAAAAAATAAATGCAGAACAGTTAAAAAATGCTGCTAAACTTAAAACCATCGGATATTTGGGAAATGCCAAGAATAAGGTAGATCTTAATCTTTGCACCAAACTAGGTATTGTGGTTTTTGATGATCCGAAAAACAATCCGCGTAATATCGATTTTATTCCAAAACGGGTTGCAGATTTTATGAATACCGGGGCAACTTATCTGAGCAGCAATTTCCCTAATTTACAACTGCCAAAAATTGATAAATCCCACCGCTTGATTCACATTCACAAAAACGTTCCGGGTATCATGGCGAAAATCAATACTGTTTTTGCCAAACACGATATCAATATTGTGAGCCAGTTTTTAATGACCAATCCTGAGATTGGCTATGCCATTACCGATATCAATGCACAGTATGATAAACAATTGTTTAAATCATTAAAAAAGATCGAGCAAACGATAAAGTTTAGGGTATTGTATTAATCAGTATCGTCATGCTTATAGAACGCTTTGACAACCTTAATAGGCTATATGTTCATTAGGTTGTCAAAGCTATTCTATAAAGATTTCTGTCTTTCGGTATATTGTATAAGCAACTGTTAAATCGCTTAAAGAGATCGGGCATGCAATAAAGTTAGGGTGTTGTTTAATAGTAGTCGATCGAAGGCTTTGACAACCTTTATATGCGTTTTACGAAAAGCTTGTCAAAGCTATTTCTGTAAAGGTTTCTGTTTTTTCGGTATATTGGCTTATGCAATATTCTTATGGCAAAAACCGAACATTACTATACTAAATTTGAAGAAGGAAAATTCTATCATATTTATAACCGATCTATCGATAGTCAACCACTTTTCAAGTCGGATGCTAATTATAAGTTTTTTCTCAAGAAATTTGACCAACACCTTTCTGGTGTTTTAGATGTATATGCATATTGTTTATTAGGAAATCATTTTCATTTACTAATTCGTGTTAAAGAAGATTTAAAAGATCCGAATGCCAATAATTTATCCATTCATGATATTTTGAGCAAGCAATTCAGAATATTTTTTCAATCCTATGCGCTAGCATTTAATATTCAGCATAAAAGAATAGGCACATTATTTCAGACACCATTTAAGCGCGCCAAGATAAATGATGAGTTCTATTTAAGCAGACTCATTTATTATATTCATGCAAATCCTCAAAAACATAACCTTATTTATGATTTCAGAGAGTGGAAATGGAGTTCATATAATCGGATTTTACTGGAAACCGATACCAAACTAAAGAAACAAGAAGTATTGGACTGGTTTGGCGGGAAAGCAGAATATTTAAAATTTCACTCCGATATCCATGAGGTTATATTGTTTGATGAGCTTTGACAACCTTCTTTTGCATAGCACTCGAAGGGTATCAAAACCAATTCGATAAACTTTGACAACCTTCGGGCATTTTGCTGAGAAGGTTGTCAAAGTTCCTTACCTCAAAAACTGATGCCGCTTCAATAGCAAATGTTTGGGGGCACCTATCGTTTGCGACCGATAAATTCCTGTATGGCCTGAAAATAAGTAAGCAGTAACACAGGCTAAGGCGATATAAATTCCAGATGAGGTACCAAATAGCTCTACACCCATAAAAATACAAGCTAAAGGGGTGTTTGCAGCCCCTGCGAAAACAGCTACAAAGCCCATTCCTGCCAGCAGGCCAAGAGGTAAGGGGATAAAGAAACTCAAAAAACTACCGAGTGTAGCCCCAATAAAGAAAAGTGGAGTAACCTCGCCACCCTTAAAGCCTGCACTCAAGGTAAATGCAGTTAAAAATAATTTGATCGCAAATGTATAGTAGGCTTCTTGTTGAACAAAGGATGCTGAAATAACCGGAATACCCAGACCGATATATCGTGTATTCCCGATCAGGTAAATAATGCCTATTAAAACTAATCCACCAATAAATGGCCTTAATGGTGGGTATTTAATTTTACTGAAAAGACTTGATAAGCCATGGTTTAAGGCCGAAAAAGATCTCGCCACCAGTCCAAACAATATTCCGGCACCTAAGGATAACAGTAAATTTATCGAATTCATTTCCGGTACCAGAGAAATGGAATAATGGGTATGGCCAACACCCCAGGCCTTGCAGGCATAATCGGCAATAACTGCGGTAATAAATGAAGGAAGGATTGAACTGTAGGTTAAACTTCCAATAACGAAAACCTCCAATCCGAATACGGCACCTGCTAAAGGCGTTCCGAAAACAGCCGCAAAACCAGCACCGATCCCGCAGATGAGGATCACTTTTCGATCTCTGGCTTTAAGTTTAAACAGTTTCGTAAACTGGTCGGCAAAGGCTCCTCCAATTTGCACAGCTGTACCCTCTCTTCCAGCCGATCCGCCAAATAAGTGGGTAATAATCGTGCCTGCAAAAATGAGTGGCGCCATGATCAGCGGAATCACATTTTTGGGCGATTGTAATTCTTCAATTAAGAGGTTGTTACCCTTTACAACGGCTGCACCCCAATAATGGTATGCCAGGCCAATGAGTATACCAGCGATTGGTAAAAATCCAATAATCCAAAGGTGTTGTTCACGGTAACTGGTTGCCCAGTTTAAAGTTTCTAAAAACAGGGCAGAGGCAGAGCCAATAATCCCACCCAATATTGCAGAAATCAATAACCACTTTAAAGTGCTAATGAAGAGTAATCCGAAGTCGAGTTCAATAAAATGTTTAATAGACAGAAGAAATCCTTCTGTTAGTTTTTTAACAGGCATTTGAATTCAATTTTAAATAAAAATCGTAGGAGTCATCAGCCTGTTTGGGCGGTTTTGGCGGTACTCCATCGCCATTGTCCCAAATGTATAAAATTTAGTTATTTGTTGCAAAATCTTTATCACCTTTGTGCAGCTAACTTTAAACCATGGATTTTACACCCGAAATAAAAGACAAACTACATCAACTGCAGGAAAAGTATACGGCAATGGGGCAAGATATGGCATCGTATCTTGATGGACTTTTGTATGCCGATTTCTTAACCTATTGGGACTACATTCATTTGGATACTTTGCTGAGCTTACAGAATCCTAAAACACCAATTCCGGATGAAGAGATTTTCATCATGTACCACCAGATCACGGAACTTTATTTTAAGCTTGCACTGCACGAATGCAGGCAGATTGCTGAGCATGAAAATTTAACTGTCGAATTTTTTACTGCACGCGTAAAACGGATCAACGCTTATTTCAATGCCTTAACTACTTCTTTCGAAGTGATGGTTGATGGTATGGAGAAAGAGCAGTTCCTGAAATTCCGCATGTCGTTATTGCCTGCCAGTGGATTCCAATCGGGCCAGTACCGGATGATCGAGATCTGTGCTACAGATTTTATCCGATTGGTAGATAAAAGCAGACGTGAAGAGTTAAGTAATGCAACTATAGAAGAACAATTCGAAAATATTTACTGGAAATTCGGTGCAACCGAACTGGCTTCGGGTAAACAAACATTAACCTTAAAGCAATTTATTAAAAAGTATGCCGCTCAGTTTCTACAGCTGGCCAAAGATCGCACTTTAACCAATTTTTCAGCTTTATACCATCAATTGCAAACGAATGGAGCCGATGTTTCTGCCCTTGCAGAGGAATTGCGCAAACTGGATTTGTATGTAAATGTCGAATGGCCTTTATCGCACTACAAATCGGCTGTACGTTATTTAGAGAAAGATCCGGTTGATATTGCTGCAACAGGTGGAACCAACTGGCAAAAGTATCTGCCTCCGCGTTTTCAGAAGAGAATCTTTTATCCGTTCTTATGGACCAGTGAGCAAATGGAAGAGTGGGGTAAAGGCTGGGTGCTTAGTGTACTTAAAACACTCAAAAACAAAGATTAATATTGCAAAAAGCTATTAAAAAAGCCTGTTTTTTCTTAATTTGCGCGAAATAATTAATGACAGGATGAGTGAATTATTGAATTAGCGAATGAGCGGGTAAAACACGCAATCATTCGATCGTTCACCCATTCAAAATTCAAATACAATGACCGAGACATTAGATATAAAAATTACCAAAGCAGACCAAACACGTTTGGCTGTTACTGATTTTTCGCAATTACCGTTCGGTAAGGTTTTTACCGATCACATGTTTACTGCCGACTATGAAGATGGCGAATGGAAAAACTTACAGATTCTTCCATATGGCCCAATTCCGATGAGCCCAGCAATTTCTGCGCTTCATTATGGACAGGCAATTTTTGAAGGATTAAAGGCTTACCGTCAACCAGATGGTAAAATAAGTGTATTCCGTGCCGATAAAAACTTCGAACGTTTTAACAAATCGGCGGCAAGAATGTCGATGCCGGGTATTCCTGAAGAAATTTTTATGCAGGGTTTGGCCGCATTAATCAATATTGATGAGAAGTGGGTGCCTAATCAAGAAGATTATGCTTTATACATCCGTCCGGTAATGTTTGCAATGGACCCTTACTTGGGTGTTAAGGCATCTGATACCTATAAATTTGCTTTGTTAACCACCCCAACTGGTCCTTATTACAGTAGCGCGTTAAAAGTTAAAATCGAAACTGAATTTACACGTGCAGACGAAGGTGGTGTAGGCTTTGCCAAAACTGCTGGAAATTATGCGCGTTCGTTATATCCTTTCGAGCAAGCAAAAAAAGAAGGTTATGATCAATTGATCTGGACAGATTCAGTAACGCATGAGTTTATTGAAGAAGCCGGAACTGCCAACTTACTTTTTGTAATTAATGGCAAATTGGTTACACCATCGGTGCGCAGCACGGTTTTGGATGGTGTAACGCGTGATACCATTATTAAACTGGCTAAAAATGCCGGAGTAGAAGTTGAAGAACGTAGGGTTTCTGTTAAAGAAGTGATCGAAGGAATTGAAAACGGGAGTTTAACCGAGGCTTTTGCCGCAGGAACGGCAGCTACGGTAACACATGTAGGCGAAATGGGCTACAATGGTCAGATCTATAAATTGACCGACCCATCTACAAGACATATTTCTAATGGCATTGCTAAAAAATTAAACGATATCCGTTACGGTTTAGCGCCTGATGAATTTGGTTGGAACTGGGTAATCTAAGATCATCGTCCATAAAAATATAAACCCCGATGCAGCATCTGCATCGGGGTTTATTATTTATAATATCGTCATGCTGAATTTATTTCAGCATCTTTCTTTGCCGCTATTAAGACTCTGAAATGAGTTCAGAGTGATGACTAACTATTGGAGATTAATTATTTATCCAAAATCACTACGCCCTTAGCTTCGAAAGCCAACTCCTTTTTAGGATCGGTAATTTTGGCTACTTCTTCAGGAGATTTTTTAGCATCTTCTGCATAGTGGCGTAAAGTTTCTACCGAGATGGTTTGTTTCTTTGCTAATCCATCCAAAACTACTTTCTTGCCAACAATATCCATCGGCATAAAGAAGGCATAATCTTTAAAAGTTACCCGCATTGGATCGCCATTGGGCATTTCTAAAGTCATCCAACAGCCCTTTTTTTTGCACACATCTACCACCTTGCCTTCGATTTTCATGTCGGCAATTTTTTTATCCCCCATGGCAGCTTCCATCTTTGCAGCTGGTTTTACATCTCCAGGTTTAACTTCTTCTCCGAATTTTTGACCAGTATATGCGGTTTGAGCGAATGAAAATGCCGCAAATAGGCAAAAGCTTATGCTTAGAATGATTTTTTTCATGATTTTATAATTATCCGGTTAATGATCTAATCAAAGTTATTTAAAATTTTTCATTAATAATGAAAACAAAAAATCCCCGCTAACATCCATTAGCGGGGAAAATCATCCCTATAATTGTAAATCACATTTTATGATGTACATTAATTGGTTATAGGCAAACTAGAATCCAAAAGTTTAATTTTTGTTTTGGATGTAGTTAATGTATTTATATACAGATAGTTATTGTCTTTTTTTTTGACTTGTTAATATTCAGCGATGTTGTAGGAATGTAGAATATTATCTTCTTTATGTGGAAATTTGTTGAGCTGTTTCCCCACCTTTATTATCCAAAAACAAGACTGAAAACTTCTTCTATTTTACTTACTGCTTTAATCTCAAGGTTGTATTTGTCTATAGCAATTCCTTTCAAGTTGTATTTAGAGATGTAAATCGTTTCGAAACCCAATTTGTCTGCTTCGGCAATACGTTGTTCGATTCTGTTTACCGCCCTAATTTCTCCTGACAGGCCTACTTCTGCGGCGAAACAGTTTTTTGAAGAAACGGCAATATCCTGATGCGATGATATAATGGCAATTAATACGGCCAGGTCAATTGCAGGGTCTTCTACTCTGATTCCGCCGGCAATATTTAAGAAAACATCTTGTGTACTTAACCTAAAGCCACAGCGTTTTTCTAAAACAGCTAAGAGCATATTCATCCTTTTGGTATCGAAGCCTGTTGCTGAACGTTGTGGGGTTCCATAAGCTGCCGAACTCACTAAAGCCTGTGTTTCAATCAACATTGGCCTCGCGCCTTCTAAGGTTGCGGCGATGGCGATTCCGCTCAGCTCTTCGTCTCGCTGTGATAACAAAATCTCCGAAGGATTGGAAACCTCTCTTAAACCACTGCCTTGCATTTCGTAGATCCCAAGTTCTGCTGCTGCACCAAACCGGTTTTTAATGGATCTTAGGATGCGATAAACGTGGTGCCTATCGCCTTCGAACTGCAAAACTGTATCAACCATGTGCTCTAGTATTTTAGGTCCTGCAATGGCACCATCTTTGGTGATGTGGCCTATAAGGAAAACAGGTACGCCGGTTTCTTTTGCAAAACGCAATAGTTCAGCAGTACATTCCCTTACCTGCGATACACTGCCTGGTGTTGAATCGATATGAGCGGAGTGCAAAGTCTGAATAGAATCTACAACTAAAATTTCAGGTTCCAGAATTTCGATCTGTTTAAATATATTCTGTGTAGATGTTTCTGTTAAAATGTAACAGTTGGATGAGGGGCTTTCCTGAATCCTTTCTGCCCGCATTTTAATCTGCTGTTCGCTTTCTTCACCGGAGATATAGAGCAGTTTTTTGCCTTTTAAATTTAATGCCAGTTGCAACATCAAGGTCGATTTTCCGATACCCGGTTCACCGCCAATGAGCACGAGCGATCCTTCTACCAATCCACCACCTAAAACGCGGTCTAATTCTTTATCGCCAGTTAATATTCTCCGTTCTGTTGACGATTGTATTTCATCAACCTTGCTTGGTTTGCTTAATTTGCGGCTAGTAGTATCGCTTTTCCACGTTGGAACAGAAGCGGAGCTTTTTTCTACAATTTCTTCCACAAAGGTATTCCATTGGTTACATGACGGACATTTACCCAACCATTTTGCCGATTCGTAGCCACAGCTCTGACAGAAGAATGCACTTTTTGATTTTGCCAATTGATTAAAATTTTAGATTACGAATTTAACCTTTCAGGATTGAAAGTGTTTTTATTTTTTTGAACAATTAATTTTACATCAAACCTCGCAGGTTTTCAAAACCTGTGAGGTTTGAAACATCACTATGAAATGCAGCGCCATTGTTGATAAACCTGATAGAACGGAAAGCCCGGAGCGAAGAATGAGTGAGAACTTGGAGGGATAGCAGGACTGTTGTAACCAAAATGTGCCGAACCCCGCTTTTCCAAAAAAAATAGTCACTGTCTTAACCATCCGAGTGCAACTTAGTGAGTCGCTTAATTAATATTGTAGGTTTGAAATATGCTTAAACAAGAAAAGCCTGGATTTAAAAAATCCAGGCTTTCTGTTAAATGTGTTTTGAGTTATAATTTAATCTCTTCATCTTTTGCGGAGATGAAGTGAAACTCGGTTAAGTGATAGGATGATTGTGCCTTAACTTTAATCCATTGGCCGTATTTAAAGAACCAGCGGCGTTGAAGGTTGAAAATGCCTTTTGTAATATAAGCTTCGATGTATGGGTGTACGCAAAGGGTTACGCCCTTTTCATTCTGCTCTCTTAAAATATAATTAAGGTTGTTCTCAATATCATCCATTAAAACGATACTCGCTTTAATTTCTCCGGTCCCATCGCAGGCCGGGCATTTTTCTACCGTAACAATATTCATTTCCGGACGAACACGTTGTCTGGTAATCTGTACCAAACCAAATTTGCTTGGAGGCAAAATAGTGTGTTTGGCTCTGTCCAATAACATCAGCTCACGCAAATAATCGAATAGCATTTTACGGTTTGTTGGTTTGTGCATATCGATAAAATCGATTACCACAATACCGCCCATATCGCGCAAGCGCAATTGACGGGCAATTTCTTTGGCCGCCTCTTTGTTTACCTGTAAAGCATTCTCTTCTTGATTCTCTTTACTGGCAGTACGGTTTCCACTGTTCACGTCTATCACGTGGAGTGCTTCAGTGTGCTCTACAACAAGGTAAGCACCGCCTGGTAAGTTTACTGTTTTTCCGAAAGCGTTTTTAATCTGCTTTTCTACACCAAAATGATCGAAGATAGGTTCTTTCTGTTTGTATAGTTTAACGATCTTTTCCATTTCAGGAGAAATATCATGAACATAAGAACGGATATCATCGTACAGCTCTGGCGTACTCACGTAAACGTTTGTAAAATCAGGGTTCAGAATATCACGGATTAACGTTGATGATCTGTCCATTTCTCCCCAAACTCTTTTTGATGGTTCGGTAGAGGGCATTTTTTTAATGAAGTTTTCCCATTTAGCAATTAAATCTAAAAGATCTTTTTGCATTTCGGCAACCCCTCTGCCTTCAGAAACGGTCCTGATAATGACCCCAAAATTTTGAGGTTTAATACTTTCGATAATCTTTTTTAAACGATTACGTTCGGTATTACTTTTAATTTTTTTTGATACAGATATGGTATTGGAGAATGGCACCAGTACCACATACCTGCCGGCAATCGAAATGTCGGAACTTAAACGCGGTCCCTTTGTAGAAATTGGCTCTTTGGCAATTTGTACAGGTAGGAGCATGTTTTTACTGAGCACATCAGAAATTTTGCCAGCCTTATTAATATCGGCTTCTAGCTTTAAATTATCTAATAATGTGCCTGTAACCGAGCCATTACGCTTGATCTTCGTTAGCTTAATTAAAGATTGCACCTGAGGGCCCAAATCAAAGTAATGCAAAAAAGCATCTTTTTCATAACCAACATCCACGAAAGCAGCGTTCAGACCAGGCATAATTTTTTTAATGCGGCCTAAATAAATATCGCCTACAGCGTAGTTAATATTGATTTGTTCTTTGTGAAGCTCAACAAGTTGTTTGTCTTCAATCAACGCTATGGTAACTCCGGCAGGAGTCGAATTGATAATTAATTCTTTTACCAACAGCTACAGATTTAAGGCTTTCGCCTATTAACAAATGGATAGTAAATAAAAACAGTGATGTAGCCAAAAAGATATACAATAAAAAAATCATATAAATTGTTTAAACCTCATAGTGTTTACTATGAGGTTTAACTGGCTGTATCAAATAAGAAACTATTTTTTCTTATGTCTGTTTTTTCTTAAACGTTTTTTACGTTTGTGGGTAGCCATTTTATGTCTCTTTCTTTTTTTACCGCTTGGCATAGTTTTAAGTTTTAAATGTTTTTATTAATCTGTTAATTAATTTTTATTCTTTAGTTCAGCCACCTTCTTATCAATGAATGAAGATAAGGTTGGGTTAGCCGCTAATTTTTTGCTTGATAGGTAAGCATTTACTGCTTCTTTATTTCTGCCTAAATTTTCTAAAGCTGTTCCTAAATAAAAATAGGCTTCAGGGGTCGGAGCAGTGGCAATTACGGTGTTAAAACGAGGAATTGCTTTATCAAACTGACCTGATTTTATGGAGAACAATCCTAAATTCATATTAGCCTTTACATTTTTAGGTTCTTTAGCAACAACTTCTAGCAACATTGCAATACCTTGCATTGGTGCGCCTAAGCCGTTTACTATCGTTACACCTAAGCCTGTTTTAGCTTCAATGTTTGTAGAGTCTTTCTCTAATGCATTTTTGTAAGACGCGTTGGCTTTCTGCAATAAAGCAGGCTGCGCTATGCTATCTTGTGTGCTTTCAAAAGCTTTTATAAATTGATTACCGGCAGCTAACCACGATTT
This sequence comes from Pedobacter sp. GW822-FHT03F06, assembly GCF_058801365.1. NCBI lineage: Bacteria > Pseudomonadati > Bacteroidota > Sphingobacteriia > Sphingobacteriales > Sphingobacteriaceae > Pedobacter > Pedobacter sp. GW822-FHT03F06. The sequence continues at coordinate 57,989 of NZ_JBXANE010000002.1, forward strand.
TGATGATGGTTCGCCTTCGGCCACAACTTCTAAATATAGTGCAGATGGAGTAATTTGCTCAACATCATCCCATTTCTGAGCCAGTTGTTTAGCAAGTTCAATCTTCTCTGCACCATTTGCGCCTTTGTAGCTTTTTTCTAAAACTGTAATATCTGTAGCCAAATTCTTGTTGATTACATTCTTTGCAGCAGTAGACGAAGTTTCGAGGTTTAGTACCGATGTAGTTGATGGAGAAGCTGCTCCGGCCACTGGGCCACTTGAAGGCATTTTTCCATTTTCTTCCGTTGGTTTAACCAAACCCTTAATGTCTCTTGTAAATAAGAATGCAACAAGCAATACAATCGCTCCAATAACAATGGTTTGTTTTGATCTGATGTTGCTATTCATATATAAGACTTAGGCTTCTACGTTAATTTTTTTTGAATTGCTTTTCACTTTGTCAACAAATACTTTTGCTGGTTTAAAGCTAGGAACGAAGTGTTCTGGGATAATTATTGCAGTGTTTTTTGAGATATTTCTCGCAGTTTTTTGCGCTCTCTTTTTAACAACAAAGCTTCCGAAGCCTCTAACGTATACATTTTCACCGCCAATCATGCTGGTTTTGATAACCTTGAAAAATGCCTCAACTGTTTCCTGTACATCAACCTTCTCAATTCCGGTTTTTGTTGATATTTCTGAAATAATATCTGCCTTAGTCATATTTTATTATTTATTATATATTATGTTTTAATATTACTACTGTTTTGGGGTTGCAAAAGTATTGCTTTTTAATGAGATAGGGAAATAAAAGATGATTTTTTTATCACTAGACTTATCAGGCAATTGCAAGTTTTTTTTTAATCGGATAAATAGACCGTAATTTGCAGTAATGACATTTCAAAATGAACTCATCAATTGGTACCTGATAAACAAGAGAGATTTGCCCTGGAGGCATACCAATGATGCCTATACCATCTGGTTATCAGAGGTTATATTACAACAAACAAGAGTAGAACAAGGGCTTCCGTACTTTAATAAGTTTTTGGAGAATTTTCCTACAGTTGCCGATTTTGCCAATGCTACCGAAGCCAAAGTTTTGAAGCTTTGGCAAGGACTGGGTTATTATTCGAGGGGCAGGAATATGCATGCAACCGCTCAAATTGTGGTGAAAGATTACGGTGGAATCTTCCCAAACCTGCATGATGAGCTCATAAAATTAAAAGGAATTGGCGAATATACAGCTGCTGCCATTTCCTCATTTTCGTCTGGAGAAGCACGGGCCGTAGTAGACGGGAACGTATTTCGGGTACTCTCCAGGTTCTATGGTTTAGCTACGCCAATAAATAGCCCTGCCGGCAAAAAAGAGTTTTATGCGTTGGCAAATGATTTGCTATATAAAGAAGATCCTGCGTTATATAACCAGGCTATTATGGAGTTTGGGGCCATGCAGTGCAAGCCAAAATCGCCCAATTGTAGCGTTTGTCCGCTTAATCAGAGCTGTTATGCTTTTAGTCATAACCAGGTTAATGTGCTGCCGGTTAAAATTCGCAAAGCCGAACAAAAGCACCGGTATATTAATTATTTTGTTTGTTTTGAAGATGAAAAAGTATTGATCAGGGAAAGACAAGCAGGTGATATATGGCAGCATTTATATGATTTCCCTAGCATGGAAACCACAGAAGAATGCGAGTGGAGCGATTCGTTATTCATCGATCAGGTACAATCTGTATTCGGAAATAAGGCCGATTTTACATTTATAAGCGCCAAAAAGCACATATTAACACACCAAATAATCCACGTACAATTTTTTGCATTAAAAAATTATATATTTAACTTTAATAAACAAAAGGAACTTAATTGGGTTTCTTTAGGTAAATTAGATGAGTTACCGCAGCCAAAAGTAATCCATGATTTTGTTCTGGAATATTTTTATAACGACAAAATGGAGTAACTAACCATCTTGTCCGGTGCGCATTTAGAAAACGAAACAACTAACCAAAAATATTTATGTCTGGGATTAACAAAGTTATTTTAGTAGGCCATTTAGGCAAAGACCCTGAAGTGCGACATTTAGACGGTGGCGTAACGGTAGCCAGTTTTCCATTAGCTACCTCGGAAACATACAACAAAGACGGTAAAAGAGTAGAACAAACGGAGTGGCATAATATTGTGTTATGGCGTGGCTTAGCAGAAGTTGCTTCCAAATACCTTCAGAAAGGCAAACTAGTCTACATAGAGGGCAAATTAAGAACAAGATCCTTTGAAGACAAAGAAAAGGTTAAAAAATATGTAACAGAAATTGTGGCCGAAAACTTTACCATGTTGGGCAGAAAAAGCGATTTCGAGCAAAGTCCAACTACACCAACACATCAAAGTTCTGAAACTAAAATTGAAGATGAATTTACAATTGGCCCATCTGATGAAAATGGAGATCTTCCATTTTAATTAAAGGTTAAAATGCATAAAAAAGCTACCTGATGAGAGGTAGCTTTTTTTATGTGCTTTTATTCCGTAACCTTAAAATAATGATAAAAAAAACTCCTGCCAGTTTTGCTGACAGGAGTTTCTTATTCAACACTAAAATAGTTAATTGATTTTAGTGTAGTAAATATTTAACTTTATCTTGTTTGCAGTTGAGCTGGTTGCACCTATAATAGATCTTTCTGCAGATGTAGCAGTAGATGTTCTCTGGAAATCGGTATATGATGTAGGGGCCAGGAATGTACCCTCGTCTTCGATGTTTTTATCAATCAAATTCTGAACGTAACTGGTTATGATAAAGATGTAGCGTTTCTTTAACGAATCGAAATAACCGCCAAAAAGTGCTGCACCACCAGAGGCACTATTAGTGAATGTTGTATAATCAGGTATATCGGCTGGTTGATGTGCAATATCCCAACGATATAAAGAAAGGCGTTGAGCGGCATTAAAAGGGTATGCCGGTGCATTTTCACCAATCTCTACAACTAATTCTGCCTTATTGATAATTGCTTTCCCGTACGTATTTTTAAAGCTTGTCAATTCTGGGAAAGTTAGCTTTGTTTTTACACCGGCCAAGCCTTGTAAGTAAGTAACACTATATGGAGTAGTTGGATTAGGGGCATCAATTTGTGTTTTCACTTCTGTGCCTGTATAATCATGTTTAATATTAGCTGCTACACCAGAAATTACATTTGCAGTTTGCGCAGGATTTGTAACCATCTTACCAATAGGGAAATTTACACTGGTAGTATCTATGCCGTTTGATGAGTTCGTTTTTTTCCAGACCAGCTGCAGGTAAGAGTCTGTTCCCGAAAAGTTAAAGAATGCAATGCCTCCAACACCTGTAGAAGATGTTTTATTGATCTGTGCATACAAACCTTTAAACGATTCTATAAACTTAGCATCTGTTGCTGTTCCTGCAGTACCCAGGTTTAATATAGCACTTTGTATAAATGCCTTGTTTAAAGGAATTCTGATCTGTGCCGGTACAGTTTTTAAGGTGTCAGCTTTGCCTGGAACAATAATAGATATTTTCCTTTTAGTATTCGGTGCCAGTTTGCCTGTAAAATTGCCTAAAAGCGTGTTATTAATCGCTTGTACATCGGAGCTTTTATAAGTTGTAACCTTATTGGCTAACTGATAAACATCAATGCTGTATTTAGAATTGGTGGTATCGCCGTAAAATTTTGTTAGTGTAGATGTTGTATCTAATTTTAATACCAAAACAGCAGAATCTAATACTGGGGACGTACCGAAATCGGTATTAACAATTGGATAAACCGTTAATGCTAAAGCTGCCTCCGTTTTTCCGAAGGTAGGGTCTGTCATGTATCCCAATGGATAACGGTTTAATCCATAGGTATTGGCAGGATCTTCTTCTACAAGTTGAGACTTAACTTGCGATACCACCAGCGTTCCGGTGATTGCAGCGTTCGGATCAACATCTAAACCAACACCATCAGGGTTTTTGCACGATGCAAAAAGAAAAAGACCTATCAACAGGGTTAATAAGTCTTGTTTTGTAAATTTCATATTTAAAATAATAATACCTTAATTAAGCAAGTGAAACCAGTTCGTCATTCGAAATTTCTTCATAAAAAGTATAGAAGTTTTCGAAATTCTCGGTTAAGTTAAAAGCTAATGTTGGCTTATTGGAATCTTTAACAAATTTTAACACATCTTTATTTAGGTTTTCATCTGCTAAAACTACTGCATCAGAGTGTGTTATCGCACCAATGTGCATGCTGTCGCAATCAGATGGTAAGAATGCTTTAGTATCATCCTCCGTCATATTTGCCATCACTGCTTTATTCGCGAAATTAGCATTTAATTTCTCTGTAAAGCCATCCTCATAAACAGAATATACCACTTTAGAATTCTTAAAAGTAGGATCGTTTTTATAAGTTGTTTTGATATAGGCAGGAACTAATGCACTCATCCAGCCATGACAGTGAACGATATCTGGTGCCCAGCCTAATTTTTTAACGGTTTCCAATGCGCCTTTGCAAAAGAAAATGGTGCGTTCATCATTGTCGTCGAAGAATTTCCCGCTTGCATCTCTAAATACTTGTTTGCGTTGGAAATATTCTTCGTTGTCTAAGAAATAAACCTGCATGCGTGCAGCTGGGATGGAGGCTACTTTAATGATTAAAGGATTATCGTTGTCATCAATTATGATGTTCATTCCCGATAAGCGGATTACTTCGTGTAAACGATTTCTTCTTTCGTTGATATTACCAAATTTAGGCATCAAGATGCGGATTTCGAATCCTTTTTCTTGCATTGCTTGTGGTAATTGGCGCGTGATTTCAGAAATTTTAGTAAGCTCGAGGAAAGGCGACATCTCGTGTGTAACAATCAGCAGCTTCGTTTTTGCCATCTCCATATTCTAAGAAAATATTAAGTTAAATAAAAGATAATGAGCTGCAAAGGTAAGCATAATAATACTATTTATCAATATAGCAAGCATTTGTTTGGTTTCGTTTAGATTAATTTACACCTTTACGGCTTTAATTTAGTTTGTCCAAATTGGAAATATTTAAAACCAAAGCAGCGCTTAAGGCTTTTTTAAAACCCTTAAAAGCATCAGGTAAAAAAATAGCACTTGTGCCTACCATGGGTGCCCTGCACAATGGCCATATATCGTTGATAAAACTGGCCCAACAAAATGCCGATATCATTATCTGTAGCATATTTGTAAATCCAACGCAGTTTACAGATCCTAAAGATTTAGAGAAATACCCGCGCCCAATCGAACACGATTTAGCCATGTTGGCCGATGCCGGTTGTAACGGTGTGTTTATGCCAAATGTAGATGAAATGTATCCTGCCGGAGCTGATGAAGCTTGGCACATTGATTTGGGTAATGCCGAATTTCTATTGGAAGGTGAATTTAGAAAAGGCCATTATCAAGGTGTAACGCAGATTGTAAAAAAATTGTTTGATGCCGTTGAACCAGATGTAGCCATGTTCGGACAAAAAGATTTCCAGCAGGTATTAATGATCAAGAATATGCTGGCTTATTTTAAGCTGCCTATTACCATTATTACCTGTCCAATTATCCGCGAAGCCGATGGTTTGGCGATGAGCAGCCGAAATATCCACTTATCAGCCGATGATCGCAAGCATTCGCTCGTGCTGAGTAAATCGTTGCAGTTCGTTATCGATCATTTTAACGAATATTCACTGTCAGAATTAGAAGATAAGGCCAAAGCACTTTACCATAATATTGATGACGTTGAACTCGATTATTTTACCATTGCCAATGGCGATACACTGGAACCAGCCAAATCAAAAGATGAAGATAACCTGGTTGCACTAGTTGCCGCAAAAGTGGGCTCAACCAGGCTGATCGATAATATGATTATCAAATGATGGGTAATGTAGTCGGTTAAAGCTTCATCGTCTTATGGTTGATGACCATGGCCCCTAAGCGATCAACTATGGACCATCAACTATCAACCTTTACACTCTGCTGCTTTGCGAAACTCCAAACTGATGACTGAAAACTCCAAACTGATTACTAACTTTGCCGAATGGTTATCACAATATTAAAATCGAAAATACACCGTGTTAAGGTAACACAAGCCGAATTGAACTATGTAGGCAGTATTACGATAGATGAAGATTTGATGGATGCAGCTAACATTATCGCTAATGAAAAGGTGCAGATTGTAAATAATAATAATGGTGCGCGTTTCGAAACTTATGTGATTAAAGGCGAACGCGGTACCGGAACCATCTGTCTAAATGGCGCAACAGCCCGTTTGGCTCAGCTTGGCGACATTCTCATCATTATGTCTTACGGCTCATTACCAATAGAAGAAGCCAAAAAATACAATCCAATATTGGTTTTTCCTGACGATAACAACCACTTGCTAAAATAACCTTGTGATATTCGACCTCAAAACAGCGCTAAAATATATCATCCTGTTTTTAATCGGGATAGGGGTTTTATATTTAGCTTTTAGAGGTCAGGATTTAGGAAAGATCTGGCAGGAAATTAAATCCGCCAACTACTTTTGGGTAATTACTTCTGCATTTGCCGTATGGATTGCGCATGTATTACGTGCTTTGCGCTGGCAGATGCTCTATCAGTCTATCCATTACAAAGTAAGTTTCTGGAATGCCTATCATGCCGTAATGATCGGTTACCTGGCTAATCTTGCTTTGCCACGCTTCGGAGAGATTGGCCGTTGTTCGGTTATCCACAAAGCCGAAAAGGTACCTATGTTTGCTTCTATAGGTACCGTAATTACTGAGCGGTTATTTGATGTGCTGGTACTTTTTCTAACCAGTTTGGCGATGCTGATTTTTCAGTATGATATTGTAGCCGATTTTCTTTACCAAACCATATATCTCAATCTTGTTAAAAAATTAAGTACGGTTAACTATTTGTGGTTGGTTGGCTTAGGTATCGTTATACTACTGCTCATTGCTATTGCAATATATTTTCTCCGTCAAAAATTCAGTAAAAAATTCTTGCGCATTTTTGTAAGCCTGCGTCAAGGATTTGGCTCATATAACAAGCTAAAACAAAAGGGATTATTTTTGACCTATACACTTGGAATATGGCTTTTCTATTCACTTTCCATGTATTTCGCCTTTTCTTCTATCCAAGCTACTTCAGGATTACATTTTAATGCTGCATTTACTGCAATTGTTTTCTCTGGGTTTGCTATGGCAGCCCCTGTTCAGGGCGGTATTGGTGTTTTCCACTGGATGGTTGCCCAATCATTGGTGTTGTATGGCATATCTTTTAAAGATGGGTTAGCATATTCAACCATTATTCACTCTTCGCAGGTTTTGCTCATATTGATTTTGGGCTGTTTGAGCCTTGTGCTGATTTTATTTAAGAAACAAAAGGGTAATTAATTTTTTTTAATTGGCCCTGTTCTCTTCTTCGCTTTTTTTGTTTTCTCTGGCTTTGTAAGTCGAACTTCCGAAATTACAAGTTAAACTAAAAACCAGTCTTTGCGAAGCGAAATAGTGGTAGAAATCGTTGTTGATAATACTTTTCTCTCTAAAAATAAGCCTTCTTTTAATGTTATCAAATGCATCGTAAAGTGTAAGTTTAGTATTGATCCTGTTTTTTAACCAGGCTTTTGACACACCAAAATCAATTCCATAAACTGGAGCCATAATATAAAGGCCATTGCCACTTTTCGATTCATAGGTATAACTTACATCCAATATCCAGTTTTTTAAGGTAAAAACCTGACTGCCATTCACCGTATAATTATATATGGGTATTTCGTAGGTAGCTCCAAAGTAAGGTGTTAGTTCCTTGTTGTAATAGAAGGCGATGTTGTTGTTCATTCGCCACCATTTGTTTACAGTAAGGGGAGAACTTATTTGCAAGTTTGCAAATTTTCTGTAGGGTAGGTTCCTGCCCAAAAAAATCAGTTCATTAGTTACTGGATTATATTCGGGATAACGCCCCATTGGATCTGTTTCCTTTCCTGCATTTAGCGAAATATTAAGGCTTTTTCTACTGTAAGACAGCGCGAAAAGACTAGTTGTAGAGGGCTGTAGGTAAGGGTTACCGATCCAATAATGCCGTGGACTGTAATAAAAACGAAAAGGATTTAACATGGCAAAGGTTGGCCTTGTTAATCGTCTGGTATAACTGAAATTGAGCTGTTCGCTTTCATTAATGGCATAAGTAATGTTTAAACTTGGGAGCCATCTTATATACTTTTTTTCTGTAATACTGCCAGTAGTAATCGAATTGGCTATGGTGTGCGTATGTTCTGCTCTTAAACTTAAACTGTAACTAAACTTACTCCATTGTCCAATATAAGAAAGGTAGCCCGCACCAATATACTCTTGATAACGGAACTGGTTACTCCGGTTGGGATCTAAGTCAAAAACATTATTGGCTAGTGTATCATAGCGGAGGTCGTTCTGAGTTTTTGTATATGCAAATTTTCCTCCGTATTCTAGTTTTCCTTTACCTATTTTTTGCGAGTAGTCTGCTTGTGCAACATGGATCATTATACTGTTTCTAGAGTCTGTTTTCCAGTAATTTAACAATTGATTGTTAAGTACATTATGATTCTGAATATCTTCGGTTTGTCGATTGTCAATTTGGGACAAAGAGGTAATTACGTGAAGTTCGCTATTCTTAAATTGGGCATCGTAATTGAGGCCGCCTGAATAATTATGTTGCTTAGGAAAGGCATTATTATCGCTTTTAACAAGCGCAATGGTCTTATCTAAGTTAGCGGTTTGGGTAAGCAATTGATTGCCAGACACCGCATTTCTGTCCATTTGGTAGGTGCGTACAAAAGCTTCAAAGTTTTGCCCTTTTTTTACCTCATAAGTTACCCTTGCCTGCACATTAAAGTTTTGGTTGGAGGTAATGGTTCTGGTATCGGTAGTCATCGCGTTTGTATTAGCTAAATACTGCAAAGAATAATACTTATAAAAAGTGCTTCCGCCGGTATGGCCCAACCTTAAATCGTACACAAACCGGTTTGTTTTAAGCACCAAGGATAGATTATTATCCAATAAACTGTAATTATTTCGCTGAAAACGGACATTATAGGTGCCTCTTACGCCTAAAGACTGATTTCTCTTCAGTTTTACATCGATAATTCCCTGATATTCTCCATCATATTTTGATGAAGGCTGGTTAATCATTTCAATCGATTCGACCATATCTGGCGACAAGCTACTGAGGTAGGAGATGATTTCATCGTTGTTCATATTTGTCGGCTTGCCATCAACAAATAAGGTTGGAGTCGCCCTGCTTGCCATTAATATTGTTCCATCCTCGTTAACCTGCAAGCCCGGTAGTTTCTTAAACACATCTAACAAATTAGAAGCAGACTTGAAAAACACATTATTGGCAATGCCGATTTTAATCTGACCATTTTTTGTGCTAAAATTTGGTGCTCCCCCTGTTATGGTTACTTCTTGGAGTAGGTTAGTGTCTTCCTCCATTAAAATGTCGCCCACATCAATTGTTTTCAGGCTGTTCTCATTTATCAATAACTCTTTTTGTGTTTTTTGGTAACCAACTAAAGTAACCGATAAAACGTATTTTCCGTTTGGCAGGTCTCTAAATTCGAAGAAACCGGTGGTATCGCTATTGGTATGTTTGATCACTGTAGGATGGTCTTTGTTGGCCAAAGCCAAATTGGCTAAAGGGATAGTCTGCTTGGTTTTACGGTCAATCAGTTTTCCTTTAATCGTTTGTGCATTTAGAAATAGAGGTATAAATAAGAATAGGCAGAATAACAATGTCGGTTTCATCTTCGTGTATTTGGATTTTGCAGAATGTTCCAAAACTAGAAGAGAAGGATAGATAAGGGGTTTTGAATCTCAGATTTAGGCGTTCAGAATTATAAAACGAGACCAAATTTAGTTTGATGAAACAACTAATAGTTGTTCCTTATAATGCATCGGGGTTGTTTGTTTGTGTTTTTTAAAAGCAGTGTAAAATGTAGATTTGGAGTTAAAGCCCACCTCATATCCAATGGCTTCGAGCTTAATGCCCCTGTCGTTAACAATCAGTTCACAGGCTTCGTTTATTCTAAATTCGTTAATGTAAGCCGCAAAGCTTTTACCTAAATTGTCGTTTAGCAATTGCGAAAGCTGGTGACCCGAAATGTTAATTTTTTTGGCTAAATCATTTAATTTTAGGTCTGGGGTCTTGTAAAGTTCGTCTTCCAAAATAATCTTCTGCAGTCTTTCTGTTAGTGTTACGGCATGTTCGTCGGTTATCTTCTTGTTGGCATAACGAACCAAATCCTGGCTGCCAGAAAAAAGATTGCTATTTTTTCTTCTGCTAATAAACAAGAAAGTGTTTAAGTAAAGAACGGCTGAGAAAAATAAAGCCCCACTTATGCAAGGGCCATTAAAAAATGAGAAGATGGGTAACTTAAATGCAGCAGGCACTATTACATTGCCAATAAATACAGATAGCAATAGTGTCTCTGTTGTAGAAATCTTGCCCCCTTTGCCGAAAATTTTGCGGAAAACATTTCTGAGCAACCAGGCAGATAGTGCAATATAAACGGTAAATTGTATTGAAATTATTCTACCGATATAATTTTCCCATATATCAGGCTTACTGTCATAGGGTGCAATTATACTGGCAATTACAATTGCAAAAATCCAAAAAAGATATGTTCCTTTCCGTGTAGTTTTATGCTTTGGATCTTGCTCCAAAGCCGATTGAATAAAATAAAAAAGCGAGGGGCCAACCAATGAACTTCCTAAAATGCCAATTTGAATATAAATGCCAGGTAAGGCCGGATAGAAATAAAAAAGAAGCGACTTGCTGATCTTTAAACAAAGAGAAACAAGCAAAAGCCCAAGAAAAAAAGAAGATGTGGATTTTGGTTTTTTGAAGAATAACAAATATGCACTAATGATAAAGCCATTAAATGCGCCCAGGGCACTAAAGAAAAATAATATTTGTTGCCCTAGGTTCATTTAACAAAAATAATAATCTTACATTAACACAAAGCCTATTCTAGCTAATACTTTCATTTTAAATGTGATAATATTTTTAAGGATTGTTTAACAAATTATAAAAGTATCATGAGATAAAATAAATTACTATGCAGCCATAGTAATTTCGATCATTAATGCTACATTTGATTTACTAACCTTTTATACATAAATGTTATGCATTTTGAATTAAGTGAAGAACAATTAATGATCCGGCAGGCTGCCCGCGATTTCGCGCAGCAAGAATTAAAGCCAGGTGTGATCGAACGAGACGAACATCAGAAATTTCCGGCCGAGCAGGTAAAAAAACTTGGAGAACTTGGTTTTTTGGGGATGATGGTGAGCGAAAAATATAACGGAAGCGGACTCGATGCCATTTCTTACGTTTTGGTAATGGAAGAGCTTTCTAAAATAGATGCCTCTGCATCGGTAGTGGTTTCGGTAAACAATTCATTGGTTTGTTATGGATTAGAGGCCTATGGCAGCGAAGCCCAAAAAGAAAAATATTTAAAGCCGCTTGCAGCCGGAGAAAAAATAGGTGCCTTTTGTTTATCGGAGCCCGAAGCCGGATCTGATGCTACCTCGCAACGTACAACCGCTGAGGATAAAGGCGATTATTATTTGCTGAATGGTACAAAAAACTGGATCACCAATGGAAGTACCGCATCAACCTATCTGGTTATTGCACAAACCCATCCTGAATTAAGACATAAAGGCATCAACGCTTTTATTGTAGAGAAAGGAATGGAAGGTTTTACTGTTGGACCAAAAGAAAATAAACTGGGCATTCGCGGATCTGATACACATTCTTTAATGTTTAATGATGTTAAGGTGCCAAAAGAAAATAGGATAGGTGAAGATGGCTTCGGTTTTAAGTTTGCAATGAAAACTTTAGAAGGCGGGAGGATCGGTATTGCGGCCCAGGCGCTAGGTATTGCACAAGGTGCTTTCGAGTTGGCCACACAGTATGCTAAAGAGCGTAAATCATTTGGCAAACCAATTGCTGAACATCAGGCTATTGCTTTTAAACTGGCCGATATGGCGACACAGATCGAAGCCGCAAGGTTACTGGTTTATAAAGCTGCGTGGTTAAAGGATCAGGGATTGCCTTACACACAGGCTGGTTCTATGGCTAAGCTGTTTGCTTCAAAAGTGGCGATGGATGTAACCATCGAAGCAGTGCAGGTTCACGGTGGTTACGGTTTCGTAAAAGAATACCATGTAGAACGTTTAATGCGCGATGCTAAAATTACCCAGATTTACGAAGGAACTTCTGAGATCCAGAAAATGGTGATATCGAGAGAAGTGATCCGGTAGTTTCCAGTTATTAATTTTCAGTTGGCAGTTCGAATTGAAAACCGCCAACTGAAAACTGAACTATTCCTTCTCCCCAACTACAGCGCTAAACACGGCTTTAATTAAGGCTACAACTATTGCCAGGAATGCAGCAGCGATAAAACCTGAAGTGTTAAAAGAGGTCATCATGTTATCAACCAATAAAATCATTAAAACGGTAATGATAAATGATACCAGTCCGAGCGTTAAAAAATTAACAGGGAATGTTAATAATCTTAAAATAAACCCGATGGTTGCATTTGCAAGTGCAATTAGCACGGCGGCAATTATTGCGTTTCCATAACCATCAACGCTTACGCCCGGCACTAGCTTTGCGCCTATAAAAAACGCCAGTCCTGTTAAAAGGATTTCGATAATAAATCTCATAATTGTTTATTTTTGTAAATGTTTAAATGCTTTTTTAAATACCAGGCTGTAATTGCTGTTGGCCTATTCGCACTTTCATGTTCGAATACAAACAACAGGCCAATAATTAAGTTTTCTGGGGATAGTTCATCAATAATAATTAAAAATATTGATGAGGCGAGTCTCTTACAGGTTAAAAATGCCTATCAGGCTAATGCAGATACACTTAATGTGATCTCAGTTTTGATAAAACCAGGCGACTTGGACAGTATTCAGGATGAGCTTGAGGTGCCTGGCGAGGTTAAGGTACTTGGCGATTCAGTCATATTTAATCCAGATCAGCCATTTCTTAAGGGTAAAGAATATCTGGTTGAGAGTTACATCGGAATAAAATTTGCAACTGTGGGCGATCTGATTATGGGGAAGGGTAAGCAGAATTTAAAAGCGCAGCGACAAACACTTAAACGGTAATAATCAGCATAATAATTAGCGCAAGTGTTTGATTTTTTCTAAAAAATTACTACATTTGCATCGTAATCGAAGAAAAGAGAAGGGGACAATGTCCCCTTTTTCTATGAAATCAGGTTAAAATATGCAGGTAGAAAAGAGAGTTGCAGCCCTCGTTGAGGAAAAAATAGCAGATCGGCCAGAACTCTTTCTGGTTGAAGTAAAAATGTTGCCAAACAATAAATTGATTATCCATGTTGATGGCGACGAAGGTATTAGCATACAGGATTGTGTGGCCATAAGCAGGCATGTTGGTTTTCATCTCGAAGAAGAAAACGCTATAGAACAGGCTTATAATTTAGAAGTTTCTTCGCCAGGTGTTGGCGAGCCTTTAAAATTAATCCGTCAATACAATAAAAATATTGGTCGTACGGTAAGCATTAAGCTGAAAGAAGGATTAAAAAAAGAAGGGAAACTGCTAGCGGTTACAGAAAATAATCTGCTGATTGAAGAATCGGTTAAAGAAAAAGGGAAAAAGGCGGTAGCAATTCAAACAGCTGTTCCGTTTAATGATATATTAGAAACAAGTGTGTTAATTTCATTTAAGTAAAAATGAGTACTACAACAATTAATTTGATCGACTCTTTTCAAGAGTTTAAAGATTTCAAAAATATAGATCGCCCAACGGTGATTAGTGTGCTGGAAGAAGTTTTTCGTAGCATGTTGCGTAAAAAATACGGAACAGACGAAAACTGTGATGTTATTGTGAATCCGGATAATGGGGATTTGGAGATCTGGAGAACAAGAAAAGTAATGGAGGATGGATTTTCTGAGGATGATGATTTAGAGATTGAGCTTGCTGAAGTTTCTAAATTAGACAGCAGTTTAGAAGTTGGCGATGATTATATCGAGCAGATTACTTTAGAGAGCTTTGGCCGTAGAGCAATTTTAGCTGCCCGTCAAACTTTGGTTTCTAAAGTATTGGAATTAGAGAAAGACGAAATCTTCAAAAAATATAAAGATAGGGTAGGCGAAATCGTAACAGGTGAGGTTTATCAGGTTTGGAAAAAAGAAACTTTGGTTTTAGACGATGAAGGTAACGAACTTTTAATGCCTAAAACAGAGCAGATTCCAGCAGATTATTTCAAAAAAGGAGATTCTGTGAGAGCGGTAATCTCTAAAGTAGAAATGATCAACGCTAACCCGAAAATTATCATTTCGAGAACAGCACCAGAATTTTTGCAACGCCTGTTCGAACAGGAAGTTCCGGAAATTTTCGACGGTTTAATTACCGTTAAGAAAATTGTTCGTGAACCGGGAGAGCGTGCTAAAGTTGCAGTTGAATCGTACGATGACCGTATCGATCCAGTAGGTGCTTGTGTGGGTATGAAAGGATCACGTATTCACGGTATCGTTCGCGAATTGAAAAACGAAAACATTGATGTGATTAATTTCACCAATAATATTTCATTATATATTACCCGTGCGTTAAGCCCGGCAAAAATCACCTCTATTAAATTGGATGATGAAACCAAACATGCATCGGTTTACTTAAAACCAGACCAGGTTTCATTGGCAATTGGACGTGGCGGACACAACATTAAACTGGCCGGTAAATTAACTGGCTACGAAATTGATGTGTATCGCGAAGCTGGAGAAGAAAACGACGAGGATGTTGATTTAGAAGAATTCTCAGATGAGATTGATAGCTGGATCATTGATGAATTAAAGGCTATCGGTTGCGATACTGCTAAGAGTGTACTAGCACTTACAGTAGAAGATTTGGTAAAACGCACCGACCTTGAAGAGGAAACCATTAAAGAAGTGGTTCAAATTTTGAAGTCAGAATTTGAATAAGTGGTGTAATTGCCAAATAAACACTACTTTTGTATTAAATAAAAAACAATAACAGGAGCTAAATGTCAGACGACAAACCAATCATTTTAATTAAAGCTATTAAAGAACTTAATATAGGCATGGGTACGGCCGTTGAGTTTTTAAACAAAAAGGGATTCTCTGCCGAGAAAAGCCCTATGTTTAAACTTACGGGAGATATGTATAATGCCTTATTGAAAGAGTATCAGGGAGATAAGATCGTAAGAGAAGAAGCCAAACAAATAGTGATTGGTAAGATACGTCGTGACGAGCCTGAGACTGAAAAGCCAGTAGAAGCGCCGAAGAAGAATACCGATTTTGAGAAAAATGAAGAGATTTTAATTAAAAATGCTCAATCATTTACACCTCCGGTAGAGAAACCAAAGGTTGTAGAAACCCCTAAGGTAGAAACACCAGCGCCAACACCGGCCCCTGCGGCAGCAGTAGAGCCGGTAAAAGAAACTAAGGCAGAAGATAAGGTTGAAGAAACTGGATTGCCAGGGGTTAAAATTGTAGGAAGGATCGATTTAAACGATCTTAACTCGAAAACACGCCCGGCTAAGAAAGAAGAAACACCTGCTGCACCGGCACCTGTTGTAGAACAGCCAGTGGTTAAAGCACCTGAGCCTGTAAAACCAGTTGAACAACCTAAAGCGGAAGAAAAACCGGTTGAGATTAAAAAGGAAGAAACACCTGCTGCACCAGCGCCAGTTGTAGAGCCACCAGTGGTTAAAGCACCTGAGCCTGTAAAAGCAGTTGAACAACCTAAGGTAGAAGAAAAACCAGCTGAAGTAAAACCGGTAAGCAACGAGCCTGAGGTAATTAAAGCACGTACCGTTAAATTAACCGGTCCGAATATTATTGGTAAAATTGTTTTACCAACAACGCCGGATAGAAGAAACGGTCCAGTGGCATCATCTAGCGATAGTGAAGCCGCTAAACGTAAGCGTAAACGCAAAAAAACTCCGGGAGCACCGGGTCAACCAGGTCAACACGGTGGTCAAGGCCAGCAAGGACAGAATAATCCTGCAGGTCAAGGTCAAAGTGGTACACCAGGACAAGCCCGTACACCTTATCAAGGTAATAGACCAGGCGGTGGAACTCCATACCAGGGTAACAGACCAGCCGGACAAGGCGGAACTCCTTATCAGGGAAATAGAAATAATAACAATAACAGACCAGGTTTCCAAAATAGAAATGCTACACCAAGCGGACCTAAAGAAGAACCTACTGAGAAAGAAATTCAAGATCAGATCAAAGCAACACTTGCCCGTTTAAGTGGTGCGGGTAAATCAGGTAAATTTGCACAACGTGCTAAATTACGTCGTCAGAAACGTGATGATGTAGCATCGAACGCAGAAGAGGCTGCAAATGAGCTAGAATCGCAATCGAAAATATTAAAAGTAACAGAATTTGTTACGGCTAATGAGTTAGCGAGCATGATGGATGTACCGGTTACCAAAATTATTGGTACCTGTATGAGCCTTGGTATGTTCGTTTCCATTAACCAGCGTTTAGATGCTGAAACCTTAACCATTGTTGCAGATGAGTTTGGTTACGAAATTCAATTCGTTAAACCGGATGAGGATGAAGAAAATGTAATTGAGGAAGAAGATAACGAGGCAGATTTAATCGAAAGAGCTCCGGTTGTTACGATTATGGGTCACGTCGATCACGGTAAAACCTCATTGCTGGATTATATCCGTAAAGCAAACGTGGTAGCTGGTGAGGCAGGTGGTATTACCCAGCACATTGGTGCTTACATGGTAACTACACCGACCGGTAAAAAAGTAACCTTCTTAGATACTCCGGGTCACGAAGCCTTTACAGCGATGCGTGCACGTGGTGCTAAGGCTGCCGATATTGCCATTATTGTTATCGCGGCTGATGATGCGGTGATGCCTCAAACAAAAGAGGCGATTAACCACGCACAGGCTGCGGGTGTACCATTGGTATTTGCTTTCACTAAAGTAGATAAACCAGGTGCAAATGCAGATAAGGTACGTGAGCAGTTATCAGTAATGAATATCTTGGTTGAAGATTGGGGCGGTAAATATCAATCGCAGGAAATCTCAAGCAAAAGCGGCTTAAATGTTGATTTACTTTTAGATAAAGTATTATTAGAAGCCGAATTATTAGAACTGAAAGCAAATCCGAATAAGAGAGCTACAGGTACTGTAATTGAGTCGGCATTAGATAAAGGACGTGGTATCGTAACTACAGTATTGGTTCAGGCCGGTACATTAAGAGTGGGAGATCCAATCTTAGCGGGTAGTTATAGCGGACGTGTAAAGGCATTAACCAACGAGCGTGGTGCTAAAGTAGATTCTGCAGGTCCATCGCAACCGGTACAGGTTTTGGGTATGCAGGGTGCACCTACAGCAGGCGATCGATTTAATGCTTTAGAAAGTGAAACCGAAGCGCGTGATATTGCAAACAAACGTATGCAGTTACAACGTGAGCAGGGATTACGTACACAGAAACACATTACACTGGATGAGATCGGCCGTCGTTTGGCTATCGGTAACTTTAAAGAGCTTAACATCATTGTTAAAGGTGATGTGGATGGTTCAATCGAGGCATTAGCCGATTCATTATTGAAACTATCAACTGAGCAGATCCAGATCAATATCATCAGTAAAGGTGTTGGTCAGATTTCAGAGTCTGATGTATTGTTAGCTTCGGCTTCTGATGCGATTATTATTGGTTTCCAGGTTCGTCCATCAACAGGTGCACGTAAACTTGCAGAAGCTGAGCAGATCGATATCCGTTTATATTCTATCATCTACGATGCAATCAATGAGATTAAATCAGCGATGGAAGGTATGTTGGATCCAGAATTTGAAGAGAAAATTGTGGCTAACGTTGAGATTCGTGAGACTTTCAAAATTACTAAAGTGGGTACCATTGCAGGTTGTATGGTATTGGATGGTAAGATTACCCGTAACAGCAAAATCCGTATCGTTAGGGACGGTGTTGTAGTGTACACAGGTGAACTGGCATCGTTAAAACGCTTTAAAGATGATGTGAAAGAGGTTAATAAAGGTTACGAGTGTGGTTTAAACATTCAGAACTTTAATAACATCGAAGTTGGCGATATTGTAGAGGCTTACGAGCAAGTAGAAGTAGCTCGAAAACTGTAACAGTTTTTAAAATATAGAATTTAAAGTGGCCTCAAAAGGGCCACTTTTTTTATGTTTATAATATTTTAATCTTAAAAATATCGGATAATATTAAGTTTACATCTTAAAAATATCGGATAATATTAAGTTTATGTCTTAAAAATATCGATATTTGTACTTATGGAAAGATCAGAAGCACTAAAATCTTTAAAGGGCCATTTGAGTAAGCCTCAGCATACTATCGTGATAGGTCCAAGGCAGATCGGTAAAACCACATTGGTTAAACAATTGGCTGAAGAGTTAAATCAAGCTAATGAACTGGTTTATTTTCTGACTTTTGAAGATCCTATTATTTTAGAAGCTGTAAATCATCATGCTGAAAATATCTTTAATTATACATTATTACCAGCTGATGTTCCTACAGATAAAAGATTATATATTATTATTGACGAAGTTCAATATGCAAAAGATCCCAGTAATTTTTTAAAACTTTTGTATGATAAGTATTCCCCAAAATTGAAAATCATTGCAACAGGAAGTAGTGCATTTTACATTGATAAAAGCTTTAAGGATAGTTTAGCCGGAAGAAAAAAGGTGTTTGAATTTTTTCCTTTGGCTTTTGATGAGTTCCTGCACTTTAAGGGTGAGGATAATTTAATTGCAGAGTGGGAGCAGATGAAGAAAAGGGCTGCATATCAGGGGCTTCAACGCAACCGTATAAATTCACTTTTTGAAGAATATTTAGTTTATGGCGGTTATCCAGCCGTAGTTTTGGCAGATACTGAACAGGAAAAGCAGGAAATGCTTAAAGAACTTGTAAATAGCTACATGAAAAAAGATGCTTTAGAAGCGGGCATTAAAGAAGAATTAAAGTTTTTTCAGCTGGCAAGGTTATTGGCCGATCAAGCAGGTAATCTGGTGAATAATCATGAACTGGGAAATACCTTGCAAATGGCCGGTTCTACGATAGAAAACTACATTTATTTAATGCAGAAAACCTTTATTGTACAATTGCTTTCTCCTTTTTACGGCAATGTTCGGAAAGAATTAACCAAAATGCCAAAGATTTATTTTAATGATAATGGCCTGCGTAATGCATTGTTAAATAACTTTTCTAAACTGAACGATAGAGCAGACAAGGGAGAGTTGTTAGAAAATTATGTCTATTGTAGGTTAAGGCAGTTATTTGATACAGATAATCTGCACTTTTGGCGTACTGCTGATGGTAATGAAGTAGATTTTATTGTAGAAAAACACTTAAACAAAGGTATGGCTTACGAGGTGAAGTATAATGATATTCAGTTTAAGCCAACCAAGTATAAAAAATTTGTAGAGGCATATCCTGATTTCGATTTAGAATGTGTTTGTAAGATACTTACAAAAAATGATTCGATAGAGGCTATCAGATTATAGCTTGTTGATGGGATGATGATATCAAATGACACATTAACAACGCTGACGCCCTTTTTTTACTGGGCAGTAGATTAATAGGAGATATTACTACAGGCAAGATATATTTTCAAGATGGCCCAGTGTTTTAAGGTATATTACGGGCCCAGCAGTAGCTGATAGATATAGTATTAATTTAGCATATGCACAAGAAATTAATGGCTTAGGTACATACATCGTGGGTGCTTCTTTACAATAGTTCTACGGGAGGACATTTCTATACTCTTAATAGAAGCCCAGGATTTGCTGGATGCTCTTATAATAGTCAGTTTTTTATGCCTTCGTTAATTAATTATTTTAGGAATAGAATTAAAATAATTTTGTACTGTAATATTTTACATACATAAATGTTAAAAGAGTTCCGAATTAATTCGGAACTCTTTTTTTTAACAGATATTTGAGATTTATCTACCTATACTATTTAATGGATTCTGAATTAAAAACCTTACAAACACAGCAGAAAAAGAGTTTTAACTTCGTTGATACAATTCGGTGCATTTCAATGATAGGAATTGTTTTTGAGCATTCTGCAATACTTTGGGGGGCTAAATATAACAATACAACCGATGTTTGGCTACAAGTTACTACTATGCAATTTTGGAAGTTTGCTACAATTGCCTTTTTCCTTATTGGTGGTTTTTTAATTAATTACAAATTTACAGAGTATACACCAGGCCAATATTTATCACGGAGATTTAAAAATACTATCAAGCCATGGCTATTCTGGATCATCGTATTGGTTGGCCTCAATCTCATTCATAAAGTAGTATTAAATATTAAATCTGGGGACTCTATATTCAACGGAAATCCTATTGGTTATTTTGCTGAAGAATTTAGGTATATCTTGTTTGAAAGCAGTTTTTGGTTTATTCTTAATTTCTTAATTTGTATAAGCATCCTACTTATCTTTAAAAAATATCTATATAAGCTTTGGTTTGGGTTAATTTGGGCAATTATATCGCTTCTATATAGTCTTAATTTATATTACGAGTGGTTTGTGACTCATCATTCAGCCGCCCTGTTTGGATTTGTATTTTATTTATGGCTTGGTGTTTATCTAAATCGCTATTTCGACAAAGTAATGGCTTATGTAAAGCAGTTAAAATGGTCTCATATTATTTTGGTTAATATTATCTTTTTTTCATTGGCATGTTTAGAAGTAATGTACTTAAATCATCATGGTTCTAAAGATGAATACAATACCCTTCGGGTTACCAATATTTTTTATTCATTAACTATGTTTACTTTACTTTTAAAAATGGGCGGAATAAAATTTATTGATAATATATTGAAGCCTAGACAATCTACATTTGGAATTTACCTTATCCATCAAATTTTAATTATTATATTACTTCCAGAGATCTTCAAATGGGATAAGTGGAATTTCAATTACTTTTCTGTAGAACAAAATATCTTGTACTCGATATTCAGATTTTTGGTCGTTTATACGATTGCTTTTGGAATTACAAGATTGCTGCTTAAAACCAAAATTAAATGGACTGTTGGAGGTTAGTTAAGAGAAAAATACAACTGGAAATTCAGCCTTTTGGAGATTGTTATAAAAAAGATAAAGGTTAAATAATCTTTCTGAAAAGAAACCAAAAATTCGTCTTTGGTATTCATATTCACTTAATTTTACCGTCTTCTCTAACTCAAATAGTATTGGAAACAACCAATTACAATAATCAATTAGAACCTCTTTCCTGGCTATAAACATGTTATAGCAATGCATTTTTTTTTCTGTGTCGAAGAATTCATTGAATGCCTTTTCCATATCTGGATAAAGTTTTACGACCGCATTTTTCATCAAATACCAATCTTCCCTTATGTGATAAAAGATATAATGCATCTTTATTGATACCTCTCCAGATAATTCAAGCGCTAAGGGAGCTGCAGTAGGTACAACTACTTTTCCAGAATGAAGTTGATTAAGCAGTGCATCTTTTAAACTTTCATTGTTTGCTGTTTTTAAAGCCTCTTCGCTAAAAGGGGCATAATAAACATCTCTAGGATCAACAATGATTTTTGTATTGAATAACTTCTTCTTAACTCGTACTTCGGGCAATGTGAAATATCGTCGGTAATGACATAAGCCTACAAATTCCGAATCAACTTTTTCTATGTTTTTCCAAATCCAAAATAATGCCGTTAGTTCACTAAACGTTTTGTTCTTAACAGCTATATTTTCGCCTATATCATCAGATATAAAGCCTAATTCTAGTTTAGAAAAAGTTTTTCCAACTTGAATAGGCTGGATGTAATCGCAATGAGGAACCGCAAATTCTTTATGATAAACAGAGTAAATTGTTAAGTCTTTATTCACTTCTTAATTCTTTTTTTGATTTTGCTAGAGCAGATGCAATCACCTGATGCATGTCATAATATCTATATTCAGCTAATCTTCCTCCAAAAATTACACCAGTTTCCTTTTCAGCTAACAATTGGTACCTTTTCAACATAGCCATATTCTTTTCGTCATTAACCGGATAATAGGGCTCAGCATCTTTGTTATCCTTTAACGGGTACTCTCTTGTAATTACCGTTTTAGGCTGTGCGCCAAATTCAAAATGCTTATGCTCATAAACACGGGTATAAGGGGTTTCTGCATCTGTAAAATTCATCACAGCGTTGCCCTGGTAGTTTTCGGTATCATGAACTTCCAACTCGTACCTTAAACTTCTATACTCGAGCTCGCCAAAACGGTAATCGAAATAAGCATCTATCTTTCCTGTATATACAATTTTTTCTGCTACATTTAGCCATTCAGATCTATTATCAAAAAAGTCGGTATTTAATCTCAGCTCACAGTCAGTTAATAAACCATCTATTATCTTGTTGAATCCACCAATAGGGATTCCCTGGTACTTGTCATTAAAATAATTATTATCGTAGGTAAATCTAACAGGAAGACGTTTAATGATAAATGCTGGGAGAGCTGTTGCTTTTTTGCCCCATTGTTTTTCGGTGTAATGTTTGATCAGCTTTTCATAAATATCTGTACCTACAAGTTTTAAGGCCTGTTCTTCCAGATTTTGTGGCTCTTCTATATTCAAATGTTTAATCTGTCTGGCAATTTCTTCCTTCGCCTCTTTCGGGGTTTTTGTTCCCCAGAGCGAATAAAAGGTGTTCATGTTGAACGGCAGATTATACAGTTCTCCTTTGTAATTGGCTATTGGCGAATTAGTGTAGCGGTTAAAATCGGCAAACTGATTTACATAGTCCCATAAAAACTTATCATTCGTATGAAAAATATGGGCACCATACCAGTGCACATTTATATCCTCAATTTTTTTACAATGGATATTTCCCCCCGCGTGATCCCTTTTATCAATAACAAGGCATTTTTTGCCAGCTTTGGTCATCTCGTGTGCGAAAGTGGCACCAAAAAGTCCAGAACCAACAATTAAATAATCATATTTTTCTTCACTTTTCATTTATTATTATGGCTTATTGATTCTGTTTTCGATAGTAGACCTCATCTTATCAACCGCACATTGGTAGGTGAGTTTCTCATGGGCAAATTTTAATGCGCTCTCCGTAATCTGTTTATAAAGCATGGGGTCTTTCTCGATCCGGTGGTATTGGCTCACCAGATCGCTCAGGTCGTTGTTTACAGGGATATAATGCTCGTATGGCCTTAAATCATAATGGAAGTATTCTTTCCACTTTCTTTCCTGTAAAAATACAACCCTCTGGCTGTAAAAAAGAAATTTTAAGCGGGCAGAATAGCTATTGCCTTCCACATCTATTAAATATTTGTACCGGGTATGTTGGGGCAGGGTAAAATATGGAACATCCTTTTTATGGATAAAATAATCATCCACATAGGTATTATAAAAGTCAAAAATATCTGGGGCCTTATTCCCGATTTCTATCAGTTTCTCTCTGATTATATTGGTTTTGACATTTCCGGACCAAAATATACGTGGGTCAGCCCAGGTTTCTTTTCCTTTGGCCTCAATTTCGGCCACTGTATCCGAAAAACTGTTGATACCTGCTTCTTTCCAGCTTTCAAAGGCAAAATCAGGGATCAGAAAATCCTGCTTTTGATCGTCGTCTATGCAATAATAAAAAGAATCATCTTCATAACCACCGGCAGGTTTATCATTGATGAAAAATTTAAAGTGCAAGTCCTTGTCCGTAACCAGTTCTTTAAGGCAGTCGATCAAAATCTTTGCTGTAGCCTGTCCCCTCGTCTGACTCTTGCCTACCAGGTTAACTGCCGTAAAACCGTTCTTTTTTACGAGTTCTACATGTGGCCATAGGTTTCTGTATTTTTTTTCTAGAAACTTATGGGTAACGCTTATTTTATTGATCTTCTTATAAAGAAATGAGGTTAAACCCATACCGAATTATAAATTTGGATGCAAAGGTATCTGATTTTCTACAATAGGTACTGTTTTTTATTTTATTTTTGAAGGAAATGATATCAATAATTATAGCCTCCGTAAATAAAGATCAGCTTTCTGATATTAAGGAGAACATTGCCGCAACCATAGGAGTTGAACATGAAATTATCAGTTTTGATAATGCTGATGGAAAACGTGGATTATGCGAAATTTACAATGAAGGGGCAAAGCGGGCCAAATATCAGCTACTTTGCTATATGCACGAGGATATCAGTATTAAAACGAAAGACTGGGGTATTATTGTTGCGGATATTTTTAATGAAGATCAGAAAATAGGATTGATTGGCATAGCCGGAAATAGTTATAAAACTAAAGTTCCGTCTGGATGGTTTTGTAGCGCCGGTGAAAAAAAAATCAATTATGTTAATATCCTTCAACGCTATAAATTTAGCGAAGAGAAAACAAAACACATTTCTCAAAACGTAAAAAATGAAAAGTATTCAAGCGTAGTTGTTGTAGATGGAGTTTGGTTCTGTACCAAAAAAGAAATAGTTGAAGCTAATAATTTTGATGAGGAAACATTTAAAAAGTTTCATTGTTATGATCTGGATTTTTCACTTCAAGTACATAAAACACACCGTGCCGTTGTAACTTTTGAAGTATTATTAGAACATTTCTCAGAAGGAAATTATTGTAAAACCTGGATAGAGGAAACATTAAAATTACATGAAAAATGGGCCGCTGATTTACCGATAGATGTAGAGGGGTTATCAAAAAAAGAAAGTTTCTTTGCTGAAAAACATGCATTCAAATTCTTTCTAAAGCAGATGAAAATATCTGGGTATAAAAAGATCGAAATATTTAAAATATTTTGGCGAAGTAAACTAAGAAAAAACAACTTTAGTCTATTTTTAATGCTAAATAAAGAAATTTGGCGCAGTTAAATCTGATAACCTGCTTCTTTAAAGTATGGTTGCCAAAAATGGATGTTTTTGTCCCACGCATGGCAACCAAAAGGCATGTTTCCTTTAATTAAAGCCATTGCCCTTTGTGGAGCTGTTTCAATGGAAAAGTTTAATGCCTTTTTGTAAGTAGGGATCTTTATTCTCTTCTTCTTTCGATTCACTTCTACGGTCCAAAACATGTCTTCATGATAATCGCTGCTGTTCCGGCCAACGTAATTTTCTACGAGTTCTTTTTCTTGAATACAGATATTATAAAAAGATTCAACTTTTCTCAACGAAAAGCCTCCATTGCCGACATGATTGTACAATTGTCGCTCGATATCAGGTCGACCTTGTTTATCAAGTAAATTATATCTTCTATGCAGGTAGGACCTAAGTTTCTCTTTAGTCTTTTTAAATAAAGTTGGGAATTCTTTTTCCCTCAACCATGGAGCGCCTATATAATCATAACCTAAACTGCACCAATATTTTAGTTCATTTTTAAACACGAAGGCATCCAATTGATAGATGAGTAGATAGCTATAATTCAAGAATTTCTCATAAAAGAGTTCCGAAAGCATTAAATCGTTGTAACTAAATACGCTCTTAAAATAAAAACTTGGTAAAGACACCTCACTATAAGAGAATCCTATCTGCATATTCGATATGTCTAAATCATCTGGTTTGAGTATTACAATATCATAATCAGACAATAACTTTCCACATTGGGTCAAAGCTATCTTTTCATAAAATGAAAGCTCGGACTTATAAACTGGTATTACAATTACACAAGAACTATCCATTTTAATTTCTATTAAACTTTGGCAAAAATAAAAGTATAATATTCATGAAGCCTTTCAAAATCTTATAAGCTATCGGATATTTTTTTATATGCATAAATTGTTCTGCCTTTTTAAACTTTATCTCTTTCAAATATTCATAGTCCTTAACAAATTCAGGGAAATATCTGTTCAAAGAAGCATCTCTTTCTTTATCGATTTCTGGATGATTCTTTGAATTTGCGGATATTCCAGTTCCATCATAAGCTACAATTACACAATCTAAGTGTTTGTATGAAGCCTCGCGTTTGCAAATTGCATAGGTGAAGAATTCCCAATCAGCTACAATTTTGAGGTTTTCATTATATAAAAAAATATCCTTAAATAACTTTGCCTTAATAAAACTTGCCTGATGAGAAATATTTTGTTCATAAAAAAAAGCGAAATTTAGCTTTTTAGGAAAAGTGCGAATCTCTTGTTTTATTCCATCAATGTGTAGGATATCTCCATAGTAAATATCATATTGACCATTTAATTTGGCATTCAATCTCTCTAAAATGGTATTGTCAATTAAAGAATCTCCACTATTTAAAAACATTAAATAATCGCCTGTTGAAATCTTAATGCCCTTATTCATTGCGTTATAGATACCACTGTCAGGCTCAGATACATAATAGCTAAAAAATGAAGAATATGTATTAAGAACATCTTTACTTCCATCCAAACTATTTCCATCAATAACGATAAACTCAAAATCTTGCCAAGTTTGGCTTACCACGCTTTGAATTGTTTTTTGTAACCCCGCCTTATTGTTGTAATTGATAGTTATAATTGATAATTTTTTACTCATAATAAAAATTTTGAAAAAATGTACTTTTATCCACTATTAATGACTTCATTTTATTAAAATAATTTTGGCTAATACACTATATCTAGGTATGCTTTAATTTATTCGCAATCGATTTCTTTAATTCATATCTCTATTAAATTATCTTGAAAGAACAGCCTTTCCATTGTACTTCCTTACAACAAAAAGGTTATTAATACCCTCAACTTTATTTGAGTGATTAAACTATTTCAAAAACAGTTTATCAAGATTTTTATAACAGCGTTCCTTTTCGTAATTGATGTTAAAAGCAGCAAAAGCATTTTCTGCCTGTTTTTTATATTCCGATTCGTCTGTTAAAAGTAGCATGATATTATTTCCGAATTCAACGGGGTCATCACTAACCAAACAGCCATTGTCGGTCTTGTTGATCAGCCCATCGATCCCACGGGTATTACAAACGATTGGCAAACCATAAGATAACGCTTCTACTACTTTTATCTTGGTTCCAGTACCGGTAAGCATAGGGCATAGTGCTATTTTAGCATTTTGGTAATAGATTGATAGATCTTCGGCAAAGTTTATGGAAACAATATTTGGTGCCTTTATTGAAAGATGCTCGTTTATCTGCCCAATGACGCATATCTGCAAGCCGGTTGGTAATAACGGATACACATGCTTAAAAAACCACTTAGCGGCTTTTTGATTATGTACATTATCGCTGGCCACATATATCAGATCAAACGACTTCTCTTTTTCAACATGAAGGTTTTCAGGTTTATCGAGCATCATTGGCGCTAACACCACCTTGTTCTTACAGAATTGACTAAAGATATACTGTTCTTCGACAGAAATGGCTAAAGTAATATCAAACAAAGAAATCCTTCTGATTTCTTCTTTAAAAGATTGGCCAATATTAACTTTTTTTTGAAGTTGAGCGGTTATAAAATCGTGTGTATCAATTATTTTTATCGATTTTTTTGTGAAATGGTTATCCTCTACCAATGTAGCCCAACTGGCATAATTGATAAAGATGTAATCGTAATCGTTGTTTTTTAGAATTTTTTTGAAAGCCCTTTTAAACCTTAAGGTGACCAATTCAGGAAATTGAAGCGGGAAGAACCAAGCCTTATTCTGATAGAAAAAATTGGGCAGTTTATAAAAAAGCAGATAATAGAGTATGTTTTTTTTAGATGGTTTTTTTTTAATTACATAAGTATTACTGGCCAGGCCTGCTTGCTCAAATGCTTTAATATCTGTTTCGTTCCATTTTCCGGTGAAATACTCGCTTACAAAATCAATTTCAAAATCCCTTGATTTAAAATAGCTTAACATGCTTAAAGCCCTGGTCCTGTTGCCCGCATTTTTTTTCAGCGGATTATCAGGCATAAAAAATAATACTCTCCTCATCTAAATATTTAGTCGTTAAAGGCCTGCATGTCGATTAAGCGCCTATATAAACCATTTTTGTTCATTAGCTCATTGTGGCTTCCGGTTTCTACTACGCTGCCTTTATCTATAACAACAATTTTATTGGCATGTTGTATCGTACTTAAACGGTGAGCAATTACAATTGAGGTGCGGTTTTTCATCAGGTTATTTAAGGCATCCTGAACTAATTTTTCAGATTCTGTATCTAAGGCTGAAGTGGCCTCATCCAACAACATGATTGGTGGATTAGCCAATACAGCCCTTGCAATACATACACGCTGTTTCTGGCCTCCTGAAAGTTTATTTCCTCTATCGCCGACAAAAGATTGATAGCCATCTTCTGTATTCTCGATAAAATCGTGCGCATTTGCAATTTTCGCTGCGGCAACAACTTCTTCCATTGTGGCATCTGGTTTGGCAAACGCGATGTTATTAAAAATGGTATCGTTAAATAGAAAAGATTCTTGATTAACGGTTCCCATTTGTGCCCTGATGCTTTCGACAGTAAGTGCTCTATAATCGTGGCCATCAATTTTAATCGTTCCTGATTTTGGATCATGGAAACGTGGAAGCAGATCCATTAATGTGCTTTTTCCGCCTCCGGAAGGCCCCACAAGAGCTACTGTTTGTCCTTTTTCAATATCGAAGCTTATCGAGTTAAGAATTTGTTTTTCCCCATAACTGAACGAAATATTTTGAAGGCTGATTGTACTGTTAAAATCATCAAGAACTTTCGAATCGGGTTCATTAACCAACAACGGTTTGGTGTCTATTAGGTCTAAAACCCGTTCGCCTGCAGCAATTCCAGAATGGATTCCACTAAATGAATCTGTTAATGCTTTTGCAGGACGCATTACCTGGGAAAAAATAGCGATGTAAGCAATAAAATCTGATGCTGTTAAAGCATTTTTATCATTATGTAATATTAATGATCCACCATACCAAACGATAATAGAAATCATTAAAACACCTAAAAATTCAGAAACTGGTGAGCCGAGTTGTTGGCGTCTGACCATTTTGCGTGTTAAGTTGGAATAGTATATATTTTCCTGGTTAAATTTGTCTTTAATTCGTTCCGTTGCATTAAAGGCCTTTATGATTTTAATCCCGCTTAATGCCTCATCTAAAAAGCCAATCATTTTTGCAAAAGATTCATGCGATTCTTTTGCCTGCTGCTTTAACCTTTTTACAATTTTACTGATAATAAATGCAGAAATTGGAATCACCAGTAAAGAGAATAAGGTAAGCTTTGCTGAAATATTAAATAAAAGAATAACATATACAATTAGTGTTACAGGTTCTTTAAAAACAACCTGTAATGTATTGGTAACCGTAAATTGAACCACCTGTACATCAGAGGCTACTTTAGAAATAATATCGCCTTTTCTCTCATTGTTAAAATATCCTACATGAAGATTCATCACATTGTTAAAGACCCGCTTTCTAAAGTTTAGCAATGTATGAACTCTCAGATCTTCCATGTAACGCTGAGAAAAATACCTGAACAAATTGGAAAGCAGTACAGAGATAACAATGATAATACAGATGTACATCAGTGTACTTTCTATAGTGTTAACCTTTATTGAATAGTTAACAAAATCTCTTAACTTGCCCAATAAGCTAAATGAGGAGGCTGCTTTATCTGTTAAGCTTGGCGTTTGGCAAGCTTGCTTGTTTGCATTTAAAAGTGTTTCGAACAGCGGCGATAACAAAGCCAGGTTAAAGGTTCCGAATAGAATAGAAAGTAAAGTTGCAATAACGTAAGGTATGGCAAACTTTTCAATAGGCTTGGCAAATGATAATAAACGAAAATAAGTTTTCATTAAATATTGTATATATAACAGAACCCAGGAAGTACCTAGTCAGGAAAAAATATAATAAAATCCGAGCAAATGTACGGTTTTTCATACATATGAATAAGATACTGAAACCCAACAAAATTAAAATTACAATTCTTGGGTTATGGCTGGATTGAAACGCTGTTTTGTGGGGATGTTTGCGCTAACAGTTGGCGCTAATTATTTGATTCTTAACATATAATGCGGGGGCGGGAACTGTTACTATAACCTATGTATATTTTTACACCTGTTAATTTTGCCGTTAAAACTTACTTTTTGTTATTTTTCCAAACATTCCTGATATAAATTAAGATACTGGTTGGCTGCAATTTCCCACGAAAACTTTTCTGCTTGGGCAATTGCTTCTTTAGCGCGGTTATTTTGAGCAAAATCATCCATTCCTTTTTTAAATACTTCCTGCATGTGTTCAGGTTCAAAATTATCAAAGTAATAAGCCACGTCGCCACCAACCTCTGGGAGTGAGGTGAATTTTGAAAGGAAAACAGGTTTTCCAAAGTGCATGGCCTCTATTACAGGAAGACCAAAACCTTCAGCAACGGAAGGGAATAAAAAAGCAGCGCAATTTTTGTAGTACCAAGCTTTATCTTCATCACTAATTGGCCCGGTAATGTGTACCCTATCCAAACAATTATGTTTTTCTGCTTCTTCTAAAATCCGCTGTTTATGAGGTGTTTCCCTTCCAGAAATTACCAGTTCAAAATCGTTATCTTTTAATAATGCAGGTAATAAGTGAAAACCTTTTTGTACCGAAAGCAAACCAATGGTAAATAGGAATTTCTTTCTAGGTTTAAAAGCTGGCTGATGATTTTCATCTGAAACTAATTTATCGGCCCCGTTATAAATTACACTGATTTTATTTGCTGACTCAGGGAAATAGTGTTTCACATCATTTGCAACAAACTGCGAAATACATACAATTTTATCACACTGTGATATTAGCTTGCCTAGTTTTTTTAGATATACCTGAATTCTGTGTGGCTTGCTAAACTTTAAATGAACCTTATTCATGTCATGAATGGTCATTATTTTTTTTGCATTAACTTTTTTTGGCCGTAATCTGCAGGTCTGATCAGAGAGATGAACAACTTCGAAATCATTTTTTTTCTTAAAAAATAACCGATCTAATCTCGAAAGATAAATGATATCAACTAAGCCGTTAAAAAGATATTTTGTCTGTTTGAAAAGATAAAATTTTAATTCAAACTTTCCTTTGTTTTCCTGGATTAATGCATCGCCTAATCCTTTCCCAAATGAAAAATAACCACAATTGGCATCTTTCATCGAATCAAAAGTTACTAAGACCTTAGGCTTTTCCATTAATTAAATCGTGTATTTAGAAGAAAACAATTCTGCAAATATAGCCAGATTTAAATTGTAGACTACTTTACAATTTTATAATTCCGGTATTCGAACAAACGTATTCCTGTTAAATCTTCAATTTTTTGCAAGACTCTCCTGCGAAAATTCATTTTTGGAGTTTCTTGAGTTAAATCTTTTTCAAATTTCCAGTTTGCAGCAGCAATTCTTTGCTGCATTACTTTTGGATGGCTACCCTTAAAATGAACTAAACGATCGGCATTGTGCATATCATAGGTTTCCTGCACAGGATAATGCTCTTCAATCCATTCTTCTGTTTGATAGAACTGATTAAAGTTTCGCACTTTGCCTTGTAATCCTTTTGGTGGTTTAACCCAGCCATAGTGATAGATGTAAGCATCAATTAGCTTAACCTTAAGTTTTCTGTCATTAATTCTGAAGCCTTGCGCGTCGCGGTAAGATTTTACCCCGGGTAAATTTTTTATAATCCGAACCTCTCTTCTATACCATCGTCTGGATTCAGCCAGATAATCATAAGAAGCATAAAAATGTTTGTATTTTAGAAGTAAGGCCTCTACATTGCTGTTGTTAAGCGCTAGCTCCATTTCTTTTTTGATCAAGGGGAGATAATCTTCATGTATGGCTTCGTCACCTTGAATGTAGATCATCCAGTCGGTATCTTTCCCTATTTCTGCTAAGGCTTTGTTGGTTTCATCAGCAAAAACACGACCGCCTTCCCTTATGCTATCATCCCAAACGGTATCGATGGTCCTGATTTTAGGATCAATGCTTTTAACCATTTCAGAAGTCTCATCAGATGAGTTGCCCAGCGCAACTATAAAATCGTCACACAAAGGTAATACGGAAAGTATGGCTTCTTTTGCGGGATAATCGTTTACAATTGCATTTCTTAAAAAGGTAAAACCGGTAACTTTCATTATAGGGATGCTTTGTAGCTGATAATTTTTGTTTATTTGTACAAAGATAGTTTTATTGATGAATACGCATCTATCCATTTTAAGCGAAGTAAAAGCTGGGAATTACAAGGTTTTGGCAAGAACATTAACCCTTGTTGAAAATAACATTACACCGGCTGATTCGATTTTAAGAGATTTAGATGGCCAGGTTAATGTGCCGGTTTTAGGCATTACCGGACCTCCAGGTGCTGGTAAAAGTACCTTGGTAAATGCAATAGCTGGTCATTTTGTGGCGAATGGAATGCGCATCGCTATATTGGCCATAGATCCCACCTCTCCATTTAATTTTGGTTCTTTGCTGGGCGATCGTATCCGCATGGCTGGTCAGTTTAACAATCCAAATGTTTTTATCCGTTCATTGGCTACCCGGGGCGCGCTGGGTGGTATTTCGGCGAAGACCATCGAAATGGTCGATGTTTTAAAAGCAGCTAATTTTGATCTGATTATCGTAGAAACTGTTGGTGTTGGGCAATCGGAGGTAGAAATTGCCGGATTAGCAGATAAAACCATCGTAGTGCTGGTTCCCGAATCGGGTGATGAGGTGCAGAATATCAAATCTGGTTTGATGGAGATTGCTGATTGCTTTGTGATAAATAAGGCTGATAGGGAAGGTGCAGCTATTTTTGCTAATAATTTAAAGAAAATTGTTCATCAGGGCACGAAGACTATCCCAATATTAAAAACAGTGGCCGATAAAAATACAGGTATTGATGAACTATGTGCATGGATAATCAAGCCGCTTCCTCATGATCATAACCGGAGGGCTTTTCTGTTTGCAGAGAAAGCCTGGAAACTCATTCAACACGAGAAAATGGGGGGTGTAGATAAAAAAAGGCTGCTAGAAAAAGTTCAGGCAGCCTTGAAAGAAGATGATTTTAATATCTATCGTTTTGCTGATGAATTTATCAGTAATGGTTAAGCTATAAATTGTTGCAAACGGTTAACGGAAAAACTGCCAAAGTAAATTGGATTAACTGTTCATAATATCCTCAATTTCTTCAGCTTCTAATGGGATATCGGCCATTAAATCTATATTTCCATTGGCGGTGATCAGAATATTGTTTTCTAAACGGATGCCTAAGCCTTCTTCCGGAATATAGATTCCTGGTTCAACAGTTAAAATATTGCCTGCTGCAAATGGTGTGTATCTTCCGGCAAAGTCGTGTACATCAATGCCTAAATGGTGTGAATTGCCATGCATAAAATATTTTTTATAAGCTGGCCACGCTGCCGTTTGGTTTTTCACGTCTGTTGTCGAAATAAGTCCAAGCTTAACCAGTTGTTCAGTCATAATTTCGCCAACCTGTTCGTGGTAGCTATTCCATATGGTTCCTTCGCCAATTAATTTAATCGACGCTTTCATTACGTGCAATACTGCATTGTATACCTGCTTTTGTCTTTGGGTGAACCGACCGTTAACGGGGATAGAGCGGCTCATATCTGCATTGTAATTGGCATATTCGGCCCCAAAATCAAAAAGTATAACGTCGCCGTCTTTACATTCCTGATTATTATCATTGTAGTGGAGGATGTTTGCATTATGACCGGAAGCAATAATAGGGGTGTAGGCATGGCCTGTTGCGCCCTGGCGGATAAATTCGTGGATAATCTCCGCTTCAATTTCATATTCCTTAACACCAGGCTTGGTGAATTTTAATACCCTGATAAAGGCATCACGTGTTATTGCCGAAGCTTTTTTAGTTAGTTCAACTTCAACATCTGATTTAACTGCACGTAAATTTCGCATAATTGGTGCCGAACGTTCATAATGATGCAATGGATACTTGGCCCGCATTTTTTCAATGAAACGGATATCGCGATAAGGAACTTCATGGGCATACCTATCGTTTTCATTTGTATTTAAATAAATATATTCAGCATAGTTAACAATACTATGCAATATGTTATCGAAATCTTCTAACCAATATACTGCTTGAATACCCGATGCGGCTTTAGCCTGCTCTTTAGTATACTTGTATCCTTCCCAAACTTTAATGTAATCGTTGGTCTGTCTTAAAAACAGGACTTCTCTGTACAATGGATTAGGACAATCAGGAAATAATAGCAATATTGTTTGTTCTTGATCAATTCCAGATAAATAAAATAAATCAGGGTTTTGCTTAAAAATAAAGTTCTGATCACCGCTTCTAGGAAATTCATCGCTTGAGTTGAATATAGCTAATGAATTGTTTTTTAGGTTGTTAGTGAATTTTTTTCTGTTTAAAATAAATAATGACTGATCAATAGTAGGATATTTCATGAAAATGGTATTTTTATATGGGCAATGGCCAAATGTAATAAAATGATTAATTACTGTGAAGTTTGGAACGGAGTTTGTATAAAAGTTTGAAAATTTAAAATTTTGTTTAATTTTGGCATTACTAAAAAATTAATCAATTAAATTGTTTAACCCTTAAAAAAGAAAAAGATTATGAATTATTCTACTTTAAAGAAAAGTGTTGCGCTTTCTTTAGTGGCATTAACAGGAGTTGCTTCTCTTGCTGTCGCTCAAGATGCACCTGCAACAACTTCTGGCGTCAAGGTATTTGGCGGTAGAGGTCAGTACAGAACTTGGTCTATCGGTGTACATGGTGGTGTTTTAATGCCAGTTGTTGCTATCGGTGGTACTAACGACTTCAACAAATGGGATGCTAACTTAGGTTACGGTTTAAACATCCGTAAACAATTAGGTCACTCATTCGGTTTGGAATTAAACGGAACGCGTGGTAAACTTTCAGGTACTAACGAAGGTATTTCTAACCCTGCTGTTAGAGAATTTGAAACTGAATTACAATATGCTGTAGATTTACGTGGTGTTGTTAATGTTGGTTCTATTGATTTCTTACGTCGTGAGAACTCTGTAGGTTTCTTCTTAACAGCTGGTGCTGGTTATATGGCTTATGCTCCAAAAATCATTACTGGTGCTGGTCAAACTATCGACTGGAAAGGTAAAGCTGTAGGTCCTGCTGATGACAGACATGATGCTAAAGATTACGTAAAAGGTTTCTATATCCCAGTTGGTGCTGGTGTTAAATTCAAAGTTTCTGAGCGTGTTAACTTTAACTTAGGTTACACAATGAACTTTGTTGATGCTGATAACTTAGACGGAGTTTATGCAAAAGGTCAAACTAAAGATAAATTCTCTTACGGTTATGCTGGTTTAGAATTCTCTTTAGGTTCTTCTGCTAAACCAAGTTTAGAGTGGACTAACCCATTAGCTACTATGTACGATGAGTTAAAAGATCCAACTTTACGTCAAGAAGTTGAAGCATTGAAAAACCGTGTTTCTGCTGTTGAAAAATCTGTTGAAGATTTGAAAAAAGATACTGATGGTGACGGTGTTGCTGATCAATTCGATAAATGCCCAGGAACTCCTGCTGGTACTGCTGTTGATGGTTCAGGTTGTCCTCTTCCAAAACCACAAGTTGATTCTACTGCTACTAGCAATGTAACTGGTTTCGAAAAAATCGGTTTCGATTTCAACTCTTCAGTTTTAAAAACTGAGTCTTACCCTACTTTAGATAAATTATCTTCAGTGTTACGTGAAAACGGTGGTAAAGTAACTGTAAACGGTTACGCTTCAAGCGAAGGTACTGCTGCATATAACTTGAAATTATCTAAAGACAGAGCTAACTCTGTTAAAACTTACTTAGTAAACTCTGGCGTTAACGCTAGTCAAGTTGCTACTAAAGGTAATGGCGAAGCTAATCCAATTGCTTCTAACGATACTGAAGAAGGTCGTATCCAAAACCGTCGTGTTGAAACTGCTAGAAACTAGTATTTCAATATAAGATTTAAAAAAGTCCTGATGAAAGTCAGGACTTTTTTTGTGCCTTTTAATTTTCTGTGTTAAGCTTTTTAGCTAAGTTTGTGTTATGTACTTCTTTAGAAAAAAGGATCCGAACAGACCAAATAATATCAATCTGAAAATTATGCATTTTATAAATGCATTGGCCATCTTAATTTTTCTTGCAGGTATCATCTACAAGCTAATCCAATGGCTTGCTAAATAACCCCAAATTGTATGAAACAAATTATTAAAACAACTAATGCTCCAGCTCCAATTGGACCATATAGCCAAGCTGTACAAGCCGGAAACTTTTTATTCGTATCAGGCCAGGTAGCTATTAATCCTGAAAATGGAGAATTAAATATTGGTAATATTGAAGAAGAGACACACCAGGTAATGCGTAACCTTAAAGCAGTTTTGCTTGAAGCAGGTTTAACTTTCGATAACGTAGTAAAGTCTACCATCTTCTTAAGTGATATGGGTACCTTTGCTCAGGTAAACGAAGTTTATGGGCAGTATTTTACGGCTGATTTCCCTGCACGCGAAACGGTTCAGGTTTCGGTATTGCCGAAAAATGTTAATGTAGAAATTTCTGTAATTGCCATTGTAGGCTAATTTTGGCAGATAGTAAAAGCAAATATTTTATAGCGGGCATTGTTCCTTACATTATCTGGGGAACAATGTCTATACCTTTGCGTAACATCAAAGGTTTTCCGCCACACGAAATTTTATACTACAGGATATTTATTTCCATTATCGTAGTTTGGGCAACCATTCTTTTATTCAGAAGGGAAGCATTAAAGGCTGATCTGAATTTCTTAAAATCGTTAAGCACCCGTCAGAAAACCAGACTATTGCTGCTTACTGTAGTGTCGTCATTTCTGATCACGGGAAACTGGTTTACCTATATTTATGCGGTAAATAGTGTAAGTTTAAAAGCAGCTGCCTTTGCCTATATGGTGTGCCCACTGTTAACTGCACTTTGTGGATTTATCATTTTAAAAGAGCAGTTAACTAAGTCTAAAATTATTGCCCTGATCATTGCATTTATAAGCATCATTCTATTGGCAACGGGCTCTTTACACGAAGTAATGTGGGCCATTATCATCGCATCGTTTTATGCCATATATGTTATTGTGCTAAAAGTAATTAAAGATGTAGATAAGTTTAACTTTTTAGGCGTTCAGTTAATTTTATCAGGATTAATGATGCTGCCTTTGTATTTTCTCAACGCTGCGCCTTTTCCTACCGAAACCTTCTTTTGGTTGCATATATTGTTGATTGCCATTGTATTTACCATTATCCCACTCTTTTTAAATTCTTATGCACTGTTGGGCATGCCTTCGTCGGCCTTGGGTATTTTAATCTATCTCAATCCAATAGTTGCATTTACCGTTGCATTTTTCTACTTTGAAGAGAAAATAGATCTGCACCAATTTTTTGCCTATTTGCTTTTGCTGCTATCGATCGTTATTTTTAACGTACAGTTGTTAAAGAGTGTTGTTTACAAGAAACAGTAAAATATTTTGTTTAATCCGGTATTAGATACACCTGTTGAGTTTTTAAAAGGCGTTGGGCCAAGCCGTGCCGATGTTTTGAAAAAGGATCTCGGCCTTTTCACTTATCAGGACATGCTTGCCCACTATCCGTTCAGGTATATCGACCGTACAAAATATTTCAAGATTAACCAGATCAATCCTGATTCGCAGTATATCCAGATTATTGGACGTGTGATCAGCAAAAAGGTAATCGGCGATAAAAGAGCAAAACGTATTGTTGCTGTTTTTAAGGATGAAACCGGAATTATGGAATTGGTTTGGTTCCAGAGCCTAAAATGGGTTGATGATAATATCACTGTTGGCACCGCTTATGTGGCCTTTGGGAAACCAACCATCTTTAACGGAACATTCAGTATCTCGCACCCAGAAATGGAACTGTACCAGCGTAAACAGGTGGGACGAGGGAATTTAACCTTGCAGCCGGTTTATAACTCAACAGAGAAGCTTAAAAAATTTAATCTCGATTCAAAAGGCTTACAACGTTTAATTGCTGGCTTGTTGGATCAGATTATTCCCCAGGTTCCCGAAAATTTGCCACAATACATTATTGATAAGTATCAGCTGCCGGATAAGAGATTGGCTCTGCTGAATATTCATTTTCCTAAAAATGTGAAGGATTTAAGTGCAGCGGAAAGACGCCTTAAATTTGAAGAGTTATTCTTCATCCAATTACAGCTTTTGCATAATAAACATTTACGCCAGTTAAAATTTAAAGGTGTAACTTTTGAAAAGGTAGGTGAAAAAGTAAACCGCTTTTATAATGAATTTTTGCCTTTCGAATTAACCAATGCGCAAAAGCGTGTGGTTAAAGAAATTAGGATAGATACACAGCGTGGTGTGCAAATGAACCGGCTTGTTCAGGGCGACGTAGGAAGCGGTAAAACTGCGGTTGCACTAATGAGTATGCTTTTGGCAAATGATAACGGCTACCAGGCTTGTATGATGGCTCCAACAGAAATTTTGGCCCGCCAGCACTATGCCTCTATTACAGAACTTGTAACCAACGACCTGGTACGTGTTGCTATCCTTACTGGAAATACCAAAAAGAAGGAGCGTACTGTTTTGCATGAGCAATTGGAGAATGGAGAAATCGATATTCTGATCGGAACACACGCCCTGATTGAGGATAAGGTTCAATTCAAGAACTTGGGGCTGGTTGTGATTGATGAACAACACCGTTTTGGTGTAGAGCAACGCGCTAAGCTTTGGCGGAAAAATATTATTCCCCCACACATTCTGGTGATGACCGCTACACCAATTCCACGAACTTTGGCCATGACCTTGTACGGCGATCTTGATGTTTCGGTTATTGATGAATTGCCCGCGGGCAGGAAACCGATAGAAACCAAACACCTTTTTGAAAGCCAACGCCTCAGGATGTTCGGTTTTATGAAGCAGGAAATAGCCAAAGGCAGGCAGGTTTATATTGTTTATCCTTTAATTAAGGAAAGTGAAAAATTAGATCTTTTACATCTCGAAGCCGGAATTGAGCAATTGAGTTATCAGTTTCCAAGGCCAGATTACCAAATGAGTATTGTACACGGGCAGATGCCCAATACTGATAAACAGTTCGAAATGCAGCAGTTTATTGATGGTAAAAGCCAGATTATGGTTGCCACCACCGTAATAGAGGTGGGCGTAAACGTACCTAATGCTTCGGTAATGGTAATTGAGAATGCCGAACGGTTTGGGCTTTCACAACTGCACCAGTTGCGTGGTAGGGTAGGCCGCGGTGCAGAACAGTCTTTCTGTATATTAATGAGTGGAAATAAACTGAGTAAAGAAGGCAAGATCCGTTTAGAAACGATGGTAAGAACCAATAACGGCTTCGAAATATCAGAAATAGATTTACAGCTCCGTGGCCCAGGTGATATTACAGGAACTCAACAAAGCGGTGTTTTAGACCTGAAGCTTGCCGATTTGGCAAAAGACCAGATTATTTTGTCTGAAGCACGTAATACGGTAATCGCACTTTTTGAGGACGATCCGCAGCTGGCAAAACCAGAAAATGCAATGCTAAAAGCTTATCTGCAAAAATTGGAAAGAGGCATTTCGTTCGATAAGATAAGTTAACCATCAATTTCTCTAATTTCTTATCCTGCTTACAATAATATTTAGTTATGTATTATTTGTCCTACTTCGTGTAGTTTTGTAATCGTTTTTTTACGAGTCAACCCCTTATAATTATTATTTTACCCCCTTTTTTTAATTCCTAATATCCCTATCTTGCATAATAGCCAAATATGAAATGTTTAGTCGGTAAGTCTAAGTCAGCATACATCCTATTCAGCAGTTTTTACTAAACCTTAATTGGTTTTTTTATCAGATATGAGGGATTCATAATGGTTAACAGCGATTTATTGGTCAACAGAGCGGGAGGAAATAGTTTTCTTATGGGAAATTTTTGTAGATAATTGTCTCAATATATCAAATTATTAATAATGCAAATATTGACCGTTCATGATTACTCATGAGTATTAAATTGTATTACAATCAATATCTAACCAAAATAAATTGAAAACTATGAAAAAAAATCTATTGAGGACTTTTGCCAGAAGTAGCATGTTTCTTGTTTGCGGTGGTTGTCTCGTTTTTTCTCCACTTGCCAGCATGTCTGCCAAAGCATCATTACACGAAAAAGAACCCTTTGATTTTTACAGACCTCCGCTTCAGGACATCATTGTGAAAGGACAGGTTACTGATGCCAAAGGCCCCATTCCTGGTGTAAGTGTTAAGTTAAAAGGAGGGGCAGCAACTACAGTAACAGATGCTTCCGGAAAATTTAGCATAAAAGTACCGGAAGACGCTACTTTAGTATTTACCTATGTAGGTTATGTAGACCAAGAAATTCAGGTAAAAAACCAAAGCAATATTAATGTCCGGTTATTAGAGAACAACCAAAACTTATCTGAAGTAGTGGTGGTAGGGTATGGAACCCAAAAAAAGGCAGTTGTATCTGGTGCTGTAGCATCGGTTAAAGGTACAGAGCTGGCCAAATCATCCTCAGTAAATTTAACCAATTCATTGGCTGGTCGTTTACCTGGCGTTACGGCACTGCAAGGAAGCGGGGAGCCTGGATACGACGGCTCGACGATCCGGATTCGCGGTATAAATTCGCTTGGTAATAATAATGCCTTAATTGTAATCGATGGAATACCTAACCGGGCAGGTGGGATCGAAAGGTTAAATCCGAACGATATAGAAAGTGTATCGGTGCTAAAGGATGCATCTGCAGCTATTTATGGCTCGCAGGCTGCAAATGGGGTAATCCTCATCACTACTAAATTAGGAAAATCGGGGAAACCACAATTTTCTTACGATTTTAGTTATGGCCTACAACAACCTACACGTATACCAAAAATGGCCAATTCCACTCAGTATGCTGAGATTTTAAATGAACTGAATATTTTCGGCTCTGATCTTAATCCGAATGAATGGTCGGCAGCGTGGAATAGTTTCAAAACAACAGGCACTTATTTATCTACCGGCGGTAAAACGATTAATGCTGCTTACAAACCAGATGAAATCCGGAAATTTGGTGACGGCTCAGATCCGCTAAGGTATCCCAATACTGATTGGTTTAAAACTGTTTTTCAAAATTGGTCGCCTCAACAAAGACATAATGTTCAGATTAATGGTGGCAGTGAAAATGTGAAATATCTGGTTTCACTCGGCTATCTTGATCAAGATGCATATTATAAGAATTCTGCTACTGGCTATCAGCAATACGATATGCGTTTTAACCTGGAAGCAAAAGTAAGTAAATATATTACCACCACATTGGGCGTAACTGCGAGGGAGGAAAACCGCAATTTTCCGACGGTTAGTGCGGGCGATATATTTAGATTTTTAATGAGAGGACGTCCTAATGAAATAGCCATATGGCCTAACGGTTTGCCGGGTAGAGATATTGAATATGGTTATAATCCGGTGGTTTCTACTACTGATTTAACAGGGTACAATAAAGATATCAGAGATTACTTTCAAACAACAGGGAAAGTTGAAATTAAAATCCCAGGGGTAGAAGGATTAAAAGTAACCGGAACTGCAGCCATAGACAAATATTCTGGCAGGCAAAAAAACTGGCAATTACCATGGACACTTTACGATTGGGACAAGAAGACTTTTCAAGCGGATGGAGTAACGCCTGTATTAACAGGTACAATAAGATCTCAATATACCGATCCAAGACTTAGAGAAACAGCTGGCGGCCAATTGGCTGTAAACTTAACGGGTATGATCAATTATGATAAAAAAATCGGCGATCATACTATAGGATTAATGGCTGGTGTAACCCGCGAGAAAATAACGAATGATGGTTTTACTGCATTCAGAAGGTATTTCTTGTCATCAGCAATTGAGCAATTATTGGCGGGTGATGAGAAAGAGCAGTCGTTAGGTAATAATCCTGGCGACCCGAACAATTTATTCAACCGTGCACGATTAAGTTATTTCGGACGCGCAGGCTATAATTATAAAGAAAAATACCTGGCCGAATTTCTTTGGCGTGTAGATGGTTCTTATATTTTCCCAACAGCCAGACGTTTTGGTTTCTTCCCTGGCGTATCGGTGGGATGGCGCTTATCTGAAGAACTCTTTTTTAAAAACAATGTTAGGTTCGTGGATAATCTAAAATTGAGAGCTTCTTGGGGACAAATGGGTGCTGAAGCCTACTTCGGAGATGCCTTGCAGGAGTACCAGTACCTCAGCTTAATGAATTTTGGAAGTTATGTTTTTAATGATTTGATTACAAAATCTTTGACCGAAGGCAAGGTGCCTAATTTAGATTTCGGATGGGAAGTTGCTAACAATACGAACATTGGTTTGGATGCATCCTTTTTGAAAAACAAACTCTCTCTTGAGTTCGACTATTTCTACAATAAACGTACAAATATCCTCATCAGCAGAGGAAGTTCTGTGCCTGAAAGTTCAGGGATTACAGACCGTTTACCGCCTGTTAACTTGGGTAAAGTAAATAACAAAGGTTTCGAATTTAAATTAAGTTATAACGACCACGTGGGTGATTGGAATTATGGCGTGAGTGTAAATGGTGGTTATGCTAAAAATAAAATCATATTTTGGGATGAAACACCGGGTGCCCCAGAGTGGCAACGTTCTACCGGTAGGGTAACTAGCTCATGGTTGGTATACGATTATGATGGTGTTTTTAAAGATCAGGCAGAAGTTAATGCCAATACGCTTAATTATAGTGCACTTACCGGCAATCTTCGCCCTGGCGACATGAAATTTAAAGACATTAATAATGATGGTAAAATCAATGCAGATGATAAAATACGTTTAGACAAAAACGGAACACCAACCTTCACGGGAGGGTTAAACTTGAATTTGCAATATAAAGGATTCGACCTTTCTGTACTTATCCAGGGGGCCACAGGGGGGATGCAAATCGTAGGGATAACCGAATCTGGGGATATAGGTAATTTCTTAGAATGGTCGTATCAAAATCGTTGGAGTATCGAGAATCCGAGTTCAGTAAACCCACGTTTATCAAACAGGGGCGCTACTTATTATACCGATAGTAATAATGCCTTAAATAATACCTATTGGCTGCGCAGCAACAATTACATCAGGCTAAAAAATGTCGAGTTGGGTTATACATTGCCAACCACATGGGTTGAAAAAATTGGACTAAACAGTGTACGGGTTTATGCAAACGGCCTCAACTTGGCAACGCTTGACAAAATCAAGA
Organism: Pedobacter sp. GW822-FHT03F06; assembly: GCF_058801365.1. Lineage (NCBI taxonomy): Bacteria > Pseudomonadati > Bacteroidota > Sphingobacteriia > Sphingobacteriales > Sphingobacteriaceae > Pedobacter > Pedobacter sp. GW822-FHT03F06. Next base: position 101,047 of record NZ_JBXANE010000002.1, read on the forward strand.
TATGGGATCCTGAATCAACCAATACAAGTGGTCAGTACTATCCTCAGGCAAGGGTAATCAACATGGGAATTAAGGCCGCTTTTTAAAATGTATAATAGTTTATCAATTACAATGAAACCATCATCATTTTCAAAATCACACAGTGAATATTTAAATCATGATAGCTTCATCGCAGTTGAAAATAAATTTAAAGGATGAAAAATATGAAAGCAACAAACAAAAATATAAATCTATATATATTGGTTTTTATAACTTTTCTTGCAGTTTCTTGTAAGAAAGATTTTATGGATGTAAACCCACCCGATAAAATATCTTCGGAGCTGGTTTGGAAAGACCCTGCACTTGCACAGGCTTTTGTAAACGATATCTATAACGGATTGGGGAATGGTGGTTTTTCTGAGGAAATGCTGGCTTCTGTTTCTGATGAAGCGATGTTTACCCACCCCACAAGAGGGATCGATTTAGTCAATAACGCTACCATTAATCCATCTACATTAGGTTGGGTAAACGATACCTGGGCTTATAAACAGATGTATAATCGAATCAGAGCCTGCAATACCACTGTTGAAAGAATTGTTGGCGGCGACAATGCACTTTCTAGCCAGTCTTTAAAGGATCAATTACTAGGTGAAGCCTATTTTTTACGTGCTTATTTTTATCAGCAGTTGTTGCGTTATTACGGAGCCGTACCCATCATCACCAAAACATATGCTTTAACTGATGATTTTAAAATAAAACGCAACACTTACGAAGAATGCGTGAATTTCATTATTAAAGATTGCGATGAAGCCAATAAGCTGTTAGCAGGTAAAACACTCGATAAAGGCCGTACAACGGCACTTGCTGCTTTGGCGCTAAAATCGAGGGTACTGATTTATGCTGCAAGCGATTTGCATGACAGGACGAAACTTAATGCTAAAATTCCAGGAATAGCTGCTCAAAAATTAGATTTCTTAAGCTATGCGAGTGGAAATCAGACCGATCGGTATAAGTTAGCACAAACTGCTGCCAAAGCCGTTATGGATTTGGGTACAGGCTATAAATTAAATCTTTCTGCTCCCGCTTCGGTAATAGATGGCCAGTTAAATTTTAAGAGTATAGCTATGGGTGGAGCGAGTAAAGCACCAAATATAGATGCATCAGCTGCATCTGAACTTATTTTTGCCCGCTATTTTATTATTCAAAGTAATATCAAACATGCACAGCAAAATGGTCCGAACGGTTACCACAACTGGGCAGGTAATACACCAATAGGTTTATTGGTTGATGATTACGAAATGGCGGACGGGACAAAGTTTAGCTGGAACGATCCGGTACAGAAAGCAAATCCTTATGTAAATAGAGACCCACGGTTTTACGCCACAATTTTATACGATGGTGCCGGTTGGAAACCTCGCGATAAAGCATCAGGTAATGTTGATCCTGCCAGTCAAATCCAAACTGGAGTATACGATTTAATGGATAACAATACGAGAATTGACTTTAGAGGTTTAGATACACGTGCAAGTTCTATCGAAAACTGGAACGGCAGCTGGACAGGTTATTACTACCATAAATTTATCGATCCAGATCCAACTATTGTAGATGCCTCGATGTCGCAAAATGTGCCCTGGCCTTTCTTTAGATATACCGAAGCGGTATTTAATTATATCGAAGCGAGTATTGAGCTTGGCGAACTGAGTAATGCTACAAACTGGTTAAATAAAATTCGTTTCAGGGCGGGTATGCCTGCGGTTACAGCAACAGATCAGGCTGGCCTTAGAGAGGTTTACCGCCATGAGCGCCGTATAGAAATGGCCTATGAAGAACAACGTTATCACGATACGCGCAGGTGGTTAATTGCTGGCGAAACACTAGGCAGAAAGGTTACTTATATCAAAGTTACGGGTAAATTTAAACCAGGTAAAACGATGTCTGCCCCTTACCATTATGACCCTACTGTATATGATTATACTTATAGTCCAGTTGTAGAAAATGCACAAGAAAACAGAAGTTGGGACAATAAACTTTATTTCAGGCCATTTAGCCGCGATGAAGTAAACAAAAATAATTTACTAGAACAAAACCCCGGTTACTAAGCTAACCAATCTAGATACCCGATGGATAATATTATTCATCGGGTTTTTTATGCAATAATATCTGGAGCTGGCCGATCGGGTATTTTTACTTTTCAATAGAAAAAACAGGTAAGCTTAAGCCTTTGGCCATTCCCGTATTTAATTTTCAAAGCGTAGTTTTGCAAAAAAAAACTTTTTTCTGTGGCAGATTCAGACCCCAACTCCGTTATTGTAAAACCAGATCCATTCGCGGCCCTGCGATATAAAGAATTTAGATCATTTTTGGGCATGCGGTTCTTTTTTACGCTGGCTTACCAAATGCAGGCCGTTGTTATTGGTTATCATATTTACGATTTAACACACGATCCGCTCAAACTCGGTTTAGTTGGTTTATGCGAAGCTATTCCTGCCATTGGGATTGCATTGTACGGGGGCTACATTGCTGATAAAAGCGAAAAACGCGGGTTGTTAATCAAGATTTTCTCAGGTGTTTGGCTGGCTTCAGTTTTAATGTTGATTATTACCAGTAAATATCTTCACCTTAAGGAAGACCTTATTGTACTTATTATGTATGGATTGGTTTTCTGCATTGGCTTAGCCAGAGGTTTTTTTGGCCCGGCAACATTTTCTTTAATGGCCAAAATTGTACCGAAAGAATTGTATCCAAACTCAAGTACTTGGAACAGTAGCAGCTGGCAACTGGCTACTATTATCGGCCCATTAGTTGGAGGTTTGGTAAATTGGTTGTGGGGAATTACAGCAGCATATAGTGTAATTGTAGGTCTTGTTACCATATCATTGATCTGCATATTTACCTTCAAAAAACACCCAGCCACCTATGTGCCTACACAGAATATATTCCATAGTTTAAAAGAGGGTATCCAGTTTGTTTTTAAAACCAAAATGATGGTTTGGGCCATGAGCTTAGATCTGTTTTCTGTCTTTTTTGGTGGGGCTGTAGCCCTGTTGCCTATGTTTGCCAAAGATGTTTTTCACTTAGGCTCTTTTGGATTGGGCATGATGCGCGGTGCAGCATCTTCGGGCGCTGTAATTACCATGCTGGTCATGACCCGCTTTTCGCCAATGGGAAAACCCTGGCGCAACCTGTTAATCGCCGTAACCGGATTTGGCCTCAGCATAATTTGCTACGGTTTATCTAAAAATTTCTATTTAACATTATTTTTTTTATTCCTGGAAGGATCATTTGATAGTGTAAGTGTAATCATCAGACAAACAATTATGCAATTACTTACCCCTGATGATATGCGGGGACGGGTTTCAGCAGTAAACAGCATGTTCATTGGTTCATCAAATGAGATTGGCGAATTCGAGTCGGGTTTAACGGCTAAGCTGATGAACCTGGTTCCGGCGGTTGTATTTGGAGGGAGTATGACGATCGCCATAGCGGGTATTACCTGGCTTAAAACACGATCTTTAACCAAGTTGAGTTTGCAGGATATCAATGAGCAGACAACCAAGGCTGCTTAGTTCCTAAAAGTGTGGTCAACTTTAATAGGCAGTTTGCCAGAAAGTTAACAACGCTGGAATTCAACAATAAATTAAGTATTATTGTGATGAAAGACAAGAATGGTCCGTGGGGACACGAACCAAGGCTATAACATCATTAGGCCCAGTTTGTTGCAAATAATTTGGGCATGCCCCAAGCTGCGCAAGGGTCGGGCTATCCGTTACAATCTTTTTTGAAGAAAAATCAAAAAAGGATTTCCACTGCTATCCCTCATGCAAAACTATCGACGCCCGCATGCTATTTAACTTTTATTGTGCCCTAGTTTCTTGGTGGTGAAAAAAAATGGTCCGTGAGGGCACGGACCATGGCTAAAATTAAAATTTCTTATTCTTACCCCAGATCAGGTAGATAATGGAACCTAAAAAGGGGGCAAGCAGGATAATGATAAACCAAAGTACTTTTACCGAGAAACCAATGCTGTTATTTCGCGATATATGGTACAATGCCGCTAATATTAATGCCAGCCAAAGTATGGCTGCTATAATAATGATAATTGCAATCTGGTTGCTTTCTATTTGAGCTAGTAACATGACAAATTCTTTTTGTTCCTAAGCTTCAACAACTCTTTCGCCAATTTGTTGGCGCCACATGGCCTGATATAAACCATTTTGTGCAATTAGCTCTTCATGTCTTCCCTGCTCAATAATGTGGCCTTTCTCTAAAACATAAATTTTATCAGCATGTTTTATCGTTGATAAGCGATGCGCGATCAAAATGGTAATGTGATCGGTTAAATCTGATACCGAACGGATGGTTTTGGTAATTTCTTCTTCTGTAATCGAATCCAACGAAGAAGTGGCCTCATCAAAAACCAAAATATCTGGCTGACGGAGCAGCGCCCTCGCAATAGATAAACGTTGTTTTTCGCCACCAGAAACCTTAACCCCACCCTCACCAATTAACGAATCTAAACCTTTATCGGCACGGGCCAGCAAAGTTTGACAGGCTGCCTGATTTAAAACTTTATAACATTCTTCATCCGTAGCATTAGGGTTAACAAACAGCAGGTTTTCCCTTATTGTACCAGAGAATAATTGCGTGTCTTGCGTTACGAAACCGATTTTCTCGCGTAAAGCATCAAGATCGATATCGTTGCTTGGAATACCATTGTATAAAATCTCACCATCTTTTGCCGGATATAAACCTACCAATAGTTTAACCAGTGTACTTTTTCCAGAACCTGATGGGCCTACAAATGCAATGGTTTGCCCGTGATGGGTTTTAAACGAAATATTATCTAAAGCATTTCTATTGGCTGTTAGGTGTTTGAAACCCACATTGCTAAAGGTTAAATCCTTAATTTTTGCTATAGAAGTTGGATTCTCAGGTTTTTTATCAATCGGTGTACTTAAAATCTTTTTAAAGTTGCCTAACGAAACTTCTGCCTCACGCCAGGTTAAAATCACATTGCCCAGCTCTTGTAGCGGTCCGAAAAGGAAGAACGAGTAAAAAAGGAATGAGAAATACTGCCCGGCAGAAATCGTATTGTCGAAAATAAGTAGCAGTAAAACGAGTACCATTGTACTGCGTACCAGGTTAACGGTAGTGCCCTGAACAAAACTCATACTGCGCACATATTTCACTTTTTTAAGCTCCAAGCCCAAAATTTTGTATGTGGTTTTATTCAGCCGGTCAATTTCCTGATCGGCCAAACCTAAACTCTTAACCAGTTCGATGTTTCTTAACGATTCTGTAGTAGATCCTGCCAAAGCAGTGGTTTCGCCAACGATAGAGCGTTGGATGGTTTTAATTTTGCGACTTAAAAACCAGCTTACGAAACTGATAATCGGAATAGCCGAAAAATAAACTAAGGTAACTTTGTAGCTTACCGAAACCGAATACACGATAACGAAAATCATTCCGATTAAACTTACAAAAAGGATACTGATAAAGGCAGTGATAAACTTTTCCGAATCTAAACGTACTTTTTGTAAAATACCGAGGGTTTCTCCACTGCGTTGATCTTCGAAAACCTGATAAGGCAGTTTTAGAGAATGTTGCAAACCATCAGCATACATTTTCGCGCCAACTTTTTGAACAATCACACTGGTGAAATAATCCTGAAAGTTTTTAGCGATACGCGAAACCATGGCTGCACCAATAGCCAGCCCGATTAAACCAAGAGAGCCCCAAAGATATTGGTTATAGGTTAACGAATCTTTTTTATTGATGAAGCGGTCTAAAATGCGACCGGTGATGTATGGATCTAAAAGTGAAAAACCAATATTTATGCCTGCCAGCAATAACGCTAAAGCCACAATCCACTTGTGGTTTTTCAGGTAGTTAAGTAATAATCCCATTAAGTTTTGTTGTTTGTTAATGCAAACATAAAAAAAGGGAACGGATAAAAATCCATTCCCCTTTTTTATGACTTTAAGCTAAGAAACTTAGCTAAATCTTATTTAGAATCCGTAGCGTAAACCAATTTGTATCTGCCAAGGGTTACCCGATGGCGTAACAATACCAGTGTTATTTACACGGTAAGTATAAGCTTTGTTTGTAGCATCGAATGCGCTAACGGCATATAAAGCCTGGTTGCCCAAAGTTTCATTTACACCCCATTTTTTGTTAAGTAGGTTTGCAAAATTAAATACATCTCCGGAGAATTCAATGCTATGCTTTTTATTTAACTGTAGTTGATAGCTTAATTTTAAATCAACAATACCAAAAAAGTCATTTACTCCGCCATTTCGCTCTGCTATCTGACCAGAATATTTATTAATATAATCTTTTAAACTTTGGCTTGCGCTTGGATTATCCAATAATGCCTGTAAGCCTGTTCGGATATTTGCAGGAATATTTTGATTGTTTCTATCGAATACAAAAGCTAAATCATTTGTAGCCACAAAATCTCCATTAATATTGCCGCCAGCCAATAAGCTATATCGTGTACCGCCAATACCAGAGTAACGAACGCCTAATCTAAAGCCATAAAAACTTGGCGACGTTCCATAAATAACAACCTTATTACGGAATTGATTATCCGAATAAGACATTTTGCTCAAATCTCTTGGATCATCTTTAACAGGTAGTGATAAAGTAGCAGAGTTTGCCACGTTGCCATTATACGAGGTATTATCTTTCGTGTCGTTATAAGTATAACTTGCAGAGATTTCTCCGTCTTTAAAATAATTCCAGGTCGCATCTAACACTACAGCGAATTGATTTACTTTACCTTTACTATTTAATTCTAACACACGGCCAAACTGATTAGTTAAACGACCGCCTTTCCAATCGGCAACACCATTACTTGCTGTGATACTTGAAGTTGGCACAAATACACCACGGTTACCTTCATTAGATAGGGTAAAGAATGGATTTGCTGCCATATTTCTGTCAACATACATGTAGTTGTTACGGCCTAATGTGGCGTAACCCGTAATCCCAACCTTAAATTTATCGGTAATTAATTTACTGTATGATAAGTTGGCTTTATAAACCACCGGAATTTTTGCATCCTCTGCATAAGTATTGATGGTTGGTACCTGTAAAGCACTTAATGAAGGTGTTGCAACAGTACCATTTCTATAACCTATAAAGTTTGGTGTTGGCACATCTGCTCCAAAAACATCAACTGTTGCTAAATGTTTACCATCAAAGGTTAAGTTATTAATGGTCACATAATTGTTCACATCCGAACCGAAAATACCTGCTCCGAAACGAACAAAGTCTGTTCGGTTTTCATTAATATCCCAGTTAAATTGAATTCTTGGCTGAATTAAAAATTGTTTCAACTCATGGTCTGTTCTCACGCCAATAGCATCAAATAGTTGCTGATTAAGGGGCGATTTTGGATAAGAGCTGTAATCAATACGTAAACCACCTATAAAATCTAAACCTTTTGCTAATTTAGTCTGCATTTGGCCATAAATAGCGGCGTTCCAAATGCCTGCTTTAACCGTTGGGTCGGCAACCAAAGGTACTTCGCGATAAAATCTGTTCGGAGCAAGGTTATTAAAGTTTGTAATTGCAGGAACTTCGATCTTTTTTGTAGGGTCATTTGGAAAAGCGGGGTCTTGAATCTGAGAAGTTGAGTATTCGAAACGGCCATTAACCTCACTGCCATAAAGAGATTTTGCATTCGTATACATCACATCAACACCAAATGTATATTTAACTTTATCGGTATTATAATAAAAATTATCTACCAATTGAAAAACATTATTGGTAAAACCTTCCTGCCCGAAACGGTGACCACCAATTTGTATTGCAGTAGAGATCCCCTTGGTGCCATCAGCAAGGTCAGATTTTATATTTCCTACAATTGCTCTTGGAATGGCACCTGTTAATTCATCATTTTGGGTACTTGCCTGGAAAGTATATAAATGTTGTATTTTTAATTCGTTAGTGATTTTGCTGCTTATGGTTGACCGTAAAGTTGCCAATAAATTATTGTCAACATTTTTATCGTTACCGTAACTTTCGTAGAAATTTATCGCGGTGTTATCTGCTAAACCTAATGGATTTCTATCGTTTGTGTAATTATCACGAATGGTTAATAAATTTCTGTCGTTAATTTGCCAATCTACACGGGCAAATGCAGCATCCGAACCACGCTTTTTATCAAAAGAACCATATTGAGGTGTATTTGCTACTCCATATTTAGTGCGGGCAACATCCAAAAACTGTGCTAAAGTGCTATTAGTGATTCTGAAACGTGCTTCATCAGCGGGGCCATTAACATCGGCAATAATTAATGGGCGAGCATCTTTCTGATGATCTAAACCAACGAAATAATGTAATTTATCCTTAATAATTGGACCACCTAAAGTAAAACCGTATTGATAAGTAGAGAAATCGTTATCACGTTTTACACCTCTAATATCGTAACGGCTGGCTAACCAATCTGCACGGCCATAACCAAAGGCGCTTCCGCTTACTGTGTTTGTACCTGACTTTGTTACTGCAGTTACGGTACCTCCACCTGCTCTGCCTAAAGTAACATCGTATTGATTGGTTACTACCTTAAACTCCCGAACAGCCTCAATAGAAATTGAATATGGCGCACCACTACGACTCGTGGTACTGCCAGCTGATGTTGGGTTTTTGGCATTCATTCCGTCAATGGTATAATTCGTAGAAGAACCTAACTGCCCCGAAATATTTCCGCCACGGCTTAAAGGAGATAGATCCATTAAGTTAGAAAAATTACGCCCGTTTACAGGCAATTGGTTCATTGTTTTGGCCGAAATTTCTGTAGAAGCACCAAAGTTTTGAACTTTGTTCCTCAAACCCGAAGCCACTACCTGTACGGCGTCTAAATCCTGCGAAGCTTCCTGCATGGTGATACCCACCTTAACTACATCGCCAAGGTTTAACATATAACCATTTCTGGTCTGCTCGCCGAAGCCTACGTAAAGGGCTTTTACCGAGTAAGGGCCACCCAAAGGAAGTTCTTTAAAAGTATATTCGCCCTGAGCGTTGGTAGATGTTTTAGTAGTGAAACCTGTTGAATTGTTTCTGATCTGCACCGAAACTCCAGGAATAGGTTTCTTTTGTTGATCGGTGATTACACCCGAAATTGATGCCTGGGTTGTTTGTGCCAGAACCCGGTTTGGGACAAAGCAAAACAGCAGCAACACTGCAATAAGTAAATTTTTCATCATCATTTGTTTTTTAGCGGTTATGAAGCTTGCCCGAACATGTTATTTTTTGCTGCTCAGGCAGGTTTCATCAAAATTGGTTTTCTAATTTTTTATGATGGCAAAGATGTTAATGTAGTGTTAAGTTGAATTGGATTTTATATTATGAAATGGTTTACAAATTTGGTCAATGTTAAGAAAATAGCATCAGTAGTATTCGGATAGTTTGTTTGTATGTTTTTCCAGATTTATAGCTGTCTCATAATGTATTAAATTTGTATATAAATTTTACATAAAAGTAATTTTAGTATTACGTGTGGTTAATTTTAAAACTGTCTTTTTAAGAAAAAAACAGATATGAAAAAAATTAACACTCTATTAGTTCTATTGGTACTAATTGTCTCATCTTGTAAGAAAGAACAGCAGATTCCAAAGGAAACAGCATTGTTTTCAAGATCTAATTCCAAGTTAACCAGTTCACGCCCACTAAATCCGGGTGATCCTAATTTGGATGCAACCTGGGATTGGACCCAGCACAGTTGGACTGCTTATTTTAACAACGCCAATGGATCTGTTGGTAGTGTTACAACTTTGAATCCTTTTATTGATGGTGCTCAAAAAGTTTATGGCAATGTTGATGTTTCAAAAGCAGATATGTATCCTGCCAATGGATGGATGCTGGTATCGCGCGATTTTGGAACGCCAACGGAAGCTAATGCCTATCCGTTTTTATTGCTTTATAATAAACATAGGGGCATTTTGAGGGTGTGTGTATTGAGAACTTATGATGTTCAGTCCTCTTATCAACAAATCACCCTTGGTTATGCTACAAATACAACGTATCCAAGATTCTTTTTATACAGTAGCACAAAGCCTCCTTATGCTTGGACTGTTGAATATCCGGCTAATCCGGTTAATACTCAAAGCAGTGAATACAAGCAAACTGCAGTTACTTTTGCAGGGGTGCAACAATGGATGATTGCAGATTTTGATGTCAGCGGATACAGCTCAACTTTTGATGAAAATACCTCATTTAATATTGGTGTTTCAGAAGTGACACAATCTGACGTTGTTTTAAATGGAAATATACAATTAGATGGTACTGCCCAACCACAAGCAGCTGGTGGCCCTAGTGCATTAGGTATAATTAAAAATGCGGAAAGCTTTTATGCTAAAACTGCAGAAGGCGTAGCAAAGGTTTTAAAAATACCTGAGACAGATGCTGCAGGAAGAATTGCGGGAGGTGGCGCGCTATTTTTAAAGAGTATATTGGGGTTAATAACAGGTTTTTCGGGAGGGGAATCGGCAGTGCCTTATAATATTAAACTGAAAGGAACAATCAACCAAACTGGATCGATTAAGTTAACATCGCCAAAAACGTCTTTTAGCGTGTATTTAAAACCATTAACAGGTAGTGTGGCCTACCGCGCCGTACAAAATATACCCTGGGGAGTTTTTTATCTGGAAACTGCAAATGCGGTTGTTGAGGAGGTTACGCATTACACTTGGGTAACGGATGAATATGGCTATCCAGGAGAGGTTTATGATGGTTTTAGTAGATCAGTAAAATTCAATCCAAATTTCTTTGCTAATTCGCTAGTGATTAACCCGGCGATTGCTAATGATGTAGCAAGTGTAGAAGCATGGGGTGCCAATACGGGGGTTGATTTTGTTCCAGTATCTGTATTTGACCAAGCCGAAAGGTCGATATGGGCTGCTAAAAATGAATATCCATTACAACTTGGCGTAAAAATTACATTTAATAATGGAAATATTGTTTACAAGCTTTTTTCATTTTAATTCTGATAAAGGTTAGTTATAAAAATGGATTTACCTCTTATTTTATAATTCTCCAGTTACTTAACACAAACGGCCGATAAATCAATATCGGCCGTTTGTGTTAGGCTTTAACAATTAGCCAATTTGAATAATTAAACAGTTAACCATTCAAAAATTTACTTCTTCTCTGCAGTAAATTTATCGCTGAATTTTTTATCCAATTGTTTGTGTAGATTATCAAGATTAATGTCTCTCCCCTGAATAAATGCCTGCTCCACTTTGTTGGTGCGCATATCTAAAGCATCACCAGCAGAGATAAAGAAAGTAGCATCTTTGCCAGTCTCAATGCTGCCAGTGGTTTTATCAACGCCCATCGCTTTGGCCGCATTTAAGGTAATGGTTGATAATGCTTTTTCTTTGTCTAAGCCCCAGGCCGTAACCGTACCCGCCATAAAAGGCAGGTTGCGCTGTTGCCAGTAACCATCAATACTCAATACTACATTTAAGCCTGCGTTGGCCAATACTGCAGCATTTTTGTAAGGCATATTTACATCGTCATCATTGTTGTTGGGTAAAGCATGGGGCTGTTTCACCACCAGGGTAATGTTGTTTTCTTTCAGGAAATCGATAATCAGGTAAGCTTCATCAGCACCTGTAATTACCGGGGTGATGCCAAATTTCTTAGCGAAATTAACTGCTGCAACAATATCCTTCTGACTTTCGGCCGCAATGAACAATTTTTCGTTGCCAGTGAATACTTTTTTCATCGCTTCGAATCGGGTATTAATTACTTCTGGTTTGCCCATTTCCGAATAGGCTTTTGCCTCAGCAAAGAAAGAAGTTAACTGTGCAATGGCCGCTTGTGTACGTTCGGCTAAGCTTTCTGGCGATTGCTGCGGCCTGCCGAAACCACCAAAGCCACCTCTAAAACGCGGTGTAACCGGCCAGGTCATGTGCATAGCATCATCGGTTTTAAGTGCTGCATCTTCCCAGTTCCAGGCGTCGAGCTGAACAACGGATGAACTGCCAGAAACCGTGCCGCCCTGGGGTGTTGGTTGTGCCATTAACACACCATTGCTGCGCAACGTGGCTGGAACTTTAGAATCGGTATTGTAAGCGACAATGGAGCGGATGTGTGAATTAAAATCCCCAATTTCCTGAAAATCTAATGTTGCTTTTACGGCTTCAATTTCTGTTAAACCCAGATTGGTGGTTGCAGCAATAAAACCAGGGTAAATGTGTTTACCTGTAGCTACAATGCGCATTACATCATCTTGTGGTACCTGCCCGTTGGCGGTAACTGAGATAATTTTTCCATTGCCAAAAAGGATGGTTCCGTTTTCGATCACTGTTCCATTGCCAACATGTACGGTTGCACCTGTTATGGCGATGGTTTTACTTTGTTTTTTCGCTGGCGAAATGTTTGCCTGTGCAAAACACATCAGGCTTGTTGCCGATAAAGCCAGACTGAGTAAATATTGTTTAGTGTGCATGTTCTTTCTCGGTTAATTCTGCTGAATAGTTTTCTAAAGTTTCGCAATTGTACAGGCGTGGTGCATCACCCAATGGACGTTGTGTACGTCCACCTTTGCTTTTACTCTCTAACATCTTTTGGATCAGACGTGCTTTCTCTGTTTGCTGGGTTTTGATTACCTGAGCATCTTTCTCGATATCCCAATAAGCAATACCGTCTACAAAAGTTTTCTCTGCCCTGGCATAGATAGAAAGTGGATTGGCGGTCCAGATCACCACATCTGCATCTTTACCCGCTTTTAAACTGCCCACTTTATCGTCGATGTGCAGCATTTTTGCCGGGTTTAAGGTTACAAACTTAAAGGCATCTTCTTCGGGTACATTACCATATAATACCGATTTACCTGCTTCCTGGTTTAAGTGACGGGCCATTTCGGCATCATCAGAGTTGAAAGCCGTAGTTACACCAACATTATGCATAATTTTTCCATTGTAAGGGATGGCTTCGGCCACTTCGTTTTTATAAGCCCACCAATCGGAGAAGGTAGAACCTGCAATGCCATGCGCTTTCATTTTATCGGCCACTTTGTAACCTTCTAAAATGTGCGTAAAGGTATTGATCTTGAATCCTAAGCTATCAGCCACATGAATTAACATGTTGATTTCGCTCTGCACATAAGAATGGCAGGTAATGAAACGTTTGTTGTTCAGAATCTCAACAATAGCATCTAACTCTAAATCTTTACGTACGCTGTTGCCTTTTACGGATAAAGCTTTTTCGTATTCTTTTGCACGGGTAAATTCATCCACAAAAGTTTGCTCAACACCCATGCGTGTAACCGGGAAACGGGCACCTGTGCCGAAATTACTTTGTTTCACGTTTTCGCCCAAAGCAAATTTAATGAAGCCATCGGCACCTGCAAATTTCAGTTCCTCTGGCGATTTGCCCCAGCGCAGTTTAATCAATTGCGATTGGCCACCGATCGGATTGGCCGAACCATGTAGGATTTGTGAAGTGGTTACACCACCGGCCAACTGGCGGTAAATGTTTACGTCTTCTGAATTGAGGATGTCGGCAACGCGTACTTCAGCAGAAACCGATTGCGCACCTTCGTTAATACCACCAGCGCCTGCTATATGCGAGTGCTCATCAATAATACCAGCGGTTACGTGTTTACCGGTAGCATCGATCACTTTAGCGCCGCTTGCCGAAAGGTTTTTACCAACCGCTTTAATTTTCCCGTTTTCTAAAAGTACATCAGCATTTTGAAGAATTCCATCTTTTTCATTCGTCCAAACGGTTCCGTTTTTAATTAAAACCGTTTCTTGTTTTGGTAGTTCAGTGTTTCCGAACGCAGAAAAAGGATAAATTACCGGACCCATGGCCAAAGTGCTTTTTGGCTCTTCTTTTTTAGGCATTTCTTTTGCAGCTTCTTTATAAGTTGCTGTAAACTTTCCGGTAGTACCATCTGCCAGTGCCGATTCGCCTTTTATGGTAACCGGGTTTGCCGAAGTAATGTAACCACTTAAACGGACATCACCCTTTGGGTTTTTCTTTAAGTTGAAATTGATGCTTATCCAATCGCCATTTCTGGTAAAAGTTGCTGTGGTTTTAACACTATCTACACCAGTTCTTTCAATTGCAGCTGTCGATCCGCCACCCGTTCCTGTAATTTTTAGGATTAAAGCACCAATACCATCAACATTTAAGTTGTAAGTGCCACGTACATCGCTCACATCCATTTTGTTTACAATGAAACGTTTGCCCTGTACCCAGTTTTCGAAAATGATGTTCCCGTTTTTGAACAGATTATCTGATGAGATTAAAAAGTTGGCTACTTTTCCTTTTTCTAGGGAACCAACTTTATCGCTGATGCCCAAAAGTGAAGCAGGGATTTCGGTAACCGATTGTAAAGCCTGTTTTTCAGTTAAGCCGTTTTCTATAGCTATGCGGATGTTTGCCCAAAAATCGCGACTGTTCTCCAGGCCGAATGCCGTTAAAGCAAATTTAATTCCTGCTTTCTCTAAACTAGCCGGGTTAGTTGGTGCCAGTTCCCAGCCTTTCATCTGTGATAAAGTTACATTTCTGGCCTCTGCCGGATCTTCAACATCGTAAGCTTTAGGGAAAGTTAATGGAATAATTAAGCTGGCTCCGGTAGCTTTAACCTCGTTTATGCGCTGGTATTCATCGCCGGTAGATTTAATGATGTATTTTTTGCCAAATTCTTTTCCTATTTTATCAGCACGCAGAATGTTCTGCCAGCCATCAACTTCAAATAGCTGTGGAATGGTTTGTTGTTTGCCAAATTCGTCTAGCGAGATGTTATACTCATCTTTTTGCTTGCCATACCATTGTGCATCATAATAGGTTTGGCGCAGTAAAGCAATAGAACCCATTAAAGAAGTCGGATAATCATTTGATGATGTTCCCTTGTTAAACGAATAGTTTGCTGCGGTTTGATCTTTTAAGAATACGCTGTTATCGGCGCCTTCATTTAAAGTTACGGCAGCAGAAACACCGCGGGCAATACCATCACGGTTAATTACATTTACACTACCAAAGCCTACCTTACGTAATTCATCTGCTTTTTTGCTGTCGGTAGAAAAGATGCTTTTTACATAAGTTTCTGGTCTGATGGATTCGTTCCAGCCATAAGCTCCCTTTTTGGTCGAAACGAAAATAGACTGGCGCTGACTGCCGAAGCCGCGCTGTTGTGCGGGTGTTTCGCTAAGGCCATAACTGGTAAAGGCATCAATTAAGGATGGATAAACAAATTTTCCTTTAAGGTCGATTACCACATATCCTTTAGGTACGGCTAAACCAGCACCAACACCCTGTATGGTTTGTCCTTTGATTAAAAGTGTGGCATTTGTAAGGGTTTGATTGGCATTAACTACTATTGTTGCATTGGTAAAAGCAAACATTCCGGGTCTGGTATCAAAAGAACCGTTAACAGGAAAGGAGGTTTGCTGCGCAAACAGAAATGTAGTAGAAATTACCAGCCCAACGGCAAGTAAAATTTTCTTCATAATAAGTTTAGGGTTTTAATTTGTTTAAAACTAATATAAATAAGCGTTCAATCTGTTGAATATCCTATTTTTTACAATTAATGTCTATTTTTGACTAAACATATTTGATAAAAATGTACAACATCTTAAAATCTGCGCACTCTGGATGGCGCTACATCGTATTAATTCTATTGGTTATTGCTGTAATCAATGCTTTGTCGGGCTGGTTTGGTAATAAAACTTACACGGAAGGTAACCGTAAGCTGAATGTATTTACGCTGATCAGTGCACACATTCAATTCCTGATAGGTTTGGTGCTTTTTTTCTTAAGTCCATTAACAAAATTGCCGATGAGCGATGCCATAGGCCGTTACTTTAAGGCTGAGCATACTTCAATGATGCTTATTGCCATTATTCTGATTACCATTGGTAATGCAAAATCGAAAAAGGTAACAGAAGCTGTAGCAAAACACCGTACTATTGCCGTATTCTTTGGATTGGCATTGATCCTGATCATTGTTGCCATTCTGCTGATGGTTAAAGCTGTGCCTGGTAGATCGTTTTTTGGGGTGTCTTAAGTGGTTAACCGCAAAGCACACTAAGTTTTTCGCAAAGAGGCGCAGAAGCGTTATTCGGATATTAATCTTTGTGTACTTTGTGCTTTCACTCTGTGTCCTTTGCGGTTAACGGATATTTATTTTCATAATTATTTCCGTTTTTGGAAATTCTTTATATTTTTGTTGCTCATGATCAACAATATACATACATGGCTTTGGCAAAGTAATTCAAATGAATTGCGCTGGCTGCGTATGAACAAAATATAGTTTATCAACCTAAACCTTATTAAAGAACCATTAAAGCCCGGCGTAGAACCACACGCCGGGCTTTTTATTGTTAAAAAATACGAAATGCAAACCTTAAGCCCTATAGCTTACACCATTTACCTTTATCATGTATAAAATTAATACCACTTACAAAAAAATGCTTGCCGATACCACAACGCCAGTGAGCATTTATTTACGCTTACGTGATGTGTATCCTAACAGTATCCTGTTAGAAAGTTCTGATTACCACAGTAGAGAAAACTCGATGAGTTTCGTTTGTGCAGATCCGGTAGCGGGAATTATTTTAAAGGGATCGCGATTGGAGACTTATTTCCCTGATGGCGCCGTAGAGATTACCGAAAGTAAAAACCTGATCGAAGAAATTACCGATTTTAAAGATAAATTCAGAGAAACGGAATTACCAGAAGTCAAATTTATTTCGAGCGGTCTGTTTGGCTATTTTACCTGGAATGCTGTACAACATTTTGAAGATATAAAGTTTAGCTCCGAAACCCCTGAGGGCGAAGAGATTCCGGAAATGCAGTACCACTTGTATCGTTATATCATCGCCATTGATCACTTCAAAAATGAAATTACCCTTTTCAAAAATACTTTCGAAGGAGAAGAAGAGGGCGGGCTTGAAAAAATGGAATACCTGATCCAGAATAAAAATTATCCTGAATATAAGTTTCAACTTCGTGGCGAGGAAAGTTCGAACCTAACCGATCAGGGTTTTATGGATCTGGTAGAGAAACTACAAAAGCATATTTACCGTGGAGATGTTTTTCAGATTGTGCCTTCAAGAGCATTTAAACAGGCTTTTTCTGGTGATGAATTTAATGTATACCGTTGCCTGCGTTCCATAAACCCATCACCTTACCTGTTTTATTTTGATTATGGGAATTTTAAATTGTTCGGTTCTTCACCCGAAGCGCAGATTACCATCAAAAACAATTCGGCCAACATTTTTCCAATCGCAGGGACTTTTAAACGTAGCGGAAACGACATCGAAGATGCCGAACAGGCCCGTAAATTAGAACAAGACCCGAAGGAAAGTGCAGAACATGTTATGCTGGTTGATCTGGCCAGAAACGACTTGAGCAGGCACTGTAACCGTGTTGAGGTAAAATCTTTTAAAGAGGTACAATACTATTCGCACCTGATCCACCTGGTAAGTAAAGTGAGCGGTCATTTGCAGGAAAACGTAAGTGCTTTTAAAGTAGTTGCCGATACCTATCCGGCAGGTACCTTAAGTGGTGCGCCAAAATATAAAGCCATGCAATTGATTGACGAAAACGAAAAGCTGGGCAGGAATTTTTATGCAGGGGCAATCGGTTTTATGGGTTTCAATGAAGATTTTAATCATGCCATCATGATCAGGACGTTTATGAGCAAGAATAACGAACTGCATTACCGTGCAGGTGCAGGTATTGTGGCCGATTCTGTTCCCGAAACTGAAATGCAAGAGGTAAACAATAAAATTGCGGCTTTGCGTAAAGCGGTGCAAATGGCAGAGGGAATATAGTTGGACTGAGGAATTTTTAGCTTGGAGTGAAATCCGTTAACAGGAAATAAAATGGAAAATATAGATAAAAAAACCGTCTTAGTAATCGATAACTATGATAGTTTTACCTACAATCTTGTGCATTTAATTAACGAAGTTGGTTATGAAGCAGAAGTTTGGAGAAATGATAAATTCGATCTGGCCGATGTAGAAAAGTACGATAAAATATTACTTTCACCTGGGCCTGGCATTCCGGAAGAAGCTGGTTTGTTATTGGATGTAATTAAAACCTATGCACCAACGAAGAGTATTTTTGGGGTATGCTTAGGCCAGCAAGCTATAGCCGAAGTTTTTGGTGGCACTTTATTGAACTTAGGCAGACCAATGCACGGAATTGCTACACCGGTAACTGTTGTAGATGGTGACGAACCGTTGTTCTGGGAATGCCCGCAAACCATAAATGTTGGCCGTTACCACAGTTGGGTAGTAAGTAAAGAGAACTTTCCTTCCTGTTTAAAAATTACAGCAAGAGATCATAAGAATGAGATCATGGCGTTAAGACATGAAACATTAGATGTTCGCGGGGTACAGTTTCACCCGGAAAGTGTATTAACCGAGTACGGAAAGCAGATGATGGAAAACTGGTTAACCTCAACCCCCTAGTGCTTATTCATCCGGTCGTCATCCTGAACTTGATTCAGGATCTTACTGGGATTAGTTAACTTTTAGATGCTGAAGCAAGTTCAGCATGACGGATTAGTAAAAATGAACATATTAGATAAAATCGTATTACGTAAAAAAGAAGAAGTCGCAGCTGCTAAAGCTTTGGTTTCAGTCCAGGATTTAGAAAATTCGGTGCATTTTAAAAGAACACCATATTCTTTTAAAGAATTTTTATTGGCCGAAGACCGCAACGGTATCATTGCTGAGTTTAAGCGTCGCTCGCCGTCAAAAGGGTTAATTAATGGCCTTGCCGATGTAGCGGAGGTAACGCAGGCTTATAATGCTGCGGGTGCATCTGCACTTTCGGTATTAACGGATGTAGATTTCTTTGGCGGTAAAACCGACGATATTCTGGCAGCAAGAGCGGCAAACAGTATCCCGATTTTGAGAAAAGATTTTATGATCGATGAGTATCAGATCCTGGAAGCAAAAGCCTGGGGTGCTGATATTATTCTTTTGATTGCCTCCATATTAACCCCTCAGCAGATCAACGATTTCGGAAAGTTTGCAAAAGACTTAGGTTTAAATGTACTGTTAGAAGTGCATAACCTGGAAGAGTTGGAGCGAAGCATCTGCCCCAATCTGGATGCCATTGGGGTAAACAATAGAAACCTGGGCGATTTTACAGTAGATATCCAAACCTCGTTCGATTTGGTAAATAAAATCCCGAATAAATTTTTAAAAATTTCAGAAAGTGCAATCAGTAATCCACAAACGATTAAAGATCTAAAGGCTGCAGGCTTTAACGGGTTTTTAATTGGCGAGAATTTTATGAAGACGGATAATCCGGGTGTTGCAATAAAGGAATTTGTAGGGCAGATATAGATCGAGTTTTATAGAAAAACCGTCATTTCGGCCGTAATGTTCCAGAAGAACTCCTTCGGAGAAGAAATCTTTAGATGGACTTGTTGTTAAAAGATTTCTCGGCTACGCTTTGCTGCGCTCGAAATGACGGAATAACGAAGCTTAATGGATTTACACGTTGGCAAATTCGTATATTTGCCTCAATTACATGGGAAAACAAAAAACATATGATACTGCCATTGTGCAGGAGCGGGCAATTTTAGTTGGAGTGGTTACACCTGGTGAAAAAGAAGCCCAAACAAAAGAATATTTAGATGAGCTGGCTTTTTTGGTAGATACAGCTGGAGGAAAGGTAGAGAAGGTTTTTACACAGAAGATGCTTAAACCAGAACGTGCTACATTTGTGGGTACGGGAAAACTGGAAGAGATAAAGGCGTATGTAAAATCAGAAGAAATTGATGTGGTGGTTTTCGACGATGAATTATCGCCGTCGCAACTGCGTAACATCGATCGTGAACTTGGCGTTAAGGTTTTAGATCGAAGCAATCTGATTCTGGATATTTTTGCCAACAGGGCCCAAACTGCACAGGCAAAAACACAGGTGGAACTGGCACAATTACAATATGTTTTGCCAAGGCTAACCGGTATGTGGACTCACTTAGAGCGTCAGAAAGGTGGTATCGGGATGCGTGGTCCGGGTGAAACGCAGATTGAAAGTGATAGACGTATTATTTTAAATAAAATCTCTTTGTTAAAAGAGCGTTTAAGAAATATAGACCGGCAGAACGAAACACAGCGCAAGAACCGTGGTCAGTTAATTCGGGTTGCTTTGGTAGGCTATACCAATGTTGGTAAATCGACCATCATGAATATGCTGTCGAAATCGGAAGTATTTGCAGAAAATAAATTGTTTGCAACTTTAGATACCACAGTTCGTAAGGTGGTAATCGAGAATTTGCCTTTTTTACTTTCTGATACCGTTGGGTTTATCCGCAAGCTGCCTCACCATTTGGTAGAATGTTTTAAATCAACTTTAGATGAGGTACGGGAAGCTGATTTGTTGATCCACGTGGTTGATGTTTCGCATCCCAACTTCGAAGATCAGATTAATACCGTTAACGAAACCTTGAAAGATATTGGCGCGATTGATAAAGACATGATTTTAGTTTTTAATAAAATCGATGCTTATGTTTCGCCTGAAGTTGACGATGAAGAAGACGATGGCAAGCTCACTTTGGAAGACTTTAAGAAAAGCTGGATGAGCCACGATAAAGTGCCTGTATTGTTTATATCGGCTACCGAAAAGGAAAACTTAGAAGAGTTTAAAACATTATTGTACGATAAGGTTAAAGCTGCGCACGTGGCCAGATACCCGTATGATAGTAATTTGTTATATTAGATTAAATTCCGTCATTACGGTGCGAAAATAAACCTCATAGGTTTTAAAACCTATAAGGTTTCATCATAAAGGCGATAGATAAATACATTATGGAAAGTAAACGTCAGCAGAAATTTGCAGGAGTATTACAAGAGGAGTTAGCACAGGTTTTTCAGCGTGAAGGTGCTGCATTTTTGCCTAATACATTGGTAACCATTACCCGTGTTCGGGTTTCGCCAGATTTGGCAGTGGCTAAAGTTTACCTGAGCTTTTTTAATACCAACAACACCACGCTTTCTATCAATACAGTTAACGCACATTCTGGCGAAATCAGGTATAAACTGGGAAGCAGAATCCGCCATCAGGTTAGGGTGGTGCCAGAGCTTACTTTCTTTGTAGATGATACAAACGAGTATGTAGAGCGTATGGATCATCTTTTTGATAAGATTGCAAAAGAGCCCAGACAAAAAGACGAAGACAGCGAATAATCTTTGTGAGGAAGCTAAGGGAACCCGTTAATTTCTTCACTCATTTAATACCGGCATTAATTGCAATTCCGGCAGGCTATATATTGCTCCAAAAATGCAATACACCTATTGAATATACTGCTGCCTGGATTTATAGCATCGGCACTTTTATCCTTTTCGGCGTAAGTGCCATGTACCATGGTTATCCGGCTACCGATTATGGCGTGCGTTTTTGGCAAAAATTCGATCATTGCTGCATTTATTTAATGATCGCAGGATCGTATACACCAACAGCTTTACTGGTTTTTGATGGCTGGTTACGTTGGAGTCTCTTCGCCATCGTTTGGATTATCGCAATTATAGGTTGCCTGCTTAAAATCTTTAACCGATTAAAAAGTACGGCTATCTCATTGTCTATCTATATTTTAATGGGCTGTTTGATTGTGCCTTTGCTGCAGAAAATGCTAGGTACCTTACCTATTGGCGCAATTTTCTGGTTGCTGTTTGGTGGCGTTTTTTACATTGCCGGAACCTATTATTATGCAAAGGATAAACAGCTGTTCAGGTGGATGCACAGTCACGAACTTTGGCACCTGTTCGTAATCGGAGGAGCCTTATCTCACTATATTTACAACTTCGTTTATATTTTTAAGTAATTTATAGATGCAAACTTTTGAGCAGATTATTCAAACGAATGCTTCATTGATCCATAAGGTGGTTGATTTTGATGTAGAACGGGATCAGCTTTTACCGCTAGATTTTACATCAGCAAATACTGAATTAACGGATGAGATTCTGGATAATACCGATTTATTTTCTGCCTGGGTAAATGGAAAATTAATTGATAATAATGCCCGTTATGGAATTGGCGGTTATGACGAACACCGCACCATATATTCACGAAGTGCGCATTTTGATGCCGGAGAAGAAGCCCGCAGGTTACATTTAGGTGTAGATATCTGGGGCCCGGTAGGAACACCAATCTACAATTTTTATGATGCCACTGTGCAAAGCTTTGCCAATAACAACAACTTTGGCGATTACGGTGCAACCATTATCCTCGCTTATGAAATAGATGGGCTTAAATTTAATGCCTTATACGGGCATTTAAGTCTGGCTTCGTTAAATGATCTTAAGGAAGGTAAATTCATCCCTGCTGGGGCTAAAATCGCAGTATTAGGAGCAAAGGAAGAGAACGGTTACTGGCCGCCACACCTTCATTTTCAATTGATCAGAAATATGGAAGGATTAATAGGCGATTACCCAGGCGTTTGCAGATTTAGTGAGCGGGAAAAATACCTGGCAAACTGCCCCGACCCGAATTTGATTTTGAAAGCTACGTTTTGTTAGTTCTAACCACCGAGGGCACAGAGAAAAGGCACAGAGGTTTTTATTTGGTTAGCCACGGAGACACAGAAGGCGCAGAGTTTTAAAAGATTTCTCTACTTCCCCATCAATGTAAAAGGGGTACAACTTACGCTCCAGTTTGGGTGATGATCAATTTTTCCGTGTTTCTGTGCTTCCGTGGCAAAACAACTCCTCTGTTCTCAGCGAAAAACTTTGCGTTCTTTGCGGTTAAACCTGAATAAACCGTAAATTAGTACAATGAAAAACATGCTCACCCTCTCTTTACTTTTCTGCTGTTCATTGGCCATGGGTCAGGTTCAGTTTAAATCGGGTAAAAGCGGTTTTGTAAACTTCCTGAGAGAGAATACCATTTATCCGCAATTCTCTAAAGATAATTGTATTCAAGGAACGGTAAATGTGAGCTTCAAGCTTAATGCACAAGGGAAAGTTTATTTTTCGAAAGTGAGTAAAGGAATATTATCGGATCTCGATGAAGAAGCCCTGCGCCTGGTGCGTTTAAGCAGCGGTAAATGGCAAGTTCCGGCAGGATACGATACCACTGTTTCGATTGTAGCCCCGGTTAATTTTAAACTTTCGGGCTATAATTGTGAAGGAAAATCAAATGAGGCCATTCAAGAAGCAATCCGTACTTATCTGGCTGAAGAAGGTTTAACCAACTCTGTAATTAATTTCTATAAAAACATCGACCAGGCAAAACCCGGACAAGAGGTTCAGATTATTGCCATTAAAAACCAGTTGGGTATCGATGAGGAATATTTGGGCGACAGGATAAAAATGGCCCTAAAGAAAATAAAACAGGGCGATAAACAAGGTGCCTGTGAGGATTTTTTATTTGTTAAATATATGGGGAGTAAAATGGCTGATGATTATTTAGCAAAGTATTGTAAGTAAATGAAGAACACCGCCAGATTTTTTGCCTTATTGGATATCATCAGTATCGTATTGCTTGCTAAACAGTTTTGGCAAATTTTAACACACCTGAACGAAATCCCCGATCAGATACTTTCGCAGGCAAAGGTTGTTTTATTGTTGCCTTTATTCGTGTCGCTTTTTGTATCGGCAGCAGGTTTAATCTTGTTTAAGAAATTCGGTTTTATCACCTATTATATTCAGTTTCCATTTCGCTTGGTGGTCTGGATATTTTCTATTGGCTTTATTACCTATTTACCAGAAGTATTAAACCTTGGCGAACGGTGGTTTGATATTTTATTCCGCATCTGTTTTATTGCCGAATTCTTCAGGTTATATTTTACGATTAAAATTCACCGTTCATCTTTCTGATACCTCAGGTAAAACCACCGTTATGGCAGCAGGCAGAATTTTTGCTTCAACGGTATTCACCTTGCCAATGTATTCTCCATCAACTTGGAAGTGAGCTTTACGTTTCGAAGAAATCTTAACCTCAGCAGTTTGAAATACTTCTATTTTTTTAGGGTTGAAAGGTAATTTGGTGATCCATATCTTTAAGATCTCGAGATAAGAGTAATCTTTTACCAAAACCACTTCGAACAGATCGTCATCTAACTTTCCATCTGGATTTATCTTCAGCCCAGAACCGTACATGGTTGCATTCGCAATAGCCACCATTGCCGCTTTAGAAGTGATTGTTTCATTTTTAAGTTTCAACTGTACGTCCATTCTGCTATGATTCCATAAGGCATGCCAGGTAGCCTTTGCATAACCCCACATGCCGCGCTGGGGCAGAGTATCAAATTTCTTTACCAAATAAGCATTAAAGCCCAGATCGGATAAATGGATGCAGATTTCATCATTAAGTTTAACTACATGGATTTTTTGCAAACGGCCTTCATCCAGAATAGCTAAAGCCAGTTCAATATCAGTTGGTATACCTAATTCTTTCGCCATTCCATTTGCAGAACCGGCAGGGATTATGCCTATCGGGGTTTCGGTATGTAACAGACATTCGGCAACCAGTTTTAAGGTGCCATCGCCACCAACGGCCACCACACGATCTGCCTTCGCAGCTTTAATCCTTTCTTTTATCTGCTCTAAAGAGCAGTCTTCCGGTAATTCGAATAAATCGATCTCCGTTTTTTTTGCATCGAAATGGGTAGAAATTACTTCCTTTAAATTAATGTCGTGGCTGCCCGAGCCTGGATTGATGATGAATAATAATTTCATGTGTTACCTTATGGTTTACATCACAAACAACTTTTAATAAACTCTGTTTTAATACAGATGAATAAATCTGTTAGTGTTAAGGTATATCATGGCTATGGCCACGCACACAATTTGGTTGTTTATGGCCATGTTTTTAAACGCAAGGCAAAAACACGGCAGGTTTACAGCAATAATTTGTTTGTTAATATCGCACATCTTTTAAAGCTCTTCATTTTAAAACCTTATGCTTTTGTTGAGGTGCGTTTACAGTTTTTTGATCAAACAATTTACAATAAAACAGAAGGAGATGGCTTTTTTAAGTTCGAATGGAAAGCCGAGCATGATGTACCTGCGGGCTGGCATTTTGTTAAAGTAGAAGCTGTTGATAAAAACGGGAAAGTTTTAAGTTCGGGTGAGGGTAAGGTATATGTACCGCACATTACGCAATATGCCTTTATTTCGGATGTAGATGATACCGTGATGATTTCTCATTCGGCAACTATTGGGCGGCGGCTGAGAGAGTTGTTTATCAAGAATCCGCGTACGCGTAAAACCTTTCCTGATGCAGCCAGTCATTATCAGCAATTGGCCATGTCGCATACTAAAGCAAACCAGCCCAATCCTTTTTTTTATGTAAGCAGCAGTGAATGGAACCTTTACGATTATTTGGTCGAGACTTTTAGGTTTAACAAGTTGCCTGACGGTGCCTTCCTTTTAAATACCTTAAAACGGTGGAAAGATTTAGTCAGAACAGGTAAAACAGGGCATGAGGGTAAATTATTAAGGGTAATGCGGATTTTAGATGCCTTCCCCAAACAGAAGTTTGTGTTTTTTGGCGACAACTCGCAGCAGGACCCAAAAATTTATTCAACAATAGTGGAGAAATATCCAAAAAACATCGAAGCAGTCTACATCCGTAATGTTCGTCCTGAAAAAGAAGTAGAAACGAGGGAATTGCTTAAAAAAATTGAAGATAAAGGGGTGAGGGCGTGTTTGTTTATTAATAGCGATGAAGCAATTGAACATTCTAAATCAATAGGATTGATACAATAGTTTCAAAGGGCGTCATTCCCGCGCAGGCGGGAACCACGCAGTGCTCAGCGAAGCTAATCTTAATGTAACTTAAACCCTACCAAGGCATTACGATTTCCAATCAAGTTGGAAATGACGCTGCAATATATTAATGTCCTTCCTGCCCCGATGAAGTATCGGGGTCATCTATTCAATCGGGGCTAGGTACAGTGTTTTTTGCTAATGGAAACAGGCCCCAATTCAATAAACCCGACAGGAGCGGGCACCGAATGCAGAGAGGTAAAGCGGATGGCGGGGCTTTCGGATCCGATAAACACCGAAGCCTGCTTTTCAAAAAAAGCTATCGTCATTGCGAGGCTGGAACTGAGCGAGCCGAAGCAATCTTTTGTCATATTTACAATAGAGATTGCTTCGTCGTACCTCCTCGCAATGACGAATAGGTGGAAGAAACTATCTTGAAGTTTAGGTTTGAATCAGGAAATCGATTTTCCGAAGGGTGTAAAAGCTAAATTCATCAACTTAAAATGCTGGCGCCCAAATGGGATACCTACAATAGTAATGCAAAGCAGGATACCAAAAAACAAATGGGTTAAAGCAATCCAGAAACCGCCGCATAAAATCCAGATCAGGTTCATAATGGTAGAAAGGCAACCTGTGTTTGATGAGGTATCGGTTATTTTAACGCCAAAAGGAGCAAGGCCAACAATGGCAAATTTAAAACATTGGATACCAAAAGGAATCCCCACGATGGTTAAACATAGGATTATGCCTCCAATAATATATTCGAAAAAAATAAAGATACCGCCAAAAATAATCCAGATAATATTGCCTAAAAAGTTCATTAAGTTTTTTAGTTTAAGATTTAATAATGGATGTTTTGTTACAATTCATTTAATACATACTCATGTATTCTTTGTAATTTAGAATTACACACAAAAGAAACACAACATGAAAAAATTAATTCTTGCAGCGGCACTTGTCGCGTGCTTTGGGCTGTCGCGTGCCAAAGCCCAAAATGTAAATGGCGTGAAATTGACCGATATCCATGTGGATTATATCCAGATCCGTGCAGTAAAAAGTTTTTTGGCCGATAAACAATGGATTGCGCTGGAGCATGGCCAAAAGGTAGGCGATTATAGCGAACTGTACATCAGAGATGATAAGGATAAAAAAATCGAATTTAATTCAGCAATTGATGCGGTGAACAAAATGAAAGCCTATGGCTACGAGTTGTTTAGTGTTTACACAGAACAGATAGACCCATCGTCAAACCGACCAGTATATGTGTTAAAGCGGAAATAAGAATTATTTTCATGATAAATAAGAAGAGGCTATATATTAATATGAATTTGTTATAATGAGGGGTAATTTATTGTCTAAAATCAATATTAGTGACAGGTGAATTTAAGAGAAATAATATCGTCATTTCGACTGAAGCTTACCGATTTTCATCGGTAGCGTAATGGAGAGATCTTTAAACTTTTCGGTAACATAGTTTAAAGATCTCTCCACTCCGCATTGCTTCGGTCGAGATGACGATCTTCTATTGGAGTCTGTCAATATTAGCTGTCGAAGGACTTACTAAATTTATAGCAAGGCGTTTCATTTCGACTTTGCTCAGTGCAGGCTAAGCTCAGCGTGACAGATTCTTATAAGCTAGCTTCTTTTAAGCGCTCAACTTATATAAAATCCAGTGTATTAAACTTTTTATTTAAAATATCAGCATTATTTACATCCAGCCATTTATCTAAAATGGTACCATAAACCTGCCTGAAATCCAGTTGATATTTTAAATCGCCGGTATCCAGATCACTTAAATTAGGTGCAGCATTAAAAATCCCTTGTTTCTTCAGTTTCCCACCAAAAACAAACATATTATTTGCCGTTCCGTGGTCGGTGCCGTTACTGGCATTTTGTTCTACCCTGCGACCAAATTCAGAGAAGGTAATCACCAAGGTATCCTCAAGCTTATTGTTCGATTTTAAATCTTTCAAAAAAGCAGCCATACCTTCACTGTATTGTTTAAGCAGATTGCCCTGTTGACCAATTTGATTTACGTGGGTATCAAAACCACTTAACGATACATAATAAACCCTGGTTTTTAATCCCGAAGAAATAAATTTAGAAACCGTTTTCAATTGGTTTGCAAAACCCGAAGTTGGGTAAGTAGATTTCGACTGGTAAATTTTGGAGGTATTCTGTATATAACTGGCAGAGGATGAAGTTTCGATCATCGTTTTATACAAATAACCTAAATTATCTTCGTCTAAATGTTCCTTATCATTCTGCAACATGGCCTTAAAAAAAGGATCGTTTGTATTACGGAACAAAGCCGCAGGATCTTTTAATGCAATTCCTTTTTTAGTTTGCCCTTTCATGGCCAGAGAAAGTGAGTCGTCAACTTCTATCGCGGTATATGGAAATTTGCAGGTCTGGCAATTGCTATCTAAATAACGGCCAATCCATCCGGTTGATAAGAACTGATTGCTATCGCTACCCGTTTGCCAGATATCCATCGAACGGAAATGCGAGCGGTCGGGGTTGGGGTAGCCAACATCGTTGATGATGGTCATCCAGCCTTGGTCATAAATTTCTTGCAAGGCGGCCATGTTCGGGTTTAGCCCTTGCATGTCGTTCAGTTTAATTACCTCTTCAGGTTTAATGGCAATACTTTTTCTTTTTTGGTAATAAATATCGTTTCCGAAGGGAATAACCGTGTTTAAACCGTCATTTCCACCAGAAAGCTGTACCACAACCAGGTTTTTGTATAGGCTTAGCTCATCAAGCGCCATGGCCTCAAGCGGTTTCATAAAAGCTGGAACAAATAGCGAACCTGCTGCAACAAATCCTGTATTTCTTAAAAAATTTCTTCTGTTCATCTTGTTAGTCTTTGATGGGTCAATGGTTTTATGGTCGATGGTTTATGGCTTGGGCGCTTAGCTAATCGGCTATTGACCATCAACCATTGACTATTAACTGTTCTCTAGCACAACTGATACTCGGGCATGCTGGTAATTTCTACTGCTGTACTCCGCAATCCTTTATTATCGCTTACCATTGTTGTTATTTTGGTATTTAATTTCGGTTGTAATAAAAACTCGGTAAGTTCCAATGGTGTTAATCCTTTTGGTAAAGTATCTAAAAATTTAGGCCAGTCTGCATTTGCGTTTACATACGATTTTGGTTTCATGTTGGCATTTGCATTGGTGGTAGCTGTTCTGCTTAAGGCAATTACGGCTTCATCTTCAGGATCGGCTTTGCCACTGAAATCGATTTCGCCATCATTTAAAACAAGTGAAGGAATGCGCATCCTTAACATTAAGGATGAACTATCAATCCAGCTTTGTCCGCCAGGCCAGCCCGCTACATTAGGTGGGTTAAATAAATATTGCCCCAAACTGCTTTGTAGCTGTATTAAAACCTGTGGTTTGTTATAGGTAACATAAAACTCGCGACTTAAGCCAACCAAAAATTCAGCGGGCGATTTAATTTTTGTGCCTACATTCTCTGGACTATAAAACCAATCTGATGTAAACATTTTTTTCATCATCGAGGCAATGTCGTATTTCGAGTTGTAAAAATGGGTGGCAAGTTCTTTAACATGAGCCTCGTTTGGATTATCGTTCACGAAAAATTTATATACTTTCCGGGCGATAAACTGTGCGGTTTCTGGTTTTTCGAGAATAATATCGATGATGTTTTCGCCCTCGAAATTCCCGATTTTACCGAAAAAAGTTTTTGTTCCGGGATCGTGCAGGTTTTGCCTGAAAATGAACGAGCCATCTTTATCGTACATCCAGCCGGTAAAAGCGCGGGCAGATTCTTTAATGTCCTGCTCAGTATAATTTCCTCTTCCCAAAGTGAAAAGTTCCATGAGTTCGCGGGCAAAGTTCTCATTTGGTTTACCTTTTCTGTTCTGCTGGTTATTCAGGTATTGCAGCATTGCAGGCGACTTGGAGACCTCAACCAATAAAGTTTTAAAGCTGCCAAGGGCATTTGTTCTTTGGATATTATTTAATTGTTGTGCAAAAAATGGGTTGTTGCTGCGGCAGGCAAAATGGCCATGCCAAAAAAGGGTCATCTTTTCCCTCAGTGGGGCATTGGTATTGATCATTTTGGTAATGAAGGCAATATTCAGATCGCGGCTCACTTCGTTCTGTTCGCGTACAATCTGCTGGCGCATTTTCTTTTCTTCATCGGTCAGGTCTTTTTTCGAGTATAAACCTGCCTGTACCAAAAGCTGTCGTTTCGATTCGTAATCGTTCACTAAATTGATTGGATCATCTTTTTGGGAATCTTTAAGCAAGTTGTCCACCACTTTATCAAGATTTTTTTTGCTCAATTTTTGTAAGTCGGCATAAGAAAGCCCGAAGCCCGCCCGGTTGTAAAGATGTTTTACTTTTAAGAAATTATCTTTTGCACTCATAATAGACTGTTTTACAGTATGACATATTTAAAACGCCAGGGTTTAATCTTTGTTTTCTTTCTTATTTTTGTTTATGTTTTTTCAGTTACTAGACGATAACCCAGGCTTCCCAGATCCGGCTTTGGCAGAAGAGGATGGCTTACTGGCCATTGGCGGTGATTTAAGTACGGAGCGATTGCTAATCGCCTATTCGAATGGTATATTTCCATGGTTTAGTGAAGGCGAACCAATTCTTTGGTATTCGCCACACAAACGCTGTGTGATTTATCCCGATAGAATCAAGATCAGTAAAAGCATGCAGAAAATTTTAAATCAGGAAGTTTTCAAGATCACCTTTAATCAGGCTTTTGCCGAAGTGATCCGCAATTGCGCAACTACCAAAAGGAAGGGACAGGATGGTACCTGGATTACCAACGAAATGCAAGATGCTTACATTAGTCTTCATCAGCAGGGCTATGCGCACAGTGTAGAGGTTTGGCAGGCTGAGCAGCTGGTGGGAGGCTTATATGGTCTAAAAGTAAACCGTGTTTTTTGTGGCGAAAGCATGTTTAGCCATGTAAGCAATGCCTCAAAAGCAGCATTGATTTTTTTAAGTAAAATGAATATCGATTTAATTGACTGTCAGTTGCCGAACGATCATTTAATGCGTTTAGGCGCTGAAATGATAGAACGGGAATTGTATATGGAACTGCTTCAGGCTCCTTACTGATATCCTTGCGTTTGAGGTTTATTTGGAGCGCATTTGAGTACAGCTATTTAGGTTTCTTCCCGCTTTACGTTTTATCCCGACGAAAGGATCGGGATGTTCACTGCAATCGGGGCTAGGTGGCCAGGGCTGGCATTACAATTATTGTTGAAGGATTTATGCCTAAGAGGTTAATTTTTTTGTGGCTTTTGTAAATCTAAGTCAGCATTAATGTTATTGTCCGCTATTCCCGTCAATTAGACCTTGTTCGCGCATTGCATTTTCTATCCGTTTATCTGGAATAAACCAGATGCAGGCTACAGAGAAGTAGAGTGCAACGCCAATCCATGGGTTTATAAAGCTTAGTGCAATGCCTCCGATATAAAAAAGTAATGAGAATTTCCCTTTTGCATCATTCCCAATGGCATGTACCACAAGTGAATGCTGACCTTCTGTTCTTTTGATGACGATTACCAACAGGGTGTAGGAAATAGCGGCAAGCAGGAGTACAGCACCATAAATTATAACCGGCCATAAGGCAAAATGATGTTCGCCCATCCATCCGGCTGCTACCGGGAATAACGAGAGCCAGAATAAAAAATTAAGATTTGCCCAAAGCATTGATCCGTTTACTTTTTTAACCGCATGCAGTAAATGGTGGTGATTGTTCCAGTAAATACCTACGTAGATAAAACTTAAAACATAGCTGATGAATTTTGGAATAAGCGGTTTTAAGCTTGCTAAAGTTTCGCCATGCTCGGGAACCTTGATCTCCAAAACCATAATGGTAATGATAATTGCAATTACCCCATCACTAAATGCTTCTAATCTGCCTTTGTTCATAAAAAAAATCGACGTTAAATTAGGTACAATTATCAGTCAAATTATCTTATAAAACAAAACCCGCAAGCTTTTGGCCTGCAGGTTTCTTCTTGTTGTTTTGTTGAAATTATAATTCTCTTACCCAGATGTTTCTGTAACTGATTGCAGGACTTGGATCGCCGTGATCTTGTAATTTGATTGAAGAAGGACCATGTTTTTTATATTCAGGTGCACCAATGTATCTGGTTTCTCCTTTTAATACAAATCCGTTCTGTAAAAGCACGCCGTTTAAAAATACGGTAACACTAGCTGGTTTTTGTACGGTTCCATCTTCATTAAAACGTGGCGCGTTCCAGATGATATCATAGTATTGCCATTCGCCTGGTTTCTTGTTGGCATTAGCTAGTGGAATCGCTTGTTTGTAAACACTGCCCGTTTGTCCATTCACATAGGTTTTGTTGTTGTATGCATCCATAATCTGGATTTCGTAACCGTCATCACCGCCACCTGTTGATGCCAAAAATACCCCGCTATTTCCACGTGCCTGACCTTCGCCAGTTATGTTTTCAGGGATTTTCCATTCCATGTGCAATTGATAATCGGTAAACTTTTTATTGGTTTCGATATTACCAGTACCTTTTTTTACCGTGAAAAAACCATCGTCGATTGTCCATGCAGCTGGTTTAGATGGATCTTTAACAGAATGCCATGCATCTAAATTTCTGCCGTTAAAAAGAATGGTAGCATCAGATGGTGCATCCTGAGGCAATTTGCCTGGTGTAACAATTTTAGGAACGGGTTCCCAAACCTCGGTTGTTTTTGGGTCTTTGGCAGGATCCGGTTTCTTGTCTTGTGCCATAGCTTGCCCTGCAAAAAGTGCAGGAATAAATAATAGTGTGTACTTGTTCATGATTGTGGTTTAACTTTTAAAGTTAACCAGTTTATTAAGAAAAGGAAATTTCGTATTTAAAATTTTACCCCAAATCGTCAACAACATAGGTTTCACTTATAATCACTTCATCAGGGGCAATATCTTCTTTACGCTGTTCGGCCAAATCGCGCATTGGGCAATAACCCGTGATGCCGCGGTACAGTAATCCCGCACCAATTGCTGCACCCGTAAGCCCAATTACAGGATGTGAAAAAATGCTGGTGATGCCTTTAAAGAGTAAATATGTTCCTGCAGCGCCAGATAACCAACGCTCAGATTTTGAAACGTTTTCGAACAATTCTGGATACTTCCAGGCTTCCTTAACATTGTTTACAGCGGTATTAAAATCTTGATTTGTCATGATGGTTAAATTTATGTTCTACTGTATAACAAGTAAGAAGGAAATGAGTTTTGAAAAGAATTTTAAATATATTAGTGCCGTAAAAATTTGGATTTACGTGTCTATTGTTTTGCCACGGAGACACAGATTAACACGGAAAACATTTATCTATTTGCTATAGCTCAACTTAATTTGTAGGAAATCGATATTGAATTATAAAACCACACGCCTAATTTCGAGAGTTGATTTGCCGAAATTTAAAATGAGCCCAACTTTGCAACCTGAACATCTTAAATAGTTTAGAGTTTGCGCTATATCGGCGCTTGCAATAGCGCTTTTTGATTTAATTTCTAATATTACCGCATCGAATATAATAAAGTCGGCATAAAAGCTATGGGGTAGGAGAATACCTTTATAATAAATTTGGTATAACTTTTCTCTTTCGTAAAAATAATCCCTGTTTTTTAGTTCTATGCAAAAGGCATCTTTGTAAACAATTTCTAAGAACCCACACCCTAAATGGCTATGGATCTCAATAGCTGCATTAATGATTAGATCAGTTTCATTTTTTAACGGGAAGTTTGATTGACGAATTTCCATTCCAAGAGACTTAATAAAGGTTTAAACTTATTAAGTTGGGATGTAGCCAAATATACTAAATCTATAAAGAATGCAAATCCTAATTCCGTGATTTCCGTGCCTCCGTGGCAAATTTCTGGCAACTAATTCAATATATCGCGTATATCTTCTTTGCTTAACGATTTAAAGAAACTTTCCTCGGTTGTAATTAAAGAGTTCGCGAGCGATTTTTTACGGTTCTGTAAGGCCAATATTTTCTCTTCAACGGTATCTTTTGCAATAAATTTGTAAATGAAAACCTTTTTATCCTGACCAATACGGTGCGTTCTGTCGATGGCTTGTTGTTCTACTGCCGGGTTCCACCATGGATCGAGGATAAAAACATAATCGGCCTGGGTTAAGTTTAAACCTACGCCGCCTGCTTTTATAGAGATTAAGAAGACCTTCAGTTCGCTATTCTGCTGAAATTCTGAAACAATTTCGCCACGGTTACGGGTTGCACCATCTAAATAAGCAAACGGAATATGCTCCGCTTCGAAATGTTTTTTGAAGATATCCAGGTGTTTTACAAACTGAGAAAAAACCAAAACCTTATGTCCGCCTTTAAGGACATTATCTAGTGTGTGGATTACGTTTTCGAACTTTCCGGAATCTGAAACATAGGCACCATCAATCATCACAGGGTGGTTGGCCAGTTGACGTAGGGCGGTTAACCCTTGTAAAAGCTGTACCTGTTTCTGTGCGAAGGTTCCATCGTCCATGCTCTGCAATAAATCATTGCGGTATGCCGATTTTGTTTTTTCGTAATAAGCAGCCTGATCTTCGCTCATATCGCAATAAATTACCTGTTCGGTTTTAGGCGGTAATTCTGCTGCTACTTGTTCTTTCGTTCTACGCAGCACAAATGGTTTGATGATCGATTGCAGTTTGCGCGCTTTTTCTTCGTCCTTTTTCTTTTCTATCGCTTGCACATATTCTTCGTAGAAGAATGCCTGTGTACCCAATAAACCAGGGTTTAAAAAAGTTAACTGCGACCATAAATCGCTTACTGAGTTTTCTACAGGTGTACCGCTCAGAATCAGTTTATGTTTGGATTTTAAGCTTCTAACGGCTTTGAACGACTTTGATGCCGGGTTTTTAATGTTCTGACTTTCATCGAGAATAATGTAGTTGAAATAAAAGTTTTTCAATTCATCTACATCTACTCTGGTTACCCCGTAAGTGGTAATGATAATATCGTAATTGGCAAAATTGGCAACATCTTTATTTCGGTTGGTGCCTGTATGAGCCAGTATTTTAAGCTTTGGTGTAAACTTTTTAGCCTCTGTTAACCAGTTGTAAATTAAAGAGGTAGGCATGATGATGAGCGAGGTCGTCTGCGTTTCTAGCAATTGGTCATCTTCCTTCACCTTTTGCAGCATGGCCAATGTTTGGATAGTTTTACCCAAACCCATATCGTCGGCCAAACATCCACCGAAATTGTATTCGCGTAAAAAACTGAACCAGTTATAACCGGCTTTCTGGTAATCGCGTAAACTGCCTTTAAAATGAACAGGCATTTGTGTATCGGCAATATCCTCAAAGTCTGATAACCGCTGCAATTTGCGTTCAAGCGTAACATTCGCCAGGCTATCTTCAGCCAAATCATTGATGAGGCCAATATGGTGTTTCTTTAATTTTAGCGTTTTTCCGGCCTCTGCTAAACTGAACAGGCTACCGTATTGCGTAAACCATTTATCCGGGATAATCGCCACTTCGCCATCGGGCAATAAAAACTCACGCTTTTTGTGCAGGATATGTTGCTTTAATGAAAGAAAAGGAATCTGGTATTTTCCGAACCATACCACGGCATGGATATCGAACCAATCGTTTCCTTCTTTAACTTCAAGATCTATTTTGCTGGCGCCGAAAACAAATTTTTTCTGCCCTGTGGCCTGTTCAATTTCAAAATCCGATGCCTGTAAGATTTCGATATGCTCGTTTACCCAATTTATAGCCCCGTAACTTGGATTTTCGTCGGCAGAAGCTACTTCCAGGTTGCTGAATAAAGAGCTCGTTTTTTTTAATCCTAACGATAAGAGCAAATTAAACTGCTTTTTCTCCCATTCTGCCGAACGTTTGATGCGGTGGAAAATATAGTTATCGGCAGTTTTTTCTAAACGTACAGTTACTTTGTGTGCGTTTTCTACAGGGAAAGTATACTCGCCGTATTTAAAGTACAATTGGATCTGAGAAAGACCACCATCAACATATAAAACCTTAATTACCGGTGTTGCCTCAAATTGTTCGGTTCTGATCTCGAAACCTTCAGCGTACACATGGTGCTTTTCTATTAAAGGAGCTACAAACTTTTCAAAATAAGTGGCTTCGGTTGTTTTGGGTATGGCAATAAAGCGTTTATTTAAAAAGGGCTGCAGTTTTTTTCCTTCAATATCCTGATCAAAAAAGTATAATACATCATTCAGTAATAGCCATGCAGGTTTATTGCTGATGATCTGTGCTTCTTTAAACATAAATTCGATACGCAGATTCTGATATTTGATGGTCGGAAAATAGCGTGTTTCAGTTTCATTCCTTCGGAAATGAAAAAGAATAGATGCAGGCTCATTGGCCAGTTCGATTTTGCGTTCTACCGGCCAGCCATCTTTGTCCATTACATAAAGCTCGTTTTTTACCTTTAAAAGTTCTAAAGCTTCGGCAAGTTTCTTTTCGATTTTAGGACGAACATTTTCATAAAATTTATTGTCGAAAATTTTAGTGAAAAACTCGGTTGGCCTGATCAGCTTTTTATAATATTTTTTAATCAGCGAGTCTTGCTCAATGTCATCTAAAATCTTGATCAGCTTATAATCAATATCACTTAAGCAGGCATTAAATTCTTCTGCTGTATGTGTAAAAATCCGTTGATAAGTAAAAGAAAAATCTCCCTGCGGATTGAGCTGAACAACGTGAGGTTCAATTAAATAGCCCAAGTACTCATGTTTGCACAAAGAGTACACCACTTTACAGGCTTTAGAACTATCGACACGTAACATTGATTGGTTTAAAATTTTTTCTAAGCTAAGCGCTTAAAAAACTTTAAACATACAATATTTTGAGGTTACATCAAAAAGAAGTAGCGGTTTTTGAGATAAAATTATCAGTTTTTTATCGGAATTTAAATGAGCGGTTAATTGCCAACATTGGATGGAGAACCTATTTGAAGTTAAAGGCAGATAAATATTAAATACTTTATAATTGGCTACAACTTATTATCTTAGCCCTTGTATTGATAGACTTTTTAGTATCAATCAATTAACGCATCACTATTAAGGTTTAAATGAAATTTTTTTACACGCTCTCTCTGCTTGCCTGCTTATCCTTTTGTAGCTATGCGCAAGAAATTCCCCGGAGCACCCAATATATTTTTAACAATATACTATTGAATCCTGCATTATCGGGAATAGATAATTATACAGATTTAAAAATAGGTTTACGCAAACAATGGAGCGGTTTAGAAGGTGCGCCCAGTACACAATACCTCTCTTTAAGCACTGCTATTGGTGAAGATTTTGTTCGGAGCAATGTAAATTCATTTGCCGGGAATGGAGACAACCCAATGAGCAGAAGTTTTGTAAACAGCTACACCGCGGCAGAGCCTCACCATGGAATTGGCCTGGTGGCCATGACGGATAAAGCAGGCTTGGTTCGGCAGACTAATGTAAATTTAACCTATGCCTATCATCTGGGTATTACAAACGAAGTAAATTTATCAGTTGGTTTATCGGGCGGATTTAAATCGATCAGTGTTGATGTACGTGGAATTATAGCCGATGAATCAGGCGATCCTTTATTCTCTGCCGATTATAACAACAAAATTAGACCAGATATTGGCGCGGGTATTTGGTTGTATAGTCCAAGGTTTTTTGCCGGTGTTTCAGCAAAACAGCTGGTTGGAAATAAAAGCAGTATTGTAAACAATCAAGTTAAAACGAGTCCCTACCAAGCGGCTACTTTTTACGGAACGGCGGGTTATAAAATATTTCTCGATGAGGATATTGCAATGATCCCCTCTGGTTTGATTTCATATTGGGCCAACTCTCCGGCTACTTTCGATGCCAATTTGAAGTTTGCCTATCAGGATAAATTCTGGGTTGGAACCAGTTTCAGGAACAACGATTCTTTTTCGCTCCTGGCGGGATTTAATATTGCATCGCTGGTAAACCTGAGTTATTCTTATGATGTAAATACTTCAGGCTTACGTTCGGTAAATAATGGTACCCACGAAATTGTACTGGGTATTTTATTGAATAACCGCTATCAGGTAGTTTGTCCAAGCAGGCAGTTTTAACGTAAAAGTGTTATACTGCCACCTAGTGGTTTACATTCAGCCCTTAAATCGATCACATAATAATAAACGCCTGCTGGTAATTCTTTATCCCTAAACCTGCCATCAAAAGGTTTGGTATAATTGCCGATTGATTCGTAAACCAACTGACCACCACGGGTGTAGATTTTAATGTTGGTACCCTTAAAATCCGGTAACCCCCTTACTTGCCACACATCGTTCATGCCATCTCCATTTGGGGTCATGGTGTTGGTAACCTCCAGGTTATCGTGTGTTACCTCTACATGTACCTTAGTAAATTCGCTGGTACAAGAACCCAGTTTTCTCCTCACAAAATAATCGGCTGTTTTGGCCACCTTAAATTTGAATATTCCGTTGGTATTTTCTAAAAACGGCTTGGTATCATCAATTTTTTCAAAGAGTTGGTAGGTGCCTTCTTCTGGTGCAATTACAGGTAAAACAATATCTGATACATAACAAACGCGTAAGTCGTTGATGATAGGAGCTATAATTTTAAAAGGTTCGTCTACTACTGTATAAGCCTCGCTGATGGCATAACCACAAGATGTTTTATCTTTTACTTCTAAGCGATAGGTGCCTGCGCCAACATTAATTAGATCTTGGGTGTACTGAACAGCTTCACCTGCTTCATTTATCCATTTAAAGTCGTAAGCTGGAATACCACCGATTACCTGTATGCCTTTAACAGAACCTCTCTGTAAAGTACAGCCATCTTTAATTACGGTTGCAGTATTGGAAACGATGTTTAGTTTTGGCGTGATATTAATAGCGTATGGGCCTAAAATGGTTTCACAATTGTTCACATCATAGGCAAACATCCTGTAATTGCCTCCTGGCAAATTTTTAAGTTCAATAATGTTGCCTGTTTTGGTTGCTCCTGCAACTGTAGCGCCTGATTCATCTACCCATTTAAACACTGTTGGAAGAACGGAACTGAAGTTCAAGTTGATACTTCCGTTAATCAACTCGCAGGTGGTGTTGTTAACTGTTGGCGTAAAGGTATAAACAGTTGGCGTTAATGCATCCACCCTAAAAGGTCTGTCTAAGGTGCAGGTATATAGCGAATTGCTGGCTCTCAATGTATACGTTCCTGGGGCAAGGTCAATCATTTTTATTGACATGCCAGGGGAGTATGGTCCTTTTTTGATGCTTTGCCCCGTTGGGCCTAACCACTCGTAGGTATCGGCATTGGTAATCGATATACCATCAATAACACCATTGTTAACAGCGCATCTGGCTGGAGTAACTGTTCCTCCATTAATAGCAACATCGCTATAAGTGCCAATAAAGAAAGAAGAGGAAACGGGCGAACATTGCCCTTCATCAGAAACAGACAAGGTATAGTTGCCGCCTCCTACATTTTCAAGATCCAGCGTAGTTGATACCACATCTGTACCTAAAATTCCTGTGATCGGATCACGTTTAAACCATTTGTAGCTTAAGGTACCCGTTGCATCTGTAATGGTAATGCCTACAATAGATCCGTTTTCTTTACCACAAGCTGCAGAGGTCGTTTTAGTTGGATTCCCAATTTTAGGTTGAGGCTTCCTTTTAACCGTAATCGGATCAGAATCTAACGAACAGTTTGCCTCATCCGATACTTTTACGAAGTAAGTACCTTCAGGTAAATTTGCCGGGTTTGTTCTGCTTACCACTGCATTTGTTGCAGTATTTATCCACTCGTATTTTAGCACACCTTTCCCCCTTAAAACCTCAGCGGTAAACGTAAAAGTAGTTTGTCCACATGCAGGCGAGACTGGCACAATAGTAGGTTTGGTTAACTTTTGATCTTTGATGATAAACACCGATGGGAATGCTTTGCAGCCATCATCAACGGTTACTTCGTAAGTGCCAACATCTAAATTGGAGATGCTCTGTGTATTGCCTTTAGGTACACGGCTGCCATCTGTTTCTATCTTTACCCAGCTAAAAGTAAAACCTTCTCGGGGTTCTGGGATGGTGATTGATCCATTGGCGCTGCAGGTTACGGGTTCTACAATCGCTTCATTTGGTAATAATTCGGCAGTAGAGAAAGGAGAAGTGGTTGCATTTAATAAACTGGCTGTTGCGGTAACCATTCCGCTCAGGCTTCCGTTGTATTCCCAACGGCCATCGCTACCTGCCTGTACTGTTGCAATATAGGTTTTACCTTCACAGATACCTTGGCAATTTACGGTGTAAAATAGTTCTACTTCTGAGTTGGGCGTGGCCTTGCCCGAAACATAATCATTTCTTTTTTTCAATACCTGAATGTAAGGCTGAAGGATGGTTAGCGTTTTTCCGATACCGAATGTCTTGTTGCAAAAGAAACTGTTCCTGGTGATTTTTACAGGTTTTGATGATACCGTTTCGACCCCGAAATTGTTGTTGGCAACTAAGTTTGCTTCGGCAGGTGTTGCGCCGCCAATGGTTCCTCCTGCACCCAACTCTATTTTTACGCCAATTCCGTTACTCATCACTACTGCTCCGGAAGCATCGGTACCAATGGCATTACCGGTTAAAATAAAGTCTGAATTGGTGATCGAAACGCCTGTAGTTCTGTTTCCGCCGATAATATTATTGCGCACATAAAGGGCCGTATTTACCGCATTAACTTTTAAACCTGCAATTTCTAAAGCGGAGGAAGAAAGAAATATCGGTAATTCATGGAAGTCTTTTTTACCTGTATAATCGACCCCGATTTTATTATTGATCACGTTGACGTCAAACCTTGCATTGGTGGAGTACGATGACCGGGTGATGTCTACATTAATTCGGTTTGCGGCAATTACGTTTCCCTCACCAGGATTATCACCACCAACATCTAGTGCGCTATCGTATAAGTTGGCCGAAATACCAAAAACATTGGTGTTTGGGGTTATTCCATCATATATCACCCCGATTAAGTTCGATTGGATCTTAATTTTAGTAGCGGTGATGGTGGTAAAATAATAACTGTTCTGTACAATAATACCGTTAATATTCCCTCCAATAACATTTCCTTTTCCCGGAGCCCCAATGGTAATATTATTTGCACGATAATCGATCACAATTCCCGAGCCTTGAGCCATATTTACATTTTGTAAGTTATTAATGGTGGCAAAATTCCTGATGTACAAACCATAAACTTCAACCCCTGTAGTTTGGACCTGCGTGGATGACGACTGGCCAATTACCAGCCCCGAAAATGTGGAATTAGGATATTCTGGCTCTAAAATTACCTTAGCTCCAGAAACACCAAGTGCCGGCCATGCCGCCTGCGAGGTACCATCAATTACTACATTTGAAGAAACCACAGGTAATGCCGAACGTAATCTAATGGTTCGGTTGGCATTGTCGCTAGGCGTGCCTGGCAAATTGAAGTTAATGGTAAAAGTAGTTATCCTATTGGCTATTGCCGCTTGTGTTAGTCCTTCTCTTAGTGTTCCAGGGCCGCTATCAGCATTACTGGTTACTACGTAAGTTTGAGCGTAAATATTATTGCAGAAAAATAAGCCGACAAATAGGGCTAGCAGTTTTGAGAAGCGCATAAAATTGTTTGGTGCAGCCAAAATACAAATAAACTGTTTAGTGGCTAGCGTTTTAGTGAAACAAACGTACATTATTTTTCTGAAAAATA
The DNA here is from genome assembly GCF_058801365.1 of Pedobacter sp. GW822-FHT03F06. Taxonomy (NCBI): domain Bacteria; kingdom Pseudomonadati; phylum Bacteroidota; class Sphingobacteriia; order Sphingobacteriales; family Sphingobacteriaceae; genus Pedobacter; species Pedobacter sp. GW822-FHT03F06. The sequence continues at coordinate 142,425 of NZ_JBXANE010000002.1, forward strand.
ATTGAGCGCTTAACTAAGCATACGCTCATTTTATTATTGCGATTGATCAAATTGTAACGCTATTTGTGGATTGGCCTAACCAAAAAAGGCATCCTGAAAATCAGAATGCCTTAAAATTTTGTTAATTATTGTTTATTTCCAGCCGCCGCCTAATGCCCGGTATAGGTTTACCACCGATTGTAATTTTTGTAATCGATCGTTAATGCCACTTAATTGTGCCGCTAACAAACTTTGTTCTGAAGTTAAAACATCAGTATAGTTTGTTGCCGAACTGTAGCGCAATAATTCTTTGGTAAAATCTACTGCTTTGGTTAACGAAGCAATTTGTTTTGCCCTGGTTTCTTCTTTTTCTGAAGCCGTTTGGTAAGCGTACAAAGCATTAGATACTTCCTGTCCGCCGGTTAACAGCGTTTGTTGAAAGTTGTAAAAAGCAATCTGTTGATTCGCTTCGGCTGTTTTTAAACGTGCTTTGTTTGCACCTTTCGCAAAAATTGGCTGTGTTAAACCGCCTACCAAATTATAGAAGATAGATTTGCTAAAGAAATCCTGTAATTGTAAGCTTGATAGTCCACCCGTTGCGGTAATGGTTAAAGCAGGATAAAAATAAGCTTTGGCTACGTTTGTGTTTTCGAAAGCTGATCTGAAACCAAATTCAGCAGCGATCACATCCGGACGGTTTTTTAACAATTGTGCAGAAACGCCGGTTTGTAAATTCGCATAAGGGGTTTGCTGATCTAAGGTAGTGCGGTTAATCGCGTTTGGTGCTTTAGCAACCAAAACACTTAGTGCATTTTCAGCCTCTTTAATACTTCTTTTTAAATCAGGCAAGGTTACCTGAGCCGCATATAAATTGGCTTCGCTCTGTACAACAGCCGCACCATTAACTACGGCGCCTTGTTTTAAGGCTTTCATGGTTTCTACATCCTTGGTCCTCACTTTAATGGTTTCCTCGGTAATGGCCAATTGTTTGTCAAGCGCCAGCAAAGTATAATAATTATTGGCAATGGTTGCAATTAACTGCGTTTGAACAGCACGTTTTGCCGCATCACTTTGTAATAAAGTAGCGTAAGCACCACGTTTTGCACTGCTTAATTTTCCCCAAATGTCAGCTTCCCAACTGGTGCTCAATTGTGCTTTATAGGTTTGGGTTTCTAAATTAATGTTAATCCCAGGAGGAAAGTTTAAGGAGGCCTGCGATTGTTTATTATCCGTTACGTTTACATCGGCCTGTAAGCTGGGCAATAATGCACCACGGCTTTGAATTAAAGTGGCTTCTGCAATTTTAATGCGCTCAATCGCTTGTTTCAAGTCTAAATTTTCATTTATCCCCTGCTGGATCAGCGATTGTAAAGTGGTATCTGAAAACAACGTTTTCCATTGCAGATCTGCAATAGTAGTGGTATCTGTTGTATTGTTATCACGGTATAACCCTTCGCTCTTAAGCTGTGGGCGCTCGTATTTTTTAGTTACGCAGGCGCTTAGGCTGAGGATGGCTACACCGATTAAAATGGAATGCTTATATCTAAATTTCATGGTTTTAAAATTAATGTGGACGGTTAACCGCTAACTCATACTCTTCTTCTGTTTGTTCGCGATCAATGCCTTCCTCAAAAGGAGATTTGTTACTTATTTTTTCCTGTAGGGTTTGGAAAACAATGAACAAAGCAGGGATTACAAATACACCGAATATAGTACCGATTAACATACCGCCTACAGCTCCTGTACCAATTGAGGTATTACCTGCTGCACCAACACCTGATGACAACATTAGAGGCAATAAACCCAGAATAAAAGCAAAAGAGGTCATCAAGATCGGACGTAAACGGGCAGTTGCACCATCAATAGCCGAGTTAATAATACTCATTCCCTTTCGTCGCCTGTCTACCGCATACTCTACAATTAAAATGGCATTCTTTGCGAGGAGCCCCACAAGCATGATTAAGGTAATCTGTGTATAAATGTTATTATCCACGCCAAAGATTTTATCGAAGATGAATACACCGGCCAAACCGATCGGTAGTGAAAACAATACCGCTAATGGTAAGATGTAACTTTCGTACTGTGCCGAAAGCAGGAAGTACACGAAGATTACGCAAAGCAGGAAGATAAAAACTGTCTGACTGCCACTGCTTACTTCTTCACGCGATAAACCGGAGAACTCATAGCCATAACCTGTTGGAAGGTGGATTGCCGCTTCTTCCTGAATAGCCTTAATGGCATCACCAGAACTAAATCCTGCATTCGGGTTACCCGTAACTGCAATTGAGGTATACAAGTTGAAACGTGAAATAGCCTGTGGCCCGTAAACTTTTTCTAAAGTAATAAACTCAGAAATAGGAGCCATTGTACCGCTCGAGTTACGCACATAAATGCTGGTTAAACTTTGCTGATTAGCACGGTACTTGGCATCTGCCTGGTACATTACCCTGTACTGTTTACCAAATTTATTAAAGTTTGAGGCATAAACACCACCATAATAACCTTGCAAAACACCCAGCACATCGCTAACCGTTAAGCCAGCCTGTTTTACTTTTGCCACATTTACATCAATCTGATATTGTGGAAAGTTGGGGTTGAAAGAGGTTGATGCGTATTGAATTTCTGGACGTTTACTTAACGCCGCTAAAAATGCATTACCCACTTCGTTGAATTTTTTGATATCGCCACCGGTTTTATCCTGTAACTGGAACTCGAAACCACCACCGGTACCAAAACCCTGAATAGTGGGTGGAGCAAAGAAAATTACCTTCGCGCCCTTAATGCTGGATGCTTTTGCAAATAATTCACCAATAATGGCTTTAACATCGCGCTTACGTTGATCCCATGGTTTAAGCCTTGCGATAACCATACCGTAAGAACTACCCGAACCACTGATCAAACTCCGGCCAACAACCCTAAATGTAGCTTCTACCTCTGGCACCTTACTTACAATATCATTGATTTTTACAATAATTTTATCGGTTTCTTCCTGTGAAGTAGAAGGTGGCAATGAAATATCAGAAAACACTGTTCCTAAATCTTCGTTTGGTACGAAACCTTTAGGCGTGGTATTCATAATCCATACCAGCACCACTGCGAAAACAGCAATTCCTAAACCTGCAAGCCATCTTTTTTTACCTAAGAAGCCAACAGAACGTTTATATTTTTGCGTTACGGCATCAAACGAAGTATTGAAAGCAGTATAAAAACGCTGTAAGAAATTTTTACTTTTTTCGTGATCTTCTGCGTGTGGTTTTAAGAACATCGCACACAGTGCCGGACTTAATGTTAAAGCGTTGATTGCTGATAAAATAATCGCGATAGCCAGTGTTAAACCGAATTGTTTATAAAATACACCCGACGAACCCTGGATAAAACTTACCGGGATAAATACCGCTGCCATTACCAGGGTAATCGAAATAATCGCACCACTGATGTCATCCATCGCATCTTTCGTTGCCTTTTTTGGGTCTTTGTAACCGGCATCAAGTTTGGCATGCACGGCCTCAACCACCACAATGGCATCATCTACCACGATACCGATAGCCAGTACCAATGCAAATAAGGTTAACAGGTTGATGGTAAAACCGAATAAACTCAGGAAGAAGAAGGTACCGATAATAGCTACCGGAACACTGATTGCCGGAATTAAAGTTGAGCGGAAATCCTGTAAGAAAATAAATACCACTAAAAACACCAAAATAAATGCTTCGATCAAGGTGTGAATTACCTTTTCGATTGAGGCATCCAAAAAGTTGTTTACGTTAACAACGGTTTCGTAATGAACGCCTTTAGGGAAAGAAGTTGCTGCTTTATCTAAAGCTTTGATCGAGTTTTCAATTACCTCTTTCGCATTCGAACCCGCTGTTTGACTAATGGCTATACCGAGTGCTGGTTTACCATTAAACTTTACATAACTGGCATAACTTTGGGCACCAAGTTCTATTCTGGCCACATCTTTTAGGCGAAGAATCTGTCCGTTTGCATCTGCCTTAATAATGATGTTGCTAAACTCAGTTTCTGTTTTTAAACGGCCACTATATTTTAAGGTGTATTGAAAAGCCTGATTGCCCTGCTCACCAAACTGACCTGGTGCAGCTTCGATGTTTTGCTCTGCCAAAGCTACACTTACATCATTCGGTACCAGACCATAAACAGCCATTACTTCTGGCTTAAGCCAGATCCGCATGGTGTAATCTAAAGTACCAAATGCACTTGCATCACCCACACCGCTAATCCTTTTAATTTCGGGGATGATATTGATGTTGGCATAATTCTGTAAAAATTTCTGATCGTATGATGGATCATCACTGTAAATGGCAAAAATAAGTAAATTACTCGCTTGTCTTTTGGCTGTAATTACACCCGATCTGGTTACCTCTGCAGGTAATAAACTGGTTGCCCTGGCTACACGGTTCTGTACGTTAACCGCTGCTAAATCGGCATTTGTACCCAATTTAAAGTTAACGGTAATGGTTGCGGTACCATCGTTACTGGCGCTAGAAGTCATGTAAGTCATGTCTTCCACACCGTTTATCTGCTCTTCCAATGGAACAACAACACTACTCATTACCACGTCGGCATTTGCGCCCTGGTACGAAGCCGATACCTGAACGGTTGGCGGCGCAATTTCGGGGTATTGCGAGATGGGCAAAGTTACGAGGCCTAATACACCTAATATTACAATTATAATGGATATAACTGTTGATAAAACGGGCCTATCTATAAATTTCTTAAACATAATTAATATGGATTACACTGCTATAGTGTGATTGCACTGACTATATTGTTATTTTTTTATTTCAGCATAAACTGAATCGGTATTTTTTACCTCAGGTTTAATTTTAGTTCCGTCTTTTAACGATTGAAAGCCTTCTAAAATAACTTTATCGCCAGCTTTAAGTCCTTTGGTAACTACGTAGAAATTATCTTTAGCTAATTCCATCACTTCAATTTGGGTATTGATTACCTTAGCCGAATCGCCTAAAATGTAGACGAATTTCTTGCCCTGTAAATCGATCGTTGATTTTTGAGGGACTAAAATTGCATTTTCCACGTGCTGCGGAATCCTAACCGATGCACTTGCACCGTTTTTTAATAAGAAAACCGGATTAGGGAATGTTGCCCTTAAACTTGCTGAACCAGTACTGGTGTTTATCTGTCCATTGATGGATTCGATTTTGCCATTCTGCGCATAAATCGTTCCATCTGCAAGAACTAAACTCACCGGAGGAATGTTTTTCATTTGCTGCGCAAGTGTGTTGCCTTTATAGGTGTTTGAAAAATCTAAAAGCTGCTTCTCGTTTAATGAGAAATAGGCGTAAACCTTAGAAGTATTAGAAACAGTAGTTAACGGCTGTGTGCTGCTGCTGCTCACTAAACTCCCATTTCTGAAAGGGATACTGCCAACTACACCATCAACAGGGCTGGTAATCGACGTATAACCTAAGTTAACCTGTGCATTTACCAATTCTGCTTTTGCTTGTGCCAATGCAGCTTTCCTGCTTTGAAGCGTTAGCTGCGCTGCATCCAGATCGTATTTGCTAATAATATCTTTCTCTACCAGGGGTTTGGTTTTGTTTACTGTTAGCTGTGCAGCATTTACATCAGCTTCGGCACTGCTAATTGCTGCCCGTGCTGTTCTAACCTGTTGCTCGTACTGTGGTGCATTAATGGTGAAAAGTAACTGACCTTTCTTAACAACAGCACCCTCATCCACCAATATTTTTTCAATAAAACCATCAACTTTCGGACGGATATCGATATTTTGAATACCTTCAATTGTTGCTGGATAATCAGAATCTAATGTTGTATTTTGTGTGGTTACTGTAAAAACAGGGTAAGCCTGTGGACCAGCTGCTGCTGCAGCGGCAGCTTTTTTAGCTGCATCGTTATTTCCGCAGGACGCTAAAAGCATACCAATGCTCACGCTAAAAAAGAGAGTTGTTACTTTTCTCATGGGTATTTCTGTGTGTTTAAATTTAAATTTCCGGAATTAAGGGCGTTGTCAAAAAAATATAGGACTTCGATTTTCGCCGATAAATGCCCAAAAATAGAGCCTAAAAAAAAATAAATCTGTCCGAATTCTGTCATTTAATCAATCGATTGATTTATTTTTCGTTTGAAAACATGGTGAATTTCGTTTAAAGTGCTGTTATAGATTGTGTTGTCGTGTATTTCTGCATAAAAAACAGTGTGTAAATATCTTGCGACAGATGTTAAAAGCTGTTAAATACAAAGGAAATATACGATTTTTATTAAAGTAAATATCAAAAATTTTGATCAATTTAATACGAGCTAACGTCCTTAATAATACCCGGTTTTAACTAAAGTAATGGCTTAATTATTATAGTTTTTTGAAATTGCTTTGATGTCCTTTAGATCATATGATTTAAAATAACGGATTTCTGAAACCGAGTTATATTCTTGTGGTAATGATTTTAATTTCTCTAAATGCTTGCTTTTTGATGATGAATACCTCTTATGACTTGATTTAATAAATGAAAACTGAAGCGTATCTTTTAAGTTAGGGTAGATGTATTCCAGAGTATCCAGGTTTAGCTTATTCCATTTAAATTTATACAAGGAAGCGAGTCCGGGATGATCATATGTAACACCCCTGATTACTTTTTCTTTTGAATAAAAAGTAGGATTAACAAGTGTTACCTCTTTACTGAAAGTTTTATCTGCTTTAGAGAGATACAAATCATAAATATTTCTTCTGCAACAACCTGATGCTGGGTACCAGTTGACTATAAAATCTTTTAGCCCATCAGCATTTATATCCTTAATTGAAAATATCGGAAAAGAATAATTTGAATACTTTTTAGTCACTAATTGATTAAAATCTGTAGCATCGCTATTATAAATATATACCCTTGTTTCAAGATTTGATGCACTTATGATTAGCAAATTTTTATAGTTCTGTGAAAATAAGTATCCTAACTTGACCTCTACTTTAACATTATGGTCTAGGTGATTATCTTTTGTAGTAGAAAAACTTTTATCAAAGGTATTATTAGAATTGACTTTGATTAGTGCAAATACACGATCTAAAGCATTATGAAAAAGAGAATCTTGTTTTTTATTCGTAGAATCTATTCTTGCTTTTGATGGGCTATCTATTACTTTGATCTTAGATTGCTTAACCTGTTTTTTTTGCTTGCATGACATACAGCATGCTATAAAGACTAAAAGATAAGCTATTCGGATCACTAAAACGAAATTTAAGATTATTCCACTTCTCCCTCAAAAACCAATTTGGCCGGGCCACATAAAAATACATTGGTAAATTCCTTACCATCGTAATCGAATTCTATTTTAATATCGCCACCCAAAACTTTAATGGCCGTTTTAATATGACCAGTTTGGCCTTTGTGTTTCGCCATGGCCATGGCCACCGCGGTTACGCCAGTACCACAGGCATAAGTTTCATCTTCCACGCCACGTTCGTAGGTACGCACAAATAAATGATCGCCTTTATCTTCTACAAAGTTTACATTTATACCTTTTTCTGCATAAGTTGAGTTATAGCGAATGTTTTTCCCTTCAGTAAAAACATCAAAGTCTTTTAAACCGTTTTGTAAAGCAACATAATGCGGTGAGCCAGTGTTCAGTACATAAGCCTCATCATCTTTGGTAATGGTATCTACATCAATCATTTGCAAATCAACCCATTCGCCATTTTCTGAAATTCTGGCATAATGTGGGCCATCTACTGCCAAAAAGTTTGTTTCGCGATCGATGATTCCGAGTTGTTTGGCAAAGGCAACAATGCATCTGCCACCATTTCCGCACATGCTGCCCAGCTTACCGTCAGCGTTAAAATAATGCATCTCAAAATCATAATCCTCATGTTTGGTAATAAACATTAATCCATCGGCACCAATGCCAAATCTCCTATGGCATAATTGTTCAACTAATTGATTATCAATATTTTTTAACGGACTCATGGTGTGGTCTATTAAAATAAAATCGTTTCCTGCGCCCTGGTATTTAAAGAAATTAATTTTCATGAAAGCTTCATTTTTTAATGCAATATTTGAGTTGCAAAAGGTAATAAGCGGTTTGTGTTTTTTGATTTAACATTTTTTAACACAAAACTAAGTGCTTTGAGGATACAAATATCGTTTATATGGTATTAAATTTGAATAAACTTACGAAAGAAAATTTGAGCAGATAAAAACTGCCTGAGCATTCTGCTTAAATCAAAGTGTAAATGCTCTTGCAAATAATAACATTTAACAAATGAATATTATAAGCTAACCAAACAATTAGCTAGCAAATCAGCTTATAATAAATCATGGCTTTAAAAAACACAATATAGAAACACGAAACCATTAAAAGCTAACAGTTTGTAAAAGCGAGAATAAGCTTTTAATAGCTTCATGACCATTAAAAAACAATATACAAACACATGAAAAAAATATTAGGAATTACCGTGTTGGCTGCTTTTATAGGTGGGGCAGCAGCAATTGGAGGTTACAAACTATTTGAGCGTAACCAGACTGGCAGTACCATTACTGAAAAACAGAACTTATACTTCGCAAACAATCCACTTAAAGTATCATCAGCGGGAACAACAGATTTTACGCAGGCGGCAGCAGCTGTTGCACCTGGTGTAGTTCACATTAAAACTACATACGCGGCACAAAGCGGTGGCAGAAGCTCTTCTCCATTTGATATGATGGAAGATTTCTTTGGTGGCGGTGGCCGTCAGATGCAGCGTCAGCCTAGAGCGGCATCGGGTTCTGGTGTAATTATCAGTCAGGATGGTTATATCGTAACCAATAACCACGTGGTAGAAAATGCAGAGAAGGTAGAGGTGGTTTTAACAGACAGACGTAAAGTAGAAGCAAAAGTAATTGGCCGCGATCCGAATACCGATTTAGCTTTAATTAAAGTAAGTGCAACGGGCTTGCCTGTAGTGAAAATGGGTAACTCAGATAATGTACAGGTTGGCGAATGGGTTTTAGCGGTTGGTTTCCCGTTAGATTTAAATACTACAGTAACCGCTGGTATTGTAAGCGCAAAAAACCGTAGCATTGGTATTATTGGCCGCGAGCAACAAGGCAATGAAATTACAGAAGAGGAATACCGCGAATACCAACGTACCGGTAAAAGACCAGATCGTCCGGCAAATACCAGTATCGAATCATTTATCCAAACCGATGCTGCCATTAACCCAGGTAACAGCGGTGGTGCACTTGTAAACGCAAATGGCGAATTGGTGGGTATTAACTCGGCAATCGCATCACAAAGCGGATACAACCAAGGTTATGGATTTGCAATTCCAGTTAATCTTGCCCGTAAAATTGTTGATGATTTTATGAAATATGGCTCGGTTAAACGTGGTTATATTGGTGTTAACTTTGTGCCCTTAAGCGGTGAAGAGAAACCTGAAGGCATTAAAACCAACGAAATAAGCGGTTTATATGTGAATGATGTAGTTGCTGGCGGCGGTGCTGCAGCAGCAGGTATTAAATCAGGTGACGTAATCAAAAAAGTTGATGGCGTAGTGATCAACGATTCTCCTGATCTTCAGGAAAGAGTTGGCCGTTTAAATCCAGGCGATAAGGTTAAGTTAACCGTGTTGAGGGATGGTGCACTTAAAGATTATACCGTAACCCTAAAAGGAGAAGCTAGCGTAGGCCTTACAGCCAAAAATGCAACAAGCAAAGGCGCTGAGGTTTCGAAATTAGGAGCAACTTTTGCTCCGGCTACTCAGGCCCAGAAATCGAAATATGGTATCAATAGTGGTGTAGTGGTAACATCAGTTACTACAGGCAAGGCATTTGATAATATTGGTGTTGAAAAGGGTTTAATCATTACCAAAGTGAATGGACAGCCAGTAAATTCTGTAGCCGATGTTCAAAAAGCATTGCCTTTAGGTAGAAACAACATGGTGAGTATTTCTGGTGTTGGCGAGCAGGGTTCTTATAACTATAGCTTCCCGGCGCAGTAATTGATCTGATAAAAAATAGTTTTAAAAGCGTCCCGATTTTAAATCGGGACGCTTTTTTTTAATCCTGATGGATCGGTTCGTGATTAGCATGGCAAGCGTCTGCACATTCTTCGCAGGCAACAGCACATTGTCTGCAATGTTCATGATCGTGTTTAACACATTCCGCTGCACAAAGCCTGCATATTTCTTCGCAGAGCAATAGATATTGATGCCCGATAATTGAATCTCTTTGCAATAGCCTGGCTGCTTGGGTACAAATATCTGCGCAATCCCTATCTAGTTTAATGCAGTCAATCATCATGTTGATGTCCTCTTCTTTTAAGCAAGACGATGCGCAATGCTCGCAAGCTAGCGCGCAATCTAGTAGAGCCTGGATTAAAGCATGGTTATTTCTCGTTACCATATCGTTAAAGATTTTGGTTATACCTATTTGTATACTAATAACCTGCTGGAATTTAAACTGTTTTAGAAAAAATGAAATTGGCAACTGGTTCTAGGAAATCTCGGAATGTTAAAATATCTTAAATAACGGGCTGTTCGTTCAAATCTTCGTACTCAAACCAATATTCATCCGTTTTTCATAATCAAGAACTAGTTTCGCTATTTACCGATTGATAATCAGCGTTTACCGATACGCTATAAATTAATTTTTTTTATTGTCCCATATTTGAATCAGCAACCAAAACCGAATATTATGGCTTTAGCTAGCATTAACCTCAGCGTAAAACAATATTTCAATTTCATGTGCAGAACGGATTTTGAAAGACGGATATTTCACGATACTTACAAAGAATTTCAAAAAAGATCAAAAATATACAGCTTAGATCAGCACCTACATACCTTTGCTCAGATGCAGCAAGCCAGCGAAAAGGCAAATGCGTTACACCAAAAACTTCAATACGCCGTAATAAACAGCATTGCTGCCTTAGAACATAAAATACCTGTTTTAAGCGATTTAGAAGGTCATCCAATTCTTTTCGATTGGACCGAATTACATATTTATGCTTCAGATCTGTTAAATAAAGCAGCGCATGTGGTATCGATCACCTATACCAGCCCCAAATTAATTTTACACGAAATCATTGGTGATTTGTTAATCTTAAGCTATGATGGTAAAGAACAAGAAACATTGGTAGTGAAAATTACCGAAAATCTAATCGTAAATTATGAGCAGCGCGAAAGCCTCGTTTATAGCTAAATTTAAATCCCGGATAGCCAGTATCAATTACGATAGCAATTATACATTGAGTTGATCTTAGCTTTTCGGGTAGAAAAGTGGAGGCAAAGGCCTGTTTTGAACATGCCTTATTGATAAAACCGGGCAATATATCGGGTAAAGATGAATTAAATCGGGGCGCTAAATGGGGCTTAAAGCGCAAATTATCAATATATTTAGCAATTATTTACATAATAAAAAATAAAAAATTGATTTATAGGGATTTAACTCTATCTTTGAAACAAATTAAAATACAATATAATGCAACAAGGAACAGTAAAATTTTTTAATGAAACTAAAGGTTTCGGATTTATCACTCCATCTAATGGCGATGCCGAAATTTTTGTTCATGCTTCAGGCTTAATCGATAACATTCGCGAGAATGATACCGTAAACTACGATGTAGAAGAAGGTAGAAAAGGCCTAAACGCGGTAAATGTTAAAGTAGCTTAAGAAAACTCGAACACATAAATCGTAAAAAGTCCCGATGCAAATCGGGACTTTTTTTGTGGAATCAACTTTTGATTGTCAACCGTCACATTTACCTACCAGCCAAATTTTTGCTGATCTCATCGTCAACAAAATCTAAAGAAAGATCGTTGTTGGTTAATACAGTACCGTTTTTATTCACTAAAAAGAAGTAAGTAACATTATAATTGCTCAGATTTTTTGCATTGGGCGATTTCGCTCCCTGAAGATCTGAATATTGTGGCCAGGTTAGGTGGTCATCCTTGATTACATTCACCCACCAGTCTCTTTTTTTATCGAACGATACCCCGATAAATTCTACGTCTTTATTTTTATACTTTTCGTAGAGTTTAACTAATACCTGGTTATTTTTTCTGCTTTTACCGCTATAAGAAGTCCAGCATATAATCAAGTTTACCTTTTTAAGTATACCTTGGTCGAACTTTTTTCCATCTGGATTTTCTCCTTCAATATTAGGCATTTTACTTCCCGCCATCATCTGGTTAGCTTGTTTAAGCTCTTCTAAAAGTTTTTTACCCTTTTTGCTTTCCTGAACTTCTTTATCTAAACTGTTAAAAATGGATAAATAATTTTTGGGTTCCGAATCTGCCCTGCCCAGTTGTTCCAATAAAAAGAGCGTGTGTGCAGAACCGGGATACTTTTTGGCAAAGGCCTTTATGATATCCAATTGGAGCAGGATTTTTTTCTCCCTCCAGCGGTCTGCTTCTTTGGCGCGTTCCATAATATTGGCCCTTGTGGCTTGGTCCAATTCCATTTCAACAATATCCAAACTGTCGAGCAGGTTTTTACTCATGTTGTCTTTTAGTTTATAGAAGTCTATAAACTGTTCGCCTTCCTTGCTTGGAACGCTTTTTAAAGGATATGAATTGATGTTTTTTCCATCAAGAACGCCTTTGAAACTGCCTTTATCAAGATAGAAGTAATATTCTCCCGTGTGATTACCGTCTTCAGTTCTTAAAGTGGCATAGCCTTTTATTGGGATATTGATTTTAAAAGTCTGGCTGCTGTTGGTAATGTTTTCAACTTTCAGTTTTTCGCCATTTTCAGCACTTTGAATGGTAATTACGGCATTTGGGCCAAAGTTTTTGGTTTCGAGATTAAAGGTAGCAGGAGCTGGATCGCAAGCAGATAAAATACCTGCCAATAAAGTAAGTAAATAGAGCTGTTTTTTCATGTTAATAATTTGATAGAGCAATATAACGAAAAACTTAGTTGTTCTTTTGATAAAAATAAGCTCATCTTCAATTTTTTTATCATTAAGAAATTAAGTTAGTTAAGAAGAAAATGTTATTTTAGTTATGGGTAAATAGTTTCTTAATGATTCAATTATCTAATCATCCCCTAATCAGTGTGCTTAATTAATATTTAGCGTACATCGTTCATTTTAATTACTTAGGGAATGACTAAAAAAGAGGTTACACAATTATCCTATGAAATAACAGGATTAGCAATTAAAGTTCATAAAGTTTTAGGACCAGGCTTATTAGAAAGTATATATGAACGTTGCTTAAAATATGAGTTGGAAAAAAATGGATATGCTGTTTCGCAACAGTTAACATTATCGGTTGTGTATGATGATTTGCCAATAGATTTAGATTTACGCACGGATTTATTTGTTAATAATTGTGTAGTAATAGAAATAAAAGCAATCTCAAATATTCTACCTGTTCATCAGGCACAATTATTAACCTATATGAAACTTCTTAATGCTCCTCAAGGATTATTGATCAATTTTTTCACGGATAACATTACCAAAAGTATTGTTCCTTTGGTTAATGAGTACTTTAAAATCTTGCCCGATAGATAAGATTCTTAGCCCTTAATGATCTTCATTTCTTAATGGTAAAAAAACTTATGAAACCACAAATAATCCCATAATGTTTCAATTATTTCCGAATATGCTTTAGAATGTTTCTAAATAAATGTTTTATCGTTGTTTTGTCATATTCGTTTATAAATTAAACTCATAATTAGATACTTTTGCAAGAAATTTAGATATAAATCCTAATCAAATGAGTGGTTTCGGAAATGCATTTTCTTCTTCAATAGGGAAGAAATTCATCATGGGTATTACAGGTTTGTTCCTGATACTTTTTTTAATTGTACACTGCGGTATTAATGCTTTAATTTTTATTAGCGATGGTGGTTTAACATTTAACGTAGGCGCACATTTTATGGCCACTAACTGGATTATCCGGGCTGGCGAGATTGTGTTGTTTATTGGTTTGCTTGCGCACATTTTTCAGGCGTTACGTTTAACGTTGCAAAATCAAAAAGCACGCCCGGTTAAATATGCCGTAAACGATGGTAAGGCAAACAGTAAATGGTACAGCCGTTCAATGGGCTTGCTGGGTACGCTTTTACTGATCTTCCTGGTAGTTCACCTGAAAGATTTTTGGGTAGTTTCCCGTTTTACAGGAATCCCAACAGTGGATGCCAACGGACATGAAGATCTTTATGCAGTAATGAAAGAGAAATTTCAGGATCCTGTAAGGGTTGCCGTATATATTTTGGCTATGTTTTCTTTATGCTACCACCTATTGCACGGTTTTGCTTCAGCATTCCAAACATTAGGATGGAACCACTCAAAATATAACGGTATAATTAAAGGAGCTGGCGTTTGGTATTCGGTTATTATTTCGATCCTTTTCGCAGCCATGCCGATTGCAGTTTATTTCGGTCTTATTCAATAATTTTTAGCACAAAAGATATGTCAGATATTAATTCAAATATTCCAGAAGGCGAATTAACCAGCAAATGGACAAAATATAAGTCTTCTGTGCCTTTGGTTAACCCATCGAACAAAAGAACTATTGAAGTAATCATTGTAGGTTCTGGGTTAGCAGGTGCTTCGGCAGCAGCTACTTTGGCTGAGATGGGTTACAAGGTAAAATGTTTCTGCTTCCAGGATTCGCCGCGTAGAGCACACTCAATTGCTGCTCAGGGTGGTATCAATGCAGCAAAAAACTATCAGAATGATGGTGATAGCGTTTATCGACTTTTTTACGATACGATTAAAGGTGGCGATTATCGTGCCCGCGAAGCCAATGTGCATCGTTTGGCCGAAGTAAGTGCCAACATTATAGATCAGTGTGTGGCTCAGGGTGTGCCTTTGGCACGTGAGTACGGTGGTTTGTTAGATAACCGTTCATTCGGTGGTACACAGGTACAACGTACTTTTTATGCAGCTGGTCAAACTGGTCAACAGTTATTATTAGGTGCATATTCTGCTTTGGAGCGCCAGATTGGTATGGGTAAAGTAGAAATGTATACCCGCCATGAAATGCTTGAGGTTGTTAAAATCGATGGCAAAGCACGTGGTATTATTGCACGTAACTTAATTACAGGAGAAATCGAGCGTCATTTCGGCCATGCCGTGGTATTAGGAACAGGTGGTTACGGTAACGTATTCTATCTTTCTACCAATGCAATGGGAAGTAATGTTACTGCTGCCTGGAAAGCGCACAAACAAGGTGCTTATTTTGCAAACCCATGTTACACGCAGATCCACCCAACCTGTATCCCGGTTTCTGGTGATCACCAATCTAAATTAACCCTAATGTCTGAGTCGTTACGTAACGATGGACGTATCTGGGTTCCTAAAAAGAAAGATGATAACCGTAAAGCTTCAGAAATTCCTGAAGATGAAAGAGATTATTATTTAGAGCGCCGTTACCCTGCTTTCGGTAACTTAGTTCCTCGTGATGTGGCCTCCCGTGCTGCGAAAGAGCGTTGTGATGCAGGTTATGGAGTAGGTGCTTCTAAATTAGCAGTATACTTGGATTTTAAAGCCAATACAGAACGTTACGGAAAAATCGAAGCTGCTAAAGCGGGTAACCACAATCCTGACAAAGAAACCTGTATGCGCTTAGGTACTGCAGTAATTAAGGAAAAATATGGTAACCTATTCGATATGTATGCGCAGATTACCGGTGAAAATCCTTACGAAACACCAATGCGTATCTATCCTGCGGTTCACTACACCATGGGTGGTTTATGGGTTGATTATAACTTAATGACATCGGTACCTGGTTTATACTGTACTGGTGAGGCTAACTTCTCAGATCACGGTGCCAACCGTTTAGGTGCATCTGCTTTGATGCAAGGTTTAGCTGATGGTTATTTCGTTCTTCCTTACACCATTGGTGCTTATTTATCGAAAGAGATTTCGGTAAAAGCAATCCCTACTGATCACCCTGCCTTTGTAGAGGCTGAAGAAAGAGCAGTTGGTATTTTAAATACGCTGATCAATATTAAAGGAACCAAATCGGTAGATCATTTCCACAAACGTTTAGGCCACATTATGTGGGAGAAATGTGGTATGGCCCGTAACGAAAAAGGTTTAAACGAAGCAATTCAGGAAATCAGGGCTTTACGTGCTGAATTCTGGAGTGATGTTCGTGTGCCTGGAACAGCTGATGAGTTAAACACCGAATTGGAAAAAGCTGGCCGTGTTGCCGATTTTATTGAGCTGGGCGAGTTGATGTGTATTGATGCGTTAAACCGTAACGAAAGTTGTGGTGGTCACTTCCGTGAAGAGTATCAGACAGAAGAAGGAGAAGCACTACGTGATGATGAGAATTATGCTTACGTAGCCGCTTGGGAATTTAAAGAAGGTGTAAACTTCGAGCTTCACAAAGAAGAGCTGAAGTTTGAAAATATTAAAGTAGCACAAAGAAGTTATAAATAGTAGCAAGACGTAAGTATCAAGTATCAAGACTTGAATTAAATCTTGATACTTGGTTCTCGTTACTTGATACTTAAATCTCAATATCATGAGTACAGGAAATATGAACTTAACGCTAAAAGTTTGGCGTCAAAAAAATAACAATGCCAAAGGTGCTTTGGTAGATTATAAATTGGCCGATATTTCACCGGATATGTCTTTTTTGGAGATGTTCGATGTATTAAACGAACAATTAATTAATAAAGGCGAAGAGCCGGTGGTATTCGATCACGATTGCCGTGAAGGAATCTGCGGAATGTGCTCGATGTTTATCAACGGACGTCCGCACGGACCAAAGGATTTGGTTACTACCTGCCAGTTGCACATGCGTTCTTTCAAAGATGGCGATACTATTGTTGTTGAGCCTTGGAGAGCGGCTGCTTTCCCGGTAGTAAAGGATTTAACTGTAGATCGTTCTGCATTCGATAGAGTTATTGCTGCCGGTGGCTTTATTTCGGTAAATACAGGTAATGCGCAAGATGCGAACAACCTGCCAATCCCTAAAATGCAGGCAGATGCTGCTTTCGAAGCTGCAGCTTGTATTGGTTGCGGTGCTTGTGTGGCAACCTGTAAAAATGCTTCAGCAATGTTATTCGTATCAGCTAAGATCTCTCAGTTGGCATTGTTACCACAAGGGCAGCCAGAGCGTTACCGCAGGGTGCAGAGCATGGTCGCGCAAATGGATGCTGAAGGTTTTGGTAACTGTACCAATACAGGTGCTTGCGAAGCCGAATGCCCTAAAGGAATTTCTTTAGAAAACATTGCTCGCATGAACCGTGATTTTGCATCTGCAAAATTTATTTCAGAAGAAACTGTTTAAAAAATATACTGTGCGCCCAGCTTAACCGCAGGGTTCTTGAGCCTCCACAACGTGGAGGCTTTTTAGTTTTAAAGCAAACTAAAAACTGATCATAAAATAGATAAAAATAGCTGTTGAAAGGCACATTAGTAGTCTAATACTGGTTAATAGACCAGGAATAAATAGTGAATTAAATTTTAATGATTTGTTAGCAAGCAAACGACTAAAACAGATACACATTTAACATTTTCCCGTTGTTGTGAAAACATATGAAACTTTAGAATTTAAAACCGAAACCTTGCACAACAAAGTGAGGTCGAAATAAAAGTTTGCGAAAGTTGTAATAATCTTA
Source organism: Pedobacter sp. GW822-FHT03F06 (assembly GCF_058801365.1). Lineage (NCBI taxonomy): Bacteria > Pseudomonadati > Bacteroidota > Sphingobacteriia > Sphingobacteriales > Sphingobacteriaceae > Pedobacter > Pedobacter sp. GW822-FHT03F06. The sequence goes on from NZ_JBXANE010000002.1 coordinate 159,950, forward strand.
TGTTTGCATATTAAAATTTTGCGTATTTAGAAATTTTATTCTGTAATATTTGCATATACATTAAAATTTTTCTAAATTTAGTCTTCCGAGACAGGAGAGAAAACATAAAACCCCGGCAATTTTGCTGGGGTTTTGTGTGTTTAAGCCAATTGCCAATTTCGGATCTATTTCATAGTGAAATTAACATTGATGTTGTACTTCACACGAACAGGTCTTCCATTTAACAGTCCAGGATTCCATCTTGGCGATTTGTTCAATACCCTAAGGGCTTCTTTATCCGTTTCTGGTGTTAGGCTTCTGGTAATCTGAACATCGGTTAAAGCGCCATTTTTTTCGACTACAAAAGAAGCAAATACTTTTCCCTGTGTGCTGTTTTTCTTAGCTACTTCGGGGTACTTAATCTCACGACCTAAGAATTCATAAAATTTAGTAATTCCACCAGGATAATCGGGTGTCTTTTCTAGGGAGGTAAAATCATAAACTTTGTCTGGATTGTCTTGTGCTTTTACTTTATTTAAGCACATAGCGATGCCCATTAGGGCTAAAAAGATTAGCTTTCTCATTGTTTTTTTATTAAAATGTTGGTTATTTAGTTTTTCTTAGGCGTTTCTTTTGGTTTTTTTGTGGTAATAATCACTACTCCATTTTTGCCCTTATCACCATGTAAAGTTATTGCAGATGAATCTTTAAGCACTTCTATTGATTCAATAGAATTCTGATTCAGGTTTTTTATTTCTGAAACTTCTTTCCCGTCCACAACATAAAGCGGCTCTGCCTTGAGGTCAAAATCTCGGTTCAATAGATTTCTTAAGATTATAGATGTACTGGGGTTAGGTACATTTGGTCGCACACTAAATCCTGATACTTTTCCTTTTAACTTGGTACCGTCAATTTTTATTGGAGCAGTTTTAATATCAGAATTGCTTAAAGAACCATTTTTGGTTTTAACTTCTATTACCCCCGCAAAACCATCAGCGCCATATCGCGCCGTTGCTAAACTATCTTTTAGGATGCTTACAGACTCAATGTTATTGGGATCAACCTCGCTAAGTGATGATGTGCCTCTTATATACTGTTTATTACCATCTATTATAATTAAGGGCTCAGTACCAAGGGCAGGTACACCTCTAAGTATTATTTTTGTTGTTTTTGTGCTATCTGCCTTTTGAGCAAAACCAACTAAACTAAAACCCATCATTAGGGTAAAGGCGATTATATTTTTCATTTTGGCTAGAATTTTCTTTTAAGGTCGAAAAAATTAGAAGTTCTGTCGATAGTAAGTTCTTTAGCATCGAGCGGCCTAAAAGCACTGGCTTTTGAACTTTTACTTGTAATTAGAATTGCACCAGCTTTCGCCCTCGGTCCATAAAGACTAACAGCAGCCTGATCTTTTAAAACTTCGATAGATTCAATGTTGTTTGGATTTATATCATTTAATTGACTGTTTTCATCAAGTTTAACGCCATCTAATATGATAAGACCGTTAAAATTGATATCGTTTCTAAGTCTTATGCCCGTTGGAGTTTGTGCTAGTGTTTTAGGAGGATCTGTATTAAGTGTGAAATTAACATTGATGTTGTATTTTACCCTAACGGCCAAGCCATTCTGGATGCCTGGGTTCCATTTTGGTGATTCTTTAATAACCCTCATCGCTTCTTCATCGGTACCACTTCCTAAACCCCGTGTAATCTGGACATCTGTTAAAGAGCCATCTTTTTCAACAACAAAGCTGAGAAAAACTTTACCCTGAACATTATTTTCCTGTGCCATTTTTGGATACCTGATGCTGCCACCCAGGTATTTATAAAACTTGCTTATACCGCCCGGAAATTCTGGTTGTTTCTCAATTGAAACGAAATCATACACTTTATCTGTATGCTCAGATTTAACAGCGCTGCTTTCTGTTTCAGCGGTTTTAGGAAGATAAGATATGATGTTAATCTTGTTCAGATTTACATATCCATCCGATTTAGGCAATAATTTATTCTTAAACGCTTCTGAAGATTCTGGGATTTTAAAACTTACTGTTAAAGCATATTTGCCATCTGCCACCGTTTTAAATCCTTTATACGATAAAATTGCTTTCATCACTTCTTCATCGCAACCTGCTCCTAACTCTACATTCGATGTAATATTGGTAACCCTGCCGCCTTTTAGGTTAAATTTGATCTGCGCATTACCCTGTACCTCATCGCTGCTCGCTGTGCCTGGGTATTTAATATTTCTTAACAAAAACTGATAAAATCCTTTCCAGTTTGCATCTGTTTTGCCATCAACTGAAATTTTAGGTGCTACGGTTATCTTCTCGGGTGTTGTAACCATGTTCTCAACAATCTCAATCGGCTTCTCTAAAGGGATTTGATCGGTAATGGATAACAACTTCTCATTTTTGCGGACAGTAGCCGACGAAAACACAATTAGAAGGGCAAATAAGGGGATAAAAATTCCATACTTCATAATAGCGATCTTTTTAGACCGCTCTTTATGAAGCATGAAAATTCTTTTTTTGATCAATGATTTTTCTAAAAAGCCATTTGTTAAGGCATTTGGCGAAATGCCAAACGACTTACTTAGCAATAACATGGCATATTCCGCTTTATCACCCTGAAATTCAGCAGCAAGTTCATCAGCTAAAAACTCGTGGATGTTTTTAATTGCTTTTTTATAAAGATAAATCACCGGGTTTAACCAGGTAATAATCCCTATAATTTCGAAAAATAAAATATCTACGGTATGCCATTGTTTAATATGTGCTTCTTCATGAATATCAATCACATCCATTTGTGGCAATTCCCGATCAATTACTTTTTTGCCAAAAAAAGAGAAAGCCGTGCCAGCCTTGCTGATTGAAATGAGTTTTTTAACCGCTAATAGGTTAAATACCAATCTACCTAAGAAAAACAAAATACCTGCGCAATAGATATAAACGAATGCATTGCCCCAGTTAAAACCGGTATTGCGCTCCGTTACAATCGTTGCCTGTGCTAATACGGCTTCCCAGTTAACTGAAGTATAAACCTGTTGTGCCGCTTTCTGCTCCGTTAGCCATTCTAAACGGATAAATGGTATAGATAACGACAAAACGCCCGCAGCTACTAAGTAAATGCGGTTTAAAGTGAAGTAGGTCTCCTTATCTAACAGTAATTTGTAAAAACCGAAAAAAACAATTAAGTATAAGTTCACCTGTAATAGGTAGTGGGCAAAACTCATTTTGGCTTATGTTTAATTTTATTAATCATTTTTAAAATTTCATCAACGTCGCTTAAATCCAGTTTCTCTTCTTTAACGAAGAAAGAGAACATACTCTCTACCGAATTTTCGAAGTAATTGCCCAGCAATTTTTCTGTTGCGTGGCGTTTATATTCTTCCCTGCTCACTAAAGGATGGTACTGATGTGCTTTACCAAACGCTTCGTGACCAATAAAACCTTTGGTTTCTAAAATTCTAATAATGGTTGATACGGTATTGTACGCAGGTTTAGGGAGGGGTAGCTCATCAATAACTTCTTTGACGAATGCTTTTTCCAATTGCCATAAAACCTGCATAATCTGTTCTTCGGCTTTGGTTAAATCTTTAATTTCCATAATAGTTAATAATAATAAGGATGATAGCAAATTAATTGCCTTAACTAAAGTTAAAACTAATTAGTTAGTTATCCAAATTTTATTAAATAAATTATTAGAAAAATTAATGAGAATGACTTTTTGCGCCCTTTTAAGGTTTTACTTTAAGAAAAATATTAAATCTAGCTATTAATTTTATGTAAATCAGCTGATTGTATTCTAGTTATGGATGAGGACTATATCGTAATCAGGTTGTTTTTGATGCCATACACCACTAATCCGGTGCGAGATTTAATATTCAGCTTCGCAAAAAGGGATTCCCGGTAGTTATCTACTGTGCGTGGACTAACATTCATGAGATCTGCAATTTCCTTATAAGTAAGTTCGGTACTGCAATATTGTAAAAATGTAAGTTCTCTTGCGGAGAATACTGGTTTTTGATCGCTATCTTTTAGCGCCACCAAAAGCCTGCCCGATACCAGCTCATTTACATAGAAACCTTTATCTACTATTACTTTAATTGCTGTTAGCAGATCTGACGGGGTTGATTCTTTAAGCATATAGCCTCCGGCACCGGCTTTAAGCATCCCGATAATTGCTTTTTCATCTTCGAGCATACTTAATGCCAGCACATGTACATTCGGATGATTGGTTTTAACCCATTTAGTTGCTGCAAAGCCGTCCATTACCGGCATATTAATGTCCATTAGTACCAGTTGAACGTGTTGGTGGTTGTCTATTTTAGACTGGAGATCTAATCCGTTTACAGCCTCAAACGTGACATTTATTTCGTCAAATTCTTCCAATAGGCTGGCCAATCCGGAACGGAAAAGCGTGTGGTCATCAACAATAGCGATAGAGATACTTTGGTCTTGCATACAATTAAGGGTATGGCACTTCTATTGAAATGGAAGTGCCTTCGCCTGGAGTCGAATTTAATATTAATTTTCCATTGATCATCTCAATTCTTTTATAAATAGAATTTAAGCCCATTCCCGATTTTTTTGATTTAGTTTCTTCAGGGTTAAAACCAATCCCATTTTCGGCAACCCTTAAATGTAAAATACTGTTTGTCAGGTGCGAATCGATTTGAATACAGGTTGCCTGAGCATGTTTTATAATATTATTAATGATTTCCTGCAATAAACGAAGAAGGATTAAATCTTTATTTGGCGATGTAATTTGCAGATTGATTAACTGGTTATTGATTTTTAATTCGTAAGAACCGGCTTTATTTAACCAGTTAATTTCCTGATCAATGGCGTGGCCAATGCCATTTTCTACCAGTTGTTCGCCATGCAATAGTTTTGCCAGTTCCCTTAATTCTTTAATGGATTTGTTAACAAGTGCTAATGAATTATCGATTTTCTTTTTGGCCTTTTCTCCATCGTTTAAATTTACAGAGTTTAAGGTGAGTGTGGTAAGACTGAGCAACTGGCCAACATTATCATGTAATTCTGTGGCTATACTCTGCATCGTTTGATCTTGTACTTCAACGCGGGTTTGAAGCATTTCGGACTCAAATTTTTGCTGCATATTCTGTTTTTCTAATACATGATTCTTTTTGTGCCGGTTGTACGATCTAATGTATAAAATCAAAAACACAGGTACAAGCAGGAATACCAACGTCGAGATAGCGACTAAGATTGCAATTTTTGTTGTTTCATTCTGCATATAAAGGAATATAACCAAAAGCTATATAAAATAAGGTTTAATACGATATAAATACAATATCTTAAAGTAACATGACCTATAATCTTAACGGTAAACAATCCATCAAAGATGTTCGACATGGTGCTACCGAAGTAATAAAATAGAACGCCTGTTACCCACCAAAACTCGGGGTGAGTTTTGATCTCGATAAAGTTTTCATCTTTTAATAGCAAGTAATAATAATAGAGGCAATAAAGTGTGAAAACGACTGACATTACAGTAATTGTAATCGTGTTTAAATCAGCAAAGGGATGGTTGATGAAAAAGCTAAAATACATCGGGTATACAATACCCGCACCTATAATAAATATAGGTTTGGGATTGGTATACTCTTTTAAGCAGTGGTAAAGACCATATAATATTGTGCTGATTTCAAAAAATATAAAAATATTAAAGAGCCATAAATTGTGTATGCCTCTAATAGCCATATAAGCAGCAACCTCTTCAGTAATTAATGCAATGGCTAAATAGCAGGTAATCACTTTCCCAAATGCATGCTTGTCTTTCCATATTATGGTAATGGCTGCTATTAGGCAAATAAGCTCTGCTATAAATATGGGAGATAAGTACCTCATTGTTTATAAACTCGTTCCCTCACAAAAATCTGGGCAGCCCTGGCCTCTGTTTCCAATATCATCAGGATTATCCTCATGTTCGTCGTCGTTGCTTTCGCATGCAGTTGTAGGTACCAATAATAAAGTGTTTTTACCTACGTACCCACTTTTTACGCCTTCAGGTAAAACATCGGTATATTGCGCAAAATAAAGCCTTAAGCCATCATATTTTCCTTCGCTCATTGATTTTGCAATTTCTAATATCTGTTCTGCCGGAAACCATACTGCTTTGGTGAAAGATTTTGGAAATTTTCTTGCCTCTACGGCATAGGCATCAACCATGGCCTGCGCAACCTTCTTATCGATAGGTTCCGAATTTAATTTTTGACTCATAAATTTATTGTTTGATTTTTTCTAAAAATCGATAATAATAAGGGTTTCGGCAAGAGCTATTTGTAATTAAAATACCGTAAAAATACCCTTCTATTTAGGGCGTTTTGCGCTAACGCGGAATTGCGCGGTACCACTACTTTTGGTATACAATAACAGCTGAATAATTTGCGGTTATGACATATTAATGCCGTCTACCCCCAGAAAAACAATTATTTTGAACTTATTCAAAAAAAAAGTCTATTTGATGTGAAGATTGATATAGAAAACATTTAACCATTTAATTCTTTCAAAAATGATAAACAATATCCTGCTACGGGAAAATCACAGTTCGATCAGCGAAAGGGAAGTTGAAATTGTACACCTGTTATCAATGGGTTACAACAGTAAAGAAATTGGCGAAATGCTTTTTATCAGCGAGCATACCGTTAATACGCACCGAAGAAATATGGTAAGAAAGCTCGATCTTAAAAATTCTTATCAATTAATTGTTTGGGCCTTTAAAGAAAGAATATTATCCTTATAAGGGTTAAAATACGCATAACCTCTCATTCTAAACAGCAAAGCCTGCTATTTGATACTAAAGTCAAATCAGCAGGCTTGTGTTTATGCGTTGTATTTTGTGTTTAGGGCCTTGCGGGTTGTGGAGCAGGCAGTTCTTTTCTTGGAATCTGTGCTTCGCGCTGCGAAGTATTGTAAACAAAAGAAGCAATAATGGTTGCTGCCTGTTTTAAATCATCCTCAACAAGTCTATCATAAGTATCCATATTGCTATGGTGGGTACGGGTATTGTAATCGGCAGGATCCTGAATAAACTGGAAACCTGGTATGCCTACGGCATCAAATGCCTGGTGGTCGGTACCACCTGTATTATTAATGGTGATGGTAGTTGCACCAAGATCGTTAAAAGGTGTTAACCAGCTTTGGAAAATCGGACCAGCCGCTGCATTGCCCTGTAAATATACACCGCGGATTTTCCCTGTTCCATTATCGAGGTTGTAATAAGCTGATATTTTTTTCTGATCTGGCGTTAATACCATTGTTTTCGGATCGCCGAAATGTTTTGCTACATAACCTCTTGATCCAAATAAACCTTGCTCTTCCGAGCTCCAAAGTGCAATACGGATGGTGCGCTTCGGTTTAAAATCTATCGCTTTTAAAATACGCATGGCTTCCATCATTACGGTAGAACCTGCTGCATTATCTGTAGCGCCCGTTGCCGCATGCCACGAATCGAAGTGCCCACCAATCATTACCACTTCATCTTTTAGTTTTTTATCGGTTCCGGGTATTTCGGCAATTACGTTATATCCCTGAGGATCCTGATCATAAAAAGAGGTTTTGATATCGGCTTCAATTTCTACAGGCTTGCCAGCACGTAAAAGACGCAGTATATGTAAGAAATCTTCTGCTGCAACTTCAAGTTCAGGCGATACTGGTTTTGCATCTAAAGCATAAGAAGCCCCGTTGCTGGTAAAAAAAGTTCCCTGTCCTCCACGGGCATAAGTTAAAATTAAACCAACTTTTTCCTCTACCAGCATGGCGCTCATTGCCGCACGGATTTCACGCATTTTCATCATTTGCGCCATTCTATCAGCCATTGGTCCGCCGGCAGGGCGTTGTCTTGGACCTGCAGTTTGTGGTTTTGCTGCGGCCATTTGTGCCAGGGTAGTATCGGCATAGCGCAGAAAATCGGGCTTAACGCCACTTGTTAGCGGGGTACCCTGATCCATCATAATGATTTTTCCGGCTAATTTGCCTTTATATTTTGCTAAATCGGCAACACTATCAGCCTTGATTAAAATGACCTGCGATTTGATTGGGCCATTTGTACCAGGTGTCCATGCTTTAGGAGAGGCAATGATGGCATGGTAGTAAGGAAGGGTGGTGGCAGCATAGTATTTATCAATCTGCCAGCCTTTACCGAAAGTTCCCCAGGCTTCAAGGTGTACATTTTTTAATCCCCAATCTGTAAGTTGCTTCACAGCCCAATCCTGTGCTTTTTTTAATCCTGGAGAGTTTGATAAACGGGGACCGCTTACATCTGTTAAATTAAAAGCAATATCCATTGCCTTCGAATTTTCTAAACCTTCCTTTTTTATTTTTTGTACTACAGCTGCATCAGGGGTATCTTGTGCAAAAACTGAAAAGCACAGGCCAAAGGCCATTGCTGTGATTGTAAATTTTTTGATCATTTTATGAATAATTTGGTGGTTGATTTTGATCTAAAATACACTTTAAACCACTTCAAATTATTATCCAATGAGATTTTTACATGAGCACATTCTTAGGGCCTGAAATTTACAGATTGAAACTACTTTATGCTCTTTTTGGTTACGATAAAGTAGCCAATAATGAAAAGAACCAAAGCATAAATCAAGCTTGTCCATATTTCCTGCGTAAAAACCGGAAAATCCAGCGGATCGCCTCCTTTTTTTACCTTGGTCATCTTTAAAGATAAGGCAGGTAATGAATAAGGGATCAGGTAAGCATATTTCCAACCCACATTTGCGGTAATAATGCCCATAATGGTGCCAATAAAGCCAATGCCCATTGGCTTAAGAAAATCGCTCCATAGCAAACTTAATATAAACTGTAGCGATAAAATGCCTAAAGATGATAAGAATAATTTGCCGTAAGAGTTAACTAGGATATTTAGCGGGTTGTATTGATTAAAATTAAGCTTAGGCAACAATACCTGTAATAAATGGCCAAAGGCATAGGTAAGTGTAGCAAATAAAAATAAGCATATAAATATTAACAGGACCGCATACAGATATTTTGCAGCATAAATCGAAAATTTATTTAAGGGTTGCGCAAATAACATTTTCCAGGTATCGTTCTTGTGTTCGATATTATTGACCGAAAAGGCCATGAATATAACATAGAAGGGCATTATCAAAAATCCCATTACGCCGAGTGCTGCACCGCTGTAATGTGCCCATAATATTATTGGAGGATAGTGGTTGCCGATGATTTTCTCTGCGTCGGAATAAAAACCAAAGCTGATTAATCCGCATATAATAACTGGTAATAATATAGCTGCCCAGAAGGCTAAGGTTTTTCTGGATTTGTAAAATTCTGATATTAAAGAAATATAAAGAGCGTGCATGTTAGTTTGTTTTGGTAATATCAAGGAATAAATTTTCGAGATCTTTTCGTTGTTGATAAAGACTGCTTACCGTGAAACCATTTTGGATAAGGAATGTATTTAGTTCTCCACTTTTTTGTGGGGAAGTATAGGGTATGGTAATTACCTTATCGGTTTTTGTGGCAATTTCATAACCCGACTTGGTTAAAAGGGAACTTGCATTTTCGATATTGTCGACTTCGATTTCGAGCATTGGTTTGCTTAGTAAATGAAGTTCGTTAATTGTACCCTGAAATAATAATTGACCTTTGTTTATAATGCCCACATGGGTGGCTGTTCTTTCTATTTCTGCCAATAAGTGGCTTGAAACCAATATTGTTTTTTGGTGTTTTGTGGCTAAATCGATCATGAGGTTCCTGACCTCAATAATGCCATTTGGATCTAAACCATTTGTAGGCTCATCCAACAGGAGTAATTCGGGATCTGAAATTAGTGCCTGCGCAATGCCCAGCCGTTGTTTCATGCCTAATGAATATTTACTGGCTTTTTTATTTGCGGCATCTGCCAAACCTACTAGCGACAGCATTTCATCAGCTTTGGCTTTTTTTATGCCTAACAGAATACAGCGGTTAATAAGGTTTTCTTTTCCGGTTAAATGCCCATAAATGGCTGGCTGTTCTACTAAAGCGCCAATGCGTTTAAGGGTAGCAATGCGATTACTGTTTATTTCTTTACCGAATATAAAAACCTGATCAGAAGGCGATTTGAGCAGGTTAAGCAAGATTTTTATGGTGGTTGTTTTTCCAGCCCCGTTTGGGCCTAAGAAGCCATAAATACTACCCTTGGGTACTTGTAGTGAGAGATCTTTTACAATAATCTGGTTGCCGAAGTTAAAGTTTAAACCTACTGTTTCGATAGCGTAATTACCCATTGTTTCTATTTGAAAATGGCAGTTACTTGTTTTACAACGGAACCAGATGTTTTTGTAGGTTTTACAACTATTTCTGCATCATTCTGACTGGTGCTAACCGTAAGTGTTAAAATAATCATCATAAATACAGGTAATAATAAAAGTAAAAATGGTGATGTGTTTGCTAACTTTTTCATGATCGATAGTTTTATTTGAGAGGCTGTGAAGTTATCATCAGCCATTACTGTTTGATTGTTTAAGTTGATTGCTGATGATGTTTTCATTTTGTTTTCGTTTTGATGATTCAAAGAAACTCAAGAAAAACAAGCTGCTAAAATCTATTATACCAAGTGTTCAAGATTCTAGATCAACAGACATTTTTGGCGTTTGTCGATAAAATTTGCCTATTGGGCCGTTGGTAGAAAAAAAATGCCTGTTGGTAGATTGTGTTCGGTTTAAATTGAAAGTTTATTTACTTTGGATGCATGAAGCTATTACGTGTTATTTTAACTTGTACCAGCTTTAAGAATATTTAATGAATAACCAATGAAACAAAGCAGGGGTCCTTTAATTTTACATACTATATACTGGGGATTGATCTTTATGTTCCTGATTGCCATGTCTGTATTCAGGGAAGGTAGCGCAACAATGAAAGATTATTTTTTATCTTTTGGTGTAATCGGTATTATCAACGTTTCTCTTTTTTATATCAATTATATTTTCTTAATACCTGAATTGATAAAGAGACAGAAAAAATACTGGATTTACTTCCTTTCATTCTTCTTGTTGCTTATTGCAGGTACGTTTTTGAAAACGGTGTTAGCGGTTCTTAACCCCGAAGAACTGTTGACTTATAGAACTGAAAAAGAGGTGCACAATTTTTCTGTGAATAGCTTTGCCTTGAATGCGGCCTTTTTCTCTGGTTTTTTCCTGATCAGCAGTTGTATTATTAAATTTATTATTGATTGGTTTTCTAACGAGCGTATCCAACGTAACCTAGAAAGCGAACGCCGCGAAATGGAACTTCAGTTTTTAAAATCGCAGCTAAACCCACATTTTCTTTTCAATTCGCTCAATAACATTTATTCACTGGCCTATCAAAAATCGGATAAAACTGCCGATGCCATTATGAAGCTTTCGGAAATTATGCGTTACATGATTTATGAGAGCAATACACCAACAGTAGCATTAAGCAAAGAAGTAGACTATTTAACCAGTTATATCGAACTGCAAAAAATAAGGTTTAAAGATGGCGCCTATATAGAACTTACCTTAAACGGCGAAATTGACAATCAAAAAATTGTTCCTTTAATGTTGATTTCGTTTGTAGAAAATGCATTTAAACATGGCGTAGTAACCGATCCGGCCGAACCGGTAAAAATTAATATCATTGCCAACCAGAAGATTTTGCATTTTAGCGTGGTGAATAAAAAGAACCAACAGAATAAAGATGCGCAGGGAGGGGTTGGTTTAACCAATGTAGAACGACGGTTACAATTGGTTTACCCTGATAGATATAAATTAAATGTTGTAAATTCGGCTACTCATTACACCTGTGAACTGATGATTGATATATAATCCGATAACCAAACATAAACCGGATAAATCATTAATTAAAATAATAACCTAAAATGAACTTAAACTGTATTGTTGTTGATGATGAGCCTTTAGCGCTTGATATTTTACAGGATTATATTTCGAAAGTGCCTTTTTTAACCATGGTTAAAAGGTGCGAAAACCCTATCGAAGCTTTGCAGATTGTTCAGGGCGGAGGGATTGATCTTGTGTTTTTAGATATTCAGATGCCTGAGCTGACCGGAATCCAGTTTTTAAAAATCGCTGGCAATAAATGCCACTACATATTAACTACTGCTTACCCACAGTATGCTTTAGAAAGTTACGACCTAAATGTTTCGGATTATTTGTTAAAGCCAATCGCATTCGACCGTTTTTATAAAGCCGTGGAAAAAGTACATAATCAGGTAAAACCTGTTGAAGCCCCTGCAAGTGTAGCACAGCCTATCGTTACACCTGCACCGTTTTCTGGTTCAGCAAATCCTGTGCAAGATTATATTTTCGTTAAAACAGAACATAAGATTCAAAAAATTTATCTGCATAATATTTTATTCATCGAAGGTTTAAAAGATTACATTTCGATCTTTACGAAAGATGAGCGTGTAATTACGCTACAGAGTATGAAGAAGATGGAAGAAGCTTTACCTCAAGGTCAGTTTATCAGGGTGCACAAATCTTATATTGTGGCTGTTGATAAAATTGAAAGTATAGAGCGCAGCCGCATTACCATCAATCAGAAGATTATCCCTGTTGGCGATACCTACCGTGATGAATTTTTCAGGGTGATCGGAAATAAGAACATTTAGGGCGTTGGTGCTAAGTGCTAAACCAGTTCAAACAATTAACTTTTTAATTGCCACCGAAGCACAAAAACCACGAAATGATCATGCCGCGATTGTCATCCTGAGCGGAGTCGAAGGATCTTTAAAGGGATTAATAAAAATTATAATACAGCAGGCTGTGCCACTGGTTGACCTAAAACTTTTCTGATTTCGTTTTCTGCTTCTAGCGTAATATCATTCGGCGTTTTTACGCCTGGTTCTATTGGTTTTAAGACCGTCCATTTTAGCGCATTGCCAGTAGTTAACGGGAACATGCCAAAGCGAACAATTTTCCACGAATTTTCTATGGCTACCGGAACAACCAAGGCATTAGGAACTACCTTTAATATGGTTGCAATACCTCCAAATTGAAATGTTTTCAACTGACCATCTTTCGCCCGGGTTCCCTCCGGGAAAATAACAGTGCTCCAATTGTTTTCTTTCATCCTACGACCAAGTTTGATGATTTCGGAAATGGCCTGTTTGTTATCTTTTCGGTTAATGTTTGCCCCACCGCCTAAACGCAGGTTAATGGATATGGATGGAATACCTTTGGTAAGCTCAATTTTAGAGATAAATTTTGCGCTGTGTTTTCTTAAAAACCAAATTAACGAAGGGATATCGTACATGCTCTGGTGGTTCGCAGCAAAAATAATTGGTCTATCTGTCGGTAAATCGTATTCATTCTTAAAACTGATTGAATTGAATAGAAAGATCTGGCAGTAGGTTAGGAAAAAATTAAGGATATCTACCGAAACCTTATGCGCCTTATAGCCAAAAAGCTTAAAGCAAATCCATTGAATAGGGTGGAAGATACAAAGTGTTAATCCAAAGAAAATATAAAAAATAGGGCTTAAAATATATCCGAAAAGCTTGCTCATCTGGGTGATTGAATAGTTGGCAAAGATAATAATAAATTATTCTGGTTCTTTGAAGATGTATCTTTCTTCGTATTCAATCTCAAACGTTTTCAAGAAACTGGTGTACTCCTCTAAAAAGCTCTTCTTTTTATGGTGCTGTTCCTGGTTTTGGATGTATTGAATAACTTGTTGAATATGGCTTTTTGAATAAGAGAATGCGCCATAACCTTCTTGCCAGGCAAATTTAACTTTACAAAATCTCTGATCGTTAATCCATTTTGAACTTTCTGTTTTTACATTCTGGATCAGGCTGGAAATGGATTGGTGCGGCCGCATACCAATAAAGATGTGAATATGATCCGGCATACAATTGATCTGGATCATTTTATGGTTATTTGACTGAAATATCCCTGTGATATATTTCAAAAGCCTTTCCTTCCAATCTTTATGAATTAATGAGGCCCGAAATTTAACGGCAAAAACAAACTGAATGTGTAATTGGGTATAGGTATTCGGCATAGCGTTCTAAATTTAAATCATAATCAAACGTTCCTACGGAACGAAAATTGCCATCTGCAATTTCTACCGAGGAAATGTCCATACTGGACATTAATAATTTTTAGGATGATTTAATATTTAGGGATTGCACTAGCAATTTAAAACAAATGACGCTATAGAACAAGTGCTGATGCAA
>NZ_JBXANE010000002.1:174219-220245 GCF_058801365.1 Pedobacter sp. GW822-FHT03F06
CCGCCGTTAAAAGAACTAATAAGCAATATTCATCTGAGACATTATAATTTTTTAGGATGATTTAATATTTAGGGATTACACTAGCAATTTAAAACAAATGACGCTATAGAACAAGTGCTGATGCAATATTTTGTAGTTATAAGGTAAATTTCATAGCAAACCGCTGTTAAAAGAACTAATAAGCAATATTCATCTGAGACATTATATTTTTTAGGATGTTTAATATTTGGGGATTGTTTTAGCATTTAACATAAATAATTTTAACATTTAATGGTGCAATGTCCCATTGGGACATATGCTGGGTAGAAAAAAATATGCAACATTTTTTTATGTTCCGTTAGGAACATTTGGTGGTTGCCACGGCTACAATTCGCCATTCAATATCATGAGCTTGGCTTTTAAGATCGCAGCTACGCTCATCGAATCGGTAATCTCTCCATTCAAAACCATTTGATACGCTTCATCAAAAGACAATTTTTTAACCACAAGTTCCTCTGTTTCTTCAGGCATGGCGATACCTTGGATGAGATCGGTAGCAATGTAAATAATGCTAAGTTCATCACACACGGAGTTAGAAAGGTGCATTCTTTGAATTTCTTTCCAGTTCCTGGCGCTCATACCCGTTTCTTCTAACAGTTCCCGTCTGGCGCTTTCTAATGGCGCTTCATGAAATGGCCCACCACCTTCCGGAATTTCCCAACTGTAGGCATTAATCGCATATCGGTATTGGCCAACCAACCAGGTATTATAATTTTCATCTAAAGGAAGGATTCCGATGGCGCGATTTTTAAAATGAACGGTACCATAAATCCCTTGTCCCCCGGATGGATTAATTACCTGATGTTCGGTTAAACGAATCCAGTTGTTATCGTATTTTACCTCGCTCTCTAGTGTTTTCCAAGGGTTGATCTCTTCCATGCTGCAAGATAAGCAATATGATTTTATCTTACTGTGGTTTTGCACGAGGCGGTGGCGGTGGAATTTTATTTACGGTAATCTTAGTGAAACGATAATTCAGGCTAAAAGTGAAATTCTGTGTGTTGTTGGTCGAATAATTCTCCAGTCTGAAATTCTGGCCTTCATTGTAAAAAGTATTGGTTCTGTTTCCTAAAATATCATTTATCGTTATGCGAAGGTTTAACCGGTTACCCAAAAAGACTTTCCTTGCCGAGAAATTAGAAGTCATAGAACCTTTGTTCCGGCCTTGTGCATTGGTATTGTTGGCATAGTTTAAGTTCGATTCGAAAGCCGTTTTTAGCGGTAACTGCATCGATAGGCCAATTGCTCCTCTAAAACTCAAACCATCACGGTTTAGCGAACTATTTAATTGCGATTTATAATTACTTTGGATCACACTGAAATTTCCATTGGCCGATATCTTATTGGTAGGGCGATAATTCCCGATTAGGATAAGCGATAAAGAATTATTGCTGCCCACATTATCGTAAGTACTTTCAGATCTGGCTGTATTGGAGCCAGGAATTAAGGTGACTGTGCGGTAACGTTCTATAACCCCCTGACTGGTTGAATAAGAGAGCCGTGGGTTAAATGACCATTTCTGACCAAAAGCCCCAAAGTTAATATCAAATTGATGGGTATAAGCTGGCGATAGATTAGGATTCCCGTAGGAGATATTCAATGTATCAACATTATTAATCTGTGGGTTCAAGGTATTTTCTCTTGGCCGGTTTACACGGATGCTATACGTAGCACCAATATTATACCGTTTTCGGTAAAACCGATTTAAGGATAGGTTAGGGAAAATACTGAGATAAGGTTTTACATTATAATTCTGCCCAGTGGATAAATCGAAGGCTACATCGGTAAGTTCGGCCCTAACTCCTGTTTTAACGCCCCAGCCAACCTTACGGTAGTTATAAGATGCATAGGCCGCAGCTATGTTTTCATTGTATAAAAACTGGTTCGATAATTTGTTATTACGCACAAACTGTTGCGTGGCAAAATTAAAATTCTCGATTAACAAGTCGTTATCGTTCTTTCTGTAGTTAAAAGCCAAGCCGGTTTCAATGCGGTCGCGTTTATTGAATATTGGTTTTTCGTAATCTAATGTTATGTTTAATCCCCTGTTTCCGGTGTTATTATTGTTTTGCTGTATAGTTGGGGCTAATGTGCTTGGCTGTGCATAAGTGGTGCTGTAATCCCTAAAATCGGTACTCTTGTTGGTATTGAAATTTAATCCTAAAGATATTTTACCACCGCTGGTATCGGTCTGAAGATCGTAATCGGCATTAAAAACAAAGTTATTGCTATTGCCTTTACCTGTATTATGCTGATTGCGAAGACGGTTTTCTATCCGTTCTTCACTTAAGTAATGAAGATCGGTTGTAGCATTTGAATTCGAATTATTGAGGTTGTAATTGGTTGATAGGCGTAAACTTTGTTTTGGATTAATGGTCCAGTCTAAACCCATTCTAAAATTCCCACCATTGTTATGGTTGCGATAAGCCCCATATTGGTCATAATAGAAAGTTGTGTCAGGGAAAAAGTTTTCGCGGAAATTGTGGCTGTTACCCTTCCCAACATTATAACGATAAGCTGCGCTTCCATTTATAGCATAAGATTTTCCGCGGTAAGATGCATTTGCGTTAGTATTACCGTTGCCCTGCAATCCGCTCGAAACACCTACATTACCGTTAAAGCCAACCTTAAAGCCTTTTTTCATTACAATGTTGATGATGCCTTCCCCATCCCCGCTATATTTAGATGGTGGATTAGTGAGGACTTCTATCTTATCAATGGCATCAGAAGGAAGTACATTTAGCAGGTCGGCGATATTTGAGGTCATATAGTCTGAGGGCTTACCATCAATAAAAATCCTGGTATTTCTCTTTCCTGCGATGGTAGCATTGCCATCAATATCTACCTGCACCATCGGTACGTTTTTTAATACATCTGTTGCGGTACTACCTTCGGCTAATAGCGTTGAGCCAACATTATAAGTAACACCATCAGCTCCAAATTCGATAGGTGGTTTTTGGACGGTAATGGTTACTTCCTGCAAAGAATTTTGCTCGGAGGTTAGCTTCAATGCGCCAAGGTTTTTATCGAAATCTTTTTCTGTAATGGCTATTCCATTTACTTTTAATGAGGCATAACCAACAAAACTTACCCTAATGCTATAATTTCCTGTTTTTAGATTTTTAACGCTAAAATGGCCATCCTCATCTGTAGCAGATGTAACTATAGGTTGTTCAGATCCATCGATATAAACAGATATTACGGCCGATGGGATAGATAATCCACCAACTTCTTCAACCACTTTTCCGCTGATTACACCTTTCTCTACAGCAAGCGCAGCAAAGGCGTTGAGTAAAATCAATAGGGTAAAGCAAAGCTTAGGTAAAAGTTTTTCCAATAGCTGATTAGTTAAAAAAAGGTGCTTAGAAATATTTTTCTAAGCACCTTCGGTTATTAAAATGATCCCTCATCAGGACGGTTGTCCTGCTGATCGTCTTTCTTCTTTTTTGCTCCCGTAAATGTTGATTTTCCAAACCGGTAAGAGAACGTTAAGTTACCCATTGTCCCCTGCATTTGTCGTTCAAAATCAACAATTGTTGCTTTATCTTCGGTGGTCATGCTCCATCTTCTGGTGTTAAATACATCTCTAACATTGAAACTTAAAGATGCTTTTTTATTCGGGAAATCGTATTTGGCTCCACCGTCGATTCCGTACATGGCATTACGTTTCCCCTGTGCCATCACTTCCGGTGCTCTGTAATCGCCGCGTACCTGTAGCGATACATTTTTTGCAACAGTTAAATTTCCGGTTAGGTTGGCGTTCCAGCTAAATCCACTGCTCGATGCAATATCAAACCTCGCATCTCCGGCAAACTTAGCTTGATATAAGTTTACGTTGGTGGTAAAATTTAAAGCTTTAATCAGATCGAAACGACCAATTAACTCTAAACCACTATTGATTTGGTTTGTTAAATTTTGAGGGGTTGAAGTAATGATTCCATTAACTGGCGTACTTCTTACCCGTTGAATTACATCATTGGTTTGGCGGAAATACAAACTCGAAGTTAAGGTTACTTTTTTCCAGTATTTACTGTAGCCCAATTCGAAAGAATGTACATCCTCTGGCAATAAATTCGGGTTACCACCTCTATAGTTTAAAGGATCCGAAACATCCAGAAATGGATTGGTATCCCAAGGGCGAGGGCGATTTACACGGCGTGTATAACTCAATTGAAGCTGGTTGTCGCCTTTAAATTTTTGCGTTAAGAAAACACTGGGATAAATCCTTTTGTAGTGGATATTTCCTTCTGCTGTAGTTAACACATTGTTTGTATAGCCTTCTAAATGTGTGTCTAAACGCGCATCTTCCCCTCTTAAGCCAATTTGATAACCAAAATCTTTAATCTGGTTCTGGTAATTGAAATAAAGTGCGTGCACCTGATCTTTACTATCGAAACCGTTAATTAACTTATTATTACTGACATAAATATTCGTATTGGTAGGAATCGAATCTGCGTATTGATCGTTGTTTCCTAAGCGGATCTGGCTACGGTAACCAACTTCAATTTTACCCGCTTTACCAACAGGTAGTGCATAATCAGTCTGAATATTGTAATTGGTATTGTTACCGGTATTAAATACACGCTGTAAACTTAAAGTTTCATCAATCGGCACACCATTTCGGTTAGTGGTATTGGTACTGTACGTTTGATCGTTATTGTTTGTACCATACGAATAACCAAAGTTGAAGGTTAACTCTTCTTTCGGTTTTTTAAACTTCTGTACATAATCTAAATTCAGGTCATAACTTTTTCCATAACCGTCATTATTATTGGTTCTGTTGCTTAATAAGACAGGTGACTGGTTTGCACTTAATTGTCTAATATCAAGCAGCTCGTTACGTTCATTTTCTCTTGAGTTAAAACCACCCGATAAGCTGATTACGCTTTTTGGTGCCAAATAATAATCTAAACCAGCTTTAGCATTGTGTCCTCTGTCTAAAGAATTAGAAACTGTATTCTGATTTGCGAAAGCTGTTGAACTGCTTGGTGTTTTGTAGGTAATATCCTGGAAACCGCCACCCAAACGGTTACCATATCGATAGCCATAGTTCCCATAAAGATTTACTTTGCTATTCTGAAAACTTAAATTAGTGTTGGCATTATAGTTATCACGGTTACCTGCAGTTAGTGCAACTGAACCGTTAAAGCCAAGTTTCGTATTTTTTTTCAGTACAATGTTGATGATACCTGATTGACCTTCTGCATCATATTTAGCCGATGGGTTAGTAATTACCTCAACACTTTCGATAGAGCTTGCAGGGATCGACTGGAGGATCTGCGCTACATTACCGCCGGCAATTAAAGATGGTTTTCCATCAATTAACACTTTAACACCTGTAGAGCCACGTAAGCTCACATTGCCATCCATATCGGTAGAAACAGAAGGAACATTCTGTAATAAATCGCCTGCTGAACCGCCCTCGCTGATTACGCTCTGATCTACAGCGAAAATCTTTTTGTCGATACCCATTTGCATGCCTTGTTTTTGGCCTGTTACGGTAATTTCGCTCAGCACATTTCCTTTTGAAGGATTCATTTTAATCTCGCCAAAGTTTAAGGCTCCAGTTGCCGCGGTAATGGCCACATTGTCTCTAACCATGGTTTGGTAGCCAACAAAACTTATTTTGAAGGTGAAAGTTCCGGTAGGGATATCGGCCATTACAAAAGCACCATTTACATCGGTTTGCACAATTTTTGCGTTTTTGGCCGTAGCCTTATCAATTAAAATTGCGGTAGCGAACGGAATGGTTTCTTGTGTTTTTGCATCTTTAAGTATTCCGGTAATTTTTGCCTTTCCACTTGTTTGCGCAAAAAGGCTAAATGATAAGCTTAAAAGTAAAAGGGTAATCTGTATTGTTCTTGATTGTAAAAGTCTCATTAAAAATAAAATTTCGTGTTTTTTATAAAGGGAGACAAAGTAACGGCAACTAAGTTTAATTAAGGAGCCGTAACTATTTTATTACAGCCATTTTATAGTAATATTTTTGTGGGTAATGCACAGTTTACAGTTAACAATTTGCGGTTTTCAGTTTTACGGAAACAATAAAAGAATATTACAATTGAACAATCTGCAAAATGTTACTTTTGTTTATTATGAATAGGATATTAATTGTTGATGATTTGCACCCTGCATTTAAAGAGCAGGCCATTGCTATGGGTTACCAGGTTGATGATGAACCGCAGATTACCCGCCAACAAACATTAGATAAAATAAAAGATTATACAGGTATTGCTGTTCGGACGAAATTTAGAATCGATGCTGAGCTCTTTGCTACTGCGCCGAATTTAAAATTTGTGGCCAGGGCAGGGGCAGGGTTGGATAACATAGACGATAAAATTGCCTTCGAAAGAAATATCGAACTGATTAATGCACCTGAAGGCAATTGTGATGCCGTTGGCGAACATGCTACGGGTCTGCTTTTATCATTGATGAACAACTTCCGCAGGGCCGATATGGAGATTAGAAACGGGGTGTGGGATAGAGAAGGTAACCGTGGTTACGAATTGAAAGGCAAAAAGGTGGGGATTATTGGTTATGGCTTTATGGGACAAAGTTTTGCTAAGAAACTGGCGGGTTTTGAGGTTGATGTAATGGCTTATGATAAATATAAAACCGGATTTTCTGATGCATTTGCCCGCGAGGTAAGTATGGAAGAAATTGTGAAACACAGTGATGTGCTGAGCTTACATATTCCCCTAACAGCCGAAACCAAACAGATGGTTGATGACGAGTATTTCTTCCATTTTAAAAAGCCCATTTTCTTCATCAATACAGCAAGGGGTGAAGTTGTTGACACACAGGCGGTGCTAAATGCGATTAAAAGCGGAAAGATTTTAGGTGCTGGACTGGATGTGCTGCAAACAGAAAAATTCCCGGCATTGGGCGAGCAGGTTTGGTACGATGAACTTAAAAATAACGACAAAGTGATTCTAACGCCACATGTTGGTGGCTGGACATTCGATTCTTACCGTAAAATTTCGGAGGTTTTGGCTGAGAAGTTAAGTGGGCTTAGTTTTTAATTTAAAGCAGGCTGTATCATAAATATAGAATTGTCATCCTGAGCCTGTCGAAGGACCTGTTTAAATTCCTCGCTAAGCGTTTCGACAAGCTCAACGTGACAAGTTCGAATGATATCACAACTTATGATGCAGGCTCCCGGCGCTAAAATTAATATTTTATGACGCATACAGCTATTCAATCCAAAGGTTATATTAAAAATGTCGATTTCGAATATGTTGAAACATACTCTTTTCAACAGCAGGCCTACTATTCGGATGCCACTAGAAATACTGTGGCAATATCTTGGTATGATAACCGCATAACTGATCTGAATGGTAACCTTGATAGCTCTTCGGAAAAGATTAGTTCCTTCCTGCGTAATAGTCAGGATATGATTAAATTAAATCACATTTTAGAAACCGAGGTTGCAAACTTACCTTCTTGGATGTGTCTACCTATTTACAGGGATGCAATCATATTTTATAGTAAGAGTGGAGAAATTGTTTCTGCGCTTAATGTATGTTTCGAATGCTCATACATGGAGGATGATAAAGGGATTAATATTAATGCAGACGAATCTACTTACGGCTTGCTAAAGTCATTCTTAATCTCAAAAGGGCATAAAATTAGGACATAATTTTTTCTAAAATATTTCTTGCGTTAAAATTGTTTCTTGAGATTAAGATATTTAAACATTCTTAGTCAAAAGGGTTGAAAAGTAGATTAATCCTGATAATATTTTCTTAAATTGGCTATACAATCTAACCAATTTTATCATGCCGAAAGATCATTTATATTCAACTACAGTTACTTGGACGGGCAATAAAGGCTCGGGTACAATGGATTATCGTTCGTACGATCGCGATTATGTAATTTCAGTAAAAGGCAAAGCCGATATTTCTGGATCGTCTGATTCTGCTTTTCTGGGCGATAAATCTAAATATAATCCCGAAGACCTGTTATTGGCTTCCATATCCAGTTGCCATATGCTCTGGTATTTACATTTATGCTCTAAAAACGAGATCGTGGTAATCGATTATAAAGATGAGGCAGTAGGTACCATGGAAGAATCGGCTGATGGAAGTGGCCGTTTTAGAGAGGTTACCCTGCATCCGCAGGTTTTAATTGCTGATAAAGCACATTACGAACTTGCAGCTTCGCTGCATCATGAAGCAAATAAAATGTGTTTTATTGCCAATTCATTAAATTTTCCAGTAAAACACGAGCCGGTTCTCAGTTATTAGTTAACAATTTTCAGTTGGTAGTCATATCGAACTGCCAACTGAAAATTGCGAACTGTAAACTATTTAGCTGACCAAACATTATCCGCTGGCGTAGCATCTACATAAATGCCATTATCTAAACCAATTGACTTTACTTTTTTAGTAGTGTTAAGCACTATGTTCACCTCTTTTTGATTCGTTTTCCAAACTGCAGGTGTTTTGTGGATGGTGTCTGCTTTTCCATCGGTATAAGTAACCACCACATTAAATGGAATGGCAAAACCACCTACATTTTTAATGGTTACCGTCGATTTTCCTTTTGCTGGTGTAACCTTGGTAATGGCTAAATCAAGATAGTTGTTGGTGAAATACCAGTTCTGGAAAAACCAGTTTAAATTTTGTCCAGATCCTGCATTCATCGAGTTAAAATAATCCCATGGAATAGGGTGTTTGCCATTCCAGTTGCCCATATAGGTATGAAGTGCTTTTTTAAATAAGTCATCTCCTAACATATCTTTAAGCGCCAAATAAGATAAGGAAGCCTTTCCGTAAGAGTTATTCCCATACCCCGAACCCGAAACCTGATCAGACATCGAAATTACGGGCTGATCTTCTTCTGTCGATTTATCATTGATATATTTATTTACCCTAAAGTTTTTGTAAAACTTATCAGCTGCCTCTTTGCCGTGTTCTGCAATGCCAATTAAATATTCGAATGTTGTGGCCCAGCCTTCATCCATATAAGCATAACGGGTTTCGTTAATGCCCATATAAAAAGGGAAGTAAGTATGTGCTACTTCGTGATCCTGGACCAATTGTGCAAAAACAGGATCGCCAAACTGAGAATCGTTAACCATCATCGGATATTCCATATCGGCAAAGCCTTGAAAAGCAATGGTTTTGGCATAAGGATAGGGGATTCCTGGCCAATTGTTCGAGAACCAATCTAAAGCATTAAGGTTGTATTTAACCGAATTGATAAAATCTGTTCCGGTAGTTGGGTTGTAGGCAGCCTGGGCACTTGCGCGGCGATTGGTTTTTTTATCTACAATTACGCTTGCGCCATCCCAAACATAATGGTTGCTCAGTGCAAAAGTAACATCTGTAATGTGCTTTACGGCAAATTTCCAGGTGTTCCAGTCTTTTTGCTGGGTTACTTTGCCATCTTTCATTTCCTGCTCAGTCGCAATATGGATGAGCTCATCACCGTTATATGATTTTTTTAAACGTGCAGAAATTTCTGGTTGTAACACTTCATCTGGATTCAGGAAATCGCCGGTTGCATAAACCACATAGTTTTTAGGCGCTCTGATTGCGAATTCGTAATCATTAAAGTCGTTGTAAAACTCGGCTCTATCAGTGTGTGGAATGCGGTCCCAACCGTTATAATCATCAAATACAGAGATGCGAGGATAACTGTAGGCCACAAAAAAAGAGTTTGGATCAATCTGTCCCTCACGACCGCTTTCTTTTGATAATGGGTAATCCCACTCTATTTTAACCGCAATTTTCGATTTTGGTAGCAAGGGTTTGTTCAGTTTTACATTACCAACGGTTCCCCAGTTTTTGCTATCTACTTTATACGTTTCGCCATCAACAGAGAAAGAACTGATATTTAAGCCTGTGCTCAAAAAATCTTCGCTTACCGCACCACCTCTCGGGGAGGTTGGTTTGTGCAGGTTGTTTACAAAGCGAATGGCTAAAGTTTTTAAAGTATCAGTGCTGTTGTTGCTGTACAAAATTTCTTCTTTACCGCTCACTACTTTGGTTTCGGCATCAACCTTAATGTCCATGTTATATTTACCATGGTTTTGCCAATAATTAGCTCCTGGCTTTCCACTCATTGAACGGGTGCCCTTAGCATATGCTGCTTTTATGTTCCTGGGCATATAAAGTTCCTGGGCAGAAACAGTATAACCACCCAAACAAATGAGTAGGGCAATAGATAATAACTTTTTCATTTATGAATAATTTTAGCTAAAAATAGAACTAATGATTGAATTTTGGATAAGTGTATAAATGAATGTTACCATTGCGGTGATTCCTGCATATAATTATAATAAGGAACGAATATGTTTATCTTTATTTTAAGGGTTAATTAATGCTTCAAGTTGACCTTGAGCGTCATAAAAGGTTAAAATATTGGTCACTTCTTAATTTTTTATTTGCTTTTGTAATTTCCACATTTTATCTTCGTTATAATTGAAGCAAGACTATGTAGCAAACCAACTATATAGTCTTGTTTGTTTTTTATAGCGTTTGAATAAAATTAATAGAGCAATGACAGAGGTAACATACTACACCCAAGAGGGGTTAGATAAATTAAAAGAGGAAGTTCATTATTTAACAACCACCGGTCGTCAGCTAATATCTAAAGCAATTGCAGAGGCAAGAGATAAAGGTGATTTATCGGAGAATGCAGAATACGATGCTGCTAAAGAAGCGCAAGGTTTGCATGAAGCAAAAATTTCAAAATTAAAGAATACGTTGGCAAACGCACGTTTAATTGATGAGTCTAAATTAGATCTATCGAAAGTACTTGCTTTATCGATTGTTAAAATAAAGAATGTTAAAAACGGTGCTACAATGACTTACCAGTTGGTAGCCGAGACAGAAGCAGATTTAAAGACAGGAAAAATTTCTGTTAAATCGCCAATTGCACAAGGCTTGTTAGGTAAATCGGTAGGCGAATTCGCCGAAATCGAGGTGCCGGCAGGTAAAATGCAGTTCGAAGTTTTAGAGATATCGAGATAAGGTAGAAGGCGGAGGGTTTAAGGCTTAAGGTCTGTTCTCCGCTACAAAGCCCTAAACCTTACACCCTACACCTTTAACCTTCTACCTTATGACTATCTTTTCAAAAATTGTTGCTGGCGAAATCAGTGCACATGTTGTTGCTGAAACCGTAGAATATTTAGCGTTTTTAGATGTTCAGCCTTTAACGGCAGGGCATGTTTTGGTTATTCCGAAAATTGAAACCGATTATATCTTCGATATGGAGGAAGATCTGTATGTTGGCCTTTGGATGTTTGCCAAAATTGTAGCGAAAGGTGTAAAAATAGCTTTCCCTTGCAAAAAAGTAGGCGTTTCGGTTATTGGCCTGGAAGTTCCGCATGCACATATTCATTTAATTCCGATGAATAATGTGAGCGATATGAATTTTAGCAAAGAAAAATTGAAACCAACCAATGAAGAATTAGCTGAGGCAGCTGAAAAAATTAAACAAGCCTTACTAGAAGTATAAAAAAGGCCGGCTGTGAAAACATCAGCCGACCATTCTACCCGCCTAACCCAAATATTTTTATGGCGCTGGAGCAACTGTAGCATTTAGCTGTAATACCGGCCAAGTTAAACCTGGCCCTTTTCCGATTACGATGCCCAGGTTATCGCCTCTTTTTACATCTGATATCCAGTAATATAAAGGCCATCCCTTATAGGTTAATTGTTTTTTGTTAATGGTGGCTACGGTAATTACTGCAACATCAGTTTTTGTAACAGCCGAAGGCACACTAAGCACTTCAGATTCGTACACCGGCCAAATACCTTCTTGTGTAGCGCCCTTGGTATATGTATTTACACCATTTTTATCTGGCGCAAAAGCATACAAAGTACGTCCTTTGCTATCGGTTAAGTAAATGGTTTTGCCATCACCAACAGCATAGGTGCTGGTATAATTGATATTGTTCGCAGTTAGTTGTGCATTGGCCAACATCAATGAATAATCGGGTTTAGCCACAAACCATATTCCACCAACACCATCGCCCTTAATATCTCCTTTTGCAACGTCGCTAGCAAAGTAATAAAGTGGATAACCCCGGTAAGTGCTTTGTTTACGGCCATCAGCACGGGTAACCTCCCCAACTTCTGCTTTGTTCAGGTTTAAATCAGTACTGGCATCGGCTGAGAAGTAAAGTGGCCAAGTGGTTTCGCAACCGCCGGTGCAGGTTGGCGTACCTGCGGCATCAGATGCAAAAAAGTATAAAGTTTTACCGTCTTTATCAGTTAATACCGTCCCGAACTTGGCATCTGTTGCCAATTGAATCCCCTTTTTGTTAGATTCAGGCGGAGTTGTAGGTTCGTCCGAACTACTTTTTTTACAGGCACTAAATACCAAGGCTATATACAATACAGCCAATAGGTTTCTTTTTAAGTAGATTAGCATAAAATTTTTGTTTTTAGTTTTAACTTTAATCATTAATATGCTGCTATTACGCCGTCAGGTTGTAAATGGTTGCTTGTTGAAAAGAGAATTTTAGTATAACCGAACGAATGATAATTATTTTAAAGAAAATGCTTTTTTGAGGCAACCTTTTGTAATTTCTTGCCGTAATGTATTTTGAAAGGAGAACCTGTGACCGCTAGCCGCGATAGTGAAGATATTATACAAAAGTATATTCAAGGGTGCATTAGAAATGAAAGGGATAGTCAAAAAGCGCTATACAAACATTTCTATACCTTTGCTATGGGTATTTGTTTGCGTTATGCAAACGATCGGTTGGATGCTGCAGGAATACTGAATGATGGTTTTTTTAAAGCCTTTAAGAACATAACTAAATATGAGCCCAGCAAGGCTTTTTTACCCTGGCTTGGTCGTATCATAACCAATACAGCTATCGATTATTATCGTGCTAATCTAAAATTTGCTGATCACGTAGATATTCTGGATCATGAAAATATAGCGCAGGTAAGTTCTGTCTATGATAAGTTGGCTTACCACGATTTACTGGCACTGGTGCAAAAGCTGAGCGCGGGTTACCGTACCGTTTTTAACCTTTTTGCCATAGATGGATATACGCATGAAGAAATTGCCGAAATGCTTGGGATATCGGTAGGTACATCAAAGTCTAACCTGTTTAAGGCAAGGCAAAAATTACAGGAAATGTTAAAAGCTACGGAGACGAAAACTTACCAGGTAAGGAATTCGGAAGTAGACAGGAACCTTTTACAGGTGAGGTTAAACACAAATATGCAATGAAAGAGGGAAAAGATATAGATAAATTATTTAAGGATGGATTGGAAAATCCCGACCTTCCTTTTAATGATTTAGATTGGGATAATCTGGAGGAGAGATTGCATCCAGCACCAAAAAGACGGGTAGTGCCGCTAATTTGGTTAACTGCTGTAGCTGGGATAGCCGCAATGTTGCTGGTGGTGTTTTTATTGGTTAAGCCGAATGATAATCTGCCTAAAAACAATTCACTGGTAAAAACGGATACAAATACGAACAAAAAAGAAAACAATAAAGCTTTAGATAATACATCAGATTTAATCGAAACACCGCCAGCGAACAACGCTTCCACAGCGAATAATGAAGGGCGTTTATTGACTGGAAATAAGGAAAGTATTAAAGCTACAAATGAGCCTAAAGTAAATAATGCCGGTACGGCTAATGCACATTTTCCTAAAGTTTTGGATACTGGTCATATTATTAGTCACAACCTTTTAGCCAATGTGTTGTCTACTGCGCAATTAAGTACGGAAAGTAAACCTGTAGCATTTGAAAAACAAACTCTTTTTGCTACCGTAGCCCACAAAAAATCGGAGAAAATGCAACCACAGGTTTTTAAGAAAAGGCCAAGGCTTGTTTTAAGTATCCAGGCTGCGCCAGATTTAACCAGTGTGCAGAAATCAGGCAAAAGTAGTTTAAGTGGCGGTTTTGGGGTAGAAGCTACGCTTTTCTTAACCAAGAAATTGAGTGTTACAACCGGGGCAGCCTACGCTAAGAAAATCTACGACTCAGATTTTAGCCAATACAAGCCTAACAGCAATTATGTTTTTAAGGTAAGCCCAGCAAATATTCACGCCAATTGCGATGTAATTGATATTCCAATTAATGTGAACTATAAGGTTTTTGACGGGCGTAGAAATTCGATTTCAGTAAGTACAGGTTTATCCAGTTATTTAATGTTGAAAGAGAAATACAACTATTCTTATAATGGAGCTTATCAAGGTCCTCAAAGTTACGAAGTCAGGAACGAGAATCAGCATTATTTAGGTATAGCAAATGTTGGTGTAGAGTTTCAGCACAAGATAAATAATAATTTAAGCATCAGCGCTAAACCATTTATGAAAATTCCTTTAACAGATATTGGCTATGGAAACTCTAAACTATCATCAACAGGTGTGGCGGTTTCGGTAAATATGAATTTGTTCAGGAAAGGAAATTAAGTTTTCTAATCTTAATTGATCCAGGGATTACTTTTTGCTGAGCGGATGCTGGTCAGGTAAAGGCACAAACCCTGTTTCACCGGGAACGGGTTTAAAGCTTTGTTCCAGCCATTTAGTTTTGGCCTTTTCAATCAGTTCCTTGTCAGATGCAACAAAGTTCCAGTAAATAAAACGTTCTTCAGGAAAGGGGTCGCCTCCGAAAATATAAACGGTGGTGTTTTCGTGCATGGTAAATTCGCACAGTTTGGCGTCGTTGGCGATTAAAATTAAACGCGGCTCAAAAATATTCCCTTCGCTTTCAATTGCACCCTCTAAAATATAAAGTGCACTTTCCCCAAAAAGGTAATCGCCAATATTTAGCTTTTGCTGCTTCGTACTTTTCAATTCTAAAAAATACAAGGGACTATATACGGGAACTGGAGATTTATAACCAAAAGCTTCTCCTGCAATTAATTTAAAACTTACGCCATCTTCTGTCCAGCTTGGAATGTCTGCCCCTTCTACATGGCAAAACTCAGGGTCCATTTGTTCCAAATCTTTAGGTAAAGCTACCCAGATTTGTAAGCCATGAAGCATTTTATCGGTATGGCGAAGGTATTCAGGAGTTCTTTCCGAATGTACAATGCCACTGCCTGAGGTCATCCAGTTTACCTGTCCGGGTTTAATTACAATATCCGAACCCAAACTGTCTTTATGTGTAATTTCACCTTCAAATAAAAAAGTTAAGGTAGATAAACCGATATGTGGATGAGGTGGAACGTCGAGATTTTCATGATCGCTCATTGCGGCAGGCCCCATGTGGTCTATAAAAGAAAAAGGGCCAACCATACGTTTCTCTCTGAAAGGCAGCAACCTGCCAACCATAAAATTGCCAATATTTGCAGGTCTTTCTTCGATAATGAGTTTAATGTTCGACATGGTACAATCAGTTTTTTGATGACGTGAATTTAAGGAAAAAGGGCGGGATTTAAATTGAAATTCTATTCGTCACGTTATTTCGAGCGAAGTGCAACGGAGTCGAGAAATCTGTCTCAATGGATCTCTTCACTTCGCTTCAGTCGAGATGACGAAAACCTCATTATCAAGAAAAGGCCCTGTTTTGTTTTTGGAAAGCAGTTGCAGAAGCTTTTGGGTTGTTGTCGTCCCGCTCCCGCTTCTGCCAATTTGAAGGAAATCGGCATCTCGCTTTGACTGGCAGCGTTATCCTGATTTTTTCGTGCAGTCAGATGTTACCATCTGACTGATTAAGAGTGATATTTCGAAATAAGGATTCGCTAAGAAATTTAATTATGCTGGTATGTGCGTCAGATGGTAACATTTGGCGGCACATGAACAGGCATTACTTTTCTTAATTTACCCAAGAATTTTTTAGTGCCTTCTTTTAAAATTATATAGTTCTCCAATAGACGTCAGATGGTAACATCTGACATCACAAGAAATAAAAAAGCATCCCTTTCGAGATGCTTTTCCAAACTTAAAAAGAAAAAATAGGATTTTTATACCAATTCCATTAAAGCTTCTTTGCTAAAGCCTTTCAGTTCTTCGGTAAGGTTGTTTTTAATTTTCTCTACCCAGTTCGGGTCTGCTAAAAGCGGACGGCCAACAGCTACTAAATCGAAGTCGCCGCGGTCCATTCTGCGTACCAGCTCATCTAATGAGCTAGGTTGTGAACTTTGGCCTGCGAAAGCACCAAAAAAATCGCCATCCAAACCAACCGAGCCCACTGAGATTGTAGCTTTTCCGGTTACTTTTTTAGCCCAACCTGCAAAATTTAAGTCAGAACCTTCAAATTCAGGCTCCCAGAATCGGCGTTGCGAACAATGAAAAATATCAATTCCGGCTTCGGCCAGTGGCGTTAACCACTGTTCCATTTCCTGCTCGTTTTTAGCCAGTTTAAAATCGTAGGCAGCAGGTTTAAATTGTGATAAACGGATAATCAGTGCAAAATCTTCGCCAACCCTTTTACGTACTTCTTTAATGACTTCAACACCAAAGCGGGTACGTTCAGCTAAGGTTTTACCGCCATAAATA
This sequence comes from Pedobacter sp. GW822-FHT03F06, assembly GCF_058801365.1. NCBI lineage: Bacteria > Pseudomonadati > Bacteroidota > Sphingobacteriia > Sphingobacteriales > Sphingobacteriaceae > Pedobacter > Pedobacter sp. GW822-FHT03F06. The sequence goes on from NZ_JBXANE010000002.1 coordinate 190,680, forward strand.
TCGGTACGGTTGTTTGTAGCATCCCAAAAAAACTGATCGATCAGGTATTGGTGTGCACCATGTATTTCAACAGTATCAAAACCCAGCGCTTTGGCATCTGCTGCCGCCTGGCCAAAAGCCGCAATGGTATCTGCAATGGCTGCATCAGTCATCGGTACGCCGTTTTCGAAACCTGGTTTGTTCAGGCTTGATGGACCTTCAAAAGGCGCACTTGGTAACCAGCCTGATGCGTGGTTATCCATGATGCCTTGATGCCAGATCTGCGGACCCATTTTACCACCGGCCTGGTGCACACTTTTAATTACGTTCTCCCAACCTGCCAAAGCTTCGGTACCGTAAAAATGTGGAATGTTAGGATCGGCAGAAGAAGATGGACGGTTAATTACGGTTCCTTCTGATAAAATTAAACCCACTTCACCAGCTGCTCTTTTTGCGTAATAGCTGGCAACATCGGCTGTTGGCACGCCACCTGGAGAAAATGACCGCGTCATTGGAGCCATTACTATTCTGTTTTTGATATTTAATGTTTTAAGGCTAAACGGCCTGAATAAACTATCTGTGTTCATATGTTTCTAAAATTATAATTCGGTATTGATGATTTTGCTTAATTTTTCTAAGCCTTCTTTATTGCGTTTGTAATAAGTCCATTGGCCTAAACGCGTTGAACTGATTAAATCGGCGCGCTGTAAAATAGAGAGGTATTCGGAAATGGTACTTTGTGATAAACCACTTTTAAGCTGAATCTGCCCAACGCAAACCCCTACATTTTCAAAATCGGCATTGGGCTGTTCAGGAAAATGTAGCTCAGGCGCTTTTAACCAGCCTAAAATCTGTAAACGTGTTTTGTTCGAAAGGGCTTTGAATATTTCTACCTGATCCATGGTACAAATGTATATCGACTTTTCCCGATATGCCAATTAAAAGGATAAAGTTTACAATTGGATGTAAAACTGGGAGATGGGTAAAAATGAATTAAGGTACAAGCTGAAAGATTCTTTGTTACATATTACATAGTTGCGTCATCTCGACTGGAGTGCAATCCCGAACTTTCGGGAGAGAGATCTTTGAAGCAAATTATTTAAGTGAAATTTAAAAGATTTCTCCACTGCGGTCGAAATGACGATCTGGTGAGAATTTCGGAGTCGTTATTTGTGAACGACTAATTCTAAGATTCTTCGCTTTGCTCAGAATGACAAAGATATATGCAAGGGCAAAAAACTGCCAAAAAAGAACGGGGATAAATCATACCGACCTATCCCCGTCATCTAAATTAACGCTCTCATATATATAAACAACCAAAAAGGTGATTTATTATATTTGATGTAAAATATTTTTTTATTTTTTTGCTGCCGGCTTTTTTGTTGCTGCTTTTGCTTTCTTTTCAGCTACTGGAGCCTCTTCAATCGCTTCCGCTTTTTTCTTCGCAGGCGCTTTGGTTTTTTTTACTTCTACAGTCGGTTCTTCAATTGCTTCAGCTTTCTTTTTAGCAGGTGCTTTTGCTTTTTTAACCTCGGCAGGCAATTCTTCCACTACAGCTTCTTTCTTCTTAGCTGGAGCCTTCGCTTTTTTAACTTCGGTAACCGGTGCTTCAACAACAGGTTCTTCTTTAACCGCTACTGCTTTCGGAGCATGGTCTTGTTGTAGATAGTTGGCCAGGATCTGCCGCAAATATACCTCTGGTTTCGGCATATTGATGATAGTTCCGGGTTCTTTATCCTGAGATTGTTTAATGTAAGCCGATTTAATTTTGCCCCAATCTTTAGAGTAAAGTCTGATAAACATCTCTACAAATTGTTCGTCTGTATATTTTTTAGGCAACCTACCCAGCACTGCCTGAATTTTTTCTTCTTTTTTATGTAATACCGCCATCGATTTTATTTTGTACAAAGATAGCCGAATTTTATCATTATCAGTTTTTTGCTTTTTTTGGCAAAATGGATGGCCTGGCAGATCAAATTTATCGGCCTAAATCGGGGTCGCCATTGCTGCTTCAACCAATTCGGTTTTTCTGTTTTTAACCAACCGTTCGCGATGTTTTAATCCCCAATCCCTTAATTCATCAATTACCCTTTCAAGCGATTCGCTATAAAGGGTAAGTTCGTAAGTTACGGTAACCGGAGTGGTAGAAAATACTTTCCGGATCACAAATTCATTTAATTCTAAATCTTTAAGTTCTTTCGATAATATTTTGGGCGTAATTTCTCCAAGTGATTTTTGAATCTCATTAAAACGCAGTGGTCCTTCTTGCAAAGAAATAATCAGCGGAAGCTTCCACTTACCATTTAACACATAGAGCGCATCCTTTACCGCATTTAAACTTGCCGTACAGGTTTCTAGATTACGGTGTTCTTTTCTTGGTCCCATAGTACAAAGGTATAAGCTTTCGTAAAGGATACCACTATCCTTTGGGATACTAGTATCTTTTAGATAGTTAGCCGTCCAAGTTTTACCGCAGTATAACAAACGGCTACTTTTTCCATCCTTTCTTCATCTTCTTATAAGCCTTTTTACTGATGGTTGATTTCTTCTTCGATCTCGATTTTTTTTTCTTTTTTCGGGCATTAATATTGTTTACCAATGAATTTTTAACACCGAGTTTATTCTTTTTTCCACTTTCTTTCTTCTTTTTTTTATTTTTCCCTTTTTTCTTTTCTTTCGCCATAGTTTATGTATTACTGATTAAATAACAGCAGATGGTGCTTAAAAGTTCTGGCAAGCCAATTGAGCTTTTTAACAAAGTAAATTGAGCCTTGAAGCAAAACTTTACCTTGATTATCAACCTACCTTTGATTCTATAAAATTTAGAAAAATGAAAAAAGTATGGTTTATAACAGGTAGCTCCCGTGGATTGGGACGTGACCTAACAGCACAAGTATTGGCAAAAGGCGATTTAGTTGCGGCAACAGCAAGAAATACAGCAGCCTTAAAAGATTTTGTAGAAAAATACCCTGATCAGATTTTTCCGATCACTTTAGACGTTACCGATTACGATCAGGTGTATTTAGCAGTAGAATCGGCTGTGGCACATTTTGGTAAAATAGATGTTTTGGTTAACAATGCCGGTTTTGGTATTGTTGGTGCAGCAGAAGCTTTTACTGAAGAACAGGTGCGCAGTCAGTTGGAAACAAATTTATATGCACCGATCGAAATTACGAGAGCTGTATTGCCATTTATGCGTAAACAACGTTCGGGTAGAATTCTTCAAATCAGCTCGATAGGCGGGCGGGTAGGTAATGCCGGAGTAAGCATTTACCAGGCTGCAAAGTTTGGGTTGAGCGGCTTTAGTGAAGCCCTGGCAAAAGAAGTAGCAGATTTAGGAATTTATGTAACCAGTGTAGAACCTGGCGGTTTTCGTACCGATTGGGCTGGTGCCTCAATGTCATATGCACCTCATGTTGAAGGGTATGAATCTACCGTAGAAAAACGCTCAGATTTTTTCCAAAGTGGTAACTTTATACCGATGGGCGATCCGCAAAAAGCAGCGAAAGCCATGCTGGCACTGGTAGAGAGCCCTGAACCACCGGTACATTTGGTATTTGGAAGTGAAGCCATTGGAATGCTTAAACATGCCGATGCTACCAGAACTGCCGAAATGGAGAAATGGATGGAGGTAAGTTTATCAACAGATCACGATGAGGCAGAGAATTTTTTAACAACGGATCTGGGTAAATCTTTTACTAAAAAATAGTTTCATTAATCCTCCAGCTTTCATAAGTATATTAACCACAGATGCACACAGATAAACACAGATTTTAGCAGTGCATATTTTATCTGTGTGCATCCTTTTTATCTGTGGTTAAATGTTAAATCCATAAATTTGATTAAGATGCCAAATCAAGAGAAACGTCCCAAGATTCTGTATTCCTGCTATGCGCAAAAAAGCAGTGAGGGCGAACAGTTTATTCCCTATCATTCGCTAGGACTGGTTATTGCGGGTACATCAGAAATTTTTATCGGAGGAGAGAAATTCGTGTTTTCGGATGGCGATTTTCGTTTTTTCAGGCGAAATCAATTGGCCCGGTATACCAAATACCCACCAGCAGGAGGAGAGTTTAAGTCGGTTAGCATTAACATTGATCAGGATATTCTGCATAGTATCAGCAATGAATATGATCTGCATATGCAAAAACCGAATCACGATATTAAAGGCCTGGCGTTAGAAGCCAATGGCCTTTTGAAGAATTATATCGATTCGATATGGCCGTATTTAGACGGAAATAATGAATTTAACCAGGCTTTGATCGATTTAAAAGTTAAAGAAGCGGTAATGATTTTATTGCAGACCAATCCAATATTAAAAGATGTGCTTTTCGATTTTTCCGAACCTGGAAAAATTGATCTCGAAGCCTACATGAATGCCAATTATAAGTTCAATGTAGATATTAACCGTTTTGCTTATTTAACGGGAAGAAGTTTGGCCACATTTAAAAGAGATTTTGAGAAGATCTTTAACCTTTCGCCCAATCGCTGGCTGCAGAAAAAACGCTTGAACGATGCCTATTATCTCTTAACCGAAAAAGGCTGGAAATCATCAGATGTGTACCTCGAAGTCGGGTTTAAAGACCTGTCACACTTCTCCTTCGCTTTTAAAAAAGCTTATGGCATGGCGCCATCAAGGGTAGGTGTTTAATTTATGCTGCTTTCAAAATATAAAAGAGGTTATATCATAAAGGTGATTTTACCTCAGATGCTGCCATGTTGAGCTTGTCGAAACACCTTAAGGAGCAACTTAAAAGGCCCTTCTACAAGCTCAGGATGACAAATCTATATTTATGATATAACCTCTTTAAAAATTTAATTTCGTTATTAAACCTTTTTTGGAGGAAGATCAAAGGCTATTGCTTCATGCTCAAAATGGCCGTTATGTGCACCATCGCAAAAAGGCTTGTTTTTTGATAAACCACAACGGCAGATCGAAAGTACTTCTCTGCCCTGTAAGCCATAAATATTCCCGTTTCTATCTACAATTTCGAAATCGCCCTCAATTTTAACAGAGCCGTTATTGTTAATGGTAAGTTTTGTTTTAGACATGTATATGTTAGTTTAGTGCAAAACTAAAGCATTGAAGTGGTAATTTCTGAACGGTTTTCTATTTAGAAACATTCTCTCCTTGGTTTAAGCCTCTTTTTTAATGACATAGGCAATCATATCAGTCCTGATCTCGAAACCTAATTTATGATAAAGTTTAATGGCCCCTTCATTATCACTTCTAACATGTAAAAACGGTATTTCCGAACGGAGTAATATTCTTTTAATCTGTTCTTGTAAAATCTTAAATGCATAACCTTTGCCTAAGTGATCAGGATGGGTGCAAACCGCACTTATTTCACGGTAAGGGCTGGGATGGAACCGGTGTCCGGCCATAGCAGCCAGTCTACCATCAACAAATATGCCTGTGTAATTACTAAGATTGATCGTTTTTGCTAGAAAAGGCCCTGGTTTAGTTAACTCCACAAGATCGATCATTTCTGCAACATGTTCCAGATCAAGGTCTGCTATCCCAGTTGCATCTACGGTTGGCATTTCCTTGCCGCGGAAAATAAATTGAAACATATCGATATGGGTTAGCAACTTCCACTGTGCAGGTATTTCGACAGGTAATTTAGAGAAAAACACGAAAAGACTTTCTGCTGGACTGATCTGATAAAGGGTGTTTAGATTCTCCTGCGAATTATCTTTTAAGCCTGCAAATGCGGTGATATCTTCATGATAATATTTTACCTCATCATGGCCTTTTGCAATATGGCTATGTCCAGATGTTAAGGCATAATAAATTGGATTATCCAATACGTGTTCCATCTGGTAAAGATATTAAATGGTATTTTATCTAAAGGAGTTAAGTCTTGACTCCTAATTTCTAAGAAATTTCAGTCTTTATGCGAACTAAATCTTTCATAAACAGATAATCATCTTCGGAAAGGCTGAGGTCTTTAGCAACTTTCGAAATTAGCATATATATCTTATGGTCAATTTCTATATCGTACTCATACAATTGTGTTATAACTGTGTCGTAACATAGGCCATATTCATGGTTAATTAAAAAATCACTTGCATAGTCTAGATCACGCTGAGGTAAACCTAGTATTTTAGCCTCTTCAATTAATATTGCTAATTTCTTTTTCATATAGCTGCGTTAATTTTTATGCAGATTAGCTTAAGACATTAATTATTTAAGAAAGTTTCCACCAAATGTACCGTAATCTCAATTGTTTTGTTGCTTACATTCGGATTCAGGTTTTCGCCAATCATAGCGCCATGCACACCAGGTAAAATAACCAGTTGCGCATTTGCAATCAATGCCGACATTTTAACCACATGTTCGGGCTTGATCACATCTTTATCTGCTACCATTAAAAGCGCATCGGAAGTAATTCCGCTCAGGTCATCATCGCTCAGATCCGTAAAATCGAGCATGCGCTGTTTGTCCTTTTCGAACATCGTTTGCAGTGCGTTTTGATCTGGATTTACTGCTAAAAAAGCGGCTTTAAGTGGCTCCGGCATATGGTCGATGGTTGCATCTCCAAAACCATTATAAAAGCCATCAATTAAACCTTCGCGTTGGTAATTGGCTGAAATGACAATGATTTTATTCACCACAGCCGGATGGTGTGCTGCAATATGCAAAGTTGTTGTTCCGCCGTTGCTGAAACCTAGAAAATTGGCTCTTGTTATTTTTAGCTGATGTAATAAAGTGATCACATCTTTCGCATCCTGCTCAAAAGATTCTGCCTGGTCACGGTCGCTTGTACGTCCGTGAGCCTGAAGTTCAACAGCTATAACCCGACCGGATTTTGCCAAAAGCGGAATAAGCCTACCAAACGTAGACTGAATGGTAGAGCCGCCACCATGTATTAATACCAGTGGAATTTCTCCTTCACCGTAAATTTCGTAATACATATTGATGCCGTTTATCTTTTCGTGGCCTGCTTTTTTATATGTTTCCATCAGTCTTGGTTTTTAATATTTGCTGTACAAATCTAATTAAGCTATAGGAAAAAGAGGTGCACATAACAGACAAGTTTAGGGCTTTTTGGGCCAGTTAATGCCCTACTTCTTCAGTTTTTTTGCCTTTCTGATAAAAGCTTCCAGAAATTGATCAATGCCACTTGCTGCGTAGCCGAGTAACCTGGAGTTTTCGCCCAGTTCGGAAGAAACTATCGTTGTTTTTTCTCTAATTTGAGTCATACAATAGGTATTTATTGCCTGTTGCATGGGTAATGTGATGTATTGTTTAGCTCCGGCAATTTTGCCGCTTAAAATAATCAGTTCAGGGTTGAATAACTGGATTAGGACCGCTATTCCTTTGCCCATATGAGTGCCAACATTGGAGAGTAGTTGAATGGCATATTGATCACCTTTATTTGCTGCCTTAATAATCAGGGCAGGCTCAATTCTCTCCAGTTCTTCATTCGAGAGGTTAGTAAGCATAGAATTTTTGCCCAATAAAATACCTTCTTTTGCCATTTCTGACAGCGCGTTTCCAGATGCAACGGTTTCGAGGCAGCCGTGTTTTCCGCAGTAACAGAGTGCGCCATTCTCTACAAAAGGCATATGGCCCAGTTCGCCCGAGAAACCGCAGGTGCCCTGCCTCAATTTTCCGTCCATGATGATGCCCAAGCCCACGCCCCAATCCATTAACAATACGAGTACATTTTTTTTGCCCTTAGCCATTCCGTGCGTAAATTCTGCCATTGATGAGCCATTCACATCATTTTGGATCACCACAGGTATATTCAGCATTTTTTCAAATGCGGCACTTAAAGGAATATTTTCATCATCGTTTAAGAAATAACTGTAGTTTTCTCCCTTTTCAGCATCAATTAAACCAGGCATGCCAACACTACAGCCAATAAACTGCCTGTTTTTAATGCCTGCCGATTTTAAGATATCCTGAAGGTGGGTATGTAGGATATTGAAAAAATCAGTCCTGCTTTTTGAGATCGGCGCTGAAATGGTTTTAACATCCAGCACAAAATTATAGTTGTTATCAATGATGGCTATTTTAGTATGAAATAATTCAATGTCGATACAGAGAATCAGGATCTTTTTATCTTTTAAACGATAAAGGTCGGGTTTTCGCCCACCAATAGATAAGCCATATCCCTTCTTTTCAACCCAACCCTCATCAATCAGGCCAGTCAGAAGTTTTAGAATGCTCGGCGTGCTCATTTCCATGATCCCGCATAAAGTAGATACCGAAGATGCACCTAAATTAAAAAGGTATTTAATGAGCTTGTGTTTTTGGATCGATTGCTTGTCGTTGGTGTCTGATGTTAGGTTATTTAATAGATTAAGATTCATGTTATTGATTGCACTATTTCGATAAATATAGATAACTTCTATTAAAAATTTATTAAAGTTTTTTTAATTCGTAAAGAAATCAACGATGTTTTGTCTTTATAATAATTTCTTATTAACATTAACCTTGTAATTTTAATCTAACCAGATCAATAAACCGTACGTTCCGGCATCCTAATGCTTTTGGAACCAAACTATTATCGTATAAGTTTTTTTACAACACCGATAAACAAATGAAAACTAAAGAAGAACCACAAAAAGAACAGCGCACCAGACGCGATTTTATCAAAAAATCTGCAATTGGCCTGGCAGCATTTACTATTGTACCAAGATATGTATTGGGCGGACAAGGATATCTTGCCCCAAGCGATAAGTTAACCAAAGCCGTAATAGGTGTTGGGGGGATGGGTAGAGGCCATTTTGGCTACGAGGGCACCCAGGTAGTAGCTATATGTGATGTTGATCAGAACCACCTTAAGCAAGCTGCGGCAATGTTAGATAAAGGTGTAAAAACATTTAGTGATTATAGAGAACTTATACAATTACCTGAGGTAGATATTGTACACATTGCCACCCCGCCACACTGGCATGGTATAATGGCTGTAGATGCTGCAAATGCAGGAAAAGATATCTGGTGCGAAAAACCAATGACCCACACCATAGGCGAAGGAAAAAGAGTAGTAGAGGCGGTAAAACAGCATGGTAGGATGTTTAGGCTAAATACCTGGTTTAGGTTTAAAGATACTTTTTACGGAATGGGTACAACTGTAAAACCGATTAAAAAATTGGTAGATAGCGGTATGTTGGGTTGGCCATTAAAAGTAACCGTAAGTAAACATACCGGCTACGACTGGAAATTTTATTGGGTGGGCAAAGACCATTTAGAGACTCAGCCTGTACCACCGGAATTAGATTATAATGCATGGTTAGGCCCTGCACCATATAAACCTTACAATGCACACCGTGTTCACCAAACTTTTAGGGGTTATTGGGACTATGATGGTGGTGGATTAAGCGATATGGGGCAACACTATATCGACCCGATACAATACTTTTTAGGTAAGGATGATACCAACCCAATTTCGGTAGAGGTTGATGCCCCACAACAACATACCGATGCAGTAGGCATTTGGCGCAGGATTACCTATACTTATGCCGATGGCTGCCAGATTATTTTAGATGGGGAAGGTAAAGATACCAATGTGCCCTATATAGAAGGGCCAAAAGGTAAACTGTATCCGGGCTTTAAATCAGATATTCCTGATCTGGAACGTAAACTGGCGCAATTCCCTGATCCTGATCCGGAGATTGTAGAATTTTCGGAATCGGTAAGGACGAGGAAAAAATTCGCTTTAAATGAAGAGAACGGACACCGTTCATGCAACATTGTAAATATTGGTTTGGCTGCCCTAAGATTGGGAAGATCGTTAAAGTTCGACCCGGTTAAGCAAGAATTCGTAGATGATGAGGCTGCTAACAGATTAATTAATCCCGTAATGCGTGCACCATTTTCTATTTAAAACATCCCAAAATACAAACCATCATGAACAAAAAAATATTATTGGTGCTGTTAGCCATTCTAATGCTTTCAAATGCATTATTAACGGTAAGGGCCCTGGCTCAAGATAAAAAAGACGAGAGAACTACAACCACACGTATTGCCGATTTATTGGCGCAGTTACCAGCCAGAGACGCTGCGCAACTAGAACGCAATATGAAAGAAGTTGCCGATTTAGGGGAGGGGGGTTACGTAACCTTAATTAGTGGTTTAACCGCTTCAGCAAAAGGAAACAACGCCCTTATTGAGTATGCAGTAGGTGGTTTTACCGCCTATGCAACCAAAACTGGTCAACAGAATTTAAGGAACATGGCCATCAGTGCCTATTGCAAATCGCTGGCTAAACTATCCGATAAACAGAATAAAGCATTTATCATCAGTCAGTTCGATTTAGTAGGAAATGATGCTGCGGTATCTTGTTTAACAGATTACCTGGCTGACGAGCAATTGGCAGATGAAGCATCGAGAGCACTAGCCAAGATTGGTACTGCCTCTGCTACAAATGCATTGGTTAGCGGTTTAAGTAAAGCAAATGGCAAAGCAAAAATTGCCATTGTAGAAGCATTGGGCCATACTAATACTAAAGCAGCAGCAACAGCTATTGCACCATTGGCTACCGGAGCAGACAAAACATTAACCAAAGCTAGTTTGTATGCCTTAGCCAATATTGGCGATGCATCTGCTAAAGAAATTTTGGTAAAAGCAGCTGAACAGGCAGGCTATAAATACGACCAAACCAATGCCGTTGCCGCTTTATTGGTGTATGCACAAAAAAACGTAGCAACAGATAAAACCGGAGTAGAAACAATAGCGAAAACAATACTAGAAAAAGCAACGGCCGATGATCAGGTAAATGAGCGTACTGCGGCCTTAAAACTACTTTCGGCAACACAGACTGATCAACAGGCTTTGTTAGCTGCAATGACCGATAAGCAGTTCGAATTTCGTGCGGCTGCGGTTAAATTCGCTGCTGATGGCGTAAATGACACTAATAGTGCAGCCTGGGTAAGCCAGTTAAAAAAGGTTGATGCCCCAACTCAGGTTTCTATTTTAGACATGCTGGGCAATAGCAAAGCAAAATCTGCCTTGCCAGCCGTACTCAAACTCATTAGAAGCGACGATGAGCAGGTGAAACTGGCTGCAATTAACGCCGCTGTAAAACTTGGACAGGAAGCGGTTATAGACGACTTGTTAAAGTTAATGGGCAAAGGAGATGCAGCCAGTATTACGGGTATTTCTAATGGTATACTAAGAATAAAAGGCGAAAGTGTAGCCACTAAAGTTGGTGCTTATCTTCCGAAAGCTAAACCAGAAGTACAGGTTGCCTTAATTAATATTTTAGCTGCACGCGCTGCAACAAGCCAAATAGAAGTTATTTATGCGGCATTAAACAGTAAAAAACCTGAAGTACGAAAAGCAGCATTCCTTTCATTACAACATGTTGCTACAGCAGAAAATAAAGCACAATTATTTGATCTTTTAAACAAAACAACCGATGCCGGCGAACTTACTGCTGTACAAGATGCCATTATTGCTTCGGTAAAAGGATCAGCGGATAAAGAAGCACAAACCAATGCCATTCTTCAGCAAATGAACAATACACCGGCTGATAAGAAATTGTTGTTTTATAAGGTACTGGGCAGTTTAGGTGGCCAACAATCTTTGAAATCTGTGTCAGAAGCGTATGCTACAGGCGATGACGCTACCAAAAAAGCTGCAATTGAAGCACTTTCCTCATGGTCGGATGCAGGCTCAACAGATGCATTGATCAGTATTGCACGTACCACCACCAATCCAGACTTTTTGAACCAGGCGATTGTGGGTTATTTAACTTTAGTAAGAAATACAAAGTATACGGCTGAGCAACGTTTACTACTATTGCGCAACGCGATGGCAGTGGCTAAAACACCAGCACAACAACAGCAGATTCTTAAAGATACCGAACAGGCCAAATGCTTTAATGCGATTGTATTTGCAGGCCAGTATTTAGATAATGCTACTTTACAACAGGCTGCAGCAAACGCGGTGATGAATATTACTATGGCAGGAACTTACAATGGCGACATTGTAAAGGGCCTGTTAAATAAAACCATTGCCGTAATTACCGGAGGCGATGCCGGTTATCAGAAAGAGGGTATGCGTAAGTATATTTCTGAAATGAAAGCTGGCGAAGGCTTTGTTCAGGTTTTTAACGGCAAAGATTTATCCGGTTGGAAAGGGCTTGTGGCCGATCCGATCAAAAGATCAAAAATGGATGAAAAAACTTTGGCCGAAGCGCAAATAAAAGCTGATGCCGAAGCAAAGGAAAGCTGGAAAGTAATCAACGGCGAACTACAGTTTCAAAGTCATGGCAATAACCTTGCTACCGTTAAAAAATATGGCGATTTTGAAATGCTGGTAGACTGGAAAATCATCGACGATAAAAAAGGAGAAGGCGATGCTGGTATTTACCTGCGCGGTACGCCACAGGTGCAGATCTGGGATCTTGCCCGTACAAAAGTTGGTGCCCAGGTAGGCTCTGGTGGTTTGTATAACAATCAAACGAACGAAAGTAAGCCGCTTAAAGTAGCCGATAACAAGTTGGATGAGTGGAATACCTTCAGAATCTTAATGAAAGGCGACCGTGTTACCGTTTATCTGAACGGGCAGTTGGTGACCGATAATGTGATTTTAGAAAATTATTGGGACAGAAGTTTGCCGATTTTCGCAGAAGAGCAGATCGAATTGCAGGCGCACGGATCGCCAGTAGCTTATCGCGATATCTATATCAAAGAAATTCCCCGTCCAAAACCTTTTGAGCTAAGTGCACAAGAGAAAAAAGAAGGTTATAAAGTATTGTTCGATGGTACCAATATGCACAGCTGGACAGGTAATACTACCGATTATGTTATCGAAGATGGAAACATCGCTATCCGACCAAAACCAGGTAAAGGATCTGGTGGTAACTTATTCACCAAAGAAGAATTCAGCGATTTTGTTTACCGTTTCGAATTTCAGCTCACTCCAGGTGCAAACAACGGTTTAGGAATCAGAGCGCCTTTAGAAGGTGATGCCGCTTACGTGGGTATGGAACTGCAGATACTGGATAATGATGCGCCGATTTATAAGGACCTGAAAGCGTACCAGTACCATGGTTCAGTTTACGGCACTATTGCTGCAAAAAGAGGGTTTTTAAAGCCTACCGGAGAGTGGAACTATGAAGAAGTAATTGCCAATGGATCGAAGATCAAAGTAATTTTAAACGGCACCGTAATTTTAGATGGCGATATCGAACCATTTAAGAAAAACGGTACACCAGATCATAAAGAACACCCGGGTTTATTACGTGAAAGTGGACATATCGGCTTTTTAGGTCATGGTTCTCCTGTTCAGTTCCGCAACATCAGGATTAAAGACCTGAGCAAGAAAGCGACAGCTCAAAAAGAAACTGATACAAAGTCACAGGTAAAAAGAAATAAGTAAATTTAGCATTATAAAAGGTTAAATGATGATAGAAGATAAGGCAAATTCGAAAACTGAAAATTCGAGAAGAAACTTTATTAAAACAACAGCGCTTGCTGCCGCTGGATTTATGATTGTACCCCGCCATGTGTTGGGTGGGCAAGGTTTTCTGGCGCCAAGCGATCGTTTGCAATTGGCCGGAATAGGTGCGGGTGGAAAAGGAGAGGGCGATATTGCCAGTATTGTTAGGGGAGGAAAAACAGATGTTGCTTTTTTATGCGATGTAGACGATAGAAGAGCTGCAAATTCTCTAAAAAACTTCCCAAAGGCAAAATATTACAAAGACTACCGTGAGTTATTAGATAAGGAAGGTAAAAACATTGATGCCGTAACGGTATCTACACCCGATCATACCCATGCACAAATTGCCATGGCAGCCATGCAATTGGGCAAACACGTGTATGTGCAAAAGCCTTTAACGCACGATATTTACGAAGCCAGGATGTTAACCGAAGCTGCAAGCCGCTATAAAGTGGTTACGCAGATGGGTAATCAGGGTGCTTCGGGCGATGGTGTAAGAAGACTTCAGGAATGGTACGATGCAGGCAGGATAGGTAAAGTTCATACGGTTTACTGCTGGACTAATAGACCAGTATGGCCACAAGGAATTTCGTGGCCAAGCGGGAAAGCCGAAATACCAAAAGAACTCGATTGGGATTTGTGGTTAGGCAGTGCTCCATACAAAGAATATGTAAATAAATTGGTTCCCTTCAACTGGAGGGGATGGTGGGATTATGGTACCGGTGCCATTGGCGATATGGGCTGCCACTTGGTAGAGCCTCCTGTTAGGGTGTTAGGCCTCGATACCCCAATTAGCGTTGAATGCAGTGTAGGTAGTGTATATGTTGATGAATTTAAGCGTGCCTACTTACCAGAAAGCTGTCCGCCATCAAGCCATGTAATTTTAACCTTTGCCAAAACACCAAAAACCAAACACGAGGTTCAGGTGCATTGGATGGATGGAGGCATTAAACCAGAGCGTCCGGAAGAGTTGGGACCTAATGAAAGTTTCGGCGATAACGGTGTGCTTTTTATCGGCACAAAAGGTAAAATGATCTGCGAAACCTATGGCAAAAATCCAAAGTTATTGCCTCTGTCGCGCAATGAATCAGATAGAACGAAAATCACTATTCCGCGTATCGCTAATCAGGAAGAAGGGCATTATACGCAGTTTGCCGAAGCCGCGATTGCTGGTTACGGGAAAATGGAGCTGAGTTCGCCCTTTGAAATTGCCGGACCACTTACCGAAACTTTATTGATAGCCAATTTGGCCATTAGAGGAACAGATGTGCAGCGCAGAGATGCAGCAGGTAAAATCACTTACCCAGGCAGAGATATCAAAATGCTTTGGGACAAAGTAAATATGAAGGTGACCAATTTTGACGAGGTAAATCAATTTGTGAAACGCGAATACCGCAAAGGCTGGACATTGGGTGTTTAAGAATTAGTATGTCGACAAGAAATAAGAATTTAAAGGTATTAGTAGTAGGCTGTGGTAATATGGGTGCGTCCCATGCCACAGCTTATCACACCTTACCCGGTTTTGAAATTTGCGGATTGGTTTCTACCGGTAAAAGCAAAGAAAAACTTAACGAAAAATTAGGCGGACAATATAATCTGTATACTGATTTTTACGAAGCACTTGAAATAACCAAACCCGATGCTGTGTGCATTTCTACTTATCCCGATACGCACGAAGCTTATGCCATAAAATCTTTCGAAAGCGGTTGCCATGTGTTTATCGAAAAGCCATTGGCAGATAGTGTAGCAGGCGCTATAAAGGTG
The DNA here is from genome assembly GCF_058801365.1 of Pedobacter sp. GW822-FHT03F06. Lineage (NCBI taxonomy): Bacteria > Pseudomonadati > Bacteroidota > Sphingobacteriia > Sphingobacteriales > Sphingobacteriaceae > Pedobacter > Pedobacter sp. GW822-FHT03F06. The sequence continues at coordinate 205,822 of NZ_JBXANE010000002.1, forward strand.
GCAGAAGCGGCTAAAAAAGCGAATAAAAAATTATTGGTGGGTTATATCCTCCGCTATCATCCTTCATGGGAGAAATTTACAGCGCTCGCTCAGGAAATGGGAAAACCTTTGGTAATGCGCATGAACCTGAATCAACAGAGTCATGGCCCCAAATGGACGGTACACCGTAACCTGATGAAAAGTTTAAGCCCCATTGTCGATTGTGCCGTGCATTATATCGATATTATGTGCCAAATGACCCGATCGAAGCCTGTACAGGTGAGTGCTATTGGAGCCAGGCTTACTGACGATATCCCGGAATGGAATTACAATTACGGGCAGCTGCAGATCCGTTTCGAAGATGGTTCTATTGGTTGGTACGAAGCTGGCTGGGGCCCGATGGTGAGCGATAATGCTTTTTTTATTAAAGATGTTTTTGGCCCAAAAGGATCAGTATCTATCACAGCTAAAAAAGCAGGTGCAGCCGGGAACTCCGATAATATTGATGCGCATACCAAAACAGAATCGATTAAAATACATCATGCCGATTTAGATGCCAATGATGAATTCAGCAAAGCTGATGAATGGGTGGATTTAACCGATGAACCCGATCATCAGGAACTGTGCAACCGCGAGCAACGTTATTTTCTAAAAGCCATTACCGAAGATATCGATTTAACCGATGCTACAGAAGATGCGATAAACAGCTTGAGGATTGCTTTTGCCTGCGATGAATCGGTAAAAACCGGTGAAATGATCCGCCTGGAATAAAATTCTTGCACTATTTCTATTTCTGCGATCGTCCTACTGAATTTGTTTTATTAGCAGTTTTTATTGTTTTAAAGGCCTAATAGCTACTTCGTGGTCAGCATCTATGTAGATAGTGAATTCAGAAATAGAACATCTTATGGAAAGACTTGGTTAGTTTTTAGGGGACCTAACCTAATCGGTTGATAGTTCAAAAAGGTATTCTCCAAGTCTTTCCATATTTTCCTTTAACCCATCTTCCGCTTTATGCACTTTAACTATTGTTTCGCGCATCTCAGGAGTGTCGAATAACATCGTCCAGTTTATCTGGGTTTCTTCATCCTTGGCCTCAAAAAGAACTGTAGTGAAAAAATGTGGGTTGAAGTGTTCGAATACAATTTTTTCAAGTGGAATAATCTCTTTAAAAATGCTGCGGTTGGCATAGTCTTTACCATCAGGTCCATGTAAGGTGAGCTTCCATTCACCACCTGCCTGCAAATCCATTTTATGGATGGGGGCACTAAATCCTTTTGGTCCCCACCAGTTTTTAAGGTGCTCGGGTTTGGTCCAAACGTCCCAAAGCAATTGCATATTTGCTTTAAAAGTTCCCTTAATCTGCATCGATCTGTTCTTCATTTTTTTCTATCGCAGTTTAATTCTATTTTTTAGTCTGATTATCTAAGTTAGAAAATATTACCTGCACATTAAACGCCGTAAATGAGTGAGGTTTTTCTTACTTATTTTTAATCTAAATTGCTTTGATTCAGATTTGTTTTTTTTCTATAATTACAAAATGAAATTTAAACTATTAATTCTCTCAATTCTTGTTTCTTCGTCTATTCAGGCACAAACAAATTTGAACCCAGGTTGGGAATATTTTTTCAAAAACAACCGCACAGCGGCACGCGATTTTTTTACCAAGGCAGCACTTAAGCCTGCATTTTCAGATGAAGCAAATGTTGCGCTCTATATGATGACTGAAATGGACCGGCCGGCCAAAGAAGGTTTTAACTATTTAAATAAATTATCCAATACCTCCAAAAACCCACAACCATACCTTGTTGCGCTTTGGAGCGATTTGCCCAATAACGCTTCGAGGATAAAAACGGCCGACCAGTTGGAGTTTTATAAAAAACTGGCCACTAGAAAAGATGTTGACGGTACCATTAATGCATTGGCCTACGCGTCGTTAGGTTCGCATTTCGAAGAGAAAAAACAATACACTGAAGCTGATCAGTATTTCAGTAAGATTGGCGAAATCGAAAATTGGTTAATCACAGGCGAGTATGAGAACATTTCGACCAGTGGTTTCGATAAACAGTACGATGATGTTTTAGCCCACCCAGAACTTAATTATGTTTTTACAGGGAAAAAGAACCGAAAATTTAGCTGGAGAACGGTACCTTATGTACGGCACGATAAATGGTTTGATTTTACTTATTATAACACCTACGAAAATGCATTACAATTTGCCCAAACATTTGTTAATGCACCCGCAAGTACAACGGCACAGTTAAGAATCGGTGTATCCGGATCGGTAAAGGTTTGGGTAAACGATCAGCTTTTAATCAGCGAATCTGAAGAAAGAAACAACGACCTTGATGCATACATTGTACCAATTAAGTTAAATCAAGGCTATAACCGTGTTTTGGTGCAGATAGGCGAAAGCTATGCAGGTAGATCAAATTTTATGCTGCGCTTAACAGATGCCAACGGAATGCCATTAAACAATCTTTCTACTACAAGTACGCCGCAGGCCTATTCAAAAGAGACGAGTCCGGCTCCTGCTCAGCTAAAACCAGTTGGGTTTAAATATTTCGAAGATGCCCTTAAAGCAAAACCGCAGAGCTATTTAAATCAGTTAATGATGGCTAAGCTTTATTTGCGTTTAGGAAATGTGTTCGATGCAAGGTTGATCCTGGAAAAACTTAAAAAACGTTTTCCTGAAAGTACCTATCTCAACCTGATGATGATAGAACTGTTTGTTAAAGCCGATAATAGAACAGGAATTGAAACCCTCAGGGAAGAAATTAAAACACACGATCCGGAATGTTCTTTAGCTTTAGAACTTGTATACACGGAGCACTTTCAACAGAATGATTATGTGCGTGCAAAGGAAGTTCTTGCTAAACTGGAGAAAATTTATGGCGAGAATGAAACGGTGTTGATGAAAAAACTGAATATACTCGGCCAGGAGAAAAAACAACCTGAAATTATAGACCTGGTTGAGAAAATTTATCCACAATATTTGAATTCAGCAGACATTGTCAATTTAAAATACCTGATCGAAGTGCAGATTAGAAAGAACCCTAAGGCGATTGATATTTTGCAGAAATACATTGATGAAAATAACGATTATAAGGCTGCTAAATATGTAGCGAAGCTGCATTTGGATAAAGGAGAAACCGATGCAGGTATAGATATTTACAAAAAGGAATTGCAGAACGATCCGATCGGATTTTCCATCTACACCGACCTTGCAGGTATTTACTATCAGTTGCAACAATATGATGAGGCAGAAAAATTATATTTAAAAGTACTCGAGATCGATCCTAACAATGCATTTGTGTATTCTCAGTTGGGTACGCTGTATAATGCAAATAAACAGAAAGAGAAAAGTATTAAGGCATACGAAAGGAGTTTACAGATCGATCCAAATAATTACACTGTTATCCAGTTATTAAGAACACTTCAGGATAAAAAAGCGGTATTTGATTATTTCGATAAACCTGATGTTAAAGTGATGGTTAACAAGGCGCCATCCAAAACAGAATATCCCGATGGGCAGGTTGTGGTTTTGAACAATGAGGTACAGAAAGTTGTTTATGAAAACGGTGGATCAGAAGAGAAACACTATTTTACTGCAAAAATACTCACCCAAAAAGGGCTTGAAAGTTTTAAAGAATATGTTATTCCTTACAACAGTGACCAGAATTATGCGGTAGAAATTGCTGAGGTAATAAAAAGCAATGGAACAAAAGTGCCTGCCGAAGCCAATAACAGTGAGCTGGTATTTACAAACCTCGAAATTGGCGATGTGATTAATATCCGCTATAAAATCGAAAATTTTCATGTTGGGGCAATGTCTACCCACTTCTGGGATTCTTTCTATTTTAGCGATGGTTTGGATAATCTTAACATTAAATATTCATTGTTAATCCATCGCGATAAAGCTTTCAAATATGTTTTTTCACAGCAGGACATTGCACCAGTTAAAACGGCTAAGGATGAGTTTGACCTGTATGTATGGGAAAAGAATAAACAGGAAGCCTTAAGGTATGAGGATAAAATGCCTCCAATGGATGATGTTACCAATATGCTGTATTTATCATCTATCCCCGACTGGAAATTTATTGCAGATTGGTACGACAATATTGCATCGGCTAAAGCGCGGAGCAGTTATGAAATAAAAACAGTAGTAAATGATTTGTTTGCTGGTAAAAGTAATTTAGATGATTTAACTAAAATCAAGATGATTTATAATTACATCATTACCAACATCGCATACAGCTCTGTATCGTTTAGGCAAAGTGGTATTATTCCTCAAAATCCATCAACAGTTATTAATACAAGAATTGGCGACTGTAAAGATGTATCTACGCTTTTTGTGAGTATGTGCAAAGAAGCTGGAATTACAGCAACACTGGCTTTGGTAAACACCAGAGATCGTGGGCAAAATACACTGTTGCTACCTAGTATCGAATTTAATCACTGTATTGCCAAATCTACAATAGGAGGGAAAGATTATTGGGTAGAGCTTACTTCGGGAACATTGCCTTTTAATACTTTCAGTAATACTTTCCTGGGGTCTAATATTCTCGAAATTAATAAAACAGGCACAGCTTTAACCAAATTTAATCCTGGTATAAGAGGAAGAAATATGATGGGCTACAAAACCGAGGTTAAGCTTGAAAATGCCGATATGACGGTTAAGGAAACCAATTGGAATACCGGATCGATGTCTAGTTATATCAGAAGTGTTTTTAACGATTTGAGCAGTGCAGATCAAATCAAGAAAATGAAGGAAGACCTGACTGGCATTTACCCAGAAAACGAAATTTATAACCTTAGTTTTACTAACCTCAATACTTCGAAAGCTACATCAGATACGGTGGGCACAGCCTGTTCATATAAATTGCTTAATGTAAGCAAAAGTGTAGCGGGCATGTCGATATTTTCTATTCCGTGGTCAAACAAATCGTATGCAACAGCCTTGCAAGTGGTTTCGCCCCGGAAATTTGGTATCGATCTTACCCAGTTATTTGGTGTTGATGAGTCTAATCAGGAATTATCATTAGAGCTTCCAATCGGAAAAGCTATGGTTCAGCCTTTTAAAGCGGTTCAACTAAGCAATGATTTTGTCGATTTTAAACTAGAGAGTGTACAACAAGGAAATAAACTCGTTTTAAAGCGGAGTTTTGCATTAAAGAAAGATTATGTTCCTTTAGATAAGATCGACCAGTTTAAGGCTTTTTATAAAGAAATGGCTGAGGCTGATGATCAGCAACTGGCTATGAAGTAAGAACAACTTAGAGAGCTTGTATCATAAACGTATTTTATCCTTAGATTTTTGTCATGTTGAGCTTGTCGAAACACATAAAATTATATTTAACTAAGTCCTTCGACAGGCTCAGGATGACAAATCTATATTTATGATACAAGCGCTTAATTATTGAAGAGCAGCCAGATCCTTAGACACTACGGTTTATAAAACTTATTGAGTTAGTGAATTATTGAAGGGTAAGACGTTCACCTTATCAATAATTTTTACTTAAATAATTTTCAGTAAAAACACAAAACCCGCTAACAATTCATTTGTTAGCGGGTTTTCGTAGCCCTAACGGGAAATTCTTTGAACCGCTTTTTAATTTTTTAGACCTTTTGGAAAAATTACTCCAGAGATCTATATCCAGAAAATCAAGTCGTTTTTGACTTTGGATTGGCAAGGATATAAACATTTATGAATTATTAATTTCATGATTGTCAATTTTTGATCTCACAAAAGTAGATCCACTTAATACCTGTGTTTTAACCGAAAAGAGGAACGTCTGACAAGAAATGACATTAAAATAGATTGGAGTAAAATCCGTTCAAATTTTATCCAAGGTCCGGTCTGCCTGACAAAACGCTTGAATCAAATTCCCTAAAATTATTACCTTAAAACTTTCCGCTTATTTGGGCTGAAAATGAAGAATGTTGGCTGATATAGGTTCACTAATGATAAAATTTCAAAAATAAAAATCAATTTATTTGGAAAAGTGAACGATGTTCATTTTATTTGTGCTCAAATTTATTCAACAATGAGTAGCGCAGACCGCAAAGCAAGAGAAAAAGAAGAACTGAAAGCCCTGATACTAAAAGAATCAATGAAGTTGTTTGTTGAAAAAGGTGTTAACCAGACAACCATCCGCAATATTGCTGATGCAATTGATTACAGTATCGGCACTGTTTATATTTATTTCAAGGATAAGAATGCCATCCTCCATGCCCTGCACACGCAGTGCTTTACCGAACTGGGAGGGCAATTCAGGGTACTATATAATGTAAAAGATCCGATGGAGCGGCTAAAAGCCATGGGGCAGCTTTATATTCAGTATGCAATGGAGAATCCCGATAAATATGACCTGATGTTCAGTTTAAAGGCGCCAATGGAGTTTCTGAATGATATGCAGGAAAAAGAGTGGGAAGAGGGAACCGCTAACTTCGAGGTATTACGAACAACAGTGCAGGAATGTATTAGTGCTGGCCATTTCGAAGGGCATAAACTGGAGCCGCTGTCTTTTCTGATATGGGGTTGTGTGCATGGCATGTGTAGCCTGGAAATAGGGGGGCGTACAAAAAATGTGAGTATTAAAAACCCTGAAAACATAGTAACAGAGGCATATGATGAGTTTTTGAAAATTATAAGTAAGCTATAAATTTTTTTACCCCTTTTATGAACATTGTTCATTAAGTTTATTATGTTCAATAATTTAAAATAAAATAAGATGAAAAAAATACTCACGCTATTTTTATTGTTATTGGTTGGCAGCGCTTATGCGCAAACACACCTGGATCAGTATATCCGCACGGGTCTCAGCAGTAATGAAACAATCCGCCAGCAGCAATTTTTACTTGATAAAAGCCTGTGGGCTTTGAAAGAAGCTAAATCGTTATTCCTCCCCAATGTTGAGTTTAATGGAAGCTATACCCTTGCAGGTGGCGGACGCACAGTGGATATTCCGGTGGGAGATTTAATGAATCCAGTTTACAAAACGCTTAACCAACTGACAGGCACCAATAATTTTCCGCAAATACAAAACCAAAGTGTACTGCTGAACCCCAATCATTTTTATGATGTAAAACTACATACCACTTTTCCGGTCATCAATGCAGAAATAGCTTACAATAAAAAAATAAAAACCCAGCAGTATGATTTGCAAAAGATAGAAATAGCCATTTACAAGCGGGAACTTGCAAAAGAAATCAAAATCGCTTATTATAATTATTTACAGGTAACAACAGCCATCGGGATTTATGAAAATGCCCTTGCACTTGTAAAAGAAAATGAAAGGATAAACACTTCTCTTTTTAATAATCAAAAAGTAAACCGCACGGCAGTTGCAAGGAGCAATAATGAAGTAATAAAAATTACTGCGCAACTGAATACAGCCATGATAAACCGTGCTAATGCCAGAGATTTTTTTAATTTCTTAATCAACCAACCGCTGACCACTCCCGTACTTATTGATTCAATAACTAATATTCCTGACCCACAGGTTGCAGATAATACTGCTATCAATAAAAGAGAAGAATTATTAAAGTTAAATACAGCAGCCGCAATCAATAAGAACCTTATTGGTCTTGCAAACTCCTACAAAATACCAAAACTTAATTCCTTTCTTGATGTAGGGTCACAGGCTTTTGACTTTAAAGTAAATGATAAATCGCCTTATTATTTTTTCGGGATCTCACTTGGTTTCGATATTTTTTCTGGAGGTAAAAATAAATACAGAGTAAACCAGGCGAAGGCAGATGCTAAAGCGATTGAATCGCAGATAAGTAATACCGAGCAGCAGCTGAAATTACAGGTTAGTATTGCTGCCAATTCATTTAGTACTGCTCTTATCAATTACAATGCTGCTGTTTCACAAGTGGCTTCCTCTGAAAAATATTATAAGGATGAATTGCGGCTGTACAAAGAAGGCATTGCACTTTACATAGAGCTGCTGGATGCACAAAACCAACTGGTATCTGCCCAACTGCAGGTAAATATTTCACTTTACGACACATTGAAAAAGCAGGCAGAAATAGAACGCGCCAATGCAAGTTTCATCATTCAATAAATAAATATCAAACTATATGAAAAAAATAAAAATACTCAGCCTTACTGCAATAATATTGGTTTTATTTTCTTGTAAGGAGAACGAGAAAGCAAAAAAATCATTGGGAGAAGCAGATGTTATCCCTGTAAAGGTTTCTGCTGTATCTGCGTTAGGATTACCACAAAAAATAAGTGCTACAGGTCTCGTAAGCACAGAAAATGAAGCTAAATATTCTTTCAAAATAGGCGGCGTAATTAGCCGTGTTTTTGTAGAAGAAGGTCAGTTCTTCCGCAAAGGGCAGTTGCTCGCCACACTCAATTCAACAGAAATTGCCGCCGGCCTATCACAGTCCAGTTTAAATGTAGACAAGGCGCAACGTGATTATGAACGAGCGGCTAATCTTTACAAAGACAGCGTTTTTACACTGGAGCAGTTGCAAAACACAAAGACAGCCCTGGATATTGCTTACAAAGCAAAGGAGGCCGTTGCCTTTAATGCACATTATTCAAAAATATATGCAGCCTCTGATGGGTTTGTAAGTCAGAAAATCGCCAGTGAAGGGGAAGTGATTGCGCCTGGTATGCCAGTGCTTGCCATTAACGAAACACGGCAAAATAATAACTACATACTTAAAGTCGGCGTAACTGACCGGGAGTGGGCAGCGATTAATCAGGGACAAACGGCAACAGTGACGCTGGATGGATATGCTGATAAGAAATTTGACGCCTTCGTGTTTCGCAAGTCACAGGCAGCAGATCCTACACTTGGCTCCTTTCAGGTAGAACTGAAATTGAAATTAAACGACATAAAACCGGCGGTGGGCATGTTCGGCAAAGCGGAAATAGCTACAAACCAGGGTGAGAATGTTAAGGTCATCCCATACGGATCGTTAGTAGAAGCGGATGGTGATAAAGCATTCGTATTTACACCCGATGGAGCTAATAAGGTCAGGAAAATTCCGATAACTATTTCAAGGTTCGACAATCAACAGGTTTATCTAAAAGATGGACTTGACGGAGTAAAAGAAATCGTGATATCCAATAGTGCCTACCTCAACGAAAAATCTACAATAAAAATCATCAGGTAATAATAACAGATATGAAGATTACAAATTTTGCCGTAAAAAATTATCAGTTCACCCTCATTATATTTCTGCTGTTTGCAGTAGTTGGTGTACTCGCTTTGTTTACAATGCCCCGTTCGGAAGATCCAACTATACATCCACCCGAATATCTTATAACTGTGATATATCCGGGCACAAGTCCTAAAGACATGGAAGAGCAGGTGGCAAAACCAATTGAAAATAAAATTTACGGCCTGGAAAACATTGATAAAATTCTTACTACAATTGAGGATGGTGTAGCGGCAATCCAGGTTAAATTCAAATATGGCGTTGATATAGACAATAAATACCAGGAAATATCAACAGAAATAAACGCTTTAAAAAATAGCGAGCTTCCTAAGGATATCTATCTTATCAAAACAGAAAAGATTTCTTCTTCCGATGTCAAAATTTTACAGGTTGCATTGGTTTCAGGTAATGCTTCCGATAAACTGCTAAGAGATGAAGCTGATATCCTGAAAACAAATCTGGAGAAAATAACAAGCCTGAAAGAAGTCAAGTATTCCGGAATGCCGGAACAGGAAATCCGGATTGATGTACAATTGGACAAACTGGCACAACTGAAAATTCCGCTAAACGTAGTTATTGGTAGTTTACAAAGTGAAGCAGCAGACATTCCCGGAGGAAGCATCAACCTAGAGAGTAAGATTTTTAATGTAAAGACCAGTGGTAAGCTGAAGAACGTGGAGGACGTTGCCAATACCGTCGTCTACAATGCCAATGGAAAGATTATATACCTGAAAGATGTAGCGGAAGTAAGTTATAAAAACGAAATGGTCAGCCATATTACACGTGTAAATGGACATCGTTGTGTCCTGGTTACAGCAGCGATGAAAGACAATGTTAATATAACGAAAGTGCAGAAAGAGTTTCTGCCAATACTGGAAGAATTTTCTAAAAGATTGCCTTCTAATATCCAGCTTGTCAAAACTTTCGACCAGGCTACTATGGTTTCACAACGTTTGGGACATCTCGGATTTGATTTTGCCCTGGCCATTCTTCTGGTGGTCATTACTTTATTGCCTTTGGGATTCAGGGCATCACTGATTGTGATGATCTCCATTCCGCTTTCTTTAGCATTAGGGCTTATTGCGATGAACTTATTGGGATTTTCTTTGAACCAGCTAAGCATTGTTGGCCTCGTTGTGGCTTTAGGGTTATTGGTCGACGACAGCATTGTGGTAGTAGAAAATATAGAGCGATGGCTTAGGGAAGGACATTCACGAATGGATGCAGTTCTGAAAGGCACTAAACAAATAGGTGTAGCAGTTGTAGGATGTACAGCCACTTTGGTAATTGCGTTTTTGCCTCTTGCCTTCCTACCGGATTCAGCTGGTGAATTTATGCGCAGTCTGCCCATGGCTGTTATCACCAGTGTGCTGGCATCAATGATCGTGGCTTTAACGCTGGTTCCTTTTATGGGAAGCCGGTTATTGAAAACACATACACATGGGGAAGGCAATTTTTTTCTGAAGCAACTGCAAAAATTTCTCACCTACAGTTATCGCGGTATTATGCCACGGGCTTTAAAATATCCTAAAGCAACCATTGGAATATCATTAATACTTAGTGCTCTCGCCTTTTTCTTATTTACAAAAGCAGGATTCAAACTTTTTCCCACCTCTGAAAAGCCAATGTTTCTTATCAATATCAAAATGCCATTGCAGGCTGATATTCCTGAAAGTGATCGTGTGACTAAACTTGTAGAATATGAATTAAAGCAACACAAAGAGATTGTATATTATACAAGCAATGTAGGCAAAGGAAACCCTCAGATATATTACAACGTACACCAACAGGATGTTAAGCCCGACTTTGCCCAGGTTTTTGTACAAATGGATGATGAGGCAAGTCCTCATACTAAAGTAGGGTTGGTTAAGCAGCTAAGGCAAAAGTTTAAAGAGTTTCCTTATGCCAAAATTGAAGTGAAAGATTTTGAGCAGGGCCCCCCGATAGAAGCAAACATAGTGGTCAGGGTTTTTGGCGAAGACCCAAATAAATTGCGTGAGCTTTCCTTTAAAGTGGAAGATCTGTTACGCAAACATCCAGGAACTGTTTACATCAATAATGAATTAAACACCTACAAGTCGGATGTTAAAATAGAAATAAACAAAGAAAAAGCCCGCACATTGGGTGTGCTTACAAGCGATGTTGATAAGGTAATTCGAATGGCGGTAGCAGGATTAACTGTTGGTGATTATATAGATGACAGGGGCGACTCACGCAATGTTGTTTTAACGCTTACCAGGGATAAATTTTCAAATTTAGATGCATTTAAAAACCTTTATGTGAATAATATACAAGGTGTTCCTGTATTGGTTAATCAGATTGCAACCATTTCTTTTGAAACATCGCCTACGGCAATAAATCATTTTAATAAATCGCGTTTCGCAAAGGTTACCTCCCTAACTAAAGAAGGTGTATATGCAAACGATGTGCTAAAGGATATTGTTCCGCAACTGGACAAACTTAAAATGCCACCTGGATACTATTACAAGCTATCTGGTGAAGCGGAATCGGAAGGTGATACACTGGGTGGAAATTTTTTGTCAGTTATCCTGTTAAGTACATTCCTTTTTATTGGAGTTCTGTTACTGCAATTCAAAACGTTTAAAGGTATCATCATTGTACTATCTATTATTCCATTAGGGATTTTGGGTGGTGTGGTAATGCTATTGATCACCGGCCATCCGATGTCAATAGTTTCTATCATTGGTTTCATTGGTTTGTCTGGCATACAGGTCAAGAATTCGCTGTTACTCGTTGATTTCACCAACCAGTTGCGGGCTGAAGGACATAGCATTGACAGCGCAATTAAGATAGCAGGAGAAACCCGTTTTTTGCCGGTTGTGCTTACGTCCATAACCGCTATTTGCGGATTAATTCCCCTCGCCTGGAATCCCAATCCACTTATCGCGCCATTGGCAATTGTGCTGATTGGTGGATTGATCAGTTCAACCATTCTTTCAAGAATTGTAACGCCTGTTATGTATAAGCTTATACCACCTTCCATTGAAAGTATTTAATCATTCATAAAAAAAGAACAAAATGAAACAATACATCCTAATAACCGGAGCATCATCCGGAATTGGCTACGAAATGGCCCAACAGCTTGCGGCTTTAGAATACAATCTGATCCTCACTGCCCGCAGCGAGGATAAATTGGCAGCCATGCAGCAGGAATTATCTTCCAGATACGGGATCGTCGTACATTACATACCCAAAGACTTAAGCAAAACAGAGCAAGCGACCCAGTTATTTGATGATATCAAATCAGCAAACTATCAGGTATCTCATTTGGTTAACAATGCCGGATTTGGCGAGTATGGAAGTTTTCTGGAAAGCTCGCTGGACATGGAGTTGAATATGATCGATCTCAACATCAGCAGCCTGGTTATCCTTACCAAATTGTTTGCAAAAGACATGGCGGCCAGAAAGTCGGGCCGAATCATGAACGTGTCTTCAGTTATTGCATATTTACCTTTCCCTTACCAGTCGGTGTATTCAGCAACCAAGTCTTTTGTCTTAGCCTTTTCGCAAACCCTCGCTGCTGAGCTGGAAGGAACTGGCGTAGTGGTTACCACGCTTGCCCCTGGGGTTACAGAAACAGCATTTATTTCACCGGAAATGCGGGAAACCAATCTGTTGAAATCCAACAAGCCCACTTCTGTAAAAACAGTGGCTACTGAAGGAGTGAATCTGTTGCTACATGGAAAAGGAAAGAAAATTGTAGGCTTTCAAAACCGGTTTAATTCCATTTTAGCAGGAATACTGCCAGACTCTGTAATGATGAAAATTAAGATGAAGCTGGCAAGCGTCAAGTGATATTGCACAAATCTAAAAAACAAATGACTGAACCGAAAAGAATATCAAGACGAGAACTAATTAAACAAGGGGGGCTTGCTTTATCAGTTTTAGCTCTACCTTTATCATTAACAGCATTTTCAAATTTTAACGAGATGACAGATAACAAAAAATTTGACGTAATCATAGTTGGCGGAAGCTATGCAGGACTTTCGGCAGCAATGGCTTTGGGACGAGCATTAAGAAGTGTTTTAATTATTGACAGCGGTTTGCCCTGTAACCGACAAACACCTCATTCACATAACTTCATTACGCAAGACGGAGAAAAACCAAGCGCTATTGCGGAAAAAGCAAAAATTGAAGTATTGAAATACGACACAGTAAAATTCATAACTGACCTTGCCGTTAACGGAACAAAAACCGACAAAGGATTTGAGATTTCGACCCAATCAGGAAAAATATTTTCTGCTAAAAAACTGGTTTTTGCAACTGGGTTAAAAGACAAAATGCTAAACATTAAGGGGTTTTCTGAATGTTGGGGAATTACAGTGCTTCATTGTCCCTATTGCCACGGATATGAAGTAAGGAATCAAAAAACAGGGATTTTTGCAAATGGATATGGTGCATTTCATCTGGCTCGGCTCATTCATAACTGGACAAAGGATTTGACGATATTTACCAATGGAAAGTCGGAACTGACACAAGAGCAAACCGATGAAATCAAAAGACACAATATTTCAATAGTTGAAAAGGAGATCACCTCATTGAAACACAAAAACGGAGTTGTTGAAGAAATAATTTTTTCAGACAATTCAACTTTTCAATTAAAAGTTATCTATTCAAGACCTCCTTTTGAACAACACTGTAAAATCCCCGAATTATTGGGTTGTGAATTGACAGAACAGGGACTTATCAAAGTAGATGGATTTCAGAAAACAACGGTGGATAATGTATTCGCTTGTGGAGACAGTAGCAATCCTCTTCGTGCTGTATCATATGCTGTATCGACAGGGAATAATACAGGAGTGTTCTTAAATAACGCAATGGCAGAAGAGGAATTTTAAAATAACAATAAAGACTGCATTGCATTGGCAAATTGGGGCTTGAAATTCAGGCGGGTATAATTTTGGACTTTCTCTATTTGCTTGCTAAGAGATTTAGACGTCCCGAGGATACAGAAATAGTCAATGACCTTAAGGGTAAATCGAACACCTAAATGGTTGCTTAACCAACTCAGGAAGTTTTTTAAAAGAAATTGAAATTAAGTTAAGATTTCGATGAATTGTCGAACACCTTTATTTTGAAGAAACTACACTTTTAAATCACTTATAGTCAAAAAGTTAGTTTCATAAAAAAAGTGAACAATCCTAATAGATTGTTCACTTAAGTAGCCCGTAGGGGAATCGAACCCCTGTTTCCAGAATGAAAATCTGGCGTCCTCACCCCTAGACGAACGGGCCATTAAAA
>NZ_JBXANE010000002.1:220341-653330 GCF_058801365.1 Pedobacter sp. GW822-FHT03F06
TTGGTAGCGGGGACACGACTCGAACGTGCGACCTTCGGGTTATGAGCCCGACGAGCTACCAACTGCTCCACCCCGCACTCTCATGTATTTTTAAGGGAAATACCAACCTTCAATTTTGCAGTATTGAAACTGATAAAAAAAACCGCTCAGCTTTTGCGCGGTTTCGTAGCCCGTAGGGGAATCGAACCCCTGTTTCCAGAATGAAAATCTGGCGTCCTCACCCCTAGACGAACGGGCCATTAAATTAGAGTGTCTTTCAACTCTTTGGTAGCGGGGACACGACTCGAACGTGCGACCTTCGGGTTATGAGCCCGACGAGCTACCAACTGCTCCACCCCGCACTCTCATGTATTTTTAAGGGAAATACCAACCTTCAATTTTGCAGTATTGAAACTGATAAAAAAAACCGCTCAGCTTTTGCGCGGTTTCGTAGCCCGTAGGGGAATCGAACCCCTGTTTCCAGAATGAAAATCTGGCGTCCTCACCCCTAGACGAACGGGCCATTAAATTAGAGTGTCTTTCAACTCTTTGGTAGCGGGGACACGACTCGAACGTGCGACCTTCGGGTTATGAGCCCGACGAGCTACCAACTGCTCCACCCCGCACGCTATACAACTCGTTTTTTCTTTGAATTAAATCCTTAACTCTGTTTCCGAATTGGAATGCAAAGATATAATTCGTTTCTTTGTGCTGCAAATTTTTTTTAAAAAATATTTTAATGGCGCATAAAGCAGGTTTTGTTAGTATAATAGGTAAACCAAATGTAGGTAAATCTACCCTCATGAATGTGCTTGTAGGCGAGCGACTTAGCATTATAACTCCTAAGGCACAAACCACAAGACACCGCATTTTAGGTATCGTAAATGAAGAAGAATATCAGATCGTTTTCTCTGATACGCCGGGTATAATTAAGCCAAAATACAGTTTACAAGAGAGTATGATGAGCTTTGTTAACGGATCTTTGACCGATGCAGACGTACTTTTATTCGTAACCGA
Organism: Pedobacter sp. GW822-FHT03F06; assembly: GCF_058801365.1. Lineage (NCBI taxonomy): Bacteria > Pseudomonadati > Bacteroidota > Sphingobacteriia > Sphingobacteriales > Sphingobacteriaceae > Pedobacter > Pedobacter sp. GW822-FHT03F06. Next base: position 221,338 of record NZ_JBXANE010000002.1, read on the forward strand.
CATCAACGAAGAGCATGACGAGGAAGACGTAATGGAGAAAATTCTGAACCGTAATATCCCAACAATTGTACTCATCAATAAAATAGATAAAGCATTACAAGAACAGGTTGATGAGAAGATTGCCTACTGGCAGGAGAAGCTAAATCCGGTTGCTATTTATGCAATTTCGGCTTTACATAAACATAATGTCGACGGATTATTGGATCGCGTGCTCGAAATGTTGCCAGAACACCCGCCATATTACGACAAAGAAGATTTAACCGATCGCTCAGAACGTTTCTTCGTTTCGGAGATTATCCGTGAAAAAATCTTCCTTAATTATCAGAAAGAAATTCCTTACAGTACCGAGGTCATTGTGAAGAGTTTTAAAGAAGAAGAAATGAAAAATGGTAAAGGTGCCATGATCAGGATTACGGCAGAAATTGTGGTCGAACGCGATTCGCAAAAGAATATTTTAATCGGTACGGGCGGAAGCATGTTGAAAAAGGTAGGTACCGAAGCACGTTTAGAGATCGAGAAATTTTTAGACAATAAGGTTTTCTTAGAGATGTTTGTGAAGGTAATTCCCGACTGGAGAAGTAAAAAGAATTACTTAAAAAGCTTCGGTTACGATAATTAATTTCGATTTTTAGGATATGAAGAAAAATTTAACGTTTCTCCTGCTGCTGATCGGTACAGCAGTTTTTGCTCAGGAAACAAACAATGGTAAAAAATTGTGGGCGAAATCTATCCTGAACGAAAAAGCACCAGACCTGGTTGTTGAAAAATGGATTTCAAAACAGCCCGATACCAAAGGGAAATTTGTACTGATCGATTTTTGGGCAACCTGGTGCGGACCATGCAGGGCATATATCCCTACATTAAACGATATTCAAAAGAAATATGCCGATAAGATTGTGATTATTGGTGTTTCTGATGAAGCAGCTGAAAAGGTAGAAGCTTTTAATAATCCTAAAATCAACTATTTTGAAGCCATCGACACGAAAGGGACAGTAAAAGACTCGCTTCAGGTTAAAGGTATTCCGCATGCTATTCTTATCGATCCGAAAGGAATTGTAAGGTGGGAGGGCTTCCCCTTATTGCAGGGAAATCAGTTAACCGAAGAAGTAATAAAAGGACTTTTAGAAAAGTATAAAAATTAATATTAATAGAGGTTACGAAAAAATAACCGTACCTTTGCAGCCCGAAATAAATCGGTTAGTAGTTGATAGTCAATGGCTGATAGCCAAATAGTTTGGGCAGCTTGCCCAAACATCACGACCATTAACTATAAGCCATTAACTATCAAAAGAACACCATGAGTAATATTATAGCCATCGTAGGCAGGCCAAACGTAGGCAAGAGCACCCTTTTTAACAGATTAACCGAAAGCCGTAAGGCCATTGTAGATGATATGAGCGGCGTAACCCGCGATAGACACTATGGAGTGGGGGAGTGGACAGACAGACAATTTACGGTAATCGATACTGGTGGTTATGTAGCCAACTCAGAAGATGTTTATGAAGCTGCTATCCGCGAGCAGGTAATGATCGCCATTGAAGAGGCTAGTGTTTTAATCTTCATGGTGGATGTAACCACAGGCATTACCGATTTAGATGATGATATTGCTCAGGTATTGCGCAGAAGTAATAAACCCGTTTTTGTTTGTGCAAATAAAGTAGATAATACTGCTTTATATAACGAAATCCATACTTTTTACGGTTTCGGATTGGGCGAAGTATATCCATTGTCGTCAATGACGGGTTCTGGAACAGGAGAGTTGTTGGATGAGATTGTTAAAAATTTCGAAGACATTCCGGAAGAAGAAAATCAATTGCCGAAGATTACCATTGCTGGTCGTCCGAATGTGGGTAAATCGTCTCTGGTTAATGCATTAATTGGGAAGGAACGTAATATTGTTACTGCAAATGCAGGTACAACCCGCGATTCGATCAAAATTCATTATAACCAGTTCGGTCATGAGTTTATGCTGATCGATACTGCCGGATTACGTAAAAAAACAAAGGTTAAAGAAAACTTAGAGTTTTATTCGGTAATGCGTACCATTAAAGCTTTAGAAGAGGCTGATGTTGTGGTATTGATGATCGATGCTGTAGAAGGAATTGAAAGTCAGGATATCAATATCTTCCACCTGGCCGAGAAGAACAAAAAAGGTATCGTAATTCTGGTTAACAAATGGGATTTGATCGAAAAAAATACGCAAACGATGAAGGCTTTCGAAGAGCAGATCCACGAGCGTATCCGCCCGTTTACCGATGTGCCGATCATTTTCACGTCCGTATTAAACAAGCAGCGTATTTTTAAAGCCATTGAAGCAGCTTTAGAAGTTTATAAAAACCGGAGCAAGAAAATCCCTACATCTAAATTAAATGATGTGATGTTGCCGCTGATCGAGAAATTCCCACCACCGGCATTAAAAGGAAAACACATTAAGATTAAATACATCACGCAAATTAATGCTACTTCGCCAATGTTTGCTTTTTTCTGCAACTTGCCACAGTACATTAAAGATCCATATAAACGTTTCATCGAGAATAAATTGAGAGAAAATTTCGATTTTTCCGGTGCGCCGATCCAAATTTATTTCAGACAGAAGTAAGTTTGAGGTGGAAGGTTAAAAGGTTGAAGGCCTAAGGCGAATATGCCGAAAAACCAACGTATTTAAAACAGGGCTGTTTCTTTCAGAAATAGCCCTGTTTTTGTTTTGCTCCAGTCGAAATGACGATCCTCCTTATCTGTGGTAAAAAAATACCCTTACCTTTGCCTCATGCAATTACAAGTTCTAAATAGCCGGGCAACTGATATCGATATCATTTTCGAATTTTATGATATGGCTATAGCCCATCAAAAAAAAGTGTTTAACAAACACTGGCAAGGCTTTAGCAGAGAAATGGTGCAGACCGAAATCGATGAAAACCGTCAATATAAAATTCTGGTAGACGGCGTTGTAGCCTGTGTATTTGCCATTACCTTTAACGATAGCTTGATTTGGGGTGATCGGGATCACGATGCGATTTATATCCATCGGATTGTAACCCATCCCGAATTTAGAGGCTATTCTTTTGTGAAAGAGATTATCAGATGGGCCAAAGATTACGCGGCAAAAAACAGCATTAAATTTATCAGAATGGATACCTGGGCAGACAATGAAAAACTGCTCGAATATTATACAGGTTGCGGTTTTGATTATGTTGGTGTAGTAACCATGGAAAAAACTGATGGACTACCAAAACACTATGAAGGAATTAGTTTAAGTCTGTTTGAGATCGAGCTATAGCAACTGAAAGATTACCATAAACGATCGTTATGCTGAACTTGCCTCTGCACCCCTTAGATGTATAACGACATAGGGATATTTACTTTTTCTCCCTCAACAGCTTCTGCGTATGATCTAAAGATTCCCTGTTTCCCCAGGCATCATGCCCGGTAATCACAAATTTGGTGTCGGGGTATTTCTGCTTTAACTTTTCGATGCTTTTTGGCCATGCGGCTAAATCGGACTCTCCGATATAACCCAAATCATCTGCTTTGGTGCTTTTAATCAGGCAGCCGCCGAATAAAACTTTGTCTTTTGGAAACCAAACCACTAGATTATCATTTGTATGCCCCTTGCCGGCATAGTAAGTGTTTATTTTATATTGCCCTAGGGTAAATGTAGTGTCGTTGGTAAAAGTGTAGGCTGCGCGCGGCGCTTTATTCGCTTTCAGAATTTCGTCGGTTAATTTATTGGTATAGGTTTTTATGCCCTTACTTTTAAAAAATGCTAAACCGCCTGCGCGATCGCCATGCGAATGTGTGGCAATGGCCAGTACTACTTTTTGGTGATGTTTAGCCTGAATAGAGTCTAAAAATGGCTGGAACTGTGTAACATCCCAGGGAGCATCGATTACGACAACACCTTTATTGGTAACCAGGTAAATGGCATTTGCATTTGTTAAAGTGCCTTTATAGGTATTGTATGTGGTGTAAATATAAAGATCGCCAGTTAAATGTTTGATTTTTATTTTTGGATTTTGCGCGAAAGAGGCAAAGGCAGATAAACAAAGTAAAAAGGAAAGCAGATAACGCATAGGGTAAAGTTTAATAATCGATTCTAAAAATAAATGGATTGCCTTCAATGCAAACGAACGCAATTGATTTAAATTATTTCAATTCAATTTTCCAGCTCAACATATCATCAACTTCTCCAATATGGATAAAGTTATTTTTTTCTAAAATGGAATACGAGGCTACATTATCTTTAGTGGTAGCGGCAAAAACCGATTTCACCTTTGGCTGTTGCTTAGCCCATTCTATTAAGCGGCCAACGGCTTCTGTCATAAAGCCCTTACCTCTAAATTCTTCGTAAGTGCCATAACCGATTTCAATTTCACCATTTGGATCGGGTTCACCAACGAAACAGATATCACCTACCATTCTATGGTCGGGTTTAGATATGATTGTCCATAAGGTATGGTACAGGTAATCTTTATCCTTGTTGAGAACGTTAGGTAAAATTGTTTCTTGCAAAGCATCTTGAAGCGACGGAGAAATATTTTTTTTGGTTGGTAAAAGGCCAAACTCTTGTTCTAAAGAATGATCATCTTTAATGTATTTTAAAAGCTGATCGTGTGTTAATGGTCTTAAAATGAGGCGTTCTGTTTCTATCATGCTTGAGTTTGTTAGGTAGACTAATATAAAGCTTTGGCTTTTGAATAACCAAAAATTTAGAACAAGCTTTTGTTAAAAAAACGTCTTAAAAATGCGGAGCGCAATTAATAAACCTTTATTACCTGGCCTGTTATAATGCCCAGCACACTTTTCTCGTAAGCTTTAACCACTTTCTCCATACTAACCGGAATTTCGCCCGGAAATGAATCGAAATAAGCAGGTGAATCTTCAACCACGTTAGGGCTGATAGCGTTTACACGAACCCCATTTTCGAGTTCTGGAGCAGCAGCGAGAACAAAAGAATTTAATCCTCCATTTATTGCGCTTAGTGCCGCACCAGCAGCTACCGGATGATCAGCCAATATGCCCGAAGTTAGCGTAAATGACCCACCTTTATTAATGTAATGCTGACCGATAAGCACCAGATTAACCTGGCCCAATAGTTTGTCCAATAAGCCACGCTTAAATACTTCACCCGTCATCTGGCTTACTGGCACAAAAGGACCTTTTCCACTGGTGCTGATCAGGGCATCGAATGCACCAATCTGCTCAAACATGGCTTTAATCGATGCTTCATTGGTAATATCTACCTGAACATCACCTTTGGTATTTCCTACACGGATGATCTCGTGTTTTTGAGCAAAAGCTTCAGCTACTTTTTTGCCCAGTGTGCCCGTTGCACCTACAATTATTATTTTCATATAAATCTGTTTAGATGTCAGTACTAATTTAGCATCGTTATTAAACGTCAGCTTCATTAAAATGTTTGCATAGCATCAATCCTGCAACACCATTTCTGCTTTTAGGTCGGCAATCAAAAGATCGATATGTGATTGCATGACATTTGGCATACAGATGATATGTGTATTTCCCTGCTCCGCTGCCAACTGCCATTTTTTACAGATTGTTGCAGATGGGGCAGGGAAATTTACGGTTATGGCATTTGCATTTCGCCATGCAGCAATACCAAGCGCTTTAAGTTTCTGTTCGGTATAAGCTGCAGTTGCTAAACTGTGCATGGCTCTGCTTTTTAAACCTGCTATACCCAAACGTTTAATGGTGTGCCATAAAAATAAGGGGCTATGGCCATTTCTAGAGCCTGTAATGGTGGTATCAACACTTCCAATATAAGCCACCGAACGTGCAATCCGATCACGGTTCGATTTTTTGGCAATCACCACACCGCAAGGCATGGGTGCACCAAAAAACTTGTGACCGCTAATGGCAATGCTGTCTGCACCATCTTCAAAATCGAATGCTGGTCTTGGTTCGATTAATGCACTGTAAGTGCCAGAAAGCGCCGCATCAGCGTGCAAATAATAATGTTGGATAGCCAGTTTTTTTAAGATGCTTTTAATTTTGGCTACATCATCACGTGCTTCGGTCATAGTGGTACCAATATTGGCCATAATAATAACGGGCATGTGGCGGTTCATCCTAATGGTATGTTCAAGGTCTTCGTAATCGATTTCTCCATTTTCCTGGGTGCGGATAACGATATTCGACATGTTAAGTAAGTGCAGGTTCTTTTGCACACTATAATGTGTAGCTTCGGAGTAATAAACCATTCCTTTTGGATGTAACTCTCGGGCAAGGTATAAACCATACAGATTGCCTTCTGAGCCACCATTCGTTACATAACCCCACCAGTTATCTGCAGGCGCACGGAAAAGTTCAGCAAAAAACTGAACGACTTCTTTTTCGAGTTCACGCGAGCCTACGCCATAGGTTGAAGCAACAAAAGGATCACCCAGGTTGTTCATCGGATATTTTAAAAAATCAGAAAGTGCCTGGTAATCGAAGTCTTTCGAAACGGGATAACCTAAGAATAAATCGGTCTGTTTCTTAACATTCTCTAATAGATCAATTAATACCTGTTGATCTTTTTCCTGTAATTTGCTCGCTCCCATAAAAATATGATTTGCGGACAAAATTAGATAAAACAAAATATAGAGTTGTTATTGTGTTTAAATTAAGAATATTATATTGAATTTTATTGTTTTTGTGAAATTAAAATTCTTTTTAACCTGCGGGTTTATCTCCCGTGAAGTATAAAATATGGCTATTGAAGGTTGAGTAATGCTTGCCTTACCGCGTTGTCGGTTTGGTTTGCGGCCTTATAATAACCTACATCGCCAAGATAATAACGGCAAAGCAAAGCTTTCAGGTCATTAAGGATTACATTCTTCGAATTGTACAATTGAAAACGATCTATCTGAACATTTTTGCGCTGAAGAAATCCGATGAAATCCTTAAAATCGTTATCATTTATAGTAAAGATATTGATATTCTGTTCTACAAAACTGGCACTGTACTTATTGGTAAGTACATTAAATACATAATCAGAAAGCACTTTTTTGCTCACTAAATTGGTATAAAATTTATTGTAGCCGTTTGTATCTAATTTCACAAATACATCGGGCTGGATACCGCCCAAAGGTTTATTTTTTTTTGTTGGTTGGATATTTACGCCTTCGGTTTTCTCAATAGAATCTTGAAAAGAGGTCCGGTCTCCGGTAAGCTCTCCATCCATCATGCGTTCGTCCAATTCGTGTTTGTAGGCGTCGTAACCTTTTTTATACGACTTTTGGATACTACGACCGGATGGTGTGTAATATCTGGCGATGGTTAAGTTCAATGCAGAGCCGTCGCCAAAAGCAAATTGCTCTTGTACCAAGCCTTTACCAAAAGAACGGCGGCCAACAATGATTCCGCGTCCCAGATCCTGGATGGCTCCAGCTACAATCTCGCTGGCCGAAGCAGTATTTTCATTAATCAGGATAGCCAGTTTGCCATTTTGAAAAGCGCCAGTGCCCGTAGAAAAATAATCGGTACGTGGCTCATGTTTGCCCTGTGTGTATACAATAAGTTTGTTCTCGGCTAAAAACTGATCGGCCAAACCTGTAGCGGCAGTAAAATAACCGCCTCCATTGTCGCGCAAATCAAGAATCAGTTTTTTCATACCTCTTGTTTTCAGGTTATTGGCTGCAACAGAGAAGTCGTTATCGGTATTGGCGCCAAACTTACTGATCCGTACATAACCTGTTTCGTTATTGATCATATAAGCGGCATCAATACTGCTGATGTTTACTTTGCCTCGTGTAACCATAATACGGTTACTTTGTGCCGCGCCTGGATGTAAAAGTACCACACTAACACCTGTTCCTGATCTGCCTTTAAAACGACCGGTAAGTTGTTCTTTTGGTAAGTTTCTTCCACTTACTACTGCTGTATCAATACTCAGGATTTTATCGCCCAATTTTATCCCCGCCTGGTAAGCAGGACCATCTTTAACCACGCCTGTAACCATCATGGTATCGTTAAGCATATAATATTCTATGCCCACGCCCTCAAAGTTCCCTTCCAGATTATCGGTCATATCCTGTACATCGGTTGGCGGCAGGTAAACACTATGTGGATCGAGTTGGTGTAAAACGCTATCTATAGGTAAGTTTTGAAGCGAATCGGTATTGATGTCATCAACATAATTACCGTTGATGATGTGTAAGATTTCGTTTAATTTTTCGTCGCTATTGCTGGCCAGCTGAGGGCTTTTTTTAACGCCAAAGCCTTGGTCTTTAATAAATTTTATGCCCAAAAACATACCCACTATTAAAATTACAGAATAGCTTACAGCGATCAGTATGTTATTTCGGGTATTTTTTTTCATCAGCGTTACTGCAAATTTATGAAAATTAGCGAGTTGATATATTTTTTAACTGCATTTTCATGTCTTTTGTTTATAATATTTAACATTAATTAACGCAATGGAGTAATAGGTTGAAATTTATGACAGATATTTTTGGGTTTTTAGGGTAGTTTTTAGAAAGAATTTACCGAATTTTATCAAAATTAAATTTATGAATAGAGTTACCGAGCAAGAATCTAACTATGACCACATCGATCAGATGTCGGTGTTAGAAGTTTTGCAGGGCATTAATAACGAAGATAAAACTGTAGCATTTGCAGTTGAAAAATCTTTGCCTCAGATCGAAAAATTAACATCGGCAGTGGCCGATCGAATGAAAAAAGGTGGTCGTCTTTTTTATATAGGTGCGGGTACAAGCGGTCGTTTAGGTGTAGTAGACGCATCAGAATGTCCGCCTACATACGGTGTTCCTTTTGATTGGGTTGTTGGAATTATTGCTGGTGGAGATACAGCGATTAGAAGAGCGGTAGAATTTGCTGAAGATGACGCCGAACAGGCCTGGAAAGATCTTCAGGAATTTGAAATTAACGAGAAAGATTGTTTGGTTGGTCTGGCAGCGTCAGGTACTACGCCATATGTAATCGGGGGATTAAACACGGCACGTAAACATGGTATTTTAACGGGTTGCATCGTTTGCAATACCGGCGGACCAATTGCTGCAGAATCGGATTTTCCGGTTGAGGTGGTGGTTGGCCCTGAGTTTGTAACCGGTTCTACCCGCATGAAATCTGGTACGGCGCAAAAAATGGTGTTAAACATGTTAAGCACTACCGTTATGGTTCAGTTGGGGCGTGTAGTTGGCAATAAAATGGTCGATATGCAGTTAACCAATCATAAACTCGTAGACCGCGGTACGCAAATGGTTGCCGATGAACTGAATATTGGTTATGATGAAGCTGCCGAGTTGTTAACCCGTTATGGAAGTGTGCGTAAGGCAGTTGAAGCAAGGCACTAAGAATTGAGAGAAGAATAGAATGAAAGAATGATTGAAGGATAGAATGATGTAAAGTAGAAATGACCTTAACATTCACTCATTCAAAACTCACCCATTCAATAATTAGAGAAAAGTATGCACGAAATTGAGCCTTATTACCAGTGGAGAGATGATTATATTTCTGCAGAAGATGAGCGTTCGCCATTTTACAATACCGAATATTCAGAACTTTACTTCGATAAGCAGATTTATAACTTTTTACTGCACCCGCAATGGGACGAATTTGGTTCAAATACCCTATACATGAAGGTGTTATATGCCGATTATGATCGCAGTTATGCCGTTATAGAATTTATAGGCGAGTGGAACGATGCCATTAACAACGACATTATGCTGCTGAAACGTGATATTTTAGAGCTGATGATGGATGAAGGCATTAATAAATTTATCCTGATTGGTGAAAATGTACTGAATTTTCATGCTTCAGATGATAGTTACTACGAAGAGTGGTTTCAGGAAGTAGAAGATGGCTGGATTGTTGGAGTAAATTTTCAGGAACATGTAATCACCGAGTTTCGCGATAATAACATCGATTATTACATTAACTTTGGTGGTGCATTTGACAATCTGCCATGGCGCACCCTAAAACCGCTACAGTTCTTTAAAAAAGTTGAAGAACTGCTGACAAAAAGATTAAACTAAATATTTATTTTTATATAGTTAAATACGCAAAATTTAAAATGGAACAACAAAATTATCAATATCAGGACAACAGTGTTTTTGTACAGGAAAAATCTGTTTCTAAAAAATTCTTTGCAAACGTTTTCTTATGGATGTTCGTTGCATTGAGTTTATCAACAGTAGCCGCCTATTTATTTGGTACCAATGAGCAGTTAATGCAATACCTTTTAAATATTAATCCAACAACCGGTAAAGTGAGCATGTCAATTTTTGGTTATGTAGCCATGTTTGCACCGCTTGGACTGGTTTTATTAATGGGATTCGGTTTAAGCAGATTGTCATTACCGGCGTTAATTGGCGTTTTTGTACTTTATTCAGTACTAACTGGAGTTAGTTTAAGTTTTATCTTGTTAACTTATACTTCAGGTTCAGTAGTGAGCTGTTTTGCAGGAGCAGCCGGGATATTTGGAATAATGGCATTTATGGGTTATACAACCAATATCGATCTAAGTAAATTCGGGCCGATTTTAATGGTTGGAGTAATTGGTTTAGTGATTGCCAGTGTAATTAATATGTTTGTTCAGAGTGAACAGTTCAGTTTGTTTATGGCATTTATTGGTATTGCCATATTTACAGCATTAACGGCTTATGATGTACAAAAAATTAAAAGAATTGGCGAAGGGATAGAAGCTAGCGGTGAACAGGTTCTTCAGATTGAATCTAAAAAAATGGCTATTGTAGCTGCATTGTCTTTATACTTAGATTTCCTAAATATCTTCCTTTTCTTACTTCGTATTTTCGGAAGCAGAAAATAGTCATTAACAGAACAATATTCTTAAGGCCGTGCAGAATTGCATGGCCTTTGTAATTTTATTTGGCAGCAAAGCGATAAATTTTGGAATTGATGTTGCTTTGTTGCATTTTTGTATGCTTATTAAGAAAGACGGAGGGATTAGACCCAACGAAGTCTTAGCAACCTGTAACCTACAAGGTGCTAAATTCTATTCTGCAAATAGCAGAAACAGATAAGTTTAGGATTACGATTCACGTACCAACTTTTTAAATAAGCTTTTTAGAGACTTGAGACTATAGATTTGAGATTTGAGACATTGCGTCTTATCCATTCTCATATCTGATACCTCATATCTCAAATCTTACAACAAGAATGAGCATAAGAGAAGAATTAGAAAAACGTATTTTGGTGATTGATGGTGCAATGGGTACCATGATTCAGCGATATACCTTAACCGAAGAAGATTTTAGGGGGGAGCGATTTAAAAACCATCCCTGTGATGTAAAAGGCAATAACGATTTGCTCAACATCACACGTCCGGATATTATTAAAACAATACACCTGGAGTACCTGGCCGCTGGTGCCGATATTATCGAAACCAACACGTTCAGTACACAGCGCATTTCCATGGCCGATTACCAGATGGAAGACCTTTCTTACGAAATGAGTTTTGAAGGTGCACGGGTGGCAAAAGAAGCTGTAAACGAGTTCATGGCTGCAAATCCAGACCGTAAATGTTTTGTGGCCGGCGCCATTGGCCCAACTAACCGTACCCTTTCCATGTCGCCGAATGTAAACGATCCTGGTTTTAGGGCAGTTTATTTTGACGAACTGGAAGCCGCTTATTATGAGCAGGTGCGCGGTTTGGTAGATGGTGGTTCTGATGTATTATTAATCGAAACCATTTTTGATACTTTAAATGCTAAAGTGGCTATTGTAGCCATTAAAAAATACGAAGAGGTAATTGGCCGTAAACTGGAGATCATGATTTCCGGTACCATTACCGACGCCTCTGGCAGAACACTTTCAGGTCAGACTGCCGAAGCTTTTTTGAACTCTGTAATGCATGCAAAACCATTAAGTATTGGTTTTAACTGTGCATTGGGCGCTAAAGAAATGCGTCCGCATATTGAGGAGCTTGCTGCAAAAGCAGGTTGTTATGTTTCGGCCTATCCAAATGCCGGTTTACCAAATGAGTTTGGTGCTTACGATGAGCAGCCACATGAAACCGCACATTTGGTTGACGATTTTATTGCCTCTGGTTTTGTGAATATTGTGGGCGGCTGTTGTGGTACCACACCAGAGCATATTGGTTGTATTGCCAAAAATGCGAGAAAAGCTGAACCTCGAAAAATACCGGTTCTTCAACCATATATGCGTTTAAGCGGGCTGGAACCTGTAACCATTACCCCAGAAAGCATTTTTGTAAATATTGGTGAAAGAACAAATATCACCGGGTCTCCGAAATTCTCTAAACTGATTTTGGGCGGCGATTACGAATCTGCACTGGCCGTTGCCTTACAACAGGTTGAAGGTGGTGCGCAGGTAATCGATGTGAATATGGATGAGGGGATGTTGGATTCTGAAGCAGCAATGACCAAATTCTTAAACCTCATTGCTTCTGAACCTGATATTGCCAAATTGCCCATCATGGTCGATTCATCTAAATGGTCGGTTATCGAAAATGGCTTAAAATGTTTGCAGGGAAAAGGAATTGTAAACTCTATCTCCTTGAAAGAAGGGGAGGAGAAATTCCGCGAAAGCGCACGCAAAATTATGCAATATGGTGCTGCTGTAGTAGTAATGGCCTTTGATGAGCAGGGACAGGCCGATAATTACGAACGCAGGAAAGAAATCTGTAAAAGAAGTTACGATATCCTGGTACACGAAATAGGTTTTCCGGCAGAGGATATTATTTTCGATCCGAACATCTTAACGGTGGCAACTGGATTAGAAGAGCATAATAATTATGCTGTTGATTTTATCAATGCCACCCGCTGGATCAAAGAAAACCTACCTCATGCTAAAGTGAGTGGAGGGGTTTCTAATATTTCTTTCTCTTTTAGGGGGAATAATACCGTGCGCGAAGCCATGCACTCCGCATTTCTTTATCACGCCATTCAGGCTGGTTTAGACATGGGGATCGTAAACGCAGGGATGTTAGAGGTTTATCAGGAAATTCCACCCGAGTTGTTAGAAAGGGTAGAAGATGTACTTTTAAACCGAAGAGACGATGCTACGGAGCGATTGGTAGAATATGCCGATACCGTAAAATCGAAAGGTAAAGAGGTGGTTAAAGATGAAGAGTGGCGAAAAGGTTCTGTTGAAGAGCGGTTATCGCATTCTTTAGTAAAGGGAATTGTAGAATACCTGGATGATGATGTGGAAGAAGCCAGGCAAAAATATGCCCGCCCGATTCAGGTAATCGAAGGTCCATTGATGGACGGGATGAACATTGTGGGTGATTTATTCGGTGCCGGAAAAATGTTCCTGCCCCAGGTGGTAAAATCGGCAAGGGTAATGAAAAAAGCCGTAGCCTATTTATTGCCGTTTATCGAACAGGAGAAGCTGGATAATCCCGATCAGGACCAGAACTCATCTGCCGGAAGAGTGTTAATGGCCACCGTAAAAGGCGATGTGCACGATATTGGAAAAAATATTGTGGGCGTGGTATTGGCTTGTAATAACTTCGAAATTGTTGATATGGGCGTGATGGTTCCTGCGCAGGAAATCATCAAAAAAGCCAAAGAAATAAAAGCCGATATTATTGGTTTAAGTGGATTGATTACACCATCGCTTGATGAAATGGTTCACTTTGCCAAAGAAATGGAACGCGAAGGTTTTACCATTCCCTTAATTATTGGTGGGGCAACTACTTCAAGGATCCATGCTGCTGTAAAAGTAGCGCCAAATTATTCAGGGCCTGCTATCCACGTGTTAGATGCTTCGAGAAGTGTTACCGTTTGCAGTACTTTAATGAATCCGGATACGAGAGACGAATATATTGCAGGCATCAGGGCCGAATATGATAAAGCCCGCGAAGCGCATTTAAATAAACGATCGGATAAGCGTTTTAAAACGCTGGAAGAAGCCCGTGCAAATAAGTTTAAGATCGATTTTCAACCTAACCTGCCTGTTCCCGAATTTACTGGTACAAGGGTTTTCGATAATTATCCTTTAGAAGAGCTGGTTCCATATATCGATTGGACGCCGTTTTTCCATACCTGGGAGCTCCGCGGAAGTTATCCGAAAATTTTCGACGATAAAAATGTAGGCGACGAGGCGAAAAAACTTTTTGATGATGCACAAACTTTATTAAAACGCATCCTCGATGAAAAACTGTTAACAGCAAGGGCCGTAATTGGTTTCTGGCCAGCAAATGCGGTAGGAGACGATATTCAGTTGACAGTTGATGGTTCCCAGTCATCAGATGATTCCCAACTGAAAACTGAAAACTCCCAACTGGTAACTATTCACACCCTTCGCCAGCAGGCCGAAAAAGTAGATGGGCAGCCTTATTATGCTTTGTCTGATTTCATTGCGCCGAAAGAAAGTGGTATTCAGGATTATTTTGGTGGTTTTGCCGTAACTGCAGGTATAGGGATTGATGAACTGGTGAATGAGTTCGAATCCAATTACGATGATTACAACAGCATCATGGCCAAAGCATTGGCCGATCGTTTAGCTGAAGCCTTTGCCGAGCGCATGCACGAACGTGTGCGTAAAGAATACTGGGGTTATGCACAGGATGAAAACTTGAGCAATCAGGAACTGATTAAGGAAGAATACGCAGGTATCCGTCCCGCACCAGGGTATCCTGCCTGTCCGGAACACACCGAAAAAGGAACTTTATTCCAATTGCTTGATGCGGAGAATAAAATAGGGTTACACTTAACTGAAAGTTATGCCATGTACCCAACAGCGGCGGTAAGTGGCTTTTATTTCGCGCATCCCGATTCGAGGTATTTTGGATTGGGAAAAATTACCAAAGATCAGATTGAAGATTATGCTATCAGAAAGAATATGCCGATTGAAGAAGTAGAGCGGTGGTTAAGTCCAAATTTAGCTTATTAACCCCAGCTCCTACAGGGCAGGGAATTATATACAAATTAAAAATTTAAAGTCCCGATTATTCGGGATTAGGGTTATGAAGATTACAGACCATATAAAAAACGCAAAGGGTAAAACCTTATTCTCTTTTGAATTATTGCCGCCTATTAAAGGGCAAAGCATACAATGGATTTATGATGCAATAGAGCCACTATTAGAGTTTAATCCGCCTTTTATTGATGTAACTTCGCTTAGAGAGGATTATATTTATAAAGAACAGGCCAATGGTTTGCTACAAAAGGTATCTTATCGCAAGCGTCCGGGTACCATTGCCATTTGTGCGGCCATTATCCATAAATATAAGGTTGATGCCGTTCCGCATCTCATTTGCGGTGGATTTACCAAAGAAGAAACCGAAAATGCATTGATCGATTTACAGTTTTTGGGTATCGATAACGTGTTGGCTTTGCGTGGCGATGCCCGTAAGGCAGATGGGAATTTCGTGCCAACTCCTGGCGGACACTGTTATGCTACAGATTTGATCGAGCACATCAAGAACCACAACGAAGGTAAATTTTTGCATGAAGATGTAGAAACCTTTAAAAGCGATTTCTGTATCGGTGTGGCTGGCTATCCTGAAAAACACTTCGAAGCGCCTAACATGAATACCGATTTCAAATACCTGAAGAAGAAAGTTGAAGCAGGAGCAGAGTTTATCGTTACGCAGATGTTCTTCGATAACCAGAAGTATTTCGACTTTGTAAAAAAATGCAGAGAAAACGATATCAACATTCCAATTATACCAGGTTTGAAACCGATTAGTACCCTATCGCAGTTAAATGTACTGCCTAAGATATTTCACATTGATTTACCTGATGAGTTAACCGACGCGCTATCGCATGCTAAAAACAATAACGAGGCAAAAGAAATTGGTACAGAAGCCATGATTAAACAATGTAAAGAACTGATTGATTTTGGTGCCCCGGTGTTACACTTTTACACCATGGGCCGCCCAGAGCAGACCAAAAAGATTGCGAAGGCTATTTTTTAGCCTAAAAAGCATCGTCATTGCAAGGCACGAAGCAATCTTAAAGCGCTGGGTTAATTAGCGATCGTTGTAGGATTGCTTCGTGCCTCGCAATGATGTATTTTTCTTTATTCCATAAACATTATCATCATGAATAATCTAAATACCGACCAGCAAAACCTTGATGCCATACTAACAGAAGTTAAACAACAGGGAATAGATTATTTAAACCATGTTCATGAACGGCCAACCGCTAACACTACCGATGTAGTAATCATTCGTGATTTAAACCAGGAAGGTACGGGGACTGTTGAAGCCTTAAAACAATTTAATCAACGTTTTGAACCGATCATGGTGGCTTCATCTGGTCCAAGATACTGGGGCTTTGTAACTGGTGGCACCACACCTGCCGCCATTGCCGGCGATTGGCTGTCGACCATCTATGATCAGAACACGCAAAGCGCAAAAGGTATCGGCGATGTTTCTGCTATCATCGAACTCGAAACTATCCAGTTATTACTTTCGTTGTTTAACCTGCCTAAAGATTTCTTTGGTGGTTTTGTAACTGGAGCAACCTTATCTAATTTTACTTGTTTAGCTGTTGCCAGGCAATGGATTGGCAAACAATCTGGTAAAGATTTCGCCAGAGGAGGTATATCAGGTACTGTAAAAGTACTGTCGGCTACACCACACTCATCAGCCATAAAATCCTTATCGATGTTAGGCTTGGGAAGTGGCAATTTTATTCAGGTAAACGTAATGCAGGGTAATCGCGAAGCATTGGATGTTGCAGACCTTGAGCTGAAAATACAAGCCTTAAATGGCGAACCTTTCATTCTGATTTCCAGCGCCGGAACAGTAAATACGGTTGATTTTGATGATTTTGAAGCCATTAATGTCTTAAAAGAAAAATATAATTTCTGGTGGCATATCGATGCCGCTTTTGGAGGCTTTGCCGCTTGTTCGCCAAAATATAATCATTTAGTTAAGGGTTGGGAAAACGCCGATAGCATCACGGTTGATTGCCACAAATGGCTCAATGTACCTTACGAAAGCGCGGTGTTTTTGGTGAAAGAAAAACACCAATTGTTGCAGGTAGAAACTTTTCAGAATTCTAATGCGGCTTATTTAGGCAATCCGATGGAAAATTTCAGTTATTTAAATTTTTTGCCCGAAAATTCCCGTCGTTTAAAGGCCTTGCCCGCCTGGTTTACCTTAACAAGCTATGGAAAACAAGGTTACCAGGAAATTGTGGAAAGTAATGTTGAAGTGGCTTTACAGTTTGCCGACTTCATTAATGAAAATCAAAATTTCGAGCTCTTGGCACCAGTACGTTTAAATACTGTTTGTTTTTCGTTGAGAGATGAAAGTTTAGTTGCAACATTCCTGAATAAGTTAAACGCGGGCGGGAAAGTTTTTATGACCCCCACATTTTATAACGGGAAGAAAGGAATACGTGCTGCTTTTGTAAACTGGCGAACCTCAGCCGCTGATGTTGAGCTGGCTACAACAGCGATGCTCGAAATTCTTACAGAACTTTAACCTTAAAATTATTGTTTTAATGTTATAGCGTTTATCTTTGTATCAATGAAATTGGATGGCCTTAAATACGTACTTATTGCCTGCATTGCGATAGCTTTTTTCTTAAAAGTAAGCCATGCGGTTTCGTATTTAAGCTATTCTGCTGATAATGTTGAAGTTTTATCTACAAATGATGACGCAACAGAGAAGGAAGAAAAGAAAGTAGAAACCGAATATGCGGTGCAGCAGATCGTGTTTCATGGAGCGTTATATTTTCCACTTCAAACTTCAAAAAAGGTGCTCATTCCTGATCATTCTTTCCAGCTGGCTTACTTTCCAGAGGTTTTAACACCGCCGCCTTCCGTATAAGCATATCCTTTTATGTTTAAACTCCGTTTCGCAAAAAGCGGAACCAATTCACTATTTTAAAAATTACAAATAATAGATATGAAACGAGCAATTTCATTTGCAGTGCTGTTAATCGCTGCCTCTTTAAAAATCAGTGCACAAGAAGTTGTACAGAACAATGTTAAACCAGTAGAAAATGCCTTAAATCAGGTTACTAAGCTGCAACCTGTAAGTTTTAGTTATGATAAAGCCTGGGCCGAAAAACTGAAATTATCTGCCAAACCACAATATGGTTTTGTAGGAGCTGATGCTAAAGCCGCTTTTCCTGAAATAGTTTCTGTACAGGCAAAAAGTTATGCATCAGGCAAAAACGCCTTTAAAAATGCCACTATTACCAAAGTAGACTACGAAAGTTTAGTCCCACTTTTGGTAGCGAGTATAAAAGAGCAACAACAACAGATTGAAGCACTACAGCGCGAGCTGAAAACATTAAAATCTCAAAACACTAAGTAATAGAAAGGAGTCGTCATCTCGACTGAAGCGCAGCGGAATGGAGAGATCTATCTCGTTAGATTTAGCTTCGCTGAGCACTACGTGGTTCTCGGCTTCGCTGCACTCCGCTCGAAATGACGATCAATTCTACCCTTTAAGCAAATAGCTTTTGAACCCTTCAAAATCCACCCCCAACTGATCAGCATATTTTGGTTTGCTTTCTAAAGCTTTTACCTGCTCAGGGATTTCGATTTTAGCCGCAATATCTGCAGGGAAAATATCAGGGAACTTACAGGCGTGTGCGGTAGATAAGAAAACTGCGGCACTTTCGTCTGTAGGATTTTCGTTCTTGTATTTTTCAACTGCTAAATAGGCAATCGCAGTATGCGGACAGGCCACATAATTTAATTTGTTGTCAATTTCTTTGATGCCCTCTAATGTTTCATCATCAGTAAAACGGTAAGAAGTAACTACGTTTTTAATTGCCTTTACATCTTGATTAAACAGGTCCATAATACGTACCCAATTGCTTGGGGCTCCTACATCCATGGCGTTCGAGTAGGTTTGTGTAGATGGTTTCGTTTCATATACGCCACTTTCTAAAAAGCGTGGAACGGTATCGTTAACATTGGTAGCTGCTATAAATTGTTTAACAGGTAACCCTAATTTATAGGCCAGTAAACCTGCGCCAATATTCCCGAAATTTCCGCTTGGTACAGAAAACACCACATCTTTAAAACCTTGCTTTTTCAGTTGGGCGTAAGTATTGAAATAATAAAATGTTTGCGGAATTAATCTCGAGATGTTAATCGAATTGGCCGAAGTTAACCTGAATTTAGCATTCAGTTCATCATCTGCAAAAGCCTGTTTCACTAAAGTCTGGCAGTCATCGAAAGTACCTTTAACCTCAATAGCTCTGATGTTTTCGCCGTTGGTGGTTAATTGCAGTTCTTGTATCGGGCTCACTTTTCCCTCAGGGTAAAGAATAGTTACTCTCGTATTCGGCACACCCAAGAAACCCAAAGCCACTGCGCCACCGGTATCGCCAGAAGTAGCAACCAGAACATCTAAAAGTTGTTCGCCGTCTTTTAAGAAATAAGCCATCACACGGCTCATAAAACGGGCACCGAAATCTTTAAAGGCCAAAGATGGACCATGGAACAATTCGAGCACAAAGGTTTTGTCATCAAGTTTAACGGCGGGAGCCTCAAAATTAATGGCATCATCAATTAAAGCCTTTAGATCCTCGGCAGGGATCTCATCTCTTAATAAAGTTGATGCCACTTTGTAAGCAATTTCAGGCAAAGCATATTCTTGGATATTCTGTATGAATTCGGGATCAAGCTGTGGGATTTCAACAGGCATATATAAGCCTTTATCCTGAGGCATGCTGTTAAAAACGGCTTCTTTGAAAGAAACACGTAAATCTTTATTGTTGGTTGAGTATAGTTTCATTTTTAATGAGGTTGGAGGGTTGAAAGGTTGAAGGTTAGAAGGTTTTGGATGCTTAGCCCTCCACCTTTAAACCCTCTACCTTCCAGCCTTACTTAAAGTACTTTTGGCCCTTCCGCATTAACCGGAGATACAAAAGCTTTGCTGTTAATATTTATTTTATGTAAATGTTGCTGTTGCGATTTGGTTATTTTTCTGGCTGTTTCTTCATCTTGAGTTAGTGCAAAAACAGATGGGCCCGAACCTGAAATTCCGAAACCGATTGCCCCATTTTCCATCGCCAGTTTTCTCATTTCTTCAAAACCAGGAATCAAAATCGAACGTGTTGGTTCTACCAGAACGTCTTTCATGCTCCTTCCGATTAAATCAAAATCATTCATAAACAATCCACTCACCAGGCCTGCAACATTTCCCCACTGGGTAACCGCGTCTTTTAATGCTACTTTACTGCGGATCATTTGGCGTGCATCTTTGGTCGGTACATCTACTTCTGGGTAAACAATTGCCGCATACATGCCAGCTGGCGTAGGTAAAGAAATCACATCAAGCGGATCGTAACTTCTCACCAGTACAAAACCACCCAATAATGCAGGGGCAACGTTATCGGCATGGCCATAACCACAGGCAAGTTCTTCACCTTTCATGGCAAAGGGAACCAGCTCTTTAGTGGTTAATAAGTCGCCCATTAATTTGTTAATGGCAAACAAACCAGCTACTGTACTGGCCGAGCTTGAGCCCAATCCACTACCAATAGGCATTTTCTTGTGCAGTTCAATTTCTACACCGATATCCAAACGATTTATGTGCTTTAAATAATGCTGAACACTGGCACTTACGGTGTTCTTCGCTGCATCTAAAGGCAAACGGCCATCATCACCAGTAATTCTTTTGATCACCACACCGGGTGTATCGGTCAAACGCATCTCAACTTCATCGCCAGGTTCGTTTACAGCGAAACCCAGTACATCGAAACCACAAACTACGTTTGCAACGGTTGCCGGAGCGAAAACTTTTATACTATTTTTCATTATTAATTGCCTTAACTATTTATTTAAAGTACCCACGTTAATGATATCTGCAAAAACTCCTGCAGCGGTAACCTCAGCACCCGCACCTGGACCTTTTACCACCAGTGGACGGGTTTTGTAACGATCCGTAGTAAAAGAGATAATATTATCACTTCCCGATAACATATAAAAAGGATGACTGTCATCAACCATTTGCAGGCTGATTTCTACATTTCCATTTTCAAGTTTACCGATGTAACGCAAAACTTTTCCATCTTTGGCTGCGGTATTCTTTAAATTTTCGAAGTAAGCCGCATTGGCCTGTAATTCAGAATAGAAATCTTCAACCGATGTAGCATTTAAGCAGGCTTCTGGCAAAATGTTGTCGATTTTCACATCACTGGCTTCTAACGGATAACCGGCATCACGGGCAAGGATCAGCATTTTACGCATAAAATCTTTTCCATTTAAATCATCCCGTGGATCTGGCTCGGTATAACCAAGTTCCTGGGCTTCCTTTACTGTTTCATAAAAACCGGCGTCACCTTTAAAATTATTGAAGATGTAAGAAATCGTTCCTGATAAAATCGCTTCAATCCGGGCTACTTTATCACCACTCATCATCAGCTCGCGTAGCGTACGGATAATTGGCAGGCCTGCACCAACATTGGTTTCATAATAGAAATCAACACCATACTTACGGGCAGTATCTTTAAATGATTTATACTGGGCATAATCTGCCGAGTTTCCTTTTTTATTACAGGTTACTACCGAAATGCTGCTTTCGAATATGCCTTGATAAAATTCTATTGGCGATTCTGCGGCGGTGTTATCTACAAAAACACAGTTTGGTAAGTTTAGCGCTTTCATTTGGGCAACAAAACCCGCTAAATCGGCCTGTTCACCATTTGTATTCAATTCCGCTTCCCAGTTTTCTAACGAAAGGCCGTCAGCGCTGAAAATCATTTTTCGTGTATTGCTGATGCCTGTTATCTTAACCTGCAGATCGTTATTGGCTGCCAAGAAAGGCATCTGCTCTTTCAATTGGTTAAATAAGGTTTTGCCGATATTTCCAGTACCTAAACAGAAAACATTTAATGTTCTTTTCAGGTCGGTAAAAAAAGCATCGTGCACTGCATTTACAGCTTTCGATAAATCATCTTTGCTGATGATTACCGAGATGTTATATTCTGAAGAACCCTGAGCGATAGCTCTTACGTTGATACCGTTTCGGCCTAAAGCGCTGAACAAACGGCCGCTCATACCTGGTGTGTGTTTCATGTTTTCGCCAACAATGGCCAAAACTGAAAGGTTATTTTCAACTTCTGGCAGCTCTAGTTTTTTAGCGTCTAACTCCAGTTCAAACTCTTTTTTGATTAAAGAAATGGCCTGCGAAGCATCTGTTGGTTTAACGGCGAAAGTAATGCTATGTTCTGATGAAGACTGGGTAATCAATACTACATTGATCTGTTCGCGCGAAAGCAATGAGAATAATCTTCCGCTAAAACCTGCCTTACCCACCATACCACTACCTGTTAGGTTTATAATGCTGATATGATCGATAGAAGAAATTCCTTTTATGGGTAAACTTGATGCTTTAACATCGCTTTTAATATAAGTTCCTGCAAAATCTGGTTCGAAAGTGTTTTTGATCACAATCGGAATCTTTTTCATAAAAGCAGGGATCATTGTTGGTGGATAGATCACTTTTGCGCCGAAATAACTCAGCTCCATGGCTTCGGTATAACTCAGTTCGGGTAAAGAGAATGCCTTTTTTACCATGCGTGGGTCGGCGGTCATCATACCATTTACATCGGTCCATATTTCTATTTCTTCGGCATTTAACGCTGCACCCCATACCGCTGCGGTATAATCAGAGCCACCACGGCCTAAAGTTGTTACTCTTCCTGCTGCATTGCTCGCTATAAAACCAGTAACAAAAAGTACTTTACCTTTGTTTTCCTGGTAAAAATTCTTGATTAGCATCTCAGTCAGTTCGGTATCTACCTTCGCCTGCCCAAAATTACTGTCGGTTTTAATCAGGTCAGACCCATTAACATAAAGTGAATCGCCAAAATTTTGAGAAGCAATATGGCTGATCATAAAAGTAGAACAGCGTTCGCCATAGCTTAAAATCTGATCTTTGGTCTGCAAGCTCAGTTCGCGTAGATTGGCTACCGCCTGTAACAGATCTTCCAATTCGTTAAAAAAGATCTTTAAGCGTGTAAACACAGGATTCTGCGCCGCCGCAGGTAAAAGCGAGCGGATTACAGCAAAATGTTTTGCTTCGATTTCTTTTAAATGGGTGTCGTAATCTTCACCACGCTCGGCCATTTCGGCCATATCGGTAAGTAAATTGGTTACGCCACTCATTGCCGATAATACAACTACCGGGCTATTCTTCTGTTTTTCTTCGCCAACCAGGCGTAAGAGGGTTTTAATGTTCTCGGCCGAACCTACGGATGTGCCGCCGAATTTGAGTACTTTCATTAGTCTATATTGGTTTTAACTGTTTGATGCTGTGCGGATAATTCATGGTTGCCGTACAGGTTCATTCAGCATGGGTTAAAAAAAAAGCGTCCCGATTTTCATCGGGACGCTCTCTGTGTTTTATGTTTTTTCAATTTACAACAAATTAGCCCCGCTGGTTTATACCGGTGGTAATAATAATTGTTGTAATAATCGAAGTGTTAAAATTCATCTTTTCTTTGTGTACTTTGTACACCGTAAAGTAGGAGATTATTTTTTTAAAATGCAAATGTTTTTTGATTTTTATTTCGAAATTTCTATTAAAACGTTTAAGTAGATGAAATAGCTGCATTTTCTGAACCCGAAACCGAATCGTTCCCCCTTGAGGGATGCCAGCAAGACGAGATGGTTAATAAGTAGTTTTAAAAATCTTTAGAAAAGGTGCTCTGGTAATTCTTCGGTTATGGCAGCCCTGCTAACCGCTATAGTCCCGATGGTAATGCTTTTTGATCGATTGAGGAATCGGGAGCTTCCGCTTTTATCAGGTTTAGTTAACGCGGGCTTATACTACTATTTAAGTTAGTTACCTTTCCAGTGTAAATCATTCCCCTCCTTTGAAGGGGTGCCCACAGGGCGGGGTGGTTATTACTATTTAATTTTATTTCCCTCAACACCTTATGGATTCCTGGTCATTCATGAATCCTGTCATCAAAAGCCATGTCGAATTTAAGAACGCTTTTGCTTCTCACACTTTTAACCATTTTTTGTGGTCAGGCATTTTCACAGCATGTTAATAATATACGATGGGTATGTCGAGGGCCAATTGTGCCAACCTCACCGCTCTGGTTAATACACTATAAGAAGACAACCTATACTTTAGATAGCATACAGGCAAAACATGGCATCCTTAATCCCGATTACATAGAAAATGTTCAGGTTTTAAAGGATGCGGGGGCAACAGCAGTGTATGGCTTAAGAGGGGCTGCAGGAGTTATTATTATATCACTCAAGAAACGATATGCCAAAGTAGAAATTAAACGGCTAAAACCCTATCTCACAAAAATTTAGGGAAAGTATATGGACAGTATAAACGCTGGTTTCATTTTTATACTTAGTGTAATTTTTTAATTTTTTTTACCTTGTAAAAACGAATGTAAATATCTGTAAATAAAATGTTTACATAATAGTGTATTTGCTACAATATGTAAAAAATTACGCTTAAAAACTAGTTTTTGTGGAAGATAAGTATTTACCTTTGCTGTACTAACTAACTTATTGTTATGAGCAAAAAGAAACTGCAAACGCCAGATTTAAGCTATTTAAATCTAGGTGGAAACATTGCTGTAAAGTACCAATTATCTCCAAAGGAATTAATTGATGATGCCTTATTAAATAAAGAAGGTACGCTAGCCGATTCAGGAGCGCTTGCGGTTGATACCGGAAAGTTTACCGGGCGTTCTCCTAAAGACCGCTTTATAGTATGCGACGAAGTAACCGAAGATCAGGTTTGGTGGGGAGATGTAAACATTAAAATTTCTCCGGAGAAATTCGATCAGTTGTTTTATAAGCTAACGAATTACCTTGAAGATAAGAAAATCTATGTGCGCGATTCTTCGGCCTGTGCCAATCCGGATTATTCGATCTCGATCAGGGTAATTACAGAAACTGCTTATCAGAATCTTTTTGCTCATCATTTGTTTATCCGCCCGGAAGAAGATCGTTTGGGTATAACGCCAGAGTGGACCATCATTGCTGCACCAGGCTTCCTGGCCGATCCGGCTATTGATGGAACCAGACAGGAAAATTTCTCCATCATCAATTTTACCAGGAAAATGATTTTGATCGGGGGAACTGGTTATACCGGTGAAATAAAAAAGGGAATTTTTTCAGTTTTAAACTTTATTCTGCCAGTATATAAGAATACGTTATCTATGCATTGCTCAGCCAATGTGGGTAAAAATGGCGATACCGCTATATTCTTTGGCTTGTCAGGAACAGGAAAAACCACCTTGTCTGCCGATCCGGAAAGGGGATTGATAGGTGATGATGAACATGGCTGGGGCAAAGATTCTGTATTTAACTTCGAAGGCGGTTGTTATGCAAAATGCGTAGATTTAACCGAAGAGAAGGAGCCTCAGATCTTTAAGGCAATTAAATTTGGCTCATTGCTGGAGAATATTAATTTTTTTCCAGGTACGAAGGAGGTTGATTATAGCAATATCTGTAAAACGGAAAATACCCGTGTGGCTTATCCTATAGATTATATTGACAATGCCATTTTACCATCAATAGCAGCCGTTCCAAAAAATATCTTTTTCTTAACTGCAGATGCGTTTGGCGTATTGCCTCCAATTTCAAAATTAAATGTAGAACAGGCCATGTTCCACTTTATGAGCGGATATACAGCCAAGGTTGCAGGAACAGAAACAGGGGTAACAGAGCCTCAGTTAACGTTTTCAGCTTGCTTTGGTAAAGCCTTCTTGCCATTGCATCCATCTAGATATGCCGCATTATTGGGCGAGAAGATGGAAAAACACCAGGTAAATGTATGGTTAGTAAATACGGGTTGGAGCGGTGGAGCTTACGGTGTAGGTAAAAGGATGAAATTAAGTTATACCAGGGCGATGATTACGGCGGCGTTAAATGGAGATTTAGATCATAATAAATATAAGCAACACCATGTATTTAAATTGATGATGCCACTAAGTTGTCCTGGGGTACCGAACGAAATTTTAGATCCCTCTAAAACATGGAGCAATCAGGAAGAATACTTTTTGAAAGCATACGAATTGTCGGATGCCTTTACAGAGAATTTCAAGCAGTTCGAACTGACAAAAGTACCAAAAAGCAGACACGAAGCGTTAAAATTATGTTAAATGCACTTTAAAATGCATTTTTTGAGCGAAAAATTTGCAATTCGATTTTTTTTTAGTTTTTATTGTGAAAGAATTGCCTCGGCTGGGGCAATTTTTTTGTTATACACCCTTGGTGATTTACCGAAACTAAATTCTAAGTAACGATTTAATTGCTTATTGATTTATTAATTTGTAATTTAAAATCAATTTATAAATTTGTTTTTCGCAACAATTTCGGATATGAAACGTTGAGTGTAGTACAAAAGAAAAAAACAGCTAAAAATTAAAAACAAGAACTAAAACTAAAATTTCAAAAAAAATGGCAAACGCACCAAAACCAACAACTGTTAAAAAAGAGAGCTCTTCTAGTGCTTCAAATGTATTTGCAACATTCGTTATTCCAATTTGTATTATCATTGGATTCTGTGTTTGGAGATTCGTATTCGGAGAAGGAAGTAACTTTATCGATGGTGACAGAGAGAAATTACCATTACCTGGTAACTATCTTGGAACAGCTTACAAAGGAGGTCCTATCGTAGCGATCTTAGTTGGATTACTATTAGTAGTAATTGTATTCTCTATCGAACGTTTCATCGTTATTGGTAAAGCAAGTGGAAAATCTAGCTTAGACACTTTCATTCGCAAAGTACAAGGTTTATTAAGCGCAGGTAACATCGAAGCTGCAAAAGCTGAGTGTGATAAACAAGAAGGTTCAGTTGCTAACGTAATTAAATCTGGCTTGAAAAAATACAGTGAAGTTGAAGCAGATACCAATATGGATGTTGAGCAATCAATCGTTGCAATCCAAAAAGAGGTTGAAGAAGCTACAGCTTTAGAAATGCCAATGTTAGAGCAAAACTTAACGGTAATTGCAACTTTGGTATCAATTGGTACATTAGTAGGTTTATTGGGTACAGTAACAGGTATGATCCGTGCATTCGCCGGTTTAGCAAACTCTGGAGCACCAGATCAGTCAGCATTAGCGGTAGGTATCTCTGAGGCATTGATCAACACTGCAACAGGTATCTTGGTTTCTACTGTGGCAATTATCATGTATAACGTATTAACTTCTAAAATCGACAAGTTAACTTACGCTATCGATGAGGCTGGTTTCAGCATCGTTCAAACATACGCTAGTTCGCATAAATAAGAATTTTGAAAAAATTTTTACCGGCTTTATGGAAAACCGGAAAAAAGATCATCATTATTAAAACTAGTAAAAAATATTATGCCTAGAATTAAAGTTAAAAGAACAAGTACAGTAACAGATATGACCGCCATGTGTGATGTGGCATCATTGTTACTTACTTTCTTCATCTTAACTGCTACAGCAAGGCAACCAGAACCACTAGCCGTTTCTACACCTTCATCTACATATGAGTTTAAGGTACCGGTAGAAAACAATGCGATATTAACCATTGGGCAGGGGAAAGTTTTCTTCGAAGTAGCAGGGGTCAAAGTAAGAGCGAAAACATTAGAGCTAATGGGCGAACAGTACAAAATATCGTTCACTCCAGTAGAAATACAACGCTTTTCAGCGATAGGAAGTTTCGGCGTTCCGATCCAGAGTTTAAAATCTCTTATTGCCTTGAATGGGGCTGACCGTATGAAACCAGGGGTACAGCCTGGTATACCTTCAGATTCGACTGATAATCAGTTAAATTCATGGGTATTAAATGCCCGTAAAGCAACTAAAGAGATTAATAATCAGGATATGCGTATCAGTATTAAAGGTGATGCGAAAGAAGAATATCCGGTAGTTAAAAAGATTATTGATGTACTTCAGAAACAAAGTGTAAACAAGTTTTTATTGGTTACCAACTCTGAAGCTAAAAAGAAATAAGAAATGGCAGAATTAAACACAGGCGGGAAGAAAGCCACCCCAAGGGTTGATATGACTCCGATGGTGGATCTAATGTTTCTTTTGGTAACATTCTTTATCTTAACAACAGTAATCTCTACGCCACAAGCGATGGATATTGCAAAGCCAGATAAAAACGAAAAGTTACCTGAGAACAGATTGGAGCTGAAAGCAAGTAAAACAATGACTATTTTGTTGGGTAAAAACAATAAAGTAGCATGGTACATGGGCGTAGCTGGCGAAAGCGCACCAACTATAGAATCTGGTTCACAAATCGAAGATGCTATTGTTAAAAATAGAAAAGCAGCTGATGCCTCAGGCGTTGCCGGAGACTTTGTTGTACTGGTAAAACCAACATCAGGTTCTACATTCCAAAACTTTGTAGATATGATGGATGAGTTGGAAATTCTTAAAGTTAAGGTTCGTCAGATCGATGATGATAACATCCTTGACAATGAGAAGCAGTTCATGAAAGAAAAAGGAATTTTATAATCAGTAAAACCAATAGTTATGTCGAAGTTAGATATATTCAGAAAAGAATGGCTTGAAGTGGTTTTTGCAGATAAAAACAAAACCTACGGTGCGTATCAATTGCGTAAAAGCAATGGTGCCAACACCTCAAAAGCATTAATTATCGGCTCTATTATATTCATTGTGTTATTTTTCTCTCCTAAAATCTATAGCCTGATTCAAGGCTCAATGGATCAAGAAGATGAGCAATTAAAAGCACAAGAAGTAATTTTAGCGCCACCACCACCAGTAGATCCCAAAACACCGCCACCACCACCGGTAGAGCCACCTCCACCAAAAGTTGACCAGGTGAAAATGCCACCTCCAATTGTAAAACCAGATATTGAGGTTCGTGATGAACCACCTACGGTTGAAAAGTTGAAGGAAGCTGATCCAGGGCAGAGAGATATTAAAGGTGATCCAACAGCTGATATTGTTATCGCTGAACCAGTAGGTGAAGGACCAAAAAGAGAAGCTGCTGTTGCAGTTGATGATAATAAAGTTTACGACTTTGTTAGTATCGAGAAACAACCAGAATTCCCAGGAGGTATCTCTAAGTTTTATGGATACTTAAGTAAAGCAATAAAGTACCCGCCAATGGCACAAGAAAACAACGTTCAAGGTAAAGTATTTTTATCTTTCGTTGTTGAAAAAGATGGTAAATTAACTGATATCACAGTTACCCGTGGTTTGGGTAGCGGAACTGATGAAGAAGCCATCCGTGTATTGAAAGCTAGTCCACGTTGGAACCCAGGTATCCAAAATGGTAAGCCGGTAAGGGTAAAATACAACATCAACGTTAACTTTACATTGAACTAATAGTAGATGTTAAATTTTGATATTTTTAAGCAAAAATCGCCTAAACAGCGGTTTTTGCTCATTTTAGGCCTTGTCATGTTCGTTTTCTATGTGGTATTGGGCTTTGCATTTATATTTTATGAACCAATTGCCCTGCGCTTAAGCACTATTCCACAATGGGGCCGCATCGCAATCGGTATCTTCTTAATTATTTATGCATTTGTAAGACTTTTAAGCCTTGGAAGGCGCGATTAATCATTTCAATGAAAAATTTCCTTTTAATATTTTGTGTGCTAGCTTTACTTGTATCCTGCAAACGTAAAAACAAAGCCAATGCAGTTAAAGAAACCAGAACAAGCGGTACCTTAAAAATATTGGTTGATGAAAGTGTTGGACCGATTGTTCAAGATCAGATTGATATTTTTAGTTTGGATTATCCGGAAGCAAAATTTCAGACAACAGTAAAACCTGAAGAAAAATTATTGCCTGCCTTTCTTAATGATAGTGTAAGGGTAATTGTTTTGCCAAGGTTATTAACCAAAGCAGAAGAAAAGTATTATAACCAGCGTAATATTAAAATCAACTCTTCGCGTTTTGCCATTGATGGTATTGCCTTAATTACCAATCAGGGCAATATCGATAGTACAATTAACGTTAAAGAGGTGATTGATATATTACAGGGAAAGAAATCAGATAAAAAATTGGTCTTTGATAACGCTTATTCAAGTACCTTTCAATATTTTAAAGAGTTGGCCCATATCAGCCAATTTCCAGCTACAGGTGTTTACTCTAAAAATTCTAGCAAAGAAGTAATTAAACTTATTGCAGAAGATAAAGATTTTATTGGTATTTTGGGCGTGAATTGGATCACCGACAAGGATACAGAGATGAGCGAATACCTTTCTCAGATAAAAGTGCTGGGCGTAAAGAATGTAAAAGGCAAGGTAGGAGACGATCAGTTCTATAAACCAACTCAAGATAACTTAATCAATGGTGTTTATCCTTTCCTAAGAAATATAAATATTATAGATTGTGAAGGAAGAGATGGTTTAGGCACAGGATTTGCAACATGGTTAAGAAGTCAGCGGGGACAATTGATTGTACTTAAATCTGGACTTGGCCCGCATAAATTAATGCCAAGACAAATTAACCTGACAAAAGGAAATTAAATTAAAATTATAAATTGAACCACGAAGTAAATCTAAAGAGACACTTCATTTTTATTAAATAAAAAAACAGAATATCCGATGAAAATTTTAAAGAAAGCAATAACCTTAAATGTAGGTTTGGTGTTGATGGGTTCTGCAGTTTTTGCTCAAGATTTAAATGACGCGAAAAAAGCCATCGACGCGGAGCAGTATCAGAAAGCATCATCAATGCTTAAATCGTTGGTGAGTTCAAAAGCATCAGATGGTAATAACTATTACAATCTTGGTTTGGTTTACTTAAAAACCGGTTATATCGACTCGGCCAGAGCTGTATTTACCAAAGGTGTTACCGCTGATCCAAAAAACAACTTAAACTTAATTGGTTTAGGCGAAGCAGACATGTTATCTAATAACCCAAGTTCTGCTAAAACTAATTTCGATAAGGCAGTAGCTTTAGCACCGAAAGATTACAAAACTTATTTGTATATCGGTAAAGCCTATTTAGCACAGGATAAACCAAGTGATGATGTATCTAAACCTGATTTTACTAATGCTTTAGCTAACATTACCAAAGCTGATGAATTAGATGCTAAAGATAAAGATGCTGAAGTTTTCTTGGCACAAGGCGATGCCTACGCTTTACAGAAGAAAAATTCTGAAGCATTAGGCCCATACATGCGTGTTGGTGATGTTGATCCTAACAACAGAAGAGCCAAAACGCAGATTGGTAAAATGTACAAAGAATCTAGGGCTTTTCCTGAAGGTGAAAAAGAGTTACAAGATGTAATTGCTGCTGATGCAAACTACGGCCCTGCTTACCGCGAGTTGGGTGAGCTGTATTTACAGTGGAGCAGCTTTGGTACAGATAAAGAAAAAGCAGCAAAAGCGATTGAGAATTATAAAAAATACATGGATTTAACGGATAAATCTTTGGAATCTCAATTGCGTTATGCTCAATTTTTATTCTATGCAAAAGATTTCAAAACCTTAGAGCAAGTGGCCACTTCTTTGCAGGTTCCAGCAAATAATCCAAAGGCAAACACAGTAGCTAGACTTAAAGGCTGGGCTGCTTATGAGAATAAGAATTATCCAGCAGCTTTAACAAGCATGACTGAGTTTTTCGCCAAAGAAAAGGATAAATCTAGAATTTTAGGAAACGATTATCTTTATTTAGGAAAATCACAATTGCAAGCTGGTCAAGATAGTTTAGCCGTTAAGAATATTATTGAAGCTGCTAAAATCGATTCAAACAATGCCGACGCTTTGGCGGAAGCTGGTTTAGCTTTAATGAAAGCAAAGAAATACGCTAAATCTGCTGAACTTTTCCAAATGGCTATTAAATATAATCCTAATGGAAAAGGATCGCTTACTAATTACTACTATTTAGGTCAAACCAGATTCTACGAAGCTTACATTGCTCAGAAAGAGAAAAAACCGCTTAATACTGCTGCATTAGTTGAGGCAGATTCTGCTTTAAGCCATTTAGCTAAAGTTTCTCCTGAATTTGCATTAGGATACTTTGTAAGAGGAAGAATTGCAAATTTGGTAGATGACAAAGCTAATCCAAAAGGAACCGGAATACCATACTTTGAGAAATATGTGAGTTTGGTAAAACCTGAAGAAGTAGCTGCAAATAAGACTAACTTATCAGAATCTTATAATAACATTGGCGCTTGGTATTCAGATAAGGATAAAGCTAAGGCTATTGATGCTTTCAGCAAAAGTCTGGCATTAGATCCTGCAGACACTTACGCTGCGGCTAGATTAAAAGAGTTACAATCACCTGCACCTGCTGCAAAACCAAAAGCTAAAGGTAAATAATTAAAAAGTTAAATAATTTAGAAAAGGCAGAGTTTGGTTACTCTGCCTTTTTCTTTTACTTTTGCAACATAAAATAAATAATATGCAAGCGCAGAGTTCGGCTATAGATTTTTTACCAATTATATTTCAAGTAATTGTTGCTTTAGGTTTTGTGGTAACCACATTGGTTGCTACCCACTTTTTAGGTCCAAAACGTAAAACAAGCGATAAGTTAGAAACTTTTGAGGCTGGTATTAAATCAGTAGGTAATGCACGTCAGCCTTTCTCTATCAAATATTTCGTAGTAGCCATCTTATTTGTACTGTTCGATGTAGAGGTTATTTTTATGTATCCCTGGGCAGTTAATTTCCGTACATTACGGATGGATGGAATGATCGAAATGTTCATTTTCATGGGTACCTTACTGCTAGGTTTCATCTACGTAATCAAGAAAAAAGTTTTAGACTGGAACTAGTCAGTTCGCAGTTATCAATTCACAATTGTCAGTTAATAGTTCCTGGTTTATAAACTGTAAACTGAAAAATAGCAACTGCAAACTGAAATGTGTATCACTTACACTAACTTAGCGCTGTTTTGGTTATTTAGAAAGGTTCTAAATCGAGTAAAGCTAGTTTGTTTGCCTTTAAAATATTGTAAATTTGTTGCTCATTCTGCAAAGGGATGAGCATTTTTTGTTTATAAACATGAGTGAAATTAATATAGTTGATGCGCCTCCAGGAATAGAAGGATCTGGCTTTTTTGCCACTTCTCTTGATAAAGTGATTGGTTTGGCCCGCTCAAATTCATTATGGCCTTTACCTTTTGCAACTTCTTGTTGTGGAATCGAGTTTATGGCAACCATGGGTTCTCACTACGATCTTGGTCGTTTCGGTGCCGAACGCTTAAGCTTTTCTCCCCGTCAGGCTGATGTTTTAATGGTTATGGGAACTATCGCTAAAAAGATGGCTCCGGTATTAAAACAGGTTTATATCCAAATGGCAGAGCCACGTTGGGTAATGGCTGTTGGTGCCTGCGCAAGTAGTGGTGGTATTTTCGATACTTATTCCGTATTGCAAGGTATTGACGAGGTTATTCCGGTGGATGTTTACGTTCCGGGTTGTCCGCCAAGACCTGAAGCCATTTTAGATGGTTTTCAGCGTATTCAGGATTTAGTGAAAAGCGAATCGGGTAGAAGAAGAAATTCTGATTATTACAAAGAACTTTTAGGTCAATACGGCATTAAATAATGGAAGAAACGACACTAAATAATAATATTCTGGCAAAACTTAGCGATAAGTTTGGCGAAAAGGTAACCGGAGTTTCTGAGCCATATGGCTTATTAACTTTTGTTACCACCAAAGATGTTATCATCAATGTATTATCGTTCCTTAAAAACGATTTAAGTTTTAACTTCTTAACCGATATTACAGCGGTTCATTATCCTGGTAAAGATCATGGTATTGCAGTGGTTTACCATTTGCACAACATGGTAGAGAAAGTTAGGATTAGGATTAAGGTTTTCATTTCAGAACAAAATCCAACTATTCCTACAGCAACAACCGTTTGGAAAGGTGCCAACTGGATGGAACGTGAAACTTATGATTTTTTTGGGGTTAAATTTGAAGGTCACCCTGATTTACGCCGTATTTTAAATATGGACGATTTAGGTGTTCACCCGATGTTGAAACAATATCCATTGGAAGATCCGAACAGAGTAGATAAAAAAGACGAATTTTTTGGAAGGTAAACTATGAATCATAACCATCCGGTATTTACAGATAACGACCCGCAAAGTGAGCTGGTAACCCTAAACTTAGGCCCAACACACCCTGCAACACACGGCGTTTTTCAAAACGTTTTGCAATTAGATGGCGAACGTATTGTAAGCGGCGTTTCTACCATTGGGTATATCCACCGTGCTTTCGAAAAGATTGCCGAGCATCGCCCATTTTATCAGATTACACCACTTACCGACCGTTTAAACTACTGCTCGTCGCCTATTAATAATATGGGTTGGCACATGACGGTTGAGAAGCTGTTAAATATTCAGATGCCTAAACGTGTAGATTATCTTCGGGTAATCATTATGGAGCTTTCGCGTATTGCCGATCACATTATCTGTAACACGATTATTGGTCAGGATACCGGCGCAACCACCACTTTCTTATATCTTTTTCAGTTCCGTGAGCACATTTACGAAATCTTCGAAGAGGTTTGTGGAGCACGTTTAACCACAAATATTGGCCGTATTGGCGGTTTTGAAAGAGATTTCAATGATATCGCCTTTGCTAAAATCGATAAGTTTTTAAAAGAATTCCCTAAAGCATTAAAAGAGTTCGAAAATCTGTTAACACGTAACCGTATTTTTATTGATAGAACGGCCGGTGTTGCAGAGGTTAGTAAAGAAACTGCTTTAGAATACAGCTGGACTGGACCGCTTTTGCGTGCTACCGGTGTAGATTACGATGTGCGTGTAAGCGATCCATATTCTTCCTATCAGGATTTCGACTTTGAAGTTCCTGTAGGTACAAGCGGCGATATTTACGATAGATATTTAGTGCGTAATGAAGAGATGTGGCAAAGTGTCCGCATTATCGAACAGGCGCTTGTGAAATTAAAAACAGAGCCAAAAGGTATTTTCCATGCCGATGTCCCTGAATTTTACCTTCCTCCGAAACAAGAAGTTTACAACAATATGGAAGCATTGATTTATCACTTCAAAATTGTGATGGGTGAAATTGATGCACCAAAAGCAGAAGTTTATCACGCTGTAGAAGGCGGAAATGGCGAATTAGGATTCTATCTGATTAACGATGGGGGCCGTACGCCGTACCGTTTACACTTCCGCAGACCAAGTTTTATAAACTACCAGATGTTTGCACCAATGAGCGAGGGCATGTTATTGTCTGATGCCATTATCAACATGAGTAGTATGAATATTATTGCAGGAGAATTAGATGCTTAAAGTAGAAGAACAAACACCTGTAGTGTTTTCATCAGAATTGCTGGCCAAATTTGATGATGTAAAAAGTCGTTATCCTGAAGGTAAGCACAAATCAGCTTTGTTGCCATTATTGCATTTGGTACAGGCCGAATACCTTTGGGTGAGTACACCAGCGATGGATAAGGTTGCCGAATATTTAAATATTCAGCCCATTGAAGTTTATGAAGTGGCAACATTTTATACCATGTACTTTTTAAAACCACAAGGTAAGTATGCTTTAGAGGTTTGCCGTACTGGTCCTTGTTGCCTGGTTGGTGCCGAAAAAATATTAAGCCACTTGGAAAACAAGTTAGGTGTTAAAGAAGGTGAAGTTACTGCCGATGGTTTATTCAGCTTTAGAGGAGTTGAATGTTTAGCTGCGTGTGGTTTCGGTCCGGTGTTACAGATTAGCCCTGAATATACTTTCTACGAAAACCTTACCGAAGCAAGTGTAGATAAATTGATTGAAGATTTGAAAAATAAGTCCTAAGTCGAAAGCCTTAAGTCTAGAGTCGTTTTGACTCATGACTATGGACTGCAGACTACTGACTCTAGACTAATTAAAATGTCTCGAAAACTGTTACTTGAGCATATAAACGTACCAGGCATCAATACCCTTGAAGTCTATCGCCAAAAAGGCGGGTACCGTGCTGTGGAAAAAGCCCTTAAAACTTTAACACCCGAAGAGATTGTTGAAGAAGTTAAGAAATCGGGCTTACGCGGTCGCGGAGGTGCGGGTTTCCCAACAGGGATGAAATGGAGTTTTTTGGCTAAACCAGAAGGTGTTGCACGATATTTGGTGTGTAACGCTGATGAATCAGAACCAGGGACTTTTAAAGACCGTTATTTGATGACTTATATACCCCATGCATTAATTGAGGGAATGATTGTATCGAGTTTCGCATTAGGTGCTAAGGTTTCTTACATCTATGTACGTGGCGAGATGATGCCTCAGATCCGCATTTTAGAAAAAGCAATTGCTGAAGCTAAAGCAGCCGGATGGTTGGGTAAAAACATTTTAGGAACAGGTTACGATTTAGAATTGTATGTTCAGCCAGGCGGCGGCGCTTACATTTGCGGTGAGGAAACTGCTTTGTTAGAATCCCTTGAAGGTAAAAGAGGTAATCCCCGTATTAAACCACCATTTCCGGCAATTGCAGGTTTGTATGGTTGCCCTACAGTGGTTAACAATGTTGAATCGATCGCTGCAGTGGTGCCGATTATCAACGATGGTGGCGATGAATATGCAAAAATTGGTATTGGTAGAAGTACAGGTACAAAATTAATATCCGCATCAGGTAATCTGGTAAAACCAGGCGTTTACGAAATCGAATTGGGTTTACCGGTAGAAGAATTTATCTATTCTGACGAGTATTGTGGCGGTATTGCGAATGGTAAACGTTTAAAAGCAACGGTTGCAGGTGGATCATCTGTGCCTATTTTGCCTGCTAATTTAACTTTAAAATATGCTAACGGCGAACCTCGTTTAATGAGTTACGAATCTTTATCTGAGGGTGGATTTGCTACAGGAACCATGATGGGGTCAGGCGGTTTTATCGCTTTTGATGAAGATCAGTGTATTGTTCGTAATACCTGGAATTTTGCCCGTTTTTATCACCACGAAAGCTGTGGACAGTGTTCACCTTGTCGCGAGGGTACCGGATGGATGGAAAAAGTGCTGCACAAAATCGAACACGGCCATGGTAAAATGGAAGATGTAGATTTATTGTGGGATATTCAGCGTAAAATCGAAGGGAATACAATCTGCCCGTTGGGTGATGCAGCAGCCTGGCCGGTAGCCAGTGCCATCCGTCACTTCAGGGATGAATTTGAATGGCACATTAAAGAGCCTGTTAAAAGCCAGAGCCAGAACTACGGTATTGCAAATTATGCAACACCGATTGAAAAAGCTCCGGTAACGGAAGAGAAATAAAATCTTAAGGTCGCATTTTGCGACATTAGAAAAACAACTTGAAAGGCGCCTCGATTCGTGTCCCCACGAAACGAAAGCAAAAATAATACAATTGGTTCATGGAGGCATAAACCAAGACGTTAGAAAAAAAGATTGCTTCGTACCTCGCAATGACGGTAGAAGTAGAAAAAATAAAAAGAATATCATTAACCATGAGTGAAAAAGTTAAGGTTACGATAGATGGAATAACAGTAGAGGTTGATAACGGAACAACCATTCTGAATGCTGCAAGACAGATCGGAGGGGATATTGTTCCGCCAGCAATGTGCTATTATTCTAAATTACAAGGCAGTGGCGGTAAATGCCGTACCTGTATTGTAAAAGTGACTAAAGGTTCGGAGAAAGATCCTCGCCCAATGCCTAAGTTGGTGGCTTCTTGCCGCACAACCGTAATGGATGGGATGGAAGTGCTTAACATTACTTCACCAGAAGTTTTGGAAGCACGTGCAGGTGTTGTAGAGATTTTATTGATTAACCACCCTTTAGATTGCCCTGTTTGCGATCAGGCAGGGGAATGTGATCTTCAGAACTTAGGTTATGAGCACGGTTTGCAAAAAACACGTTATGAGTTTGAGCGTCGTACCTTTGAGCGTATTGATATAGGTGATAAGATCCAGTTGCACATGAACCGCTGTATTTTGTGCTACCGTTGTGTTTTTACCGCTGATCAGATTACAAATAAACGTGTTCATGGTATCTTAAACCGTGGTGATCATTCCGAAATTTCTACTTACATCACCCAGGCTGTTGATAACGATTTCTCAGGAAACGTAATCGATGTTTGCCCTGTAGGTGCTTTAACTGATAAAACTTTCCGTTTTAAAAACCGTGTTTGGTTTACCAAACCAGTTGATGC
Source organism: Pedobacter sp. GW822-FHT03F06 (assembly GCF_058801365.1). Taxonomy (NCBI): domain Bacteria; kingdom Pseudomonadati; phylum Bacteroidota; class Sphingobacteriia; order Sphingobacteriales; family Sphingobacteriaceae; genus Pedobacter; species Pedobacter sp. GW822-FHT03F06. The sequence goes on from NZ_JBXANE010000002.1 coordinate 259,254, forward strand.
ACACCGCGATTGCGATCACGAAAAATGCAACGGTAAAGTAACCCTTTGGTATAAAGGAGCAGATGTTTTACGTGTTACGGCTCGTAAAGATCAGTTTGGAGAAGTAGAAGAATTTATTTGCAACACTTGTCGCTTCGATAAAAAAGCAACTGCTGATTGGGTAATTGAACACCCAACGCACATTGATGATACTTCGGTAATTGCATCTAACCACTACGAAACATTAAAACCTTTGCATGTTATTCAGCCAAATGAGGCATTACAAGCTGCAAATGAAATTGAATTACATAAAACAGTTAAATACTAATGGATAGCGCTTTTGTTATAGAAAAATTTATCCTGGTAGCTGTAATTTTCGGCATCAGTTTAGTTATTGCCATGTATTCTACTTATGCAGAACGTAAGGTTGCTGCATATTTACAAGATCGTTTAGGTCCGGATAGAGCTGGCCCTTTTGGTATTTTACAACCATTGGCCGATGGTGTTAAAATGTTTATGAAAGAGGAAATTATTCCTACATCATCAAACAGATTTTTATTTATCGCTGGCCCTGGTTTGGCTTTGCTTTGTGCCTGTATTGGTACTGCAGTTATTCCATGGGGTAGCCCTGTTTTAATTGCGGGCAAAACTATTCCTTTACAGGTTTCAGATATCAATGTTGGTGTTTTATACATTTTCGGAGTCGTTTCTTTAGGTGTTTATGGTGTAATGATTGGTGGATGGGCCTCAAACAACAAATACTCTTTGTTAAGTGCTATCCGCGCAGCTTCGCAAAACATCAGTTATGAAATTGCAATGGGATTATCGATCATCGCTTTGCTTTTAATGACGAATACCTTAAGCTTAAAAGAAATCGTTGATCAGCAACATGGCTGGAGATGGAATGTTTTATATCAGCCGCTAGGGTTTCTAATCTTTATGGTTTGTTCATTTGCAGAAACCAACCGTGCGCCATTCGATTTGCCTGAATGTGAAACTGAATTGATAGGTGGGTACCATACCGAGTATTCTTCAATGAAATTAGGTTTTTACCTATTTGCAGAGTACATCAATATGTTCGTATCATCGGCAGTAATGGCAGCTTTATATTGGGGCGGTTACAATTACCCTGGTATGGATTCTATGGCGGTGTGGCTAGGCCCAACCTGGGCACCACTTTTTGGTACAGCAGTTTTCTTTGGTAAAATATGTGCTTTCATCTTTTTCTTCATGTGGGTACGTTGGACAATCCCTCGTTTCCGCTACGATCAATTGATGAATTTAGGTTGGAAAGGTTTAATACCTTTGGCTATTGCCAATATTATAATAACAGGTGTTGTGATTGCGATTATTGAGAAGTTTTAATTATGGAATCATTAAGTAATAAGAAAAAAGTACTGGAACAAAAGCCATTGAGCTTTATGGAACGGATGTACCTGCCAGCAATTGCTAAAGGTATGGGCATTACCATCAGTCACTTATTTAAAAAAGAGGCTACTATAAGATATCCTGAAGTAGAGCGCGAATTCTCTACCAACTTTAGGGGGATGCACTCGCTAAAACGCGATGAGAATGGTAAAGAACGTTGTACCGCCTGCGGTTTATGCGCTTTATCTTGTCCGGCTGAAGCCATTACCATGATTGCCGCTGAACGCAAACCTGAGGAGAAAGATTTATACCGCGAAGAAAAATATGCAGCAACTTACGAAATCAATATGTTGCGTTGTATTTTTTGTGGCTTATGTGAAGAAGCTTGTCCAAAAGAAGCAATTTACTTAGATGGACCGATTGTACCTGCTGATTATTTACGTAAAGATTTCATTTACGGAAAAGATAAATTGGTAGAGGCACCATTGGAAATGAAAAAATAAAATGATGGTTCGTGTCTTCACGAACCATGCTAAATAATCTTAAGCCTCGTTTCGTGTCTTCACGAAACGAAATATAAATAATGGTTTGTAGAGATACAAACCATGGAACATAAATAAACAATTAATTAATGAGTACACAAGTATTCTATTTCGTAGCCACATTAAGTATCATCTTTTCGCTGATGGTGATTTTTGCAAAAAATCCGATCCACAGTGTATTGTACTTAATCCTTACCTTTTTTACCTTCACTGTACACTATGTGTTATTAAACGCACAGTTTTTAGCGGTGGTAAACTTTATCGTTTACATGGGCGCCATCATGGTATTGTTCCTTTTTGTACTGATGCTGCTTAACCTGAACAAAGAAACCGAACCGAGTAAATCGCCACTGATCAAAATCGTAGGTGTAATTGCAGGTGGTTGTTTGGTTGTAACCTTAATCGGTTCTTTAAAATCGGCAAGTATTACCAGTCCATTGATTTTGAAAAATCCAGGATTAGGATTGGTAGAAAATCTAGGTAAGGAGCTTTTTGGCCCTTTCTTATTACCATTCGAATTGTCATCTCTATTACTATTGGCAGCAATGGTTGGAGCCGTTTTATTATCTAAAAGAGATGAGGTAGAAGCATAATGGAAAATTTATTCACACAAGCAGCAGGCGTTCCGCTAAACCACTACATCTATTTAAGTGCCATTATTTTTTCTATAGGCGTAATCGGTGTACTTACGCGCAGAAATGCCATTGTAATTTTTATGTCGGTTGAGCTGATGCTAAATGCGGTTAATTTACTTTTAACAGCATTCTCGGTTCATAACAATGACCCATCAGGGCAGGTTTTTGTATTTTTCATTATGGCTTTGGCAGCTGCAGAGGTTGCAGTAGGCCTTGCAATTATTGTAATGGTTTACAGAAATACGAAATCAGTAGATATTAATGTTTTAAATCGCCTTAAGTGGTAAATATATAATAAGAATGACAATAGAACAATTGATTTGGTTGGTTCCGTTACTTCCTTTTTTAGGGTTTGTAATTAATGGGCTAGGCAGAAACTCTTTATCTAAAGGACTTGTTGGTATCATCGGAAGCGGGGTAATCTTCGCCTCCTTTATCATCAGCGTAGTTATTTTCTTTAGTTTACAAGGCGACACACAAAAATCTCACGAAGTATTTTTATTCGATTGGATCAGCGCAGGTGCTTTACACATTCCGTTATCTTTTCTAGTTGATCCTTTAAGCTCAATCATGCTTTTGATTATCACTGGGATTGGTTTCCTGATCCATTTATATTCAACCAGCTATATGCACGGTGATGCAGGATTCGGTAAGTTTTTCTCTTATCTGAATTTGTTTGTATTCTTTATGCTTTTGTTAGTATTGGGCTCAAATTACATCGTGATGTTTATCGGTTGGGAAGGCGTAGGTTTATGCTCTTACCTGTTAATCGGTTTCTGGTATACAAACAGTGCTTATGCCTCAGCAGCTAAAAAAGCTTTCGTAATGAATCGAATCGGCGATTTAGGTTTTTTGTTAGGTGTATTCTTAATCTTCACCACTTTTGGTAGTGTAGAATTTGCTAAAGTTTTCCCTCAGGCGGCTAATATGTTGCCAGGTAATGATACGCTGGTTTTAATTACCATCTTGTTGTTTATCGGTGCCTGCGGTAAATCGGCCCAGCTGCCCTTGTTTACGTGGTTACCAGATGCAATGGCCGGACCAACACCAGTTTCAGCTTTGATCCACGCAGCAACCATGGTTACAGCGGGTATTTATATGATTGCACGTTCGAGCATATTGTTCGATCTTGCTCCGCTTACACAGCATATCATTGCCATTGTTGGAGCGGCTACCGCTTTAGTTGCAGCAATTATAGCTTTAACACAGACTGATATTAAGAAGGTATTGGCTTATTCAACCGTATCTCAACTGGGATATATGTTTTTAGGTCTAGGCGTTGGCGCTTATACAGGTTCGTTTTTCCACGTATTAACCCACGCATTCTTCAAAGCACTATTATTCTTGGGTGCAGGCTCGGTTATTCATGCTATGCACCATGAGCAGGATATGCGCCACATGGGCGGATTGAAAGGAAAACTTAAAACTACTTTTGCCACCATGATGATCGGTACCATTGCTATTGCAGGTTTACCACCATTCTCTGGTTTCTTCTCAAAAGACGAAATTTTGGCCCATGCTTTCCAGGCTAGTCCAATACTTTGGGGAGTTGGGGTTTTAACCGCATTCTTAACGGCATTCTATATGTTCAGGATGATGTTCCTGACTTTCTCAGGTAAATACCGTGGTACACACCATGCAGAAAGCCATATCCACGAATCGCCAACAGCGATGACTTTACCGTTAATCATTTTAGCGATTCTTGCTGCAATTGGTGGAGCAATCAATCTTCCGCACGTTTTTGGTGGAAACGAATGGCTGGCACATTGGTTAGCTGGAGCAGGTGTTGCACAACATGAATTAGATTTAAGCCATGCTACAGAATATACTTTAATGGGCGTTTCGGTAGCCGCCGCGGTAATTGCTTTATTATATGCTTATACCCGATATGTAAAAGGAGCACACGTTCCGGTTGCTGATGAAGCGCCGCGTTCGGCACTGGCAAAATTATCCTATAATAAATTCTACCTCGATGAAATTTATGATTTCCTGATCACTAAACCATTAGATGCACTTTCGAAATTCTTTTATAGGATTATCGATAACAAATTTATCGATGGAATTGTGAACGGACTGGGATGGAGCACTAACGAAGCCAGTAAAGGTATTCGTTTGCTACAAAGTGGAAACGTAGGTTTCTATATATTTATGATGGTATTTGGTATCATCGCATTACTTGCATATACATTTTATTACATATAAAAAGGGTTCAAAATTAAATAATGGAACAACTTTTACTACTTATATTTCTTCCGCTTGTAGGTGCAATTATTACTGCATTTGCTGGTAAGTCGGCTAAAATAGTTTCGACCGTATTTTCGGTTGTTTCTTTGGTTTTGGCTTTGGTTATCGCCGGTAATTTCATTCCAAATGCAAGTACCCAGTTTGAGGTTAATTTGCCATGGATTGCAGATTTAGGCATCAATTTCCACGCAGGTATCGATGGCATTAGCATGCTTGTGGTATTGCTAACCAATTTATTGGTGCCAATTATAATTTTATCGAGCTATAACCACGAGTATAAAAATCCAGCTGCATTTTATGCTTTGATTTTGTTTATGCAGTGCGGCCTGTTATTGGTATTTACTGCATTAGATGCATTTTTGTTCTATATCGGATGGGAAGCAGCACTAATTCCAATCTACTTTATCTGCGCCATCTGGGGAGGAAAAGACCGCATCCGTATCAACATGAAATTTTTCGTGTATACCATCGCAGGTTCATTATTTATGTTGATGGGTATTATTTACTTATATCTTCAAAACCCGGCACACAATTTTGATATTCAAGCCTTTTATGCTTTAAACTTAGATAGCGCACAACAGGGATGGATCTTCTGGGCTTTCTTTATTGCTTTTGCCATTAAGATGCCAATTTTTCCTTTCCATACCTGGCAGCCTGATACGTATACGGCGGCACCTACACAAGGAACCATGCTGTTATCAGGCATTATGTTAAAAATGGGTATTTATGGTGTAATTAGGTGGTTATTGCCAATTGTTCCGGCAGGCGTTCACGATTGGGGGCAGGTAGCTATTATTTTATCAATTATTGGTATTGTTTACGCCTCGCTGATTGCTTTTACACAGAAAGATGCTAAACGTTTAGTGGCTTATTCATCCATTGCTCACGTTGGATTAATATCAGCAGGTATCTTTGCGTTCAACCAGCAAGGTATGCAAGGTGCGATGGTACAGATGTTGAGCCATGGTATTAACGTAGTGGGTTTATTTTTTGTTTTGGATATTATCTTCTCTCGTGTTAAAACCAATAAAATTGAAGAGTTGGGCGGAATTGCTAAAGTAGCACCACAGTTGGCGCTTACTTTTCTGATCATTGTTTTGGGTACGGTAGCTTTGCCGGGGACAAACGGATTTATAGGTGAGTTTTTACTGCTAATGGGCGTTTACAACTACAGCATTTGGGCTGCAGCTATTGCAGGATTAACCATTATCTTTGGTGCAGTTTACATGTTACGTATGTATCAGAATGTAATGCTGGGCGAAACAAACAGTTTAACCATCACTTTCACCGATATTAAAGGAACTGAAAAATTGGTTCTTTATACCATATGTGCACTGATTATTGTTTTGGGTGTTTATCCGAAACCAATCTTACACTTAACAGAGGCATCTGTACAACATTTATTAGAGCAGGTAAATCAAAAATTAAACACAGTAAATTAAGCAATGAATATTATTATAACCATTAGTATAACAGCTTTTATAGTGCTTTATGCAGGTTTGTTTAAGGCAAATAAAGCATTACTACCACTTACCGTTGTTGGCTTACTTACTGCACTAGGATTTACTTTCTGCGCATGGAACGGCAATGCTGTTCATTTTGGGATGATGCAGACAGATAACTTCGCCCTGGCATTTTCCGGGATCTGTATTCTCGGTACACTTTTAATTTTTTTATTAACACAGAATTATTTCCACGCTAAAAGCGATAACATAGCCGAATATTATACCCTAATTCTTTTTGCACTTGCCGGAATGATCATGATGGTATCATATAAAAATATGGCCATGTTATTTGTAGGCTTAGAAATCATGTCGGTGAGTTTATACATTTTGGCCGGTATCCGTAAAAAGGATTTTGCCTCTAATGAAGCTTCGTTAAAGTATTTTCTAATGGGGGCTTTCTCAACAGGCTTTCTATTATTTGGTATCACGTTAATTTATGGTGCTACGGGGTCATTCGATTTGGATAAAATACAAGCTTATCTGGTAAATAGTCAGGCAATTTCTCCAATATTCTATCCAGGCGTTATCCTGATGATGATTGGATTAAGCTTTAAGGTTGGTGCGGCTCCTTTTCACTTCTGGACGCCAGATGTATACGAAGGCGCTCCGTCTTTAATCACCACTTTTATGAGTACCGTGGTTAAAACTGCAGGTTTTGCAGCTTTCTTAAGATTGTTTGCTGGTGCACTTGCGCCACTTCACGATTTTTGGGTTGCACCACTTATGGTGATTGTTTGTTTAACCTTATTTATCGGAAACGTTACTGCGCTGTTCCAGAAGAACTTCAAACGCATGCTGGCATACTCTAGTATTTCGCATGCGGGTTACCTGTTGTTTTCGCTTATTGTGTTAACCAAAAACTCTGGAAACAACGTATTGGTTTATGCAGCAGCTTATACTTTCGCATCAATTATCGCTTTCGCGGTATTAATTTTGGTAAAACAAAAAACAGGTAGCGATAGCTTTGAAAGTTTTAATGGTTTAGCTAAACGTAATCCAATGGTAGCATTATGTTTAACTGTAGCAATGCTTTCATTAGCGGGTATTCCTTTAACAGCTGGTTTTATTGGGAAATATTTAATGTTCCTGAATGTAATGACCGAATATAAAACCTTACTTGTTGCATTTGCGATTTTGAATGCACTGGTTGGTTTCTATTATTATTTTAGGGTAATTGTAGCCATGTGGTTTAAAGATGGCGCAGAAACGGAGCTTTCAGCCCCAGCGCAGTATAAGGTTGTACTATTGGTTTCTGTAGCAATAACATTAGTGCTAGGTATTTATCCTGCAATTATTTTAAACCTGATATAGGTATGCTGTTGTTTGATAATTATTTGTAGTTTTACGAATAATTGAATATGCACGATTTTTGGAATAACCTGCATCAGCTACTTGATCCCGAGAAATTATTGAGGGAGGGTGGTTTCTATCTAGTCGTATTCGTTATCTATGCAGAAACAGGCCTGTTTTTTGGTTTTTTTCTTCCTGGTGATTATTTGTTGTTTTTAGCCGGAATGTTTGTTGCAACCGGAAAGCTCGATGTGAACATTGCGGTGCTTTTAGCTGGTTTATGTATTGCAGCAATTTCTGGTAATTTTACAGGTTATTGGTTCGGACGTAAAACTGGTCCTGTATTGTATACCAGAAAAGACAGTTTCTTTTTTAAAAAGCGATATTTAAAAGCGGCAGAAGATTATTATCATAAACAAGGTGCCTTTGCATTGATTATGGGCAGATTTGTACCAATTGTTAGAACTTTTGCACCGATTTTTGCGGGGGTTGTAAAACTGGACTTTAAAAAATTTGCTTTATATAATGTTGTGGGTGGGGTACTTTGGATCTGTTCCTTAACTTTGCTTGGTTATTTTTTGGGCAAAAGATTTGAAAAAGAAATAAACGATTATTTATTATATATTATTATTGGCTTTATCCTTATTACAACTATACCATTATTAATTACCTTTGTAAAAAGTAAAGTAGTGAGTGGCCCTGAAGAGGATAAAACAGATTTAAATTAAAAATGGCAAAAGACGATCATCACGCGTGGCATAGCGTATCTCCTGGACACAATGTTCCAGAAATTGTAAACGCAATTATTGAAATTCCAAAAGGATCAAAAGCAAAATACGAAATAGATAAAGAATCAGGTCTGATCAAGTTAGACAGGGTTCTTTTTTCATCAGTAATGTACCCGGCAAACTATGGCTTTATTCCGCAAACTTATTGCGATGATAAAGATCCATTAGATATTCTGGTGCTTTGCTCGGTAGATGTTTATCCAATGACATTGATCGAAGCGAAAGTTGTAGGTGTAATGCACATGGTAGATAACGGAGAGCAGGATGATAAAATTATCGCGGTTGCTGCTCACGATATGTCGGTAAACTACATCAACGATTTAGACGAATTGCCTCCACACCAAATGAAAGAGATTGTTCGTTTCTTTCAGGATTATAAAGCATTAGAAGATAAAAATGTAACGATCGAACATTTACTTGGTGTTCGTTATGCGCATAAAGTAATTAAAGAAAGCATAGAACTTTATAACACAACATTTAGAGAATTGGCTTAATGGATTTACCCACGGTATGTTTGTTTTTAAATTTTGAGCTAAGTGCAATCCTGCCCACAAACGTAGTTTTGGTTGCTTTACAAGAACCCGATACCACTTCTGTAGGCTGGCGATTATTCTTTGCATTATTTTTGGTGTTACTAAACGGATTTTTTGTTGCAGCAGAGTTTGCAATTGTTAAAGTCCGGGCATCACAGATTGAAATTAAAGCAAAAACAGGCAGTCGTGTTGGCAAAATGGCCAAAGGGATTATCCATAATCTTGATGGATATCTGGCCGCCACACAGCTAGGTATAACGCTTGCATCACTTGGCTTAGGTTGGGTAGGTGAAGGCGTTATGCATACTATTTTCAAAAACCTTTTCGATAGCTTGCAATGGGGTTTTAGCGATGCTTTTATCCATTCGGCTTCAACTGTAGTCGCGTTTTCAGTGATCACCATTATGCATATTGTATTTGGTGAGTTGGCTCCGAAATCATTTGCAATCCAACGGCCGGTAGCAACAACCTTATTCGTTTCTGTTCCATTACAGCTATTTTATGTGGTATTTAAGCCATTCATCTGGACATTAAACAGTCTGGCCGCTATTATTTTAAAGCCATTTGGAATTGATACCTCCGGAGGGCACGAATCACTTCACAGTACGGAAGAACTTCAGTATTTATTAGACCAGGGTAAAGAAAGCGGCGCATTGGATAATAATGAACATGAACTGATTAAAAACGTATTTGATTTTAATGAGCGGGTGGTGAAGAATATCATGGTACCCCGCACCAAGATTTCGGGTATTGAATTAACTTCTCCAAAAGAAGAAGTGATTGATACGATTATTAAAGAAGGATATTCCCGTTTGCCTGTTTACGATGATATTATGGATAAAATTGTAGGGATTATCCATGCAAAAGATATTTTACCATTGGTTGCAGCGGGTAATCAGCATTGGACATTAAACGATATCATCAGAAAACCATATTTCGTTACAGAAACCAAAAAAATTAACGATCTGATGAGCGAATTGCAAAGTAACCGCATACAGATCGCTATTGTATTAGATGAGTTTGGCGGTACAGCGGGTATGGTTACCTTAGAAGATATTGTTGAAGAGCTTGTTGGGGAAATCCAGGATGAATACGATGAGGAAAAACCACTGGTAGAAAAAGTTTCTGACAATGAGTTTATCGTAAATGCATTCGCTACTGTATATGATGTAAATGAACATCTGCCTCACGATTTACCAGAGGATGAAGATTTCGATACCATTGGCGGATTGGTTTCTCATGTTTTTGAACGTATCCCTGAGGTAGGCGAAAGCAACGAATCATACGGTTACCTGTTTACCATTCTTAAAAAGACCGAACAGAATATCGAAACAATCAAGTTAGAACTGGTGATCAATAAAGCAGATATGGTTGATAATCATTAATTTCAACTATGCATATTTTTTATACACCAGATATAACCCAGCATACTTATACGCTTAACGAAGAAGAGAGCAAACATTGCGTTAGGGTACTTCGCCTTACTATAGGCTCTATCGTTAACCTGGTTGATGGGAAAGGTGGTTTTTACACTGCTGAAATCACTTCTGATAATCCGAAAAAAGTCTCCTTATCCATTTTAAAAGTAGAAACGGAGTTTCATAAAAGAAATCATTACCTGCATATCGCTGTTGCGCCAACTAAAAATATCGACCGCATCGAATGGTTTTTAGAAAAAGCAACAGAGTTGGGTATTGATGAAATTACACCGATTATTACCGATCGATCGGAGCGAAGGGTTGTTAAAGAAGATCGGCTCAACAAAGTGATTACTTCTGCCGTAAAACAATCCATTAAAGCTTATCATCCCAAATTGAACGATGCTATTTCTTTTGAAACTTTTTTAAAAGAACCATTTAACGGTGATAAACTAATAGCACATTGTATTGATAACGGAGAGAAACAATACATATCCAAACTAGTAAATCCACATCAAAAATACTTGATCCTTATTGGTCCTGAAGGAGATTTCACACCTGATGAAGTTAATTTAGCTTTGAACAAAGGCTTTAAAGCATTAACTTTAGGTGATAACAGATTGCGCACGGAAACGGCTGCTTTATCTGTTTGTTTTGAAATCAATTACCTTAACCGATAATCAATTTGAAATTTTCAGTTTTCAGTTTTCAGTTTTCTAGGTTTCAGCTTTGGTCTTTCAGCTTTGGCCTTTTAGCTTTTAGCTTTATGTTTTTTGCTTTTATTCCACCAACCTACCGCATGGCCAAATTAAAGTATAACGGCGGTGGCGATTGGTATGCAGACAGGACCGCTTTGCCCAATTTAATTGCCTACTGTAATGCCAATTTGAAGACCAATTTTTACGCAGAAGAAAGCATTGTTGAAGTAGGCTCGAAAGAAATATTCAATTATCCATTTGTTTATATGACTGGCCACGGAAACGTAGTTTTTAACGATCAGGAAGTTAAAAACTTAAGGCAGTACCTTACAGGTGGAGGTTTTCTTCATATAGACGATAATTATGGATTGGATAAATTTATCCGCCCGCAGATGAAAAAGGTATTTCCAGAACTGAGTTTTGTAGAACTGCCCGCTAACCATACGATTTATAATCAGAAATTTAAGTTTCCCGGAGGTTTGCCAAAAATCCACGAGCACGATAATAAAAGACCTCAGGGATTTGCATTGATATATAAAGGCAGAGTAGTGTGCTATTATACCTTTGAATGCGATTTGGGAAATGGTTGGGAAGATTTCGGTACTTATCCTGAAGACACACAAGAAACGAGGACTAAGGCGCTTAAAATGGGTGCAAATTTGGTTCAGTATGCTTTAACCCAATAACAAATGTATAAAGTAAAAGTAAACGATCAGTTTTTATTCGAGGTTGAAAAGAAGGAGTCATCTTTTTTGGTAAACGGAGCACCTATTCAGTTCGATCTGAGTTCAATTGGGAATAATAGTACGCATGTTTTATACCAGAATAAATCTTTTAATACAGAGCTAATTGAGCTTAACAAAGCAGATAAAACCTGTAAAATAAAGGTTAACGGTAATATTTATCAGATTAGCATAGAAGATCAGTTTGATGTTTTGTTAAAACAGCTGGGCCTGGATAATTTAGCCGCTAATAAAGTTTCAGAAATTAAAGCGCCGATGCCCGGTTTGGTGCTAAAGGTTTTGGCTGAAGAGAACGCTGAGGTAAAGAAAGGTGATAACCTATTGGTGCTGGAGGCTATGAAGATGGAAAATATCCTGAAATCATCAACCGATGGTGTGATCAAGAAAGTTTTGATTAAGCAGGGCGATAAAGTAGAGAAGAATCAGATTTTGATTCAGTTTAAATAATTTTTGCCTCTGAGGTACGTCATTTCGAGCGGAGTGAAACGAAGTCGAGAACCACGTAGTGCTCAGCGAAGCTAAATCTGTTTAGATAGATCTCTCCATTCCACTGCGTTTCAGTCGAGATGACGAATTTCGGTTGAATTATTCAAGTTAGATATACCAAAATATAACTGTAAAAAAAAAGTCCCGATTTAATGTCGGGACTTTCCTCTTTTATTTACCTCTACTTACCCTGTAAGGTTTTTGAGGAGGGTTTTTAAAATTTCTTTTTCCTGCGGTACTAATTTCTGGTGCGCCAAGCATAGTCATGGCACAACGGAAACCAACTTCTGCTGATGATTCATCTTGTTGCATAAAGCGGCGTGTTGCGGGGTTTAACCAGTAAGCCATATCATTCCAGGAACCACCTTTATAAACTCTGGATTTATCGTTAACCAGTGTAACACCTTCTTCGTTTAATAAGGTGTTTTGTCTATCACGGTAACCTCTCTGATCGGCCTGATAACTGGTTGATGCTACTGGAGATTGTGGATCAGTCGATTTTGAAATCGAATCAGAACGTTTTGCCTGTGCCTGTTTTTCTGCCCAGGTTTGTTTTCTTCCAGCGTAAGCATTTTCCTTAATCGGATTACCATATTTATCTAATGCAATTTTCCCGCTTTGTGAATCTTCCAGTTTTTTATTGGTAAAGTAGTTACCACGATATGGGTTAAATGCATCTGCATCGGTAAATGTCCCCGTTCTGTACACATCATTAACCCATTCATTCACGTTGCCTGCCATATTATATAGGCCGAAATCGTTCGGTGTATATTGAATAACCGGGACAGTTAAATCTCCTTTATCATTTAATGAACCGCCAACACCCATATAATCACCAGGTGCTCTTTTAAAGTTGGCCTGAATCATACCTCTGGTTTTCTTTTTGGCCGAACTCACACCTAAACCATTCCAAGGGTAGATTTTATTCTGATTGATGTTTTCGTATTCCGTATTGCCAATTAAACCTAAAGCAGCATATTCCCATTCTGCTTCTGTTGGTAAACGATAAGGCTGCATAATTACACCATCTTCTAGTGTTGCAGTTCTTCGTGGCTGATTGTTTTTGCCTCCAGCTGCCGGGGCTGCTGTTCCTCCCGCAGTTGATGTAGCTGCACCTGATTTTGTATTGTAGTCGACTGGAGCATTCTTCCCCTTATCATCATACTGGCCATTTAAATATGCATCAGTATTAAAAGGTTTGTCTGGTTTTGGTGTTGCCGCTGCTGTAGTAGCTGCCTTGCCTTTTCCATTACCAGCTAAAGTTTTATAATCAGTTAAAATTCCTTTTTCGCGTAGAATAAATTCGTTAGCTCTCGAAGTTCTCCATTCGCAATAACGTGATGCCTGCTCCCATGAAACACCTACAACAGGGTAGTCGCGATAAGCAGGGTGCCTTAAATAGTTATCCACATAAGGTTCGTTATAAGATAATGCGCGGCGCCACACTAAAGTGTCAGGAAGCTCATTGTAATAAAATTCGCGATCTTCAGGATAGTTGTATCTGATCCAGTGTAAGTATTCTAACCAATCGGTATTCGATACTTCAGTTTCATCCATGTAAAAAGATGGAACAGTAACCTGTCTTTTATAATTGTAAATATTTGGTTCAACACCTGCAACCTCGATGGCGCTACCACCCACAACTAAAACTCCACCTTCAATTGGAATTAAACCGGGCCCCGGAGCTCTCTTGTATTGAGTAGCTACAGCAAATGCACCAGATTGGTTGTTTTTGCTTTTCCTATCGGCATAAGGAATACCTGTTTTGCTAGAACTGTTCCCTCCTTTTGAGCTACAGCTCGTAAGTAGGGCAGCTAATGACAAACAAGTAAAAGAATATAGTAATAGTTTTTTCATATAGTTCGTTGGGAATATCGTCCCTATAGGGATTCAACCGATAAAATTAAACAATTTTAAATGAATATATAAATAATGTGGTAATAAAATATCGATTATATTTTTGAGTGATAACGTATTATTTTATATCGTATTGTGTCTACTTACTTTTTCAGTTAAATTTAGGTTAAATAATTATAAATAAGCAAGATAAAAAAGAAAGGGAGATGATTGAGAAGTAGTGTTAGTAAGCCATTAGCCCAATAGGCGAAATTACTTTTGTTACGGTTCAGGTCATCTCAATATTAATTTTTTATGTTTTTAGTGACTACTTAAATACGCATATATAAAAAAGAGTATTGTTATAGTTTATAGAGATTGCAATAATTTAACCATATTTGATTTAAAGATTATTAAGTTGACAGATCGAACATAATTTTTTATAGAAAAAAGAAAACAGCTCAATTATGATGCTAAATGGTTATTAGTTATGTGTTTACATTTTTTGCAGTCACACCCGTATGTAAAAATCGTAGGTTTAATTAGTAAATAATCATAGAATTCGTAATTTGGTGAAATATAAGTTTTGGTTTTACGTTACAGAATATATTCTCCAGTTATTGCTAAATACCAAAATCTAAAATTACGTACCTTTAAAGGATGAATTTCAAGTACATCAGTAAACTTGCTTTTTCTGCACTCTCAATGGCCTTGGTGTTTGGTAAAACAAATGCTCAGGTAACCATAGGCAATACCCAAACAAATGGTAGCGAGGCAAACAATATTGTAACAGCAGTTCCATTTCTGCTGATAACACCCGATGCCCGTGCCGGTGCAATGGGCGATGCTGGCGTAGCCGTTGCAGGTGATGTAAATTCAGCCAGCATTAATGCCTCTAAACTTGCATTTTTAGATAAACCTTACGGATTTTCTGTTTCTTATAGCCCATGGTTAAAAAGCCTGGTGCCTGATATTAATCTTGCTTATTTAAGTGGTTTTTATAAATTGGATGATCGTAATACCATTGGTGCCTCATTAAGGTACTTTTCTTTAGGCTCTATTCAGCTTACCGACATCAACCAACAAGACCTGGGAATTTCCAATCCGAATGAACTGGCGTTCGATGTTTCTTTCGCCCGTAATTTTGGTAAAGAGTTTTCATTGGGAGCTTCATTAAGATATATTTATTCAAATTTAGTTTCCGGTCAGTTTGCATCCTCAGGGCAAGTGCACAGCGGAAATGCGATAGCAGTTGATGTTTCCGGATTGTATAAAACGAGTACAACGGTATTTGGTAAACAGGCTGTTCTTTCTGCTGGTGCTAATATTTCCAACATCGGAACAAAAATGAGCTATTCTGATGGTGGGGAGAACTTCTTTTTACCTGCCAATTTTAAACTAGGGGGGGCGTCTACTTTCACGATGGACGATTTTAGCACTTTAACATTTGCACTCGATTTTAATAAATTGTTGGTGCCTACACAACCGATATACGATTCGAACAATAACATCGTAAGTGGAAAAGATCCAAACCGATCCGTTCCTGCGGGGATTTTTGGTTCGTTTAGTGATGCACCTGGTGGTTTTAGCGAAGAACTGAAAGAAGTTGGAATTTCTACAGGATTGGAATACTGGTATAACCAACAGTTTGCTGTTAGAGCCGGTTACAACTACCAAAGCCCCATGAAAGGCGATAGCCGCTATTTTACCTTAGGAGTTGGGTTAAAGTACAACGTTTTTAATATCGATTTCTCTTATTTAATTGCAAATGCACAAACTAGTCCGCTTGCAAATACCTTACGTTTTGGTCTATTGTTTAACTTTGGCGAGAATAAAAGCAAAAGATAAAAAAGACTAAAGCAAAATATAGATGAAAATTAGAGTAGGTTTCGGATTCGATGTACATCAGTTAAAAGATCAACATCCTTTTGTTGTTGGTGGGGTTACATTAGATCATCATAAAGGTGCTTTTGGGCATTCGGATGCTGATGTTTTGCTTCATGCCATCTGTGATGCACTTTTAGGTGCAGCCAACCTTCGCGATATTGGTTTCCATTTTAAGAATACAGATGATAGGTGGAAAGGCATCAGTAGCCTGATCTTATTAAAAGAAACGGTTAAATTGCTGGCCGAAAAAGGATGGCAAATTGGCAATATAGATGCAATGCTTTGTTTAGAGGCACCAAAGATTAATCCTCATATTCCTGCCATGCAGCAAAATATTGCTGAAGCCATTGGAATTTCTACCGAAGATATTTCGATAAAAGCCACTACCAATGAGCAAATGGGATTTATCGGCAGGGAAGAAGGTGTTGTTTCTTATGCTGTTTGCCTGATAGAAAAACCTTAATCTATACTAGAATTTTCGGGCGGTTAAGTAAGAAATTGGCAAGCCAATACAGAAAATCAGAATTACCGCATTTAAAATCGCCCGTTCGTAATGAAATGGTGCAGCCGGTATTTTGGTTAATGGAACAATCAGGAGGGTCATGATCGTCCAAACGACAATCCCATAAATTATTCCCGATACGATAATATGCTTTCGTAAAGCGGGGGTTTTTGTTGATGCTATGGCAAAAATCAGGGTAAAGCAAAAAGCAATAAAGTAGTGGAGCGCCAGACCAATAAGGGCTGTTTTAATACCTCCTGCAAAAGCTTCTGGCCCCATAATAGCACTGGCGATATACTGAAATACACCTGTGTAATTCATCTTTCCTAAAAATATAACTGCCGCCAGTCCATCTAATGTTCCCGCAATAAGCGCAATCAATAAAACCTGTTTAAAGGAAAATATAGTTTGGTTAGATTTTTCCATAAACAATAATAATATTTTTTTAAATAGCTTGTTATGAATTGTTTATGTTTTTTCTGGTGCAATATAATATATTAAATTTTGATCGGAACTGTCACATTGAGCTTGTCGAAATGCTTTACAGTGCATTTTAGCCAGCCCTTCGACAGGCTCAGGGTGACATCCATTGTTTATAATATAATCTCCAGGACAAGCATTACGCCAACTGCTCTTTAACGTTTCCTGTCCGCTTTAACGTTCCCCAGGTTTCCAGTTCACCTTTTATGGCTTTTCTGAACGAACGGAATAGTACAATATACATCAGTTGCCGCCAGAAAAACCGCTGTGGGAATATGTAAAGTAAATTCGTGTATTTTTCTTTTTCCATACGGAAGGCGATTGCAGCAAAAATCATATCTACAACAATAAAGATAATATAATAAAAAAGTACCTGGCCAAAACCGTTATGCAGGCTTAAAATTCCAGAGAATCCGGTTAGGGTTAAATTATTTATAGCACTTAACGAGAAGAGACCGCTAATTAACGAGATGAACATAAAAAGATCGGCAAGTGGCGAAAATAGTGGCAAAATGATCTGATAGATCAAAATATTCGGCATTCCTACCATCCCAAAATAACCGTATTTCTTGTTTAGCAGTGTTTTTCTGTTTTTCCAGAAACTTTGCATTACGCCAAAACTCCAGCGGAAACGTTGTTTAAGCAACATGTTTACCGTTTCTGGTGCTTCGGTATAAGCAATTGCAGTATCACAGTTTTTTACGCGGTAACCTGCTTTTAAAATACGCATGGTTAAATCGCAGTCTTCGGCAAGTGTATCAATGGTAAATCCGCCGATTTCTAAAATTACATTTTTTCTAAAAGCACCTATTGCTCCTGGCACAACAGTAATTGTATTTAGTAAGTCAAAAGCACGCCTATCCATATTCTGTGCAGTGATATATTCAATAGACTGCCATTTGGTAATGATGTTGTTGGTATTCCCAACTTTTACAGTGCCAGCTACTGCCGCAATTTGCTCACTATAAAAGTAACGCATCAGTTCGGTAACGGCATCATCTTTTAGCTGTGTATCGGCATCTATACAGACCACAAAATCTGAGGTAGCTTTTGATATACCATAATTTAAGGCCGAAGCCTTGCCTCCATTTGCTTTGCGGAAAACCTTTACCTGAGGATGATTGCCAAAATGTTGGTCAATTATTTCAAAGGTTTTATCTTTCGAACCATCATCCACAAAAATCAGTTCAAAATAGGGGTAGGTGGTTTTTAAAAGACTATTAATAGTTTGTACAGCAGTAACCTCTTCATTATAGGCTGGAATGATAATACTCACTTTTTCTGAAGGATTTACTACCAATTTGCTGACATTCTGTTTCGCTCTTTTTCGCTGTCTGATGGCTAAATAGGCAATAAATATCGTCCTTAAAATAGCAAGTACTATTGCTACAGAAAATACGATGTTTAAAATCATGTTTCCATAGTAAAAGAAATTGATGAAAAAGTAATCACCAGAACCAGAAAAACCACTATTTGCCATAGATTTTACCGCAGGCATTAATTCTGATCTTTTTTTGCCCATTAAATCGCCAACGGTTGTGAAAGTATAACCTTTGGCTTTGAAGAATTTTATAATCCGGGGTAAGGCTGCAACGGTAGCTTCACGGTTTCCGCCTGCATCATGTAATAAAAGAATATTACCGTTGTCCTGTTGTTTCACTACTTCGTTAAAAATCTGATCGGCAGTTTTGCCTGGTTGCCAATCTTCAGGATCGATATATTCCCCGATATTGATGTAATTTTCTTTACGGCTTTGTGCAACAGGTAGAATTTCGGAAATATTTTGCGGTTCTGCATCAGCATTAAATGGTGCACGGAACAGGATTGTGCTATGGCCGGTAACTGCCTCTATTAATCGACGGGTAGCATTTAGCTCGAATTTTACCCGTCGTGGCCCAATGGCCGACATATCAGGATGGAAGAAAGTATGGTTTCCAATTTCATAACCATCATTATATTCCTGTCTTAGCAATTCCATATTCTGCTCAGCCATAATGCCAACCACAAAGAAGCAGCCAGGTACTTTTTCCCGTTTCAAAATATTTAATACCTGGGGTGTATAAACAGGGTCTGGCCCATCATCAAAGGTTAAAGCGATTTTCTTATCGGCCTCTCCAAACCTTTTAATTACATATTGCTCCGGAAGTCGGATATACTTTTGATCGGCAATAGAAAAGTTATCTTTGTTTAAAGTGAACTTTACACTACCGGGTGCTGGGGTAGAAATCAGGTCCAGAATTTCACCATCGCCCAAATAAGAGATTCCACCCATATTTAACGAAGCAATTTTGCGTAAATCGAAGGGTTTTTTCTTTAGCGTATCCAAACTAAGGTCGTTAGAAATAAAAGACCATAAGCGTTTGTCTTCCGAACCTAAACGCCATAGGGCTATACCAGCAATATCCCAATCATCAGCCTTGCGGATTAGATTAAAATAGGTTGCCGCATCTGTAAAGTAAACTTCATGTTTAATTCCACTGCCATCGTTGTAAGTGTAGTTTAAATTGGCAGAAGCAGGATTGTAGTTTATTTTGCTTTTGTAATTAACTGCCATTGTCATGGCCTGCTCGTAAGTAACCGGTTGCCCAATGCTATTTTTGGGCCAATCGTAACCGTAGCAAGCCAAAGCAAGGATTACTTTGCCGGCATTAACTTTACTGCAAATATCATCAAGCTTTTCTTCTACCCATTCCTGATGGGAAATATCGCCCGCATTACTTTGTTCAGTATGCTGATCATAAGCCATTAATACGAGGTAATCATTATATTTTTGAAGAATTTCTGGCTTATAATCGTCGTTTTCGGGGGAAATATCTTGAGAAACGATCAATTTTTCGGCATGAAACTGCTTGTATAGATTTTCCATAAAAGCGTTAAAACTATCGCTATTTTGAAGGTTGAGCTCTTCGAAATCTATGTTAATTCCACTATATCCATATTTTTTGGTGATCGCTATAAGATCGTAGATCAATTTTTGCTGAGCCGATTGATCGTTTAATAATCTTCTTACCGCAGCACCATCCCAATGATCTTTATTATAATTTGAAACCACCGCAATAGCCGATTTTTTGCCGGCATGTATTACTTTTAAAGCTGCAGTATCTACTTTATCTACAATAGAATCACCATTTAAAAAGAACGATTCTGTAGCCACCATATCCAAATGGCTGATGTTGCGTTTTAAATCTGATATTGATGATTCTTTACTTGC
Source organism: Pedobacter sp. GW822-FHT03F06 (assembly GCF_058801365.1). Taxonomy (NCBI): domain Bacteria; kingdom Pseudomonadati; phylum Bacteroidota; class Sphingobacteriia; order Sphingobacteriales; family Sphingobacteriaceae; genus Pedobacter; species Pedobacter sp. GW822-FHT03F06. Next base: position 279,399 of record NZ_JBXANE010000002.1, read on the forward strand.
TGCCCAGCTTACATAAAATGCCATATTGATGCGCTTGCTGTTACCACGATGGCTTAAAATACGGAGTTCGCGATCTTTTTTGATCTTTTGCAGCCTAGATTTTTCGATGGCGAAATCCTTATACTGCTGTGATTTTTTTAACTTCTCTAATTGTTTTTGTGTTAACGGTGTATTTGTGTTGATAAAAGGCAAATTGGGTGCCTCTACCGAAGACAGTGTGTATACCACGCAGATGATTGCGATAATGAAGACTAAAAAAAACGTACGGCTTACCCATGTAAATGTATGCCAGCGTCTTTTGGTCTCAGTTTGAAATATTTGTTTTCCGGACATTTTTCTGTTCTGATTTATTAATCAAATGTCACTAACGAATATGAAGATTGTATGAATGATTAATTGGAATGGTTAAGAAGGTTGATGGTTTGGCCTGTTTTAAAATGCTAATTTATCTCTCTATTTATCAGGTGAATAGGTGGACTTCTGGGCCTTTACATCATTAAGGATTTAGGGTAGTTAAGGTTTTCTTGCATAAGTTAAAATGCGACAAGAGGAAACGAAAAAAGCATTGTCATCCTGAGCCTGTCGAAGGACAAATGTTTTTTGTTTTCGACTATTAAAGGTCTTCGACAGGCTCAGACTGACAACATTTATGCTTACTTAATGATATGGGGTTATTCTGCAAAATGTATCTACAAAAAAAGCCAGCATTTTTTAAAATTTGCTGGCTATTTTTAGCTATTTAATATGATGGATGGACGATTTTCTGTTTACTCTTCTAAATAACCAAATCTGCCCTGGTTATAATCTTCAATGGCCTGATGGATTTCTGCCTGGGTGTTCATTAAGAACGGACCATATTGGACAATCGGTTCATCTATAGGTTCACCACTTAGAACCAAAATCACGCTGTTTTCTAGCGCTTCGACCTTAATCTCTTCACCTTTGTTTTTGAAGTGGATAAAATTATCTGCTACTGCAGTTTCCGATCCGTTGATTTTGATCGAGCCTTCAATCACTATAAATGCGGTATTAAAATGCTCAGGAAAATTAAAAGTAGCTTCACCACCATTATTTAGCCTGGCATTATAAAGTTCTATGGGAGTAAAGGTATTTGCATTGCCTTTTATGCCATTATAATTACCAGCAATGATCTCGATTTTTCCACCATTTTCGGGAAGATCAAAATGAGCCATATCGGCCTGTTTAATTGCCTGATAGCCAGGTTTACCCATTTTATCTTTGGATGGCAGGTTAACCCAAAGCTGAACCATTTGAAAAGGACCTCCAGCTAAGCTGTAGTTCGGTTCATGGTATTCTTTATGTAGTACACCACTTGCAGCGGTCATCCATTGTACGTCGCCCGGGTAAATCACCCCGCTGTTTCCAGCGCTATCGTGATGGGCAACCGCGCCATGATAGGCAATAGTTACCGTTTCGAAGCCTCGATGTGGATGTACCCCAACGCCTCTTGGTTCTTTCCTGGCAGAAAATTCGATCTTTGAGCCATAATCCATTAAGAAAAACGGACTCATGTTGATTTTATATCCACTTGGGAAAAAATTGTGTACCCTAAAGCCATCGCCAACCATATGTGGCGCTGGCGCTTTTAGTACTTTTTCTATTTGTTTTGTTTCCATGATTGGAACCTTTCTGTTATGCGTTTTGCATTTGGCGGATAATCCACGCTTATCGCCAAACGCTTATCACTTATGCATTTTTTACAAACTGTAATTCGCCTAAAATGCGAACTTCTTCACTTACCATTACGCCACCGGTTTCTAATGCCGCATTCCAGGTTAAACCGAATTCTGAACGGTTAATTTTTCCACTTAAAGTAAATCCGGCTTTGGTATTTCCCCATGGATCGGTAGCAATACCGCCAAATTCTGCAGTTAATTTTACAGGTTTGGTTTCGCCTTTAATGGTTAAATCACCTTTAACGATATAATCGCTGCCATCTTTTTCTACTGAATTAGATTTAAATTCGATGTGTGCAAATTTTTCAGCATCAAAAAAATCACCGCTTTTTAAATGGTTATCGCGGTCAGTATTTCCGGTATCAATTGAACCGATGTCACCTTTGAAAGAAATTTCTGCATTTTCAAATTCATCACCATCGGATGATAACTCTGCTGAGAAAGATTTTAAACTACCGGTTACAGTAGTAATCATTAAGTGTTTTACTTTAAATTGTAATTCGCTGTGGGTTGGATCTAATGTCCATTTTGTAGTTGCCATATCTTTTGTTTTTTGAGATGTTTAATATTTACAACACAAAAGTACAGCGCAGGTTTTTACTACAGATTGATGTATGGTAAGAAAGGGAAATAATTGAATGACAGAATGATTGGGTTATTGAATGAGAAATTGAGAGAAGGATCGAATATTGGGATTTAGCCAAGACATTCATTCATTCAAAACTCAGTCTAAGGTCTGAAATGTTTATTGGCCAGTTCCTTTCTCACACGGCTTAGCGATTCGGGGGTAATGCCCAGATAGGAGGCAATCATCCATTGGGGTACGCGAAGGGTAAGGTTAGGGTAAAGTTTTATAAAATCGAGGTATCTTTCTTCGGCCGTAGCACTTAACAACATATTAATTCTTTTCTGCATAAAGCGGATCGAATTGTTGAGTAGTTTAATTTGCATGGGTTGCAAACATGGTACTTGCCTGGCGGCTTCTTCCATGAAATTGTTGGGCATTAACACGGCTTCGGTTGCTTCGATGGCATCGATAAAAAATATTGAAGGCTCATTATTCATATTGTTGCGATCAGAAACCAACCAGTTTTCGGGGGCGAACTGAAGGATATGTTCTTTGCCTTTCGCATCAATTGAGTACGCGCGTAATAGGCCTTTGCCTACAAAATATCCATGTTTAAAATTATCGCCAGTATATTGAACTATTTCGTTTTTCTCGAATTTTTTAACCTTTAAAACAGATGATATGCTTTCGAACTGCTCATCAGTTATCTCTATTTTTTCCTGTAAGTATTTTTGGAACTGATGAATCATAAAGGTGGGATGTTATTTTTTTACGGGCTTAATATCGGAAAAATCTACACCACATTTACAATTACCCCCACATCCATCTTTTTTTACCTGTAAAGATTTAAAAACCAAACGGCCAACATATACCAATGCTACCGCAAAAAGTAAAAAGACTAAAATCGTTTGAATATCCATACTACAAATATAAAGGGTTTTAGGGGGAAGGTGTTCAGATGAATGTAAATTATTGACGTACGGTTTTACCACAGAGGAAACCGAGTTTTTTTACCGAGAATAGGTGAATTATTATTCCTTTCGCTATAATTCATGTATCCACGAACTTTTTGTTTTGCCACAGAACACACTAAAGGATCATATCTGTGTGTTCCTCTATGTCTTATTCTTTGTGATCTCTGTGGTTAGTCTTCGCGCGCTTTGCGGTTAGACTGAAGAACTATTCCTCAATAAAGCCAACCGTACCGCCAACCCAATCGAAATCGGCGTTGTAGCGTACACCAATCATTTTTCCTTTGCTTAACCTTGCCAAATTAATGCAAAGCTGTGGTTCACCACCATCAGGCCATAAGTACATCATCCTTACTTCGGCCTTTACGCCGCCATCTGGTGCCTGTACAGCTGGCTCGTAATTTACTTTTCTTTGTAAAATCCAGTTTTCGGGATCCTTTATATTGGTGATGTCCGTTTCGCTTACATCGATAATTACGCCCATGCCGGCGAAAGAGAATAATGGCTTAAGTACATAGTTTTCTAGATCTTCAGGGATAATCTTTATCTCGTTTAAAAAACGTGTTTCAGGTACAAATTCGCTTTTCAAGAAAGGCATGGTGTATTTGCTGATGCGATAGAACCAGTTGGGGTGTGTTACCCATTCCACGTCCAGCTCCTCACGCGGATCGAAACTGTTTTTAAAAATCTCGGTGTTATTGGCCACTTCATCAAAAATCAGGCGGTTATAAATTCTTTTCAACTGGATCTGTTTCCCATCTTCTTCGTAAAAGAGCTGTTTGCCTACTTTTTTAATGTCTTCCAGTGCCAAAATTTTAATGCCCAACATTTTTTGGGTCACAAAAAAATCGATGGCCGTTTTCTGGTTAGCTGCATCTACATCCATCAGGGCTACTTCTTCTGGTTGATGGGAGCCAATAATGACTTCTTTAAGCAACTTAATATACCCTTGTTCGTTAAAGCCGTTTAAGAAATGATTAACCGAATGGTCTATTTCAAAACTCGCTTGAAAAGTTTTAGCCAAATGATGCTGAAAACCGTATAGAGAAGGGAATCCCTGCATTTCGATCAGCATGGGGGTAAGTTCTCCGTGTCGATTTTTACAAATGCCAAAATCGAAGGTTAAAAAGTGGGGCTGTTCATTTTCATTGGGCACATTCCAGCTTACAGGAATTGATTTTTGCGTTAGTTCCTTAAAGTTAGGTTGCTTTATTAAGTTTATGATTTCTTCACCCGCTGCAATCAACTTTTCTTTTAACGCTTTAGGTACAAAAACAGGCGTTTCTGCCACACGAAAAGGGATTGGTGGATAGCCATTTTGCAATTCGATAAGGAAGTTTTGATACTTCTCTTCGGTAAACTGCTGGTTATATTTTTGGCGTTGTGAGGGTATCATAATTTAGGTATTTGGTTCTTATTCCTGAATCGTCATTGCGAGTTTCCGATCTTTCATCGGAACGAAGCAATCTATTCTGTTCTTAATTATAAAAAAGATTGCTTCACCCCTTGGCTCATACAACGCTACAGTTCGCAATGACGGCCGACTGAAAAATTAACGTTTGATGCTACACCATTTGCAAATCACCAATTGCTTTTTGTAAGAAATTAGGTAAAATAACACTTTGGGTAAGCACAATTCTTGCCGGATCGTCTAAACTGTTCAACATATCCAGGTATTTTTGTTCCCCGTGCATATCAACTATTGCTTTTTTCTTTTCGTCCTGAAGCAAATACATTTTCATGCCTACCGGATCAGCTTCTGGATGGAATTGCGTACCGATGATTTCATCGGAAAAGCGGATCGACATCATGCAGCGTTCTAAATCGACATGTTTACGTTCTTTTTCGATGGCTAATAATTTAGCGCCTTTTTTCTCAAAAGCAGCAAAATCTGGCTCGATCACTTGCCAATCTCTGCTGTCGACCGAAAAGAAAGGGTTGGTGATGCCATTAAAAATTTCGTCTTTTTCTCCATCTTCTGTTAAGGTAATCGGGAAAATACCAAAAGCATTCGATCGTCTTTCGGTTACGTTACCCAATGCATATTTTCTACAAGCCAACTGGAAGGAATGGCAGATCAAAAAAGCATACTTTTTTCTTTCGTCATTTTTACGGTTAAAAGCTTCTATCTGATCTAAGAGATTAAAGAAATCATTTTCCCATTGCTCGCCCTTACTTTCAATCGGACTCCCTGGGCCACCACTAGAAATATAAGCATCATAATCAATGCCTGGTATTTCTCCTTTTTGCCTTAAATCAAATATATCAAAGGTTAAATCGATATTGTTATCGTTTTTAAAACGGGATAAAATTTCCTGAATCCCCCGCATACCCTGATTAGGTGCGCCGTTATTCATGTCAATAACGGCCACCTTTAAGCTATTTTTATCCATTATAAAATTACTTTGCGCCTATAAGTGTTTGAGTAGTAATGTAATCTACTACCGCCTCAAAGTTACCAGTTTGTTGGTAAACTGCCAACTGCCGGTCTGCACCTGTGCCATGCTCCAATATTTTATGCACATAATTAATGTCATCACGGCAGCCTAAATCATCCACCACATCATCCACAAAATCCAATAATTCTAAAATAAGGTTGCGGCAGTTTACTTCCATTTCTTTCCCGAAATCGATTAGGTTCCCATCAATTCCATAACGGGCAGCTCGCCATTTATTTTCATTAATTAGTGCTCTCGAATAGCTGATAAACTCCATATTCTGCAAACGCAGTTTGTACAGTTTGGCGCATAAGGCTTGAAATAATGCCGTAAAAGCCATCGTTTCATCAATCAGCATCGGGCAATCGCAAATGCGGAACTCAACGGTATCGAAAAACGGATGCACACGGATATCCCACCAAATTTTCTTCGCATTATCCATGCAATTGGTTTTGATGAGCAGTTTTACATAATTATCGTAATCCTCGATGCTGTTAAAAATATCAGGAATGCCCGTACGGGGAAATTTATCGAAAATTTTAGTGCGAAAAGATTTGTACCCTGTGTTTCGCGATTCCCAGAATGGAGAATTGGTAGATAAGGCAAAAACATGTGGTAAAAAATACCTCACCTGGTTGGCAATATGAATGGCCAGCTCGCGAGATTGAAAACCTACGTGTACGTGCAGGCCAAAAATGAGGTTAGAACGTGCAGCCTCCTGTAGTTCGTTCACAATTTCATTATAACGGGGATGTTCTGTAATTAACTGCTTTTCCCAATGTGAGAAGGGGTGTGTACCAGCGGCCCCAATCCTTAAGCCTTGCTCTCCGGCGAGCTGTGACACGGTATAACGCAGTTGAGAAATCTCTTTACGTGCTTCGGTGGTGGTTTTACAAATTCCGGTTCCAACTTCTACCACAGCCTGGTGCATTTCTGCCTTAACCTGGTCTTTGTGGATCTTCTGTGCAGCCTCTACAATTTTTTGGTCGTGAGAAGTAAGCTCTCTGGTAACGGGATCAATTACCATATATTCTTCTTCTATGCCCAGCGTAAACTCGTTCATCCTAATATTGATTAAAATTTAAATCCCAATTATTTTTTTGGCGCAGCTTTTTTAGGTTTTGCTGGTGTTTTTTCTGCTGTTGCCGATTTTTTTGGTGTAGCTTTAGCCTTTTCTGTAACGGTAACTTTCTTTGGCGCGGCCGCTTTCGGGGTAACTTTCGCAATTAATGGTTTGCCACTAACCGACGATTTAATGTATTCGCCCCAGGTTAAATTATCTTGTCCGTCTTTTTGTGTTTTAGCCCTTTCAATGGCATAATTTGCCGTAGTTTCCACTACCCAGTCAAAATTTTCCTGACCAACACTTTTAATATCAGCATCGGGGGCAGGATTACAGAAATCAATTGCAATAGGCACTCCATCACGCACTGCGAATTCTACCGTATTGAAATCGTATCCTAAATACTTACATAGTTTTAAGGTGTATTCTTCTACAGTTTTAAGCAGTTTTGCATCTGGCGATTTGCCTTCAGTGGCATAACGTAAGTGATGCGGATTACGAGGGTCATACTGCATAATACGGACATATTTGCCGCCAATGCAATAACACCTGAAATACTCTTCAAAAATGATTTCTTCCTGCAAAAGCATCACCAATTGTTGTGTGCCACTGTGTTTATCAAAAAAATCTTCTTTATCATGAAGTTTATAAACATCTCTCCAGCCACCACCGTCATAGGGTTTCATATAGGCCGGAAAACCAGTGTATTCAAAAATGGCATCCCAATCTAAAGGCATGGTTAAATTAGAAAAAGATTCTCCCGTGGTTCCTGTGGGATGCTCTCTTGATGGAATTAATGCTGTTTTGGGTACCGGTACGCCAATCTGTTCGGCCAACACATTATTGAAAAACTTCTCGTCGGCACTCCACCAAAATGGATTGTTGATTACGGCAGTTCCGGTAATTGCGGCATTTTTTAATGATGCGCGGTAGAATGGTACATCTTGTGAAATACGATCAATGATTACCGAATAACCTAATGGTGCATTCTGAAATATTTTGTCGATTTTGACTGCTTCGGCGGTTATACCCTTTTCTGCTTTTTGATTGATTCTTTCGATTACGGCTTCAGGAAAAGAGCGTTCCTGTCCAAATAAAATCCCTATTTTTTTCATCGTTTTAAATTTGTCTTTCAATGGTGATGAAGCGATCATGAGCAGTGTTGCTGGTTGTACTTGTTTGCTCATGATGGTTTCATTGGTAAACTTTAGTTTAAATGTTTAACTGGTTAATCGGTTAATTGTTTGATAATTATATCCTAAATCGAATCGGGACTTAAGATTGCCGACTTTGGACTAAACTAAAGCTGTGCAATATAATCTGGAAACATTTCCCTCCAGATGGGCCAATCGTGATCAGCATTTTGTCTGATATCAAGCCAATGGTCTATGCCCTTCTTGTTTAAAATATCGGATAAACGCTCATTATCTGGCCTGCACATATCACGATCTGTTGTGCCCAAAACAATTTTCATATAATGCAGTTCGGGGTTACTATTGTTCAGCAGGTAATCAACCGGATTATTGAAATAGACATCATCATTATAAAAACCATCCAACTGGCCAGAAATATCGAAAGCGCCGCTCATACTGAACATATGGCTAACCAGCCAGGGATGCCTGAAGGCGAAATTAGCAGCATGATAGCCCCCGAAACTACAGCCAGCAGTAATAATTTTGCTGTGCCCGGTTTCATGCCTTGCCAAAGGGGCTACTTCTTCCAGTAAATACTTGTCGTACCAGATGTGGTTTTTAACCCTGTCGGCAGGATGAATACTTTTGTTGTACCAGCTTAATTTGTCGACACCATCGGGGCAATAGATCTTAATTTTTCCTTCATTGATAAATCCCTCAACAGAATCTATCAGTTTGAAATCCTTGTTTTCAAAATATCGACCCATGCTTGTCGGGAACAGTAGGATAGGGATACCACCGTGACCAAAGATGAGCATGTCGATTTCGCCACTTAAATTCGGGCTGTACCATTTCTTATGTTCTTCTTTAACCATAATAAAAATTGAATGATTTAAGGTATAAATTAAAATCTACAAAAAGAATAGTTTAAGCAGTAAAATGATGCAGATTAAAGGCGTATTGTAAAAATTAACCCATGATAATTAATAGTTTACGGAGATTTGTACCTTTGCACCCTAATTCTGAGGCGATAGCCATGTGATAGGCGATTTTGATTATGATGTACACCACAATTTTATCGGTAAAAGTTAATACCAGTAACTTTAAAATACCCTCAGCTTATTTAAAGCATGAGGTAGAAATAGATATTTATACACCCGAAGGTATTTTAGGGAATGAGAAAATAGAGCTTCTTTTATTAAATGATGGACAGGATGTGGCCAAAATGGATTTTAGCCGGATTTTGGAAGAAGCCCATCATGGCAAAAGAAACCACAGGTTAATTGTTGTGGCCATTAAAGCATCAGAAGACCGATTAATGGAATATGGTGTTGCGGATGTTCCCGATTTTAAAGGACGTGGAGCGAAAGCTAACCTATACACTGATTTTGTGATGAAAGAGCTTTTACCTTTTGTTAAAAAGAAAATTGCAATGCCGATAACCGGTAAAGTAGGTTTCGCGGGGTTTTCTTTGGGTGGTTTGTCTGCTTTTGATATTGCCTGGAATAATCCTTCTGCTTTTGATGCCATCGGTGTTTTTTCTGGAGCATTTTGGTGGAGAAAAAAAGACCTGAGCGAAGGGTATACTGATGCAGATCGCATTATGCATGCAAAGCTAGAAAGCACCTCTACCAGGCCCGATATGAAATTCTGGTTAATGACCGGAACGGAAGATGAGAAAGCTGATCGGAATAAAAATATGATCATCGACTCGATAGATGATACGATCGATGTGGTTAAAATACTTCTGAATAAAGGTTATAAACGACCTGAAAATGTTTTTTATTACGAAAAAGTCGGTGGCAAACACGATGTTCCCACCTGGGAAAGTGTAATGCCTGCCTTTTTAGATTGGGCATTTGAGGTTTAGCGGATTATATCTTAGCCAAAAGCGCATTCATTTTTAAACTGAGTTTCTTAGCCCCGATTTCGTTAAGGTGATCGCCATCATAAAAATCCTGCGCATGGAATGAACTATCCTGCAAAAGATTAAAGTACCTGACTGTGGAGTGAAAAGTATTCAGTTTTTTAATGGTAGAAAGCGTAGTCTTCAACTGGTTTTTGCTTAAATGCGATACATAAGATTTATAAGCCGGACTGGTAAACAATACCACCTTAATATGTTTATGCTCTGCAAAGGCGATAATTTCATCCAGTAAATGCAGGTTAGTTGGGTATTGCAGATTATCTTTCGCAGTATGTCTTGCAGCGGCAGTTGCGCCACTTTTGACTAAATCTTTGTGGTTAATAGACTTGTAGCTCGATCCCCAACCCAGGTTACTACAACTAATGTCATTTTCGCCCTTTAAGTAGTGATTGTACAATCGACTCAAATTGATATCAAGTTTGTTGCTTAATATTTCAGTACTGTTGAATATTTTATGATCGGTATTGATATCGTAATAAATGCGATAATTTTTTGCCCGCCATGCTTCAGGGCTGTTTTCTAATCGGCCATAAAACGAAAAGTAATCAACAGGAATAACGATATATTTTAAATTGGTCCATTGGTCGCTATATTTTTTTAAAATCTCCAGATCATAGTCGAAAGATTGTGAAATATAACTCGCATTAAAGCTTGATTTAATGTACTTGGGGTTAATACCATAATACACATGGGAGCTGCCCATAAATAAAATGTTTACCTCTTTAGCGTGGTGATCGAGATAGCTTTTTTTATACTCGTAATCGTTTGGAATCCTTCGGATCAAAACTTCGCAAAAAACAGCCAGAAAGATAATTGGAAGCAGAAAGATGGCGATAGATTTAGTGAATTTTTTCATAACTAAAATTGAAAGTAAATGAATTGTTGTTCGGCGCCTGCGAAAAAGAATATCACCAGAACAAGGCCGTAATAAATGCCCCATCTTACTGGTTTTGGCCACGACAAGGCAAATTTGGCAATGGCATATTGCTCCATCCTGCCATTCCATTCGATTAAAATAAATAAAGCCAGTAATAGAAATAGTTTAATTGGCAGTATTTGAGGAATGGAGAAAAATGATTCGGAACCAATGGTTGATATGATATTAAAAGCATGCTGAACAGAATTTGCCCTGAAAAAGATCCAGGTGAAAACGGTTAAACCAAAGGTTAATATAATCGCTGCTAATTCTTTTATACTTGGAAATGTCTTTCCCTGTGCAACGGTATTCAAGTTCGATCGGTTAGTGTTAAAAACAATCGAGGGCATAATATACAAGGCATTTAGCAATCCCCAGATGATGAATGTCCAGTTGGCCCCATGCCAAAAACCACTTACCAAAAAGATGATAAACGTGTTCCGTACTTTTATCCAGGTTCCACCTTTGCTTCCGCCTAAGGGGATGTAGAGATAATCTCTGAACCAGGTGGATAGCGAGATATGCCACCTACGCCAAAATTCGGCAATATCCCTGGAAAAATAGGGGTAGGCAAAGTTTCTTAACAGCTCTATCCCAAATAAACGTGCTGTACCCAGGGCAATGTCTGAATAGCCAGAGAAATCGCCATAAATCTGAAAGGCAAAAAGAATGGCACCCAGCAATAAAGTGCTGCCGGAATATTCACCGGAATGATTAAAAATCATATTGGCATAATTGGCACACTGGTCGGCAATGACGATTTTTTTAAACAAGCCCCATAAAATCTGTCGTAAACCATCAATCGCCCTGCTGTAATCAAAAGATCTTTCTTTTTTGATCTGAGGAAGTAAATGCGTTGCCCGTTCTATGGGCCCGGCAACCAGTAGGGGAAAAAAACTCACAAATAAAGAATAATCGATAAAGTTCTTTTCTGCCGGTATACGGTTCTTATAAATATCGATTACGTATGACAGGCCATGAAAAGTGTAAAATGATATACCAACAGGTAAAATGACTTTTAATGTCCATGGGTTTACCTGAAGGCCAAAATTTGCAATAGCATCAGCGAAAGAATCGGCGAAGAAATTATAGTATTTGAATACGCCTAAAAAACCGAGATTAATGGAAATACTCAGCCAGAACCAAAATTTTTTAGTCCTGTTATTTTTGCTTTCCGTCATTTTTAACCCGGTGAAATAATCCAGTAAGGTGGAAAAAATGAGCAGGAACATAAACCGCCAATCCCAGCAGGCATAAAAGAAATAGCTTGCAGTCAGCAATAATATATTTTGAGATCTTAAACGTTCTTTTCCCAAAACCCAATACAGTATAAAAACTATGGGCAGAAAAGCAGCAAAGCTAAAAGAGTTGAACAGCATAGCGTTAAGGTTAATACTTCGTTTAAGAATAAAATTAACGCTTTGTGCTGTCTGATTAATGCGGCGAGTAAATTTGTACGCAGAATTGCTTAAAGGTGTAAAATACCTGTATAGTTATTCACGGTATTTTATCACTGGTATTTTAAAAAAATACCAGTGTCGAAAATGGTCCACAAACAGCTTCTTTGCCCGCACGCTTTTAATGCTGCATTTGCCCAGGTATTGCAGGTTTTAAAAATGCTGTAACTTCCCTTTGCCTCGTAAAAGGCATCACCAATATCATAATGGATGCTTGATTTAACGTTGACCAAATGTCCGGTTTCGTCTTTTTTGAAACTATTTAAAATGTAATCGATCAGTTGTCGGTATTGCGCCTTGCTGATGATAATTTTCTTACAGCTCGCATCTTCCCGTATATTTTTGTAATAGGTGGTGTGCATGGCAGATGTACTCAGTCCAGAGATCGCCCTTAAGCCGTTACTCAGTTTAAGGTCAGAAAATTCTGGCGTTTCGAGGTAGAATTTTTTATCGCCCCAGCCCAAAGCCAGGTATTGATAAGTGCTATCGGCTTCAAGTGTATTTTGGTAACTGATTTCTTTTGTCCAGTTCATTTCTGCACTAACAGCCGGAACGATGATATCGGTGTGTACGCCGTTAGTCATAATATATATGGCAATTTCTTTAGCGTTTGAAGGATTGGCGTTTATGGTAATGCGTGAGCAACAAAAGGCAATCAGAAAATAAAGCCCAATCAATGCGATAAAAGTAATGCTGCACCTGCCTGCATATTTTAAAAACCTTTTGCTCATTTCGATCGTGTTATTTATTCTTAATGCAGCATTTGAGTTTTGGTAACCCATTCGGCTTCAGATATCGATTTTATTGATGGCAGTATCGAAAAACATGATTTTTTGTGCCTATAACTTATCTCTACCTTCACTATATGATAAAAGGACTGTTTGAAACACATATTTATGTAGAAGATTTAGCCAGGGCGATTGATTTTTACAGTAATACATTGGGCTTAACGATGTGCCATTACGAAGAAGAACGCAAAATTGCCTTTTTCTGGATCGGAAAACCCCAGCAAGCCATGTTGGGGATCTGGGAAAAACCTAAAGACGAAATCGATATCAGGCACTTTGCCTTCAGCTGTGATCTAGATGATGTATTGAATAAATCTGTCAGCTTTCTCCGATCTAAAAACCTGAAGCCCTATAACTTTCTTAAAAGTGGAAGCTGCGAACCAATGGTTTTCGCCTGGATGCCTGCTTTGGCCATTTACTTTAATGATCCTGACGGACATGCATTGGAGTTTATTGCCATTTTAGAAGGAAAGGCAAGGCCAGAGCTAGGCGTAATCTCTTACGGGGATTGGTTAAGCATATCATAAACTTCATCCAGCTAGCTTTGTTAGGGCTTCAGTCGTCGAACCCAAAAAATTGATGTGTTTGCCCTTATTGCTTTCGTAAATAAAATCTTTAATGCTTTTGCTTTGATATGGGGTAAAATCGCCTATAATTGCGAGGCTTACCCGGTAATTTGAAAACTTTTGGAGAATTTCTCCTGCTATTCCATTTTTCAGGTCGAAGAAAGCAGGTGTAATGTTCTGTTCGTGTATCATAATTTTATCAAATCCCTGGTAGTATAGGTTTCCCAATAAGTCTAATCCATCGGCTGCATTATTAATAATTATTTCTTCTGAAAGAACTTCGGCAATATTGGCATTGTTTAACGTGTGCGATTCAATTTTCATCTGTTGATTTTAATAGGCAGGTAAAAGTAATGATATTCATAATATAAAAATTATGCTTTTAACAGGAGAATCTGGTTAAAAATCTGTTAATTATGTTCTACAACTGAATCTAAAACTAAATTTAGTTTAAGCTTGCTCAGGATTTTCTAACAATCCGACGGAAAGGTAAGGGCTGTAATAAAGGTGAAAAATATGGTATTCGCTTTTCTGTTTAAAATGAGATAATTACAACATTATCATCATATTAAATAGTAATAGATATAGTAGAAAATCCATTTCAAAACACTATCTTTGCGCCAAATTTGAGGCGCATTTTATGCAAAAGATTAGAAATATAGCTATTATAGCACACGTTGACCACGGCAAAACTACTTTGGTTGATAAGATTTTACATTCTTGTTCTATTTTTCGTGACAACGAACAAACAGGAGATTTGATATTGGATAACAACGATTTGGAGCGCGAGCGTGGCATCACGATTGTATCTAAAAACGTATCCGTTCAGTACAAAGACGTAAAAATTAACATTATTGACACTCCTGGTCACGCGGATTTCGGCGGTGAGGTAGAGCGTGTTTTGAAAATGGCAGATGGTGTACTTTTACTTTGCGATGCTTTTGAAGGTGCAATGCCTCAAACGCGTTTCGTAACGCAAAAAGCTTTAGCCCTTGGTTTAAAACCAATTGTGGTAGTAAACAAAGTGGATAAAGAGAACTGTCGCCCAGAAGAGGTTTATGAGCAGATTTTCGAATTGTTCTTTAACCTTGAAGCAACTGAAGATCAGTTGGATTTCCCTGTAATTTACGGTTCATCTAAACAAGGATGGATGAGTACCGATTGGAAAGTGCCAACTACTGATATTTTCGCTTTATTAGATGCGGTTGTGGCTAACATTCCACCTGCACCAATCAACGACGGTACTTTACAGATGCAGATCACTTCGTTAGATTATTCATCTTTCGTAGGTCGTATCGCAATCGGTCGTGTACACCGTGGTACAATTAAAGAAAACCAACCGGTTACTTTAATTAAACGCGATGGTAAAATCGTAAAATCAAGAGTAAAAGAACTTTATACTTTCGAAGGTTTAGGTAAAATCCGTACTACAGAAGTAAGTTCTGGTGATATTTGTGCAGTTGTAGGTATTGATGGTTTTGATATTGGCGATACAATCGCTGATTTTGAGGCACCAGAACAATTACCGGTTATCAGCATTGATGAGCCAACGATGAACATGTTGTTTACCATTAACAACTCTCCATTTTTTGGTAAAGAAGGTAAATTAGTAACCTCTCAGCGTATTAAAGAACGTTTGTATAAAGAGATGGAGAAAAACTTAGCTTTAAAAGTTGTTGAAACAGCTTCTCCTGATGCTTGGTTGGTTTATGGCCGTGGTATTCTCCATTTATCTGTATTAATCGAAACGATGCGTCGTGAAGGTTATGAGATTCAGGTAGGTCAGCCTCAGGTTATCATTAAAGAAATTGATGGTAAGAAACATGAGCCAATTGAAACTTTAATCGTTGATGTTCCAGGCGAAGTTTCTGGTAAAGTAATCGAATTGGTAACTCAACGTAAAGGTGAGTTGTTAATTATGGAGCCAAAAGGCGATTTACAACACTTAGAATTCGAAATCCCTGCACGTGGTATCATTGGTTTACGTAACAACGTTTTAACTGCTACTGCTGGTGAGGCAATTATGGCACACCGTTTCAAAGCTTACGAGCCTTGGAAAGGTACAATTCCTGGTCGTTTAAACGGTGTATTGGTTTCAATGGAAAAAGGACAAACTACTGCTTATTCAATCGATAAGTTACAAGATAGAGGCCGTTTCTTCATCGATCCAGGAACTGATGTTTACGAAGGTCAGATTATGGGTGAGCACATCCGTGATAACGATTTAGTAGTAAACGTGGTAAAAGGTAAAGCATTAACCAACATGCGTGCTTCTGGTACTGATGATAATACCCGTATTGCACCGGCAATTAAATTCTCTTTAGAAGAAGCTATGGAATATATCCAGGCTGATGAGTATATCGAGGTTACGCCGCAAAGCATGCGTTTACGTAAAATCTTCTTAACAGAACAAGAACGTAAAGTTAAAGGAAAGCAATTCGCTTAAACCCTAAATCCCCTAATGGGGACTTAAAATATATATCAAAAAGCCCCGATGTAAATCGGGGCTTTTTTGCGTTTAAAGGTTTTATTGGGGTTGACAACTTAATAGTAAGAACCCCTGAATTTGTCAATTGAAGGAATTAGATTCTTAGGCGGTGATAAAAATAATAAGGAAAGCAGTTTCAGTACATTTTTTAATGTTAGTCCTTCTTTCCGCTAAATCCCCGATGAAGAATCGGGGGATACCGCTGCAATAAGGTTTAGAATCGTTAGGGTTGTGCTAATAGGTTGGGTTGGTAATTCGTCTGATCACCAAAGTTGCGGGTTCTAATGGCAAGTGGAGAACAACATCAGACAAGTCGTTGCTGGCCAGTTAAATTGTTAATCAAATGCGCGATTTTTTGTCAATGTATTTTCATAAAACCTATGGGAATAAAAAACTAACAATTATATGGCAATTAATTTTGCGCTCAGCTTTAATTTTGTGTTTTTGCAAGCAAACTAATCATCCCACCTCATGATTAATAAAGGGTTATCCAAAATGGGTATATTTTTATTAAATATGCTCTCTCTTTTGCCGCTATTTATTTTATACAGATTGGCGGATGCTTTTTATGTGTTAATATTTTATGTTTTTGGCTACCGTAGGAAAGTGGTTAAAGAAAATCTTGTTAATGCATTCCCCGAGAAAAATACTGCTGATATCAATGCCATAGAAAAACGTTTTTATAAATTTTTCTCCTCACTTTTTATTGAGGTGATTAAAATGAAAAGCATTTCTAAAAAGGAATTAAATAAAAGGGTAAAATTTAAAAATACCGACCTGGTAGAAGCTTATCTCAAAAATAACGAAAGTGTGCTTTTCTGTTCATCACATTATGGCAATTACGAATGGGTGTGCATGGCTATCGGATTAAACTTTTCTGGCAAACATTACCCAATTTATAAACCGTTGAGCAGCGAAGCTTTTGATAACTGGTTTTTGACGATGAGAAGCAAATTTGGTAACCATATGGTGTCGATGCGTCAAACTTTAAGGGCTATTCAATCGAGTAAAAATGAACCGACCATGTTTACTTTTGGAAGCGATCAGGCGCCTTCAAAAGATGAATCGAACTACTGGACGACCTTTTTAAATCAGGAATCTTCCATCCAGTTAGGGGTTGAGAAAATTGCCAGAAAAACAAACCGACCAGTGTTTTACCTCAAAATAAATTATTTAAAAAGAGGATATTACGAAGTAGATTGTGTGCCGATCTGTTTAAACCCAGCAGAAACTGCTGAGTTCGAAATCACCGAAATGCATACGCACTTTTTAGAGGATATGATTAATGAAGCACCTTCATATTGGTTATGGAGTCACCGCAGATGGAAATATAAACCTGAACAAAAGATTTCAGAAATCATCAAAAAAGATCAGAACATAATGGATGCCATGGCTTAGCTAATCCATTTGTCTAAATATGAAATCTAACATTTTCGTGGCATAATTTTTTAAGGTGCTTTTTAAATTAGCACTTTAAATTTCTGGTATGATTAAAAAGGGGATTTCCCATTTGGGAATATTTTTTTTAGGCGTATTATCTCTGCTTCCATTATCTGCTTTATACATTTTGGCCGATGGAGCTTATTTACTACTGTATTTTGTTTTCGGCTACCGGCGTAAAGTTGTTCGGAAAAATTTATTAAATGCGCTTCCTGATAAAACATTAGAAGAAATTTTGGTTATCGAAAAACGCTTTTACCGATACCTGGCTTCGCTGGTCTTCGAGATTATTAAAATGGGCAATATCTCAAAAAAAGAAATCGAAAGGCGTTTCATATTTAAAAATAAAGCACAGGTTCAGGAATATTTAGATCGGGGAGAAAGTGTATTAGTCTGTTCAGCACATTATGGAAACTGGGAATGGGGTACCTTAGGTATTGGGCTCAATTTTTCTGCAGATCATTATCCTATTTATAAGCCCTTAACCAATCCAGTTTTCGATACTTGGTTTAAAAAAGTACGAAGCAAATTCGGTAACAAATTAATTGCCATGCGACAAACCATGAGGGCTTTGCAGGCGAGTAAAGATAAACCGAGCATATTTAGTTTTGGGAATGACCAGGCACCCTCGAAAGACGAATCACATTATTGGACAAACTTTATGCATCAGCCCAGCTCGGTTCAGTTAGGGATTGAAAAAATTGCAAAACGTACCAACCAGCCTATCTTTTATTTCAAAATCAAGGTGCTTAAACGAGGCTTTTATGAGGTAAATTGTGTGCCTCTCTGTTTAAATCCGGCCGGGACCGCTGAGTTCGAAATTACTGAAATGCACACCCGTTTTTTGGAAGAAATTATCAGGGCAAAGCCCGAGTATTGGTTGTGGAGCCATAAAAGGTGGAAATATAAACCTAAACATCAACTTCTTTTTACCACAAATGAATTGCTAAAGCAGGCATAATTTCCTAAATATTTTATATTTGTTGGGATAACGCCTACCCATGAAAACTTTCAAAAAAATACTCTTAATTCTGATTTATTCATTTTTTTTATCGCTGTTTGCGCTATTTCTTTGGAAGCCCTACCTGTTAAGCGTGTTAAAAAATAGAACACCTGGTGCCGAAACATATAAAATTTTCCCGCAGGAAATTTCGCATAAAAGCGATTCTGCCTTTCATTTTATCAGATCGGCCAGGCGACGGAACGATTTAGATACACTTCATGTCCTGGACGGAAATAATCAATCTATTCCATTGAAAGAATATTTAAAAAATGGGCAGATCAATGTTTTTATCGTGATCAGGAACGACAGTGTTTTATACGAAAAATATGATAAGGGTTATCGTGATAGCACCTTAACCACCATATTTTCTGGTGCCAAAAGCATGATTTCTATTATGATCGGGCAAGCATTAAATGATCATAGCATTAAAAATTTAAACGATAAAGTAACCCAGTATATTCCCGAATTAAAATCGAATTCCGCCTTTGAAGAGATCACATTGAAAAACCTTTTAGATATGAAATCGGGGCTCGAATTTCAGGATGCACTGGGGGGCATTGTTAAGGCATTTTTTTCTGATGAAGCCAAATATTATTATACGGATGATATGAAAGCCCAACTGATGAAAGTTAAACTGGTAAATAAACCCGGCACGGTTTGGAAGTACAAAAGTATCGATCCGATTTTATTGGGTTGGGTTTTGCAAAAGGCAACTGGTAAATCGGTGGCTCAATATTTCGAAGCCAATGTATGGAAACAGATGGGAACACAGTATAACGCAACCTGGGGATTGGATCAGGTTAACGGTTTAACAAATACCGCGAGCCGTTTTCAGGTGACTGCTATCGATTTCGCTAAAATTGGCCGGTTGTATTTAAATAAAGGCAAATACAACGGCAAACAGGTCGTTCCAGAAAGCTGGGTAAATCAATCGATAAATATAGGTTCAGAAAAACCTGCATCGGCAAAAGGCTGGCAAAAATCAGCCCATCACTATCTCTGGTGGATTCCACAAGAAGGCGATAAGGGCGATTATGCTGCTGAAGGCATGCTGGGCCAAAGGTTATACATTGATCCGAAAACGAATACCATTATTGTTCAGTTTGCCGATCATGGTGCAGGGAATTATCCTTACCGGAAAATCAGCAGGTATTTGAGTGCATTGCCGTTTAGTTATCCGAAGTAACCGCAAAGCTCGCAAAGGAAATGGAGCGCAAAGAACGCTACAGACTTTTTCTTTCTTCGCGTAAAACTTAGCGGCCTTTGCGGTTAATTTTTTAAAATAGTACATTGCCGCTGCATGGAAAACAACGATGTAAGAATTTCGAAAAAGAAACCGATTTTTCCGGTAACGCCTGCTTTGCAGAAATATTTACGTACTTACCAGCGCGAAGCGAAATTGCCCATCGGTTATAACGATTTAATGCAGTTTAACGAAGCTTTCCCTTTAATGGATAAGTTTGGTAAAGATTCGCTCTGGGAAGGCCCGATATATGCACAGGATTTAATTGAAACTTTGCATGATGGTTTAAAGGAAATTTATGCAAACTTAAAAGCATCTGGCAATCTGCGGATTGTGGAGCATAAGTACATCGATAAAATAGAATATTGCACCTTCGGAAATACCCATCCATTTCGTATCCGCATTGTAAATCGTTTAAATGATGTTTACGATTATTTCTACATTAAAAAAGCCGATGCTTCGCGTATATATGGCCTGGAAATGGAAGAAATCCTTTCGCCCAATCAGGTAAATTATCTTGTTGATGGGAATACCTTAGTGGAAGAACATATTGCGGGGATTCCGGGTGATGTTTTTACAAAAGGACAATTATACACACCTGAATTTAATCCAACCCGTATTGCAAAAGAGTTTGTAAAGTTTAACGAACGTTGTTTAATTATGCTTTTGGGTGATATGCGGGCGTATAATTTCGTAGTACAGATAACACCCGATTTTGATGATATCCAGTTTCGTATCCGTGCAATAGATTTCGACCAACAGTTTTACGAAGGAAATTTAAAGGTTTATCTGCCCCAGTTTTTTAAAGAGAATTTACCTTATGTGAAAATGAGCATGGAGCAGCTGACGGAGAAAACCGTACTCCAATATCAACAGGAAGAACGTTCGTCGATTGTGCACAGGGTTAGGAGCGAACGCCATCGATTAACTGATCTCCGCGACGTTTCGAACAAAGAAGAACTCACCACACCAGAAAATATCGCGCTGCTAAAACAGAGTATGAGCGATTATTTTAAGGATACAAATTATTTGCGCTGTAAAACCATGACCGATATTATTGAATTAAACATCAAAAATATTATTAGGCAGGTTAAATTGTAAAGTGCCGTGGTGTCAGATGTTAGTGTGGTTGGATGTTACCATGCGACACTGAAAAGGATTAAACAAGGTAATTCTGTTTTATGGAGAATAACGCTCGTCAGATGGTAACATCTGACGGCACCAAATAAATAAAAACGGCTGACAATTTGCCAACCGTTTTTGAGTGAATCTAGAAAGAGCGTCCAAAGTTTTTAGGCGTGCTGCCCTTCGTGAACACCTTCGGCAAATTCCTCTACAATTTTATCATTAAAAGCTGGTAAATCTTTTGGTGTACGGCTCGTAACCAAACCTTGGTCTACAACCACTTCCTCATCCGACCAAAGTGCACCTGCATTGATCAGATCCTGTGAAATGTTTTTTACTGAAGTAAGTTTTCTGCCTTGAACCACATCTGCATTAATTAGGGTTTGAGGCCCATGACAGATTGCCGCAACTGGTTTCCCATCGGCAAAGAAAGATTTTACAAATGCTATCGCATCTTCGTTAACACGAAGCTGATCAGGATTAATAACACCGCCCGGTAGTAGCAAGCCATTATAATCTTCGGCATTTGCTTCAGAAATGGTTTTGTCTACATCAACTTCTATCGACCAATGATCATGGTCCCAGGCTTTTATTTTTCCACTTTTTGAGGAGATAATGTGAACGGTTGCGCCCTCTTCTTTTAACCTTTTAACTGGGTCGGTTAATTCTACTTCTTCAAATCCGCTTTCTGTAAGTACAGCAATAGTGCGGTTACTTAATTGTCCCATAATCTTTAAATTTTTAATAGGTGATGTATTAAAGACAGTTAGGGAAAATTATTGTTTTTAAAAATTTGAGATTGCCATATTAATTAACCCGATCGTCATGCTTCCCGAATCTTCGGGATCAGCATCTTTAAGGTAATAATACTGTCTAGCTGGATAGATTCTGAAACAAGTTCAGAATGACGACCTGCTGGAGATTGGTTAATCGTTGGTTCTACGGTGTTTTACAAAATACAAAGCTAAATTACCTGCAATGATAATATGATTAAAGATATTCGGTACTAAACCATAATATTTGGTGAAGATTTTAAACCGCTCTTTTAAGCTTTCGCGGTGTTTTTTCTTACTCATGCCACCAACCAGGTATTTGGCTACATAACGGTGAACATTAACAATATTCGAGGCTTTTTTTGCTGCTTTGATAATCCAATCAATATCTGAGCTATACTTATAAGTTAAATCGTATGGTGTAATAATGCTGCGGCGGATATAAATGGCTTGGTGGCTAATGTTCATGCCGTATTTAAAGCTGGTCCAATCAAACTCTTCGGGTGCCTCGTGCCTTCTGCGGCCTAAATTTTCCCAGTTATCATTGTACATTTCCGTTTCTCCGTAATAAATATCGGCACCAGGGGCAGAGGCAAAAACATCTTCTACTGTTTGTTCATCATAAATCTCATCACCTGAGTTCATAAATAAAACATAATCGCCTGTTGCTAATGCTAAACCTTTGTTCATGGCATCATAAATCCCTTTATCGGGTTCTGATACAATTTTTGTAATCTGATCTTTATAACGTTCCACAACCTGCAAAGTGCCATCAGTTGATGCGCCGTCTATTACAATATATTCGATTTTTTCATAGGTCTGTTTAAGGATAGATTGAATGGTACGTTCGATATCGCGAACGTTATTGTATACAATGGTGATGACAGTTAGCTTTGGCAAGGGATGCTTTTTTGGATTGGAGTAAATTTAATAAAGATTGTGCGAATTTTCTGCCTCAATATGAAAATGAAATTGGGGAAACATTTGACGTGCAAACCAGAGAATTAAACTAAAATTTATCGTGTTCTTAAGCAGTTAATCCATTAACTTTTTGAGGGTTTCTACATCCGGTAATAAGCCTTTATAAGCAGATGGTAGCACCTTACTGGTTTTGTAGGTAGAAACACCCATTGCTTTGTTAAAATCTCTGAAAGAGAACTCCACCACTTTGTTGTTTTTTTCTTTACATAAAATGATCCCTATTGAGGGCTGTTCGTGAGGTTGCTTTATATATTCATCCAGAGCTGAAAGGTAGAAATTCATTTTGCCCATATATTCTGGCTTAAATTTGCCGGTTTTTAACTCAAAAACCACCAGGCACTGTAAACGGCGGTTAAAAAATAAAAGGTCTAAAAAATACTCTTCTTCTTCTACGATCAACCGGTATTGATTGCCAATAAAAGCAAAATCAGAACCTAATGACATTAGAAACTTTTTAACATTATGTACTATTTCACTTTCTAAAACCCGCTCATCATTTTCGTCAGCATCTTCAATGTTGATGAAGTCCAATAAGTATTCATCTTTGAAAGTCTGCAGTGCTTTTTGCCTTATGTCATCATTAGAAATTGTATTCGAAAAATTGTTTGGCAGTTTTCCGGTTTTTTGAAAAGTCTGGTTGTTGAGATGGTTTTTTAAGGTGCTTAAACTCCAAAATTCAGAAGTGGATTTTTGTATGTAATATCTTTTTTCATCTAGAGATTTTGTGTTTAAAATGATTTCTAGATGGTGTGAAAAACTTAGGTTAAAAAAACTGTTTTCTATTTGGTCCGACACTGTCGGTCTAAATTTAATGTCCTTTAAATCAATGTTTTGTAATTGGCCCGACAGTGTTGGACTAATTAGCGAATGCTCTTCCCATGATTCAAAAAACAAACGCATCCGTTTCATATTCGTTGCTGAAAATCCTCTCAATCCCGGTAGTTCATTTTGTAAATCATTGGAGAGGTTTTCTAAAACTTTAGCACCCCATTTTTCTTCTTTAATTTTAATTGAAATAAACTTCCCAACGGCAAAATACAGCGTTAAAAGTTCTTTGTTTACTAAAGTTGCGGCACGATAGCGACTTTGTAAAATGGCCGACTTCAGGGTCTTAATATTATCGAGATAACTTTTGCCTGGTTCCATGGTAAGTTTTACTTCGGCTGTAAATCAATCAATGTTTCGTAAAGATGGATATGCTCCGCAGCGATTACTTCTTCCGAGAAATCGGTTAAAATACTCAATCTGGCCGCCTTTTGGATTTCTTCTTTATTCGGGCGGTGGTATAGCCATTCAATGCCGTTAGCTAAATCTTCCGCATTTTGATACTCGGCCAGGTAACCGTTCTGCATGTGTTTCACCATATCCGGAATCCCTCCCGTAGTAAAGGCAACAACAGGCGTGGCACACGATAAACTTTCCATCACTGTATTGGGTAGATTATCTTCGAGAGAAGGCGTAATAAAAACATCGGCGGCCGAATAACATTTTGCCAAATGATCGTCTTTATTAATGGTACCCAAAAATGTAGTTTTGAAAGGAAATTCGGGCATTTCTGCATTTTCCTTATTACCGAAAATAACCAGTTCAATATTTTCTTTTTGTATTCCTGCTCTGCGCGAGAGGATTTCTAAAGCTTCGATTAAATAGGGGGTTCCTTTATGTTTGTCGTTTTTTGAGGGCATAAATCCGCTCATCAAAACAAATTTATCAGGATTGATCTTTAAGATTTTTTTTGCCTCCGATTTAACATAAGGTTTAAAAATTTTTGTTTCAATTGTATTCGGTATAACTGTAGTTTTCCGCGTGCCCAACAAACTACTGAACTTTATCGATGCAGCCATCCATTTGCTAGGTGCCACAATGTGAAAATTCAATTCAGTATATGCCTTTTGTTTACGTACCCAGGTTTTATGAGAAATATCATTTTTGCCGCTTATTTTTAAAATCGGGCAGTTGCCGCATTGCTGGTGAAAATTTTCGCACCCATAACGCACGTGGCACCCACCTGTAAAAGCGTTACTATCATGAAAAGTCCATACAATTGGCTTTTCCAGTTCATCAAGCTGGGCTAAAAACTTAGGATTAAGAAAGCCGTGGTTTATCCAATGTAAATGGATAACATCGGCATTTTTAACATCGGGGTGGCTAATTACCGAACGGCCAAACCACTGCAAACTGAAAGGCGTCTTTATTGATTTGCTTAACCATTTTGAATAATATCTTTCGGATAGGATATTGTAAATGGCTTTCGCTTTTTGAAAAGGCGACTTGCTAAAGGTATCTATCTTCGGGTTTTGACCAAATTTATAGTAAACCAATACTTTTGAATCGATTCCACTGGCCTTTAAGGCATCACTTAAGCGCAAACAGGCACGCCCTGCTCCGCCATTTCCATCATAGGTATTTAGGTGTACTACTTTCAAATCAATCAAAAATACATTTTATTGTTTACGAATATAAAATCTGTTGCGTAATTTCATCTTAATATTTTTTATCGCTTTTTTATTGTAGGATGTTCCCTTTAATGTCTAAAATAATAGTCCCAAAGTTTGATGGTTATTTTAAACAAGCCGGGTTAAGGCATCCAAAGCCAAACAAAATAAATCATGATCAAATCGCTGTTGAAATCGCTTGCAACATTCGCATTTTTGTTGCCCATTCATTCATTTGCTCAAGGGCAAACCTACTTTGCTGCATACCCTGCTTTAACGCCCGATGCACAAACAATAGTATTCAGCTATGATGGCGATATCTGGAAAGTACCTGTAAAAGGAGGGGTAGCCTCCAGGGTTACCGCCATGCAAGGGGAAGAAATTAATCCGAAAATATCTCCTGATGGGAAATGGATGGCTTTTTCATCCAATCAGTTTGGTAATTACGACGTATATGTTATGCCTTTAACCGGTGGTGATATTAAACAATTAACTTTTAACGACGCTGCAGATGAAGTAGATAACTGGAGCTGGGATTCAAAAACAATTTATTTCACATCTGGTCGCTATAATTCTTTTTCGAGTTATAAAGTAAGTGTAAACGGTGGTACGGCCGTTCGTTTATTCGATAATTATTTCAATACTACGCACCATATTGCCGAATCGCCAAGTGGTGAACTGTTTTTTAACGATACCTGGGAGAGTTACCGATTTGCAAACCGCAAACACTACAAAGGAGCCTACAATCCAGATATCCAATCGTACAACCCAAAATCGAAAAGTTATAAAAGTTATACCGATTATATCGGGAAAGATTTCTGGACCAGTGTTGATCAAAAAGGGAATGTCTTTTTTGTATCAGATGAGGGCAATGAGGAATACAATCTGTACACTTTTATTGGTGGCAAGAAAACAAGCCTGACTAATTTTGATACTTCCATTAAACGCCCCTTTGTTTCGGCCAATGGAACTACGGTTGTGTTTGAGAAGGATTATCAATTGTACACCTACGATGTAGCTTCGAAGAAAACCGAGAAAATCAATATCAGTACTTCGCGTAACCAAGTGTTGAGTAAAGAGCAGGAGTACGATGTTCGCGGAAATATTTCGGCTTTTGATGTTTCTACTGACGGGAAAAAAATGGCTTTTATTTCACGTGGTGAAGTATTTGTAAGCGATGCAGACGGAAAATTTATCCGTAAGATTACCAACAGTGGTGAACGTGCTTTAGAATGCAAATGGCTGGCCGATAACAAAACAATTCTATTCAGTCAAACGGCAAATGGCTATCAAAACTGGTTTACCATTACTGGTGATGGAAAAGGATCTGTAAAACAGCTTACAAAGGATAAAGCAAATGTACGCGATATTACCTTGAACAAAACTAAAACCATGGCGGTGTACCTGAGCGGCAGAAACGAACTCAAGCTAATGGATCTTAAAACTTTTGATGCTAAAACGTTGGTGACCGACGAGTTTTGGGCCCTACAAAGCGCTGCGCCAAGCTTTTCACCTAATGATGAATATGTACTTTTTACGGTATACCGGAATTTCGAGCAGGACATTATGGTACACAGCATTAAAGGCAATAAAACCATTAATTTAACCAATACAGGTGTTACCGAAACAGGGCCTGCATGGTCGCCAGATGGCAAGTATATTTTCTTTACCAGCGCCCGTACCAAGCCTTCTTACCCAACGGGAATGCAGAATGCGCACATTTACCGGATGGCATTGAACAATTATGATGAACCTTACCGTTCTGATAAGTTTGATGACCTGTTTAAAGAAACCAAACCTGCACCAACTGAAATTAAGCCTGCAATAACTGATAATAAAAATGATAAAAAAGCAAAAGCAGATACAGCTAAAAAGAAAACTGAGGTAAAACCTACGCCAAAACCAGCAAATGTAATTACCATTAATACACAGGATATTTTAGATCGGGTAGAACTGGTTGGCCCTTCATTTGGTGGCCAGTACGGAACTGATGCTTTTGCAAAAGGCGATAAAACTTATGTTTTTTATTCATCTAACCACGAAGGTGGCGCCCCAGGCCTTTACCGCACTACCATTGAGCCTTTTGAAGCCAATAAAACAGAAAAAGTTGCTGATGGGGGCGATTATTCGATTATTTCATCAGGGGATAAATTTTTCGTTTTATCAAGAGGTGCAATCAATAAATATACCTTAGAAGGGAACAAGCTTGACCGCGTAGACCACGGTTATAAATTTACCAGAAACCTGAATGCCGAGTTTAACCAGATGTTTTACGAAACCTGGGTAGGTTTGGATGAAAATTTCTATGATGAAAAATTTCATGGTGTAGACTGGGATAAAATGAGAACACGTTATGCCGCTTATCTGCCCTATGTGAACAACCGCAGTGACCTGAGGATTTTATTGAACGATATGTTGGGCGAACTGAATTCTTCGCATATGGGCTTTAACAGTGCAGGGGCAGAGGAACGTAAAAACCTTACTTACATCACCAACGAAACAGGAATCATCTTCGATAATGAAAATCCTTTAAAGGTTAAACGTATTGCGGCTAAAAGTAATGCCGCCCGTACCGGAACCAATATTTTGGCAGGAGATATTCTTACAGAAGTAAATGGTGTTAAGGTAGATGAAAAAATAGACCGCGATTATTATTTTAGTAAACCATCATTGGATAGAGAAATCACTTTGACCTTTAAGCGTAACGGAAAAGATGTTTTCGTAAACGTACATCCTGAAAGTTCAGGTACTTTGCGTGGAAATCTTTACGATGAGTGGATCACTCAAAACCATAAAAATGTTGATAAATGGAGCAACAACAGGATTGCTTATTCTTACATGAAAAACATGGGTGGTGGAGAATTGGAAACTTTCTTGTTGGATATGGTTGCTCAAGAAGAAAATAAGGAAGCCATTATCCTCGATCTGCGTTACAATACCGGAGGGAACGTACATGATGATGTGCTAAAATTCCTTTCTCAGCGCCCTTATTTACAATGGAAATACCGCGGCGGTAAAATGGCGCCACAAAGTAATTTTGGCCCTGCAGCAAAGCCAATTGTATTGCTTATTAATGAACAATCTTTAAGTGATGCTGAAATGACGGCTGCAGGGTTTAAACAATTAAAATTGGGTAAGATTATCGGTACAGAAACCTACCGTTGGATTATTTTTACTTCGGCTAAAGGATTGGTTGATGGTTCTTCTTACCGTTTGCCATCGTGGGGCTGTTATACCATGGATGGCAAAAACATCGAGAAAGAAGGCGTTAAGCCAGATATCTTCGTGAAAAATACTTTCGAAGACCGCCTGGCAGATAAAGATCCTCAACTCGAAAAAGCGGTGTCCGAGATTTTGAAAGATTTGAAATAAAGTTAATTAAGCGCTCAAAATCGTCATTTCGATCCGATAGCTATCAGATGAACTGCAATGGAGAAATCTTTTCCGCGACTTTAAAAGATTTTTCCACTGCGGTCGAAATGACGATGAAGTTTCAATGTGATATTTTTTATCAGTTTAAACAGTTAACCATTTTAGGCAGTTAACCAAATTTTTCCGTTTCTTTGGGATTGGAATTATTTAAAACATGGCAAATTTATTAACCGACAGGGCTTTTTGGGTAAATTATTGGGAAAGTAAAAAAGGGCTAGCGGTTCAGTTACCTTCAAACTATTTATTTCATCAGCAACTGGCCGATGTTATTCAGAAAGATAATGTTAAAACCGCTATAGAATTGGGTGGTTTTCCGGGTTATTATGCCGTATTCCTGAAAAAATATTTCAAACTTGATGTTACCCTTCTCGATTATTTTGTTCATCCACCGGTTGTAAATGAGCTTTTAGAAAAGAACGGCTTAACCGAAAAGGATATCCATATCATTGAAACTGATCTTTTTAATTACGCGCCCGAAAAGCAGTATGATCTTGTACTAAGCTGCGGTTTAATTGAACATTTTAACGATACTGCTGATATTATTAACCGTCATATCGCTTTCGTAAAACCAGGTGGCACATTGTTTATCACGCTGCCAAATTTTAAAGCAGTTAACGGCTGGTTTCAAAAGAATTTCGATAGAGAAAACTACGATAAACACAATATTGATAGCATGAACCCAGTGTTATTGAAATCTATCTGCGAGCAGGCCGGACTTAAAGAAGTAAAATCTGATTATTTTGGTCGATTTAGTGTATGGCTGGAAAATGAAAGCCAGAAATCGGCAGGCGTTCGTTTATTTAAGAAAGTAGTTTGGCTGACCGGAAAAGTATTTACAAAGATTATTCCATTCGAAAGCAAAAATCTATCACCTTATATTATCTTAGTAGCGAAAAAAATATAACGCGCTATGTCAATCAGTTGGGGGTACTCGCCTAAAATTGAAAAATATATTCCTTTGGCCGATTTTCCGGCAGATAAATACTTAATTGTTGCCAGGCAGGCCATTGAAAATCTGGGATGGAAGTTAAGTCACTTATCAGAAACCGGGATTATTGCTTATACACCATTATCTTTTCAATCCTATAGTGAGGAGATCTCGATCCGTATTATCCGCAATTTTGCCGTAGTAAAAAGCGAATGCGTAGGTATTCAGCTGCTTTTAAATGATTATGGGAAGAATGATGCAAACCTCGAAAAGTTCTTTCATGAATTTGAATACGTGGAGTATCACCTAAAGGATTCGTGGGATGAAATTAGAGTTAAATTCCATGAATTAGTTGCCACTACCGATGGTACTTATTTTGAAAAGGCCCCATTAGCCATTAAAAATAAGATCAAAAATGTTTTCTTCCTGTTTTTTCCTCAAAAGGGTTATATCGTTACCCCAATCCTGGTTGCATTGAATGTTCTGTATTGGGTTTTAATAACGTTTGTAACATTTGTTTACAGGCAATACTTACTAACACAAGCCTACCAAACAGGTTCTAAAGAAAGTTTTGTTGAAAAAATACAAACCTTATTGGTTTATTTTGGTGTGAGCAATAAATTCCTGGTGCTTGATGGGCAATATTGGAGACTAATTTCAAGCTTATTTATCCATGTGTCGTTTTCTCATCTGTTTTTTAACATGTACGCATTAATCTATTTAGGGTTAATGGTTGAAAATAAATTAGGTTGGAAAAAATTCTTAACTATTTATTTGTTAAGTGGCATTTGTGGCGGATTTATCAGTTTACTTTTTCACGAATCGGGTTATATTTTTGGCGCTTCTGGTGCGGTTATGGGCGTAATGGGTGCACTTATAGCACTTTTGCTCAATAAATATTTTGAGAAAAATGCAGGCCGGGCATTGTTGATCAGTACAGTTTTTGTAACTGCGATAATTATTTTAAACGGATCATTATCTAAATCAACTGATAATGCAACACATATTGCAGGCATGATAGCTGGTTTTATAATCTGTTATGTTTTTAGCTTTAAATTACAAAAGCAGCCTTGGCAGAATACTCAATTGCGCTATGCGGGCGTGTTTATTTTATTTATCGCTTTTTCGTTTGGAGTAGCCTTTTTTACTCCGAATTATCAAACGCAACAATACAAGAAGCTAAGGGATAGTTTTAGCGATAACCTGATTTCCTTTAATCAGCTTTTATATTTGAAAGCATCCTTATCAAAAGAGGAAAAACTTAGAGAAGTGAACGATTATGGCATTATCCCCAGCCAGAATAACCTGCAAATTATCAAACAGATGAAGCCTCTTAAGCTTAAAGATCTAGAGGCTTACGATCGTTCGAAGAAAGCAGAAATTGCAAAAAAAATGTCTCTTGCTGTTGCTTTGATGTTAAGGGATATTCAAGCTGATAGCGTATCAAAGTACAGTAAACAAACATCCAAAGAAATATCCAATGTTGCAGAACTCACTTTCAAACTTAGCGATAGCTTAAGCAGGGCAAATCAAAATTAGTTTGTGAATTTATATATCCCAATTTCACTTAAAGTAATACAAACAGGCGATTTGGTAATATTTATTTTTATTTTATTAGTTGTAACAGGGCTCTCCAATTTAATCAAACGTTTCGCGCCGATGCTCGTGCCCTCGTAAACTTTTTTCCATGCATTGTTTTCAAATACCTCAATGGTGTAGCCCTCAATTCGCTGACCCAAGGGAATATACTCTTGTAGGCTAATGATATCAAAGGTTTTCGCTGTTTTTAAATCTAGTTCTAAACTGGCCTGATGAATGTTATCCTGCGTGGCCCAGTAACTTTCCCTGTTGCCATCGAGCAAGGCAGCAACATCATACTTTTTGCCCCGGCCATTACTCGCTTTAATCGATGCATTTTTGGCCAGGTTACGCTCGAAGGTATGTTTAACCATATCGCCAAAAGTTTTCAAAGCAGTTACATCATCATCATGAAGTTGTCCACGGGTATCGGGTGCTAAACCCAGATCTAAACCTGCGCCACGGCCAACACTTTTTAAATATAGATCGAACAGTGTTTCTGGGTTTTTAGGTTTTTCGTTGGCATGGTAAAACCACCCTTTTCTTAAAGGAACATCGCATTCTGCTGGCATCCAGAATTTACCGTTTCGTATTCCTTCAGGGCTTTGCGGATAATTTGCCTGGCCGGGAACGGCTTCATTTTTCCCATCAGGAGCCATTGGTGTAAAGGTTGCCCATGAGGTTGGCGCTGCATGTCCATCTTCATTGCCCACCCAGCGGATATCCAAACCTATATCGCTAAAAATATTGGCCATCGGTTGCATTTTACGGGTAATGGCCCAGGTGTTTTTCCAGTCGTAATAGGTCGTGTTATCTATCGAGCGTTTTTCTTTTGCACCACCATAATAGCCATCACCACCGTTTGCACCATCGTGCCAGCTCATAAAAAGTTCGCCAAAATTGCTATAAAGCTCCTTTAACTGGGCCTGATAAATGGCCAGATATTTATCGGTACCATAAAGCGCATTGTTCCTGTCCCATGGCGAGCAGTATACGCCAAACTTTAAACCATTTTTACGTACGGCCAGCTCCACTTCTTTAACTAAATTTCCTTTTCCTGCTCTGAAAGGACTTTTACTGATATTATAATCGGTCGTTTTGGTTGGCCATAAAGCAAAACCATCATGATGTTTTGCAACTAAGATAATGCCTTTTAATCCACCAGCCTTAGCTGCTTTAATAATTTGATCGGCGTTAAAATCTGTCGGGTTAAATGTTTTCGGATCCGCATCGCCGAAGCCCCATTCTTTGTTTTCGAATGTAGTTGGCGTAAAATGGATTAGGCCGTAAACTTCAATATCATGCCAGGCCAGTTGCCTTTTTGATGGTAGTACACCGTAAGGTTTAGGCGGTGTTTGGGCGTAAATTGCTGTTGTTAAGAATAGAAAAAGAATTAATATGGGTTTCATCATCATTATAGCTTAGATCTAACTAAAGTACAAAAAAATAACAGCTGAAGGAAAAGAGTTAATCAATATTTAACGTCTTGAAAATGTAAACACGAAATTATTTTTACATCTTGATCGTTACATGGATTCACCAAACATTTAATTTCAGTTTACGTTAATTAACTATGAGCGCTTTTATCCAGAATCCTCCCGATGGAGGTACAATGTATACTGAAACGAATCTTAGCCAGCTTTTTCCTGAGCCATTTAATACTATAACTAGTTGCTTTTTTTTGGCTATTGCAGTGTATTGGACAATAAAAATTTGGGGGAATTTTAAACAGCATACTTTTCTGACCATTGCCCTGGTTTTACTTTATATAGGTGGAATTGGAGGCACCACTTATCATGGATTGAGGCGTTGGCCAATTTTTATTATGATGGACTGGATGCCGATTATGATTTTGTGCCTTTCGGCTGGTGTTTACTTTCTTTCGAAGTTAACCAAGTGGTATTTTGCCGTTCTAATTGTAGCGATATATGCCTTCTTCCAGTTTTATGTTCGAAGGCTTTTTAGCAATGGCGATTTTCAGATTTTTATCAATATCAATTATGCTTTTATGGCTGGGCTGGTTTTATTTCCTGTATTTGGCTATTTGATCAAAACAGAATGGAAAAATGGCAAATGGGTTGGCTTTGCCCTAATTGCTTTCATTTTTGCGCTAACTTTCCGCATTGCCGATAAATGGGATGTGTTTACAATTGGTACTCACTTTTTATGGCATACTTTCGGGGCCGTAGCTTCTTTCTGTATGCTGAATTATATTTATTTGGTTAATCTGAAAAAAGCCAGATCTTCATAAATATCTATTCCTGAAACCTGCGGCTCCAAGTGCAAGCAATGTGCTTTCTCAGTTGTTTTATTAGATTTGGATGAAAGGTCGAGCCCGCTGATAATTGTTCAGCGGGCTCAACCTTGATCTTATAATTTTGAATGGGCCTTACTGTAGTCCAGTTTCTTTTGTCCGCCTATGGCATATTCAATGCCTCCCCATAAATGGTTCTGGAATTTACCTTCTGTCCAGCCTTCTTTGGTATGGCCCATACAGGTATAGAAAGCCCTGCCGCCATCAAAATTGTGGTACCAGCTAAAAGGATGGAAATTGCCATTTTTACCGCCAGTATACGATTTCTCGTCTAAGGTAATCAGCACTTTAATATCTGGATTGATATCCTTAAAGTTATATAGCTCATCTTTTCTCATCCAAACTGAATCGGCAAAGAATTTGGTTGAAGGATGTTTTTTGTCTTTAATGATAAATTTAGCTTCCTGTACGGCCGGGTGACTGATGAAATAAGCGCCGGCCAATTTGCCGTACCAAGGCCAATCGTATTCAGTATCCGTTGCGGCATGGATGCCCACATAACCTCCACCTGCCTGGATATATCTTTCGAAGGCTACCTGTTGTTTATTGTCTAAAACATCGCCTGTTGTATTTAGAAAAATAACAGCAGCATATTTTTTAAGGTTATCTTCTGTAAACAGATCGGCATTTTCTGTGGTATCTACATCAAAATGATGTTCGATACCTAATTTTTGGATAACTTCTTTTCCGGTTTCAATAGAATTGTGCCTAAAGCCTTTGGTTTTGGAAAAAACTAAAACTTTTGCCGATTTCTTAGCAGTGGTATAGCTTTGGAATAAAAAAACGGATGTAATTAACAAACATACTGACAGGTACTTTTTCATTTTTGACTTGGTTAGTGATTGATATTGAGCTTTAAATTTAAGAAAGTTGTTTGATAATTTCTCTACACCTTTCTTCAACCTGTCTGCAAACGGGGTTAAACAGGGCATTATCCCAATATGGGTCTGTAACTTCGTCGTTATCAAGGAAAAGTTTAACCTTTTTCCGCTCCTCATTGGTTTTAGCGAGACTTTGAACATCAGCTAAATTATTCCTGTCCATAACCAAAATCAGATCGTATTTAGCAAACATGGAATGGTTAAATTGTTGCGCCCGCTGCTTGCTGATATCGTAACCTAGCGCTTTCGCTGCCGAAATACTCCTGTGATCCGGGGCTTTGCCGATATGCCAGTTACCCGTTCCTGCCGAAGAAATTTCCCAGTTTAAGTTTCGTTCATTAACCAGATGGCGCATAATGCCTTCAGCCAACGGTGAACGGCAGATGTTACCAAGGCAGACCATTAAAATTTTCAATATTATTTGGATTTATATACAAAAACAAATGTATAAATAATTCCCCCTTCTCCTGGGTTTGAAGTACTTTGTGTTAATCTATCTCCCTTTAATGTCATTGGTGATTGTGGCGCATAAGATAAAAAAATCTGATCACCATCCCTTCTCCAGGTTCTAATGCTTGTGTCAGATATCATATCGCAAAGCGCTCCGTTGGAACCTGAAGTGTATGTGCCATCCTGAGAAAAAGAGATCATGGAATTACTCACACAACTGGCTGATCCCATCAGTTCCATATAGTTGGTGCTCGTTTTTTGGCCAATGGTCATTGCCGGGCTAACTGTAACCGATTCGATGCGCCAGTCTTTTTGGGTTAATGTTTTGTCAAGATCTTTTTTGCAGCCGAACGCTAAACAAACAGTTAAAATAAGGATTAATTTTTTCATGGTTTATAATCGGTTTTGGTTTATATCTAATTAAACGAGTTTTATGGTTGATATGCTACAGACAAAAAAAATGCCCCAAGCTTTTAGCATTAGGGCATCGAAGAATATCTGAAATATTATCCGTAGATATCGTTTAACATTTTAGCCAAACGCACACCACCTTTTAGTAACTGGCTGTTGAGGGTTTCAACCCAATCAAAATTGTAGCGGTAGCTTAATTTAGCATCCGGTTTGGTGGTATCATAAATTTTGTTGCAAATGGTGTACGATTCATAAATGCAATCTTTCAAGTTTGTGTTCTGCCAGTTGTAAAGTTGAACAGCCGAAGGATGATTAATTGCTTTCGCATATTCTGTATAGCTTAACTGCTGATACTCGATAAGCTGTTCATCCCAAACCCTGTGGATATTCGATTTTTCATTGAACCATAATACCGAAATGCGGTTACCACCCAAATCCTCTTTACGGGCAACATGCATCGGTTGAGATAAATCGCCAGCCAGGTGCACCAACATGCGTAAAGCCAATTTCTTTTCGGCTGGGGTGCTGCTTACTTTCTTTAATACAGCAATTAGATCAGGTATTTTGTTGTAAAGATTAGGCGATTTTTCAGTTTCTAAAAAGTTGTAAACACCATCCTTGTTGAGCCCCACAGGAAGATTAACAAAATGCCAGTTATACATGTAATTGTAGGTAGAGTCTGATTTGATGAAATCGCCCCAGTTGGCACTCATGGCCAAAGTTTCGTAACCTAAAATGCCCTGAATAGCCTTGCGTGTTTTAGCTTTTAGGTAGCTATCGGCAATTTCGCCAACTACCCGGTGACCAATAGTCCCCCAGGCATTTGCCTGAATTGGTAAATAGGCTAAAAAACCAAAAACCAGCGCAATGGTTAATTTCTTTTTAATGGATGTTAAAATCATTTTATAATTCTTTTTGTATACAGGTAATTTTTTCTTTGAGGATTAATTTGATTTCGCGCTGATCGCTTAAACTTTCTAAGAATAAGGTATCTGCAGATTTCTTTTTGATCAGGAAGTTCTTATCGTATCGGCCAATGCGGTAACATCCCGATATTTTTTGTTTATGATTAGCATGCGTAAAGGTGGCGCCAACAAATAGGGTATCACCTTTAACTACGTAAACACCTTTGGCATATTCTTTCCAAATGCCATTGTTGTAGCAGGAATCTTCGTAAAAATTCACTTTGCTGTGGGTAACCATATCAATATAAACAGAATCGCAGGTAAATTTGAAGTGGTGCTGTGTGTAGTTGCTCAGTTTATTGCTAAAAGCGACAGAATCTTCATTCCAGACACCTTGCATAAAATCTTCACCTTTGCCCTGTATATTAGGCCGCGGACTACAAGCTACATGTAAGATAGATAATGTAAGGATGATGTAGAAATTCTTTAAACCGGGGTGCAGCTTGTTCATTGTATTGTTAATCGATGCTTTTAGGAAATTGATCGTGGATGACAGCATCCTTTTTAACGGTATTGTAAACCAAAATGAAAAGCCCGGCTGCAAAACAAAGACTGGCTATAAAGCTAATGACGCCTACGATAGAATAGTACTTTGAAACTTCTGTATAAGCTAAATGTTGAGCTGAAATTAGTAATGGCATTAAAAAACTGTAAAATAGGTTAATGAGCAGGCCAATACCCGAGCCAATGGTCATTAAAATGGCCTCAACTGAAGATCTTTTTATTAAAAAAAAGCAACAGGTTCCAAATACGATGCAAGGCGATATGATGGATACTAAGCTGAGCAATGTAGAGAGTACTGAATTCATTTTACCTGTGTTTTAATTAACCGTATTGATTAGAACTGTAATTGTTGAAGCTAGCAAAGAGGTTGTAGCATAAAATACTTTCACTTGGATTTGTCACGTTGAGCCTGTCGAAACGCTTAATTATAAATTTATAGCGGGTCCTTCGACAGGCTCAGGATGACAAATTTTATATTTTATAACATCTTTGAAAATTAATTATTTCAAACTGCCAACCATGTCTTCCGGGCGAACCCATTCATCAAACTGTTCGTTGGTTAACAAGCCCAGCTCTACAGCTGCAGCTTTTAAAGTTTTATTTTCTTTGTGCGCTTTCTTTGCAATTTTAGCAGCGTTTTCGTAACCCACATGCGGATTTAAAGCCGTAACCAACATTAAAGAATTTTGTAAGTGTTTCTCAATTTCTGGCAAGTTAGCGGTGATTCCTTCCGCACATTTATCGGTAAAAGAAACACAGGCATCACCTATTAAGCGGGCGGATTGCAAAACGTTAGCCGCAATTAGCGGTTTAAATACGTTAAGTTCAAAATGGCCGCTCATCCCGCCCACAGAAACGGCAACATCGTTACCGATTACTTGTGCACAAACCATCGTTAAAGCTTCTGGTTGCGTAGGGTTAACTTTACCTGGCATAATTGAAGATCCCGGTTCGTTATCAGGAATTACAATTTCGCCAATACCACAACGTGGGCCGGAGCTCAACATTCTTACATCGTTAGCTACTTTCATTAAAGCAACCGCAGTACGTTTTAAAGCGCCAGAAAGCTCTACCATTGCATCATGCGCTGCTAAAGCCTCAAATTTATTTGGAGCCGTAACAAATGGCAATCCGGTTAAATCGGCAATTTTTTTAGCCACTAAAACATCGTATCCTTTTGGCGTATTTAAGCCTGTACCAACTGCGGTACCACCCAAAGCCAGTTCGGCAACCATAACCAAGGCATTTTTAATGGCCCTGATGCTATTGTCGATCTGTTGTACATAACCCGAAAATTCCTGTCCTAAGGTAAGTGGCGTAGCATCCATAAAGTGTGTACGCCCGGTTTTAACAATTGCACTGAATTCTTCAACTTTTTGAGCTAAAGTATTTCTTAGTTTCTCTAAACCTGGAATGGTATTTTCTACCGTAAGTTTATAGGCTGCAATATGCATTGCAGTAGGGTAAGTATCGTTTGATGACTGTGATTTATTTACATCATCATTAGGGTGAAGCACTTTTTTATCGTCAGCTAATGAACCACCGTTAATTACATGAGCACGGTTTGCGATCACTTCGTTACCATTCATGTTGCTTTGCGTACCCGAACCAGTTTGCCAGATTACCAATGGGAATTGATCATCTAACTGTCCAGCAATAATTTCATCACATGCTTTAGCTATTAAATCGGCTTTTTCTGCTGATAATACACCCAGCTCGGTATTGGCAAGCGCAGCTGCTTTTTTCAGATATCCAAAAGCGTGGATAATCTCTTTTGGCATCGAACCTTCTGGTCCGATTTTGAAGTTATTGCGTGAGCGTTCGGTTTGTGCACCCCAGTATTTGTCGGCTGGTACCTGCACCTCGCCCATGGTATCGTGTTCTATTCTGAAACTCATTATATTTTTGATTTTTGTTGTCGCAAATTTAGGTTTTTTGCCTTTTAAAGCGTTGGATTTATGTAAGATATTTAATGGATAACAAAATATATTGTCGAAATATCTGTATTCCTTTTTATTCTCCATCATTAATGTACAAACTTTTATCCTGATTAGCCGCTTCTACCAATGAAATCATATTCATACCTTTACCGCAAATATGCAGGGATTAGTTATTAAATCTACAGGGAGCTGGTATAGTGTTTTGGCCGATAATGGCGAACGCTATGATTGCCGGATTGTAGGAAAATTCAGGATTAAAGGACTTAAAACCACCAATCCGATTGCGGTTGGCGACAGGGTGAAATTTGATCTGGAACGGGATAGTAACCAGGGTTTGATACACGAAATGCTACCACGTAAAAACTACATCATCCGCAAATCGATCAACCTAAGTAAGCAGGCACAGATATTGGCTGCAAATTTGGATATGGCCATGCTGGTGGTTACGCTAGCTTCGCCCCGTACATCTTTAGGTTTCATCGATCGTTTTCTGGTTACGGCCGAGGCTTACGATGTACCTGCAGTTTTGGTGTTTAATAAACTCGATCTGTTTAGTAAAGAGGGTTTAGAAATTCTTCAGGAGTTCAAAGATATATACGAGAATATCGGTTATGCCTGCTATGAAGTTTCGGCTTTAAAAGGTATTAATATTCCGGTTATTCAGGAATTGATTACAGATAAAATTACACTGATATCTGGTCACTCGGGTGTGGGGAAATCGAGTTTGATTAATGCATTATTGCCCGATCGCGATTTAAGAACGGGGGAGGTTTCAGACTGGAGCGATAAAGGGCAGCATACCACTACTTTTGCCGAAATGTTCGAACTGCCACAGGGCGGTTTCATTGTCGATTCTCCTGGAATTAGAGAACTGGGCGTTATTGATATTGAAAAAGAAGAACTAGGTCATTTTTTTAGAGAAATCTTTAAAACCTCGCACGATTGCCGTTTTAACAACTGCAGGCATGTTAACGAGCCTGGATGTGCCGTTTTAGCAGCAGTAAACGATGGTGAAATTGCAGTTTCGAGGTATGAAAGTTACCTGAGCATTTATCACGGAAACGATACTCGTCATTAATTGAGTCAGGGGTCGGAAGTCTGAGGTCCGAAGATATAATCTGATTAAATGCATGGGACTAAACCTTTGCCAAAAAAAAATAAAGAAAATGAAATTTAAACTGGGAGATTTTGTGCGTTTTGTTGATGAAAAACGTGAAGGTTATGTAACTAAAATTATCGATAGCCAAACTTTGGGTGTTACCGATGAAGATGGTTTCGAGATACCTGTTGCGGTGAGTAATTTAACTTCTGTGCATGGCCATGGTGTTGTAGCCGAAGCGTTGGATGCGCCAAAACCCATCCAGGTAAATATCCCCAGCATTAACAAAATCGAAAACGGTATTTATATAGCTGTTGCTACCGATGATAAGGCTGGTAATGTGGTGCATTTTCACCTGCAGAACCATTCTCCAAATATTTTACTGGTAAGCTTAACCACCGAGCGTAAAGAAAAATATGCAGGTGCTTTTCATGGGATAATCGAATCTTACGGCTCTACTTTAGTTTATTCTGCATCTTTGGCCGATCTTGACCTTTGGCCAGAATTTAACTTTCAGGTTTTAGTATTTAGCAAAACTGATGTGAAACCTATCGACCCTTTAGTAATCCGTAAGAAATTTAGGGCAAAAGATTTTAGCACCGAACAAAAGGAATTGCCTCAATTGAGAAATAAGGGCTGGTTAATCCGTTTGGATGACCTGGTTCCGGTAACCATCGATCCACAGAAATTAAAAGAAAGTTTTTTCAAATCTACCGAAGAGAAAAAAACGGTGGCAGCTCCTCAAAAAGAAATCGATTTACATATCGAAAAACTGAGAGATGATCATCATTTTTTAGAAGCTGATGAAATGCTGCAGATCCAGGTCAATCATTTTCAAACCGCCATGGATGCTGCGGTTGTGCATCATTTCGATAAAATCGTTTTTATCCATGGTTCTGGTAATGGTACTTTGAGAGATAAAATCCATAAACTGATCAGTAAAAACCCACATGTAAAAACATACATGGATGCCAGAAAAGAAAAGTTTGGCTATGGCGCTACGGAAGTAGTTTTTAAATAATAGGCTTTTATTTGTGGTGTAAGATGTTACCATCTTACACTGAATCAAATCTTTTTAGATATGCACTAAGTCAGATGGTAACATCTGACTTCACGACGAAACGAAGAAATTCTTTCATTCCATCCGTCATTCTGAACTTGTTTCAGAATCTATTAGTAAATTAAAGATTCTTCACTGCGTTCAGAATGACAAAAAAACTAAAATCCAAACTCCAAAGCCACCACAATCGCATTATTGCTCAAGGCCTCCAAGGCTACCTGTTCAATATCCCAGAGTGCTAAACCGTCTCTTGCATGCATCAAGCGGCCTTCAATTTCGAAAGCCCCATCAATAATAAAAGCATAAAACTGATGATTTGGGCTTTGCATTTTATAAACTGCTTCTTCGCGACCAGCAAAAATGCCTGCACTTAATTTAAAAGGCAATTTCGGGTTCGCAATAATTTCGAGTAGCTGGTTCTGGTTTTTTTCAAAATCGAAACCGAAAAGCATTTCGCTTGCCCGCATTAAAAACATATCGGTTTTAATCCCAAACTGTATGTAGTTAATTAGGTTGTTTTGATAAGGATTGCTGATTTCCAATACTTCGCCCCTCCCCATATTCAACACCTGTACTTGCCCGGTTTCTAAAGCAAATTCTTTTCCATTGGCAACAATATCAATTCCGCCGGTAATGGGCATAAATATCTGGAGCGAATCTTCTTTGCATAGAAAAAAGGTAACCTTTCCGCCAGCAATCGATTCATCATTGCATAAAAATAAGTTACCAAAAGCTTCTCTGTGTTCGCTGTAATATTTCTCAAAATTAAAGGTGCTGTATCTTCTTAGTGCCGAGGTTTCTGTTAAGCCCCGCTCATCGGCTAAAAATATTTTTCCAGGTTTAAGTTCCATCGTTAATCAATGTTTTTTATGGCATGGATACTTACGAAAGGCTGGATCTGAAAAAGATTTGTGAAAACTTCATCTTCATTACTTTCTTTAAATTGCGATACCAAAAGCAAATTATCTATTGTATCGTGCCAAACCAGCGGTTTTGAGAAAAAATTGATGGCCACTTTATGCTTTTCAAGACTGTTAATATCCGAATTGATTAATTCGAATTTAAAGTTTTCAAAAGTCAGGAAACGTCTGCCTAAATTATCCAGTACATCAGGGATAATTCCATTTAACTGGCGCAAATAGCCAGTAATTGCTGCGCTGACCAGAAAATGTAATTTCTCAGCCTCTGGAACATTCAATACCATTTCGGCAAAAGTAGTAAATCGCTCTTCCTGATTATAAAACTGTGCCTGCATTTTAAACTCAGCAAAACTGTCTTCATGTACAAACTTGTCCCAAGCGCTGGTATTGGTTGCATCAATTATTTTTCGATAACATAGCGTAATTACTTTCCTCGACATGGCATAAAATTAAAAAAGACGCTAAGAAATCCTAACGTCTTTATGAAAATAAAACAATTATAAGGATTATGCTATGCTTTTACGTTCAATTTAAATGTGAGTTCGAAACCTGCCGTCAATGTTCCCGTTACGGCTGCAATTTCTACACCCGTTTTATCATCGCTAAAAACATTGTCGGCATTATTATAGGTATAGCCCGTCATACCTTTGCTATAGCCATTTACTAAAGCCAATGATGTTCCTGCACCTTCGGGGAAAGCAATTTGTGTTACATTTAATGATGTGCCGGCTGCATTATAAACATGTACGTGGATGTGTGTTGCGCGGCCACTGTACCAGCCCGGGAAGATTGTGGTAAAAGTTACCAGTCCATTTGCATCAGTGGTTTGCCTACCGCGTAAAAAATGGACTGATTGATAATTTGTGCTCTGCATACCTGTGCCGCCATACTCAGAATAATTTCCCTCTGCATCACAATGCCAGATATCTACTATAGCTCCTGCCAAAGCAGCGCAATTGTTATTCAAGTTGCCAATTGTAATTTTAGCTGTCATTTTGTAACCTGTACGTCCATCGGTAATATCACTGCGAACATATGATGCAGGTACTTTTGTAGGGAAGGGCCCTTCCGTTTCAGTAGGTGCTACAGTACAGGTTCCGTTTGTACTGGTAGTTGTTCCAGCTGTTCCCGAGCCTGATGAAGTTTCATCAGTAACACTACTTTTTTTACATGCTTCAATTATTACAGGAGTAGAGATTGCTCCAATCATTAAACTCCTGATGAAATTTTTTCTTTCCATGCTATTATCTTCTTGTTAGTTACTGATTCTAAAGTCGAAAGATTCTATAAACCAGGCAAGTGTGTATCGATAAGGAGAAGTTTTGTATCGGTCAGTTAAAATTTAGTTAAAAAGTGTTAAGAGAGATTAACTCTTTTTCCATTCATTTATAACATCAGCATAGCTATCACTAACTGGGAGTATTTCTCCGGTTATCAATTCTATTTTTCGGTTATGTATGGCTTTAATTTTTTGTGTAGATACCACAAAACTCCGGTGTATACGTTTGAAACGATCTGCAGGGAGTTTATCCATCATTTTTTTTAGCGGCATTAAGGTTAAAACCATCTTGCTGCCCTGTAAATGAATTTTGACATAATCCTCCAAACTTTCGACAAATAAAATATCAGGCAAATTAATTTTAATAAGCTTGTATTCTGAATGAACAAATATGCTTTCTACAAAATCTGTAGCTTGTTTATTATTTTGATAACTATAAAACTCTTTAGCTTTGTTTACCGCTTTTTTAAACCTCGGGTAATCTATTGGTTTGAGTAAATAATCAATGGCTTCCAATTCAAATCCCTCAAAAGCAAAGTTTTTATATGCCGTAGTAAAAATTAACATTGGTTTATTTTTTAACGATTTAAATAAATCTATACCTGTAATATCTGGCATATTGATGTCCAAGAAAAGAAGGTCTGTTTTATTGTTGTTTAAATATTCTGAAGCCGCAATTGCATCTTCAAATACACTTCCAACTTCCAGGTTATCCGATGCTTCTACATAACTTTTTATCAGGGCTGCAGCTAGTGGTTCGTCATCAATAACTACACATTTTAAGGTTTTAGCCATTATAATTGAATCGTTAAATTAACTGTGAATAGGTTATTGCTGTTATCTACGCTTAAAATGTGCTTATTTTGGTAAATGTAGTTTAAACGTTGTTTTGTATTTTTCAAACCAATACCACTTCGTTCGGTATTGATCTTATCGGGATATAAAGTATTTTGACAAAATAAAATTAATGAATTTTGCCTGCTAAAAATTTTGATGATTAATTTATTGCTGTTGTGATTACTGATGCCATATTTAAAAACATTTTCAATAAAGGCCATTAATATTAAAGGGGCAATTTTTTTATTTTCAAAGTCACCTTCAAGTTCAAATAAT
The DNA here is from genome assembly GCF_058801365.1 of Pedobacter sp. GW822-FHT03F06. Classification (NCBI taxonomy): domain Bacteria; kingdom Pseudomonadati; phylum Bacteroidota; class Sphingobacteriia; order Sphingobacteriales; family Sphingobacteriaceae; genus Pedobacter; species Pedobacter sp. GW822-FHT03F06. The sequence continues at coordinate 323,285 of NZ_JBXANE010000002.1, forward strand.
AAGGTTGTTTTTTGGGTTAGCCTTAATTTTTGTAAATCAATAAAATCGGTAACGCAATCCAGTTCCTGTTGTAAACTTACAAAATCATGCTTGGTCTCATCGGTTATATAGCGCATAATGTTGGATAACTTCATTATCGAGGGTGCTGTATTTGTATCTTTAATTACGGCAAGTGTATAGATGTTGTTGAGTGTATTAAATAAAAAGTGTGGATTGACCTGGGCTTTTAAAAAAGACAACTCTGCTTGCGCTTTTTCGGCTTCTGCAATCAATGCCCTTTGTGTAGTTAGACTTAACTGTTTATTTGTTTCCTTGGTAAAACTAATTATAATGGTTAGGAAAAAAAGAAAAAGACTTGCCACATCAATTCGTGGGCCGGTCTTAGCGCCTCTTTGGTGGCCGCCTGGAAATGGTTTGCCGTTAAATGGTAGAATTTGTTTCTGATCTGGAGGCATCGGAGGGCGGTCAAATGTGGCCGGTCGCTCAGCAAAGTTCCTGTTTTGAAAAATAAATTTATCAAAAGGCCTGAGTTCTAATATACCGGCCAAAATAATCATCAATCCAAATAAGTATAAAACATATCGTGATTTGTCATATAATTTTGGGAACAAGTAAAGGGCATGTATAAAATAAATTGCTATAAAAATCAGGCAAAAAAGTAAATATTGTACTAATCCCGAAGTCGTAAGGATGTATTTAATGTTTTGATCTGAAACTAAAAGAAGCGGCAGACTTAACAGAAATATAGCGGCAATAACTTGAATAATTATCCTAAAGTTTAATTTCTTAAGCATAAACAAATTAACATATATCCACAAAATTTATTTAATGGGTATCGGTAATTTACGCTTTTGTATGGATGATTCCATCGTTTGTCATTATGATGGAGTTATTATTATATAAAGCTTAGAAAATTGAGGTATGCTTTTTGCGATGATGTAATTTCTTTTTATAAAAGATTAAAACTAGCTTTGCCGCTATTAATGAAACACCTGGTTACCATATCGCTTGTATTTTTTAGCTTAACACATTTGGCAAAAGCCGAACGTGTTGAAGGGCTAAGGATATTAAACGAATATTGTAATGAGCATAATATCAGTATTAATTCAACGGGTAAAGAATCGGTTCAACTTAATGAGGATCGTAATCCATACTTGTTATCGTATACCAAGCTCGCATTAATAGGCACCCAAGCCCCGTTAAAAGTTGCAAAATATGTGAGCGTAAATCAGGTAATTGCTGATTTAACAATCAGGAAAAAACCAAAGAATAACAGCCCCTAGCTTTCTTTCTTAAAAGATCTTTTACAAGATTTTATCCCCCATTTATAGCAATAACTGCCAAGCTGACTTAAAAAAGACAATGGCTTGGTTGTTGTAACACACCATTTTTTTAATAATAAATACGATTTAAAATATTATAATGTTAGGATTTTTAGCGAAGGTTTTCGGAAGTAAATCAGAAAGAGATATAAAGGCTATTCAGCCATTGGTTGTTAAAATTAACGAACACTACAGTAAACTGTCTGTGCTTAGTAACGATGAGTTACGTGGTAAAACCATAGAATTTAAAGAAAAAATTTCGGCCTTTTTAACCGAAATTGATGAGAAAATTTCAGCACTAAAAGCTGATGCAGAGAGCGAAGATTTAGATCTTCACCAAAAAACAGCGATTTATGACCAGGTTGATGCCTTAGGTAAAGAGCGCGATACAGAATTGGAGAAAGTACTTTTGGAAATCCTTCCTGAAGCTTTTGCTGTGATTAAAGAAACTTCTCGTCGTTTAAGCGAAAACGATTATTTAGAGGTTACCGCAACCCAGTTCGATAGAGATTATGCTGCAAGAAAAAACAATGTTAAAATTGTTGGCGATAAGGCACAATGGGCCAATAAATGGGATGCTGCAGGAACTGAAGTTGCCTGGAACATGGTACATTACGATGTACAGTTAATTGGTGGTATTGTATTGCACAGCGGTAAAATTGCCGAGATGGCTACCGGTGAGGGTAAAACCCTGGTAAGTACATTACCAGCTTATTTAAATGCATTGGCCGGACAAGGTGTTCACATCGTTACCGTGAATGATTACTTAGCCCGTCGTGATAGTGAGTGGAATGGGCCATTGTTCGAATTTCATGGTTTAAGTGTAGATTGTATTGATAAACATGAGCCAAACTCTGAGGAAAGAAGAAAAGCTTATGCCGCAGATATTACCTACGGAACCAATAACGAGTTCGGTTTTGATTACCTGCGTGACAATATGTCGCAGACACCTGACCAGTTAGTACAGCGTAAGCAGCACTTTGCAATGGTGGATGAGGTCGATTCAGTGTTGATTGATGATGCCCGTACACCTTTGATTATTTCAGGTCCGATTCCACGTGGTGATGAGCATGAGTTTTATGAATTAAAGCCACGCATCGAACGTTTAGTGAATGCACAGAAAGCATACGTAACGCAAGCATTAAACGAAGCGAAGAAATTAATCAACGCAGGAAACAGCGGAACCGAAGAAGGTGAAGGTGGTTTAGCTTTATTACGTGCATACCGTGGTTTGCCAAAAAACAAAGCTTTAATTAAGTTTTTAAGCGAAAGTGGCGTTCGTGGTTTGTTGTTGAAAACCGAAAACCACTATATGGCAGATCAATCTAAGAATATGCCTAAGGTAGATTCTGAATTGTATTTCTATATAGATGAGAAAAATAACCAGGTTGAATTAACCGAAAAAGGTATCGAACTGATTACCCAATCGGGTGAAGATCCAAATTTCTTCGTATTGCCTGATGTAGGTACTGCAGTGGCAGATTTAGAGAAATCTGACCTGCCTTTAGAAGAAAAAGTCGTTCAAAAAGATGCCTTAATGCGCGATTATTCTGTTAAAGCAGAACGCATCCACTCGGTTAACCAATTGTTAAAAGCTTATACTTTATTTGAGATTGATGTAGAGTACATCATCGATGAAGGAAAGATTAAAATTGTTGATGAGCAAACAGGTCGTATTATGGATGGCCGTCGTTACTCTGATGGTTTACACCAGGCAATTGAAGCTAAAGAGAATGTAAAAGTTGAGGATGCTACCCAAACGTATGCAACCGTAACCCTGCAAAATTATTTCCGTATGTATCACAAACTTTGTGGTATGACGGGTACTGCAACAACGGAAGCTGGTGAGTTTTGGTCGATCTACAAATTAGACGTAGTAGAAATTCCAACCAACAGAAATATTTCTAGAAAAGATGAGCAGGATTACGTTTACCGTACTGTTCGTGAAAAATATAACGCCGTTGCGTCAGAAATTCAGTTCCTTGTTTTTCCGTATTCTCATTACGAAACCGAATATGAGCTGGATAAAGAAGGAAATCCGAAACAAAAAGATGGCAAACCGGTAATTAAATACGATCCAACAGGTAGAGCTGTGCCTAAGCTCGATGCTAAAGGCGCATTAATTCCTGCGGTTAATCCTGAAACAGGGCAACTAGAGCCAAAAGCTGGTCGACCGGTACTAGTGGGTACAACATCGGTAGAGATTTCCGAGTTGTTAAGCCGTATGCTTAAACTCCGTGGAATTAAACACAATGTATTAAATGCGAAAATGCACCAGAAAGAGGCCGATATTGTTGCCGAAGCTGGTCAGGCAGGAACCGTAACCATTGCAACCAACATGGCTGGTCGTGGTACCGATATTAAATTGGGTGCAGGTGTTAAAGAAGCTGGCGGTTTAGCCATTGTTGGTACCGAGCGTCACGAGTCTCGTCGTGTAGATAGACAGTTACGTGGCCGTGCGGGTCGTCAGGGTGATCCAGGTTCATCTCAGTTCTTCGTTTCATTAGAAGATAACTTAATGCGTTTATTTGGCTCAGAGCGTATTTCTGGTATCATGGTACGCATGGGTATCGAAGATGGCGAAGTGATCCAACACTCAATGATTACCAAATCTATCGAACGTGCACAGAAAAAAGTAGAAGAAAATAACTTTGGTATCCGTAAACGTTTATTGGAGTACGATGATGTGATGAACTCGCAACGTACCGTAATTTATGCTAAACGTAAAAATGCTTTATTTGGCGAACGTTTAGATGTAGACATGAACAATATGGTTTTCGATGTTGCCGAAGATATCGTAAGCGAATATAAACAAGAAGGAAATTACGATGGTTTTAAACTGGAAGTAATCAAAAACTTCTCTTTAGATACGGCCATTACCGAAAAAGAATTTACTTCAACCAGTATTCCTCAGTTAACTGAAAGGTTATTCGACGAAGCTGAAGCATTTTACGCACGTAAATCGGAAGCCATTATCCAACAATCATTACCAGTTTTAACCCAGGTTTATCAGGAACGTGGTGAACACATCGAACAGATTGTGGTTCCGTTTACTGATGGTATCCGCGGTATTCAGGTAGCGGTTGATTTGAAGAAAGCTATCGATAATAAAGGAAAAGAAGTGGTTCGCTCATTCGAAAAAACCATTGTCCTTGCCTTGATCGATGATAGCTGGAAAGAGCATTTACGCGAAATGGATGATTTAAAGCAATCCGTACAAAATGCGGTTTACGAACAGAAAGATCCATTGGTAATTTATAAAATGGAAGCTTTCAACTTGTTTAAAAACATGCTTAACGCGGTGAATAAAGAAGTGGTAAGTTTCTTATATAAAGGCGGTATTCCGGTTCAACAAGAACCAGATCAGGTTAGAGAGGCACCAGCCCCGGTAAAACAACCGAAGCTGCAAACTACTAAACAAGAATTTGGTAGAGAAGAACCAGGTATCGAGTTTGGCGATACGCGCGAGGCCGTTCCACAACAGCCAATCCGTAAGGAAGTAACCGTTGGCAGAAACGAACCTTGCCCATGCGGTAGCGGTAAAAAATTCAAAAATTGCCACGGCGCTAATTTATAATCAATACTTATAATAGCTTATTGAGCCCCGACATTTTTTGTCGGGGCTTTTTTATTATGTCATCACATAGATTGATCGTCATTTCGACTGAAGCATGCCGATTTTTCATGGCAGCGGAATGGAGAAATTTTTTCCGAGAAACTGATTTTCGGCCGTACTTTAGAATTTTTGAATTAACCCTAGCCGATTACCTAGTTTAAAAGATTTCTCGACTTCGCTGCGCTGCACTCGAAATGACGAACCGAAAAAAATCTGCCCAAATAATAACTATTTGCTTAACCCATAAAGAATGCCGATTTTTGCAACGATTCGGCATTCTTGTTGTTAAGAAGAAAGGAGATGATATTTTATTCATCTGCTCACTAAATGCCAGGATTTTTACACATGAAAATAATACTAACTTTTATATGCTGTTTGTTTCTTTTTACTGCTGCTTTTGCACAAAAAGGGGAGGTGACGGTTATAAAAGATCCCTTAATTGATAGTTTAATTGCCAAACGTTTGGCAGTTTATAAAACTTCTGGAGAGGTAAAACCGGGCAAACCCATTGTTTCCGCCTATGGTTATCGCGTACAGATTTTCTATGGGTCAGACCGGCGCGAGGTTTTTAACGAACAGGCAAGGTTTAAAGGACTTTATCCTAAATATAATACCTACCTCGTTTATAAAGAACCCAATTATTATGTTCGGGTTGGTGACTTCCGCACGCGCTTAGAAGCGCAACGCCTCATAAACGAACTCAGACCAAACTTCCCGACACTGTTTATTTTTAGGGAGAAAATTAATGCACCAAGTTTAGATACCACAACAAACAATGATCAAAAATAAAATCCAAGAACTGGCCGCCAACATTTTTAACGATGTAGTAGCTTATCGTCAACATATCCATGCCAATCCTGAATTATCTTTCAAAGAATTCGAAACTTCATTGTTCATCAAGGATAAATTAAAAAAATGGGGAATTGAATATACCGACTGTGCCAATACAGGTGTGGTAGGTTTAATTAAGGGTAACCTTCCATCTGATAAAGTAATTGCCTTACGTGCCGATATGGATGCTTTACCTATCCATGAAGCCAATGATAAGCCTTACCGCTCTAAAAACCATGGTGTAATGCATGCCTGCGGACATGATGTTCATACTTCTTCACTTTTAGGAACGGCTCATATCCTAAATCAGATGAAAGATGAATTCGGTGGAACCATTAAATTGATCTTCCAGCCCGCAGAGGAGTTATTGCCAGGTGGAGCGAGTATCATGATTAAAGAAGGTGTATTGGAGAATCCAAAACCTGATTATATTGTTGGTCAGCATGTAATGCCGTTAATTGATGCCGGTAAAGTAGGTTTCCGTTCAGGTATTTACATGGCCTCAACCGATGAATTGTATGTTACGGTAACCGGGAAAGGCGGTCATGGTGCGCAGCCTCACCAAAATATCGATCCGGTATTAATCGCTTCACACATCATTATTGCTTTGCAACAGATTGTTAGTCGCAATGCCGATCCACGTACACCATCGGTTTTATCTTTTGGTAAAGTAAATGCCAATGGAGCAACTAACATCATTCCAAATGAGGTAAAAATTGAAGGTACGTTTAGAACCTTAGATGAAAACTGGAGAGATGAAGCACACAAACGCATGAAAAAAATGGCTGAAGGTATTGCCGAAAGTATGGGGGGAAGCTGCGATTTTGATATCCATAGAGGTTATCCATTTTTAATTAACGAAGAAAAGTTAACGGCAAATGCAAGAACCTTTGCTGAAGAATTTTTGGGTAAAGACAATGTGGTTGATTTAGATATCTGGATGGCTGCTGAAGATTTTTCTTTCTACTCGCAGGTAACAGATGCCTGTTTTTATCGTTTAGGTACTGGTAATGCCGCAAAAGACACGCAATATTCAGTACATACCCCGCGATTTGATATTGATGAAGACGCTTTGAAAATATCAACAGGATTAATGGCTTATATTGCTTTAAAACAACTAGGGAATTAATGATAAGATGAAGGATGTAAGATGGACGTAATTGATTATCCTCCTATTTTACATCTTTCATGATACATTATCCATTTTACCTTTTACATCTACCTTCCATGAAAAAAGTATTTTTGTTTTTACTGCTAACTTCGCTCTTTAACACAGGTTTTGCTCAGGAAATCAACCGTTTTAATCCTGATACAATTAAAACCATTACGCTCGATTCTGCAGTAAATATCAAGGCCGAAAAATTAAATGTAGAAACATTTATCAGAAAGGTAATGTACGATACTTCTTTTTATCAGTCGTTTAGGGATATGAAACGTTATTCTTTCATTGCCGAAAACAGGATTTATAGTTACGATAAAAAGAACAAGGTTGATGGAAAAATTTACCGTAAAATAAGACATAACAATAATGGTCCTTATAAAATGGAGTATCTGGTAAAACAGGATACCGGAAAAATTTACAAGAAAAACGGCAAATACCAACTTTATACCGTAGAGATGTTTGATTACATTTTTATGAATGCCTATAATACTGATTTTGTACCCAATGCACCCAAGCCTGACGGAAAGGGCAGAACAAACGAAAGTTATAAAGACAAGCTTAAAACATTGATTTTTAATCCAGGTAGGCCTGTAAAAGTTCCTTTTATTGGCAGTAAAACCGAAATATTTTCGGCCAATATGCGCCAGTATTACGATTATGGTTTCACTAGCGGTACCTATCTCGATTCTATTCCGGTATACCGTTTTAAGGTTTCAGTTAAACCCGATTTAAGCAGCTGGACAAAAGATGGCATCATGATCAAAGAACTGGTTACCATTTTCGATAAACGAAATTTCAATATTTTGGGGCGTTATGTTGATATGAAATACAGCAACATGCTTTTTGATTTTGATGTGCAGATGAATATAGAAATGGGTTACTTCGGAGAGGATAAATTACCAACCAAAATTACCTATCAGGGTAACTGGGATTATCCTTTCAAAAAAGAAGAAAGAGCAAGTTTTTTAATCGTACACAAAGATTATAAACTCGAAAAGGACAAATAAGGATTGATTGAATTTCTAATACGCGTTTTAAGGTGCCTTTAATATCTAGAGAGTCGTTACCCTGTCCGGGACAGCATGACGATCGAGTTGAGATGAGGAGATGAAAATTAATCATTGAGAATAAATATTAATCGAACTCTGGTTATTATCTTTAAACGATTATTTAAACCGATAAATATGCAACTCTTTTCTTCATTGAAATTTAAAATATCATTTGCTTTATCATTGTTTTTTGGCATTCATGTGCATGCACAGGTGCTCACTTCAAAACAGATCGATAGTGTTGTAGAAAAAACACTCACCACCTTTAATGTTCCCGGAATTGCAGTTTCTGTAATTAAAGATGGTAAAATAATCCATTTAAAAGGTTATGGCGTAAGTTCTATCAAAACCAATAAAAAGGTTGATGAGTATACGCTTTTTGGCGTGGCATCAAATACAAAGGCTTTTACCGCGGCCGCTTTGGGTATGCTGGTTGATGAAAAGAAAATCACCTGGGATACTAAAGTTACCGATGTAATTCCCGAGTTCAAAATGTACGATGCCTATGTAACCAGCGAATTTACCATACGCGATCTGCTTACACATCGCAGTGGTTTAGGTTTAGGGGCTGGCGATTTAATGATCTGGCCAGATTCTTCAACAGTAAATAAAAAGCAATTGATCCACAACCTCCGCTATTTAAAGCCGGTTTCCTCTTTTCGTACCAAATACGATTACGATAACCTGATGTATATTGTTGCTGGCGATGTGGTAGCAAGGGTTTCGGGTATTACCTATGAAGATTTTATTGAAAGCAGGATCATTAAACCGTTGGGCATGACCAAAACGGCAGCTTCCTGGTACCGCTTAAAAGACAAATCGAATGTAATTGACGGCCATGCCCCTTATGAAGGTAAACTGCTTCCCGTAGGACTAAGCTTCGGAGAGATCGCAAATGCCGCCGGTGGAATTTATTCGAACATCACCGATATGAGCAAATGGGTAATGGCGATGATTAATGGTGGGAAATACGGTGAGGCATTGGACAAGAAATTATTCAGCCCTGCTGTAGCAAGAGAACTTTGGACCCCGCAGACCATTATTGCAGGTGGTAATCCGGCAGCTTTCAGTAGTTATGGCCTAGGTTGGTTTTTGAGTAATGTAAACGGCAATTTTCAGGCAACACACACAGGCGGCTTGTCAGGGATTGTAACACAGGTAACTATTCTCCCAGAAATGAAGTTAGGGATTATCGTATTAACCAACCAGCAGTCTGGTGCTGCTTTTAATTCGATCACCAATTCGATTAAAGATGGTTATCTTGGTGTTAAAGGACAGGACAGGATTAAAACCTACAATGATAACAGGCTCAGAAACGAAAAACAGGCCGATGAAATGGTGAGCAAAGTTTGGAACGATATTGCGGCTCAGCAAAAACTGTCGGCCACAAAGCCAGATGCTAAACATTATTATGGCACTTTCCACGATTCATGGTTTGGCGATGTGACCATTAGTGAAGTGAACGGCAAGATGCATTTTCAGGCCAAAAACGCTCCAAAATTGAAAGGCGACATGACTTATTACAAAGGAAATACCTTTATTGTAAAATGGTATGATAGAAGTTTAGATGCCGATGCTTTTGTTAATTTTAGTTTAGATAACAATGCTTTGGCCGATGGTTTTAAAATAGAAGCGATTTCGCCGCTAACCGATTTTAGTTTCGATTTTCAGGACCTGGATTTTAAAAAGACCGATAAAAAATAACCTAACCAATTATACAATGAAAACATTATTTAAAACGAGTATTTTACTAAGCTTTTGCTTACTTGCATTAACATCAATGACATTTAAACCAAAACGGATTATCTTCTTTGGCGACTCGATTACCCAACAGGGTGTTTCTAAAAACGGATATGTAACCCTGATCAAAAAATCGCTTGATTCTACTAAATATGATGTAATTGGGGCCGGAGTTGGCGGCAACAAGGTTTACGATTTATACCTGCGTTTAGAAGATGATGTGCTCAACAAGAAACCCGATTTAGTGGTGATTTATGTCGGTATTAATGATGTTTGGCATAAACAATCTTCTCATACCGGAACCGATTATGACAAATATTTAAAGTTTTATCAGGCTTTGATCAATAAAATTCAGGGTGTAGGTAGCAAAGTGGTATTGGTTACTCCATCAGTTGTTGGTGAGAAAAAAGATGGTACGAATGAGCTAGATGCCGATTTGAATAAATATGCTGAAGGGATTAGAACATTAGCAGCGAAAAATAATCTCCCTGTATGCGATTTAAGGAAAATTTTTGCCGAATACGAAGCGAAAAACAATCCGGAAGATAAAGAAAAAGGAATTTTAACCGTTGATAGGGTACACTTAAATGAAACAGGTAATAAATTGGTTGCTGATCAGTTATTGCCTTTGGTGAAGTAGAACATATTCGTCATTGCGAACTGAAGTAAGGGATTGCGTGGTGGAGTGAAGCAATCTTTTCTGCGTAGCGATAACAGATTGAAAATAAATAGCATAAAAGATTGATTTGTCGTGCCTCCTCGCAATGAGGTACCAGAGATCGTCATTGCGAACCGAAGGAAAGGGCTATGAGAGGGAGTGAAGCAATCTTTCTTAATAAGTAATGAATTTGGAAATAGAATAATGGAAAGAGGAGGGACAGTTTACATTATTACTAATTTTACTCATACTACATTATATGTCGGAGTTACTTCAGATTTAATGTTTAGGATAAAAGAGCATAGAGACAAGGAATATCCGAAATCTTTTTCGGCTAAATATAACATGGACAAACTTGTTTATTTTTGTTCTTATGATTCGATAGAGGAAGCAATTGCAGAAGAAAAGAGGATTAAGGGTGGAAGCCGTAAAAAAAAGATAAAATTAATAGAATCCATGAACCCCGAGTGGAAGGATTTATGGAAGATAGTGAAAGAATGGTAAATGTCGGTTACGTCATTGCGAACTGAAGAAGGGGATTGTGTGGTGGAGTGAAGCAATCTTTCTTGTTTTGGCGTGATAGAATTGAATACAGTATGGCATGAAAGATTGCTTCGTCGTGCCTCCTCGCAATGACGATCTCTGGCACGTCATTACTAACCGAAGAAGGGGATTGTGAAGTAGAGTGAAGCAATCTTTCCTAATTGACGATAACAAATTGAAAATAAATAAAAGCAAAAAAGATTGCTTCGTCGTGCCTCCTCGCAATGACGACAATAACAATATATGATAAACCGCGAAACGATAGATAAGATAATGGATACCGCCCGCATTGAGGAGGTAGTTGGGGATTTTGTGCACTTAAAAAAACGCGGAACCAGTTTAATTGGTAATTGCCCTTTCCATGGCGAAAAAACCCCTTCCTTTCACGTATCAGTAACTAAAGGTATTTACAAATGTTTTGGTTGCGGTAAAGGAGGCGATTCAGTGCGCTTTATTATGGATCATGAAAAATATTCATATCCGGAGGCACTTAAATTTTTAGCCAATAAATATAATATAGAGGTTGAGGAAGCCGAACTAAGCCCTCAGGATGCCGAAGCGCTAAGTGCCAAAGAAAGTCTTTACGTAGTTTCGCAGTACGCTGCTGCATTTTTTGTAAAACAACTTTGGGAGACGGATGAGGGTAAGGGGATCGGCCTGAGCTATTTTAAAGAGCGCGGCTTTAGAGAAGATATCCTGAAGAAATTCGAGGTGGGTTATTCTCCCGACGTTTGGGATGCGATGACACAAAGCGCAATCAACGCCGGACATAGATTAGAGTTTTTAGAAGCCACCGGATTATCGATCAAAAACGATAACGGCAAAATTTACGATCGCTTTCGCGGCCGGGTAATGTTTCCGATCCATAATTTTACAGGCCGGATTATCGGTTTTGGTGGCAGAACGCTAAAAACGGATAAAAACGTTCCGAAATATGTAAACTCACCGGAAAGTGAGATTTACCACAAGTCGAATGTGCTTTATGGTTTATTTCATGCTAAAAAAGCGATTCGCGATTTAGATAACTGTTACCTGGCGGAAGGTTATGCAGATGTACTTTCGGTACATCAGGCTGGAATAGAAAACGTAGTGGCCTCATCAGGTACTTCGTTAACGGTAGAACAGATTAAACTGATCGGACGATTTACCCAGAATATTACCATTTTATTTGATGGCGATGCTGCGGGTATTAAAGCCTCACTCCGTGGTTTGGATATGATTTTGGAAGAGGGCCTGAATGTGAAAATCGTTTCATTTCCCGATGGTCATGATCCCGATTCTTATATGCACCATGTTGGCGCAGGTGCTTTTAAAACCTATCTTGAGGAGAATAGGAAAGACTTTATTTTGTACAAAGCGAATGTGCTGCTTAAAGATGCGGGTAATGATCCGATTAAAAGAGCAGGCATTATCCGCGATATTGTGGAGAGTATTGCCAAAATCCCTGACCCGATCAAAGCATCTGTTTTTATCCGGGAATGTAGTAGTTTACTCGAAATAGATGAGCATATTTTACTGAGTGAGTTAAATAAAATGCGCTCGACAAAGCTTAAAAAAAGCTTTGATAATAACCAGCGGGCCAATCCATCATCAAGTCCAAAACCCTATTCTTCCGGTCCTCCAGAGCCGCTTGGCCCACCAGATGATTTATGGGATGACAGTGCAGGCCCAATGGGTTACGAACAACCCGTAGAAGAGAATGAGCATCAGGAAAAAGAAATTGTGCGCTTATTACTGGCTTTCGGGCACGAATTTGTAAACTGGGATAAAATTGATGATATGTACATCGGTTCATTCATCATGCAAAACCTGAGCGATGTAGAATTTGATGATCCACTTTGCAAAAGAATTATCGATTATTATAAATCAGAAATCGACAATGGCAGATTACCCACATCGAACCACTTTGTTAAACATGAGGATAGGGATATTGCCGATCTGGCCATTACACTTTCAACCTCAGAATATGCATTAAGTGAGAACTGGTTAAATAAACATCTTATCTATGTTAAAGATGAATCGATGAATTTAAAAGCCACTATTTTAGGCGGTATTTTTCACCTTAAAAAACGTAAAGTCGAAAAAATATTGATGAACCTGTTGAAAGAAATTAAAGAGGAGAAGAACGAAGATAACCAAATGATTTTAATGCAGCGTTATGGGGTAATTAAAGGGGTTGAACGAGAGATTTCTAAGTTCCTGGGTTCTGTTATTGTTAAATAAATTACAAATGCCAGGAGCCTTGTAGAGATGTCGTCGTCTCGACTGAAGTGTAGTCCCGACATTAAGTCGGGAGAGAGATCTACAAAGACAGATTTCTCGACTGCGTTGCACTCCGCTCGAAATGACGGCTTTTCAATCATGACGATCGTCCTAGATAAAGAAACTATAAAATTCATTCATTCAATAATTATTAGGGATGGCACTTCACAATGATTTAGGTAAAGAAGGAGAAAGTATTGCCAAACGGTATCTGGAAGATAAGGGATACGAGATTTTAGATGAAAACTGGACACATGGTAAAGCCGAGGTAGATCTAATCGTTTATAAAAACGGGATCATGATTTTTGTCGAAGTTAAATCCCGGAGCTCGGTTGCTTTTGGCGGGCCGGAAGAATTTGTACACAAAGCCAAGCAAATACAAATGGAATTGGCCGCTAATGCCTATATTGAATTAATGAACCATCAAAATGATATCCGTTTTGATATTATTGCAATTACATTTACAAAAAATAAAAATTATAATTTAAACCATATTGAAGATGCGTTTTGGCCTGAAGATTAACCCCATCAAAAGTTTTATATTTATCGGAATCGCGCTTGCATTCGTAAGTTCGTGTAAAGACAGTTCTACCACAACTTACCGTAGTTTTCTTTCTCCATTGACAGGTCTTAATGTGCCGTCAGGAAATGAATTTGAGGTTAAAGTGCAGTTTGGCGCTGAGCAAAAAGTAGATTCTGTAGTTTACTTAATTGATACGATTAAAGTCGTTTCAAAAACCGACACTTCGGCCATTAAACTTAAAACTGAAGGTTTAAAATTGGGTAACCATTTGGTAACAGCTAAGATATTTGGTGCCGGAAAATCTGAAGATTTAACCTCGAACATTAATGTTTTAGCAGCTCAGGCGCCAACGGAATATACCTATAAAGTGATCAAAACCTTGCCTCACGACACCTCTTCGTATGTGGAGGGCTTAGAATATCATGATGGCTTTTTCTACGAAAGTGCTGGCGATTATGGTCATTCCAGTTTACGTAAAGTGGATCCTTCTACAGGGAAAATCCTCCAGAAAGCGGATTTAGATAAACAGTATTTTGGTGAAGGCATAACCGTAATCGGAAACAAAATTATTCAGTTAACTTACCGCGAAAAAGTTGGCTTTGTATATGATAAAGCTACCTTTAAAAAACTAGCTGAATTTTCGTACACTATTGGCAGGGAAGGCTGGGGCCTGGCTTTTGATGGTGAGAAAGTATTGAATACCGATGGTTCGAACACCATCTTTTTCTTAAATAAAGATACTTATCAAAAAACCGGTTCGATTGATGTTTTTGATAATAAAGGGCCCATTCAAAATCTAAACGAACTGGAAATCATCGACGGTAAAATTTATGCAAATGTTTACACCACCAATGATATCCTGATTATTAACCCAGCAACCGGTGCTGTAGAAAGCAAGATCGATTTATCAGGCTTGTTGCCAACCGATTACTTTAAAACTGAAGATGCAAAGGCCAATAATGTGCTAAACGGTATCGCTTACGATAAAGCAACCAAAAGACTTTTTGTAGCCGGTAAAAAGTGGCCACATATTTTTCAGATCGAATTGGTTAAAAAGTAGTTTAATTTATCGATATGTCACATTGAGCTTGTCGAAATGCCTTAATATTAATTTAGATAGGCCCTTCGACAGGCTCAGGATGACAAACTTCTAATCCTTTTTCTTCGGCTCGTCTAAATAACCGTTAAAAATAATAGGTTGTTTATTCATGCTGCTCGCTGTTAATGAGGCATATCCATTAGTTGAGATGTTAATGGTAAACCGATAATTTTCTCTTTTCACATCCTTTGTATTGATCTGGATGGTGTACGATCCTTTTTTATTCTTCGATTCTGTGTAGGTAAAGTCTTTAGAGGTAAATTTAATGCCGCCTTGAGTAGGATCCATCGGAGCAGAGAACGATCTTCCATAATAAGGTAGGTAAGCAACAATACTGTCTTTGGTAACCTTAACATCGTACTGCGAACCCGTCAGGTTTATAGAACCACCACCTTGACTGCCTGGCATCATTGCTAATACTCTACTGATATCGTTGTTCGACATCGGCATGGCGGTATTGGCAACAAAAGTATAATTTTTATCCGCTACAATTTTTACTGTAGTTTCTTTATTGGTTTGGGCAAAAGATTGAAAACCGAGCAAAAGAAAGGCAAGGCTCAATATTAAATTTAAACATTTCATAATGTGTGTTTTAAATGTGTAACAATTTAAAGATGCACAGACTTGAAAGATTCCATAATAGTGCCAAAAATGGAAGGCAGCGTAAATTTAACGATTTTAGTTTTTATATAATGGATTTACTTTTTCCGAATAACTCGATTTGTATAAAGGATTACTTTTCTCCGTTGCAGAAGCCCCCATTGCGGTGAATTTATAGGTGCCCACAGGGAGGTTATTGAGTTCGATTTCTCCGATTTCGTTCGTAATTAAAGTAATTAAACTTCCACCAAGATTTTTACCGCCTTTTACAATTATCCCCCCGATTGGCGTGCCCGCTACCCGCGATTTTGGGTTAGTGGAAGGTACTAAAATGATAAATTTATAATTCCCTGCGCTGGCATTGTTAAATTCTATTTCGCCATTTTGGTTGGTCACTAGTGTAACCGTGTTATCTCCAGGGTTTTTGCCGCATTGTACCACAATTCCGCCAATAGGTTGCCCGGCCAAAAAACTTACTTCGCCTGTGGTTACATCCAGTTTGCCTTTAATGGATTTCATAATGCAAGGGAAATGCGATTCGGGGTAATTGAGTTTACAGTAATCACAATAATGCCCCTGAGGACTTGCAGTTTTTAGTTGTGCCGGAGCAGTTTCTTTAATTGGACTTGTTGGTGTAGCCGTTCTTTTAACCTGCGCAAAAACGGTAATTGAAATACATGACAGAAGTACTGCCATTGCAGCAAGTTTTTTCATAAAATTTGATTAGAAACACAAAATTAATCAAAAAATATGGCTCTTGCTAGTGTTTGAAGACGGGGCGATAGGACAATAGATTGTATATTTGATTATTTCTTTTTAGATGCTTTGGCAAAAGGATTGAAGGCCAGCGCGAGGTTAACCCAGAAATCAAGCTCATCATTCCGGCCCAAAACATCTTCTGATACCGAAATGTAGCCCTTCATTGGTCTACCGCCCATCACCATCTGCTGCCAGCCATCTTTATCTGATAAATTTTCTAAAGTATTCGGGTCGAGTCTCACCATCATGCTGTTCTTAGAAACACCAATACACATTTTGCCGTTTACCATAAAAATAAGTCCGCTAAACATTTCTTTTTCCTCTACATCTTGTAGATGCATTAAACGTTCGGCTACACGAAGGGCTAAGGTTTCGTTATATTTCATTAGCTTAGATCAGCGAGGTTATATTGTGGTTTAAAATTAATGTTTAAAAGATGTTGAACAAAATAATTTCCTTAGTATCTCTAATTCAGTAGATTTGTAACATGTTGTTAAACTGCTATCAGGAAGAATTATTAGAGGCCGGATGTGATGAAGCTGGAAGAGGTTGCCTCGCTGGTCCTGTTTTTGCAGCGGCGGTAATATTACCAAAAGGTTTTGTGTTAGAAGGATTAAATGACTCTAAGCAGTTATCGCATGAGCAAAGAGCCTCTCTGAGACCCATAATAGAACAGAAAGCTTTAGCCTGGGCAGTAGCTTCTTGTGATCATGAAGAAATCGACCGCATTAACATTTTAAATGCTTCTTTTTTAGCCATGCACAGGGCGATTGAAAAATTACATACTCAACCACAATACCTGGTAATTGATGGCAACCGATTCAAAACCTATCCGCAAATTCCACACAGCTGCATTGTTAAGGGCGATGGTAAGTATTTAAATATCGCCGCCGCTTCTATATTGGCGAAAACCCACCGTGATGAATATATGACCAATCTGCACGTCGATTTTCCGCATTACAATTGGCAACAGAATAAAGGATACCCAACTATTGCACACCGTAAGGCTGTAATAGAAATCGGCTTATCGCCTTTTCACCGCAGAACTTTTAATGTGAGCGACCCTCAGTTAGAACTGTTTTCAAAAAACGCCTAAAATTTCGTATTTTCACAACATTGTGAAAATTCTGTTGATTACTAAGCGGGTTCCCTTTCCGCCAAATAGTGGTTATCCTATCGTGGTTTATAATACCATAAAAGGTTTGCTGCAGCTTGGCGCAGATATTACTTTGTTTAGCCTCAACCCCACAAAAGGACGGATTGATATCGAGGATATCTACGATCCTATTTTTGAACAGATTAAATATCATACCTACGATTTAGATACCGATGTAAATGTATGGTCGGCTTTTTTTAATATTTTCACTAACGAATCGTACAATGTTTCCAGGTACTATAGCGAAGATGCTGCCCGGCAGTTAGAAAATCTCCTACGAGAAAATGTGTTCGATATTATTCAGTTTGAGGGGCTTTTTGTTGTTCCTTATCTGGATGTGGTTAAGGCAAATAGCAATGCAAAGCTCATTTATAGGGCACACAATATCGAATTTACCCTTTGGGAACGTCTTTCTCATTCAGAAAAGTTTTTAATCAGGCGTAAATACCTGGCTTTTTTGGCTCAGCGGCTTAAAGCGTATGAAACCGATCAGATTAACCGTTTCCACCATATTTTTGCCATTTCGGAGCCCGACCGCCAAAGTATATTAATGTTCGGCTGCGAAATTCCAATGTCGGTTTTTCCCGTTGCCATCGATTTAGAAAAATATAAAGTAGATAAAAGTAAAACCAGTTTTCCTACACTTTTTCATTTGGGTGCAATGGATTGGCGTCCAAATCAGGAAGGACTAGAATGGTTTTTGGATGATATTTGGCCCGATATTGAAAAATTAAATAAAGACCTTCGTTTTTATATCGCAGGAAAAAACATGCAGAAACATTTCTTCGAATACGACTCAGAAAATCTGATTGTAGAAGGAGAAGTTTTCGATGCGGTAGAGTTTATGAATTCCAAAGCAATTATGATTGTTCCTTTAATTTCTGGCACAGGGATGAGGGTAAAGATTATTGAAGGCATGGCTATGAAAAAATGCATTATTGCCACCACTACTGCCGCAGAAGGAATTAACTGCAGGCATGGGCACGATATTTTAATTGCCGATTCTGCAGATGAATTTTACCGATCGATTTTACAGTGTATCATTAACCCTAAAAGATGGGTAGAGATAGGAGAGAACGCCCGCAAAACAGTAGAAAACGACCATGGTGTTCATTTAATCTCCAGTAAAATGCTGAAGATTTACGAAGAATTGGTGCGTGTATAATAGGTCGTGAACTTATCGGCTCAGACCCCTTTCTCTTACAAATTCATTAAAATATTTTTGTTCAATTTTCTCTTCAGCGGATAAATCTTCAAAGTTCATATCAGACATACCGATCGGAGAATAAAATTTCCATTTCCATATAGGGCGATGTTTGATGAACAACTCTTTATCCCCAAACTCATCGTGAACATAAACACCACAGAAAAATCTAAAAATAATAGAGATTCCAGTAAAGGAAATAAAAAATATGATTTTGCTTTTCATCGCTAAGAGTCTTCGGCTTAAACACAATGTTTGTTTATTTTATCTTTAGCATAATCTGCGCCAAATTCTAGTGCTTTATTCCAGTTATGGCAAGCAAGCTCTTTATTTTTTAAGTTAAGCATTGTGTTACCGAGATTATAATAAGCGCTTTGTTTATCTTCTGAATCTGTATGATCAAAAGAGAGGATTTTTTCATAATCAGCAATAGCACCTTGATAATCTCCATTTTCATCCTTTAATCCTCCTCTATTAAGCAGTGCGGCTGTAAAATCTGGAGCTATTGTGATTGCACTATTGTAATCTCCTAGTGCAGCTTTCCATCTATATAATTCATTTTTTACAATTGCTCTTGAGTAAAGAGAATCAACTTTCCTCGGGTTTATATTTAAAGTTAACGACCAATTGATAATCGAACCGCTTAAATCACCATTTTCATAACATACCAGCGCTTTGTCGAAATAAAAGCTTTCTTTTTCGCTTGATAGATCAGGAAAACTTTGCTCGTTAGGGTCGTACAAGCCACCATAAGCATCAAGTTTAGCGTCGAATTCGTAACCTCTTTTGTACATATCGATTACCCAGTAAAGAAGGTTTTCTGAGGTAATTGGGATTTCATTAGTTTCTCCGCTAATTTCCGATAAGCCTTCATAACTGTTTATTTCTGATAGGGTGTATGGGTAATGCGATTTTATGAAATCACCTAGATTGATAAGGTTTTCCTTTTTGTCAGAAATAAAGGTAAAATCCATTTTAGTATAACTATTTTCCTTAACTCCACTTTTTAACATATTTGTGTGTACATCCCTTGCTCCTGTTACTTCGTTTTGGAAGTTGTCTGCAAAGTTTTTCCAGGTGAAATAACTATTAATTTTTTTCATATGCTTTTATTTATATCCAAGTGATTGGTGTGTAAATTATAACTATTTATTTGATATTAGTGTTAAGTTTTAATGAAAGTTAGTTGATGCTGTGTTATTTGAGGACAGATCTTTTAATAGATGCTGAAACAAGTTTAGCATGAAGGATGGATAGAAAAATCATCCAAAATCTCCTTAAATTAACCTCAAAATTTTGTCTTTTTCTTAGTACTTTTGCACCCCAAGAAGAATAACGAATAAAGCCGTCATAATTCACAGCATATCAGCTATACTGGCTTCATTATCATAAAAAAAATAAAATTTACGGATGAAAAACACCGCATTAACAGAAAAACACATCGCTTTAGGCGCTAAAATGGTTCCATTTGCAGGTTATAATATGCCTGTTACTTACGAAGGTATTAATGCCGAACATGCAACTGTTCGTAACGGTGTAGGTGTTTTTGATGTAAGCCACATGGGCGAATTTATTCTTAAGGGTGAAAACGCGTTAGATCTTATTCAACGTGTAACCAGTAACGATGCGTCCAAACTATATGATGGAAAAGTTCAGTATTCCTGCCTGCCAAATAAAGATGGTGGTATTGTAGATGACCTTTTGGTTTACAAAATAGATGATAAAACCTATATGTTGGTGGTTAACGCATCAAACATTGAAAAAGATTGGAACTGGATTCAACAATTCAATTCGAAAGATGTAGAAATGCACAATATTTCAGATCAAACCTCTCTTTTAGCCATTCAGGGCCCAAAAGCAGCAGATGCTTTACAAACATTAACTGATGTTGATTTGGCATCAATGGAGTATTACACTTTCGTTAAAGGTACCTTTGCTGGTGTTGATAACGTAGTTATTTCTGCAACAGGTTATACTGGTGCTGGTGGTTTCGAAATTTATTTCGAAAACCAATATGCTGATCAGATTTGGGATGCTATTTTTAAAGCAGGTGCACCATACAACATTCAGCCAATTGGCCTAGGTGCCCGCGATACTTTGCGTTTAGAAATGGGTTTCTGTTTATACGGAAATGATATTGATGATACGACCTCGCCTATTGAGGCTGGTTTAGGCTGGATTACTAAATTTTCTAAATCTTTTACCAATTCGGAGGCATTATTGGCACAAAAAGAAGCTGGTATTCAAAAGAAATTGGTTGGTTTCGAAATGATAGATCGTGGTATTCCACGTCATGATTATGAAATTGCCGATGCCGAAGGAAATATTATCGGTAAAGTAACTTCTGGTACCCAGGCACCTTCTTTGCAAAAAGCAATAGGTATGGGCTACATTACAAAAGACTTCACTAAAGAAGGAACTGAAGTTTTTATTTTAATCCGCAATACGCCAATTAAAGCTAAAGTGGTTAAGTTTCCTTTTTATAAATAGATAAAGTATTAAGTATCAAGTATCGAGATGGATTTGTCTTGATACTTGATACTCTAGTACTCGATACTCAACATATGTCAAAAAAAATAGAAGTTTGCTTAACTCCGGCCTTGATCGACTTATACGATATCGAGCAGAGTATTGTGGTCGTGATCGACATTTTAAGAGCCACTTCATCTATTACCTATGGGATAGATAATGGTGCTGAAGCGATTATTCCCGTAGCTCAGGTAGAAGATTGTTTAAACTATCGCGATAGCGGATTTTTATTGGCAGCAGAACGAAATGGAGAGGTAGTTGCAGGCTATGATTTCGGTAACTCGCCATTCTCCTATACCCATGAAAAAGTAAACGGAAAAACGGTCGTTTTAACTACTACCAATGGAACCAAGGCCTTACATTTGGCACAGAAAAGAGCCTATCAGGTTGTAATTGGATCTTTCCTGAATTTAGATGCGCTTTGCAGCTATTTGAAAAGCCAGGATAAAAATGTGCTTTTGCTCTGCGCGGGTTGGAAGGATCAGTTCAATTTAGAAGATACCCTTTTTGCTGGTGCTGTGGTAAATAATCTCCGTCAGAATTTCCAACATTTTGATGACTCTAGTGTGGCTGCAGAAGATTTGTATACCTTAGCAAAAGCAGATCTGAGGAAATATCTTCACAAATCATCACATAGCCATCGCCTGGCGCAGTTGAATATAGAAGAAGATGTTGTTTTCTGTTTGCAGTTAAATCTTTGCAAAACCATTCCGGTATTAGAAGGGGAGCGCTTGGTGGCCTTAAAAAACCTATAATATAGTCCTCGTTTATAACGAAGATTAGTGACAACCACATTTCTAAAGTGTTGCAATAATCTCTTATTGACGATAAAATCGTCATTTTCCTCCATCCTCGTTACAAACGAGGACGATGTACCGTAGCCTTAAAAAATTAAAAGCTAAAATTTAATCCCAGCAATACTGCATTTTTTCTAAAGCTGGCGCCATTAAATTGAGTTTCCTCTGTTGGTCGACTATTAAAATAAGCTTTATCTACACCAGAGTAAGTGTTGATGTTATTGATTTTATAGTCAACTTCTACCCGTAAACTTTTGTTCAGTGGTACAGCCAGATTGATATCGCCACTTAACGAAAAGGAATTTGCCTTATGCGTAAAGCTTACGGGTTTTGCAAAATCAGGTATTAAATTCCAGTTTGCTTTCGCCGAATAAGTATAAAAACCGCCTAAAACTGTAGCGGCTAGACTGAATTTCTGCATTTTAAAAACAAGTTCTGCTCCAAAATCGAATCCCTTATATCTTGCTACATACGTAGAGTTTAAGCCTTTGCTGTCAGGGTTATTTGCACTTTCTAACAGATGGAATTTTTGTTGATTATACGAAAGTCCAACAATTGGATTGATGTTAAAATTGCCAAATTTTAGCAGTTGGTAACTGAGCTGTAAATTGGCATCGTATAAATAACCTTTATCTGCGTTGAGCAGATCGAAATAAAAGGCACTTTGCCGGTTATCTTCTGCGTAATCGGTATCTTCCGCTTCGCCCTTGGTTATGCTGCTGTATTGGTTAGTGGCTTTAATGCTAAGCCGCTCAGTAATATTGTATTTAATGTCCAAGCCAAAACTAGGCCCTTTAAGATTTTTCCAGATTAGTTCTGATAATACATTCGGACTGGTTCCGGCCGCATTACCTGCAATAGACCAATCAAATCTTGATTGTTGAACGCCTGCATAAGGCTTTATCTCCCATTTATGGAGACTATCTTGTGCAGATGCAGTTTGGCAGAATAAAAGGAAGGTTAAGCAGGCTAAAAATGGTTTTACAAAGGAAATCCGCAAAGCGATCAGCATATCTGTTTTTATTTTATCACATCAAAATACACATAGTGGTTATTTAAAACCACTATGTGTAATAATTTATTTTCTAAAATGGATATACTGAAGCGATAAATGATTTATCAGTAGGTGATAATACGGTATTCCATCCCACCTCGAAATCACCGATGGTTAATTCATTTGGAACCGAATAGTGCATGATCGAATATTTATCATAAGCGCTATAATTGGTCTGTGTGGTACTGTATTTTGCAAATAAGTTATTGTCTACATCAGCCTGGGTCCAGTAATTTGGCGCTGCAGCATAATAGGCATAAACAGCAGGTTTATCCCAAGGAATAGCCACTAATGGATGTTGGTGCTCATGGATTAATCCTAATGCATGACCGAATTCGTGTATGACCACGCGGCTATATTCAGAATCTGCTGTAGTTGCAGTTAACCAACCATAGTTCATAGTCGCACCGGTGCTAGGCGTTGATTTTCCAATGTACGACCAAGATCCATCCCCACTTACAAAACTTACCCTGATTTTAGCGGTATTATCGTTTGTTACAAAATTGAATTTGATGTTGGCATATTGTTCCCAAGCCTTTGCATATTGAATTACTTTAGCTCTAATGGCTGCTGTGCTTCCATTTAAACTTACCTTAATTGTAGTTCCCGGAGTCCATTTAGTTGACTTTAGAACGGCACCTCTTGGGGTAGTTCCATCTAATGATCTTTCTGTACAGACCTGGATATTGCCAAGCGGATTAACAGCTGATATTTCTGGTTTTTCTAAATCTGCAGTTTCAGTTGGTCTTTCTTTTTTACATGCGAATAATACTGTAGTTAGCGCCAGGGCCGTTAATAGGGTTTTATTTAATTTTAAGAATTTCATGTTTAGGTTTTTTTTAGGTAAAATTAATGATCTGTATTTGACTTGGAAATCAAGTTAGAAGATCGTAAAAACAGGAATTCTTCTTCTTTGAAAAAGAATAATCAGGTTGAAAAACATAGATAGACATTTAGGTTAATTGCCTCTGCATTTGCAAAGTATAATCCTAAAGTAAAATAATATTATCTCAACACCAAGAGAATTGTAATATTTTTATTGCATAAGTGTATTTTTTACACTCATTTATTTGTTTAATATAAACTATTTTGTTGTAGTTTAAATATTACATATAGCGAGAATACACAAGTGAAGCCACTTGTTATTTTGTAATTAATTCAGAAATGGTTGGGCTGTTTTTAATCGTAATCAAGGCTTCTTCGTGTGCCAGCCAATAAATGTCTTCTGCACGTTTCATATCGAATGTACTAATGGCTCCTAAACCTTTTGGTTCGATTAATACGTTACAGAATTTTGCTTTTCTTTCCATATCGTGGTTGATAGACATTATACCGGCACGACCCATTAAATTGGTAATACCGGTAATTTTATCAACTGGCTTAAGGTGGTTGCAGGACGAGCCTATAATAAAATCGCAGTCATCCATTAAAGGTTCAACCGGAAAATTATTTAAAATGCCGCCATCCACATACATCTGGCCATCAATCATAATGGGTTTAAAAATACCAGGTATGCAGCTAGAGGCATGGATAGCCCTAATAAGCGGTCCTTTTGTAAAATAAACCAATCGGCCTTCGCTAAAATTTACAGCAGCAATGGTTAAAGGTATTTTTAGCTTCTCAATTGAATCTGCCGGAAAATATTCCTTTAAAATCAGAGAAGTGTTTTCGATATTGATTAAACCCAGAGAACCCACTGCAGGGCGTACGAAGCGCCAGAGTTTCGTTTTAAGAAAAATGTTTAAGCCTTCTTCCGGATCTATGCCAGCGGCAAAAAAGGCCCCAGCTATTGCTCCTGCACTTGTTCCGCTAATGTGACTAAAGGTTATGCCCAAATTGCTAAAGGCCTTTAAAACCCCTAAATGTGCTATTCCTCTAATGCCTCCACCTGATAATACAATGCCAACTTTCATAGGTTTAATTTGGATGATTACTTTATAAAGTTCAACTGATCGATTTTATTGCTTAATTGTTGTATTGTTTTACCTGCGGACTTAAACTGATAACTAAAAACTGCAAACTGATAAACTATCTCTGTTGTTTCGGTTTGTACTTCGATTGATTTAAAATTTTCTGTGCATCGTTATCTGCCATTAATTGTTGTAAAGTAACATCAGGGTGTTCTTTCATATATTTTCTTACAATTTGCCAACCCATCCATACACCCAATTTTGGTGCTGAATCTCTATTTTCACCTAAACCTGGTGTAAAAGGTCCTTCAGATAAAAATACCTGGATTTTTTGATAATCGGTTTCATACAGGTAATTGTTCTCCAAAAAATATGCCCAAATATCTCCTTCGAAATTTTGTGCCCAGCCTAATTGTTGTTGAGTATATCCGATTTTGGTAGAATCGCTTAAGCTTTCAGGTAAAACCTGATCTAAGAAATATAAAATCTTTCCCTGGAAGATCATTTTAGACAACAGGGTCCTGTTGTCATCAGGCTCTGCAAAAAGTTCTTCGTGGGCGTATGTTTCGGCCACACGGGGCACAATATATTCAGGTGTAAATCTTCTCGATAGGTATAAGGGCACACTTTGTACAATAGCCTTATAAAATTTGCTGTCTTTACCCAAAAACATATCCAAACCAATACCCAAATAGTTATCGCCTACTGGCATTTGGTATGCAAAACCTGAAGCAAAAGAAATAAATTTAGGAATCTTCGCTTTCGGATAATAGTATTTAATGTATTTAAAAGTTTCTGTCAATCCTTCTTCCTGTACTTTTAGGTTTGGAAAAACACTATCAACCTCTTTGCTTAAATCGGTATAAGCCTGGTCGCGGTACAAATTGGCCAACGATTCGGTGTTTGAGTATTTACTGTCCAGAATCCGGTGGATAAAATCGTCATAAAACACACCATATTTCACACCAAGCTGTTTATCTACCTCAATGACATTTTTGTTTTTTCCGGCAAATAGCTCGTTATCAAATCTTTCGATTTTAATGTTTACCTGTATATTACTTACATCTGGCCTGTTGCTTTGCCTACAGGAAATAAATGTGATGGCAAAAAGAAAAATTAGATAAATTTGCCAGTGTTTTACGTTATACATCATGTACAACAAATATATATAAACACCTATAGCATGAAAAGAATATCGACCATTTTAATTTTGTCTCTTTTAAGTATTGGCGCATGGGCGCAAAATTCTCCTTTAACCAGTTACGGTTTTAGGTTAGGTTTAACCGCTACCCCAACTTTTGGTTGGATTAAACCCGAGCAGGGAAAAACAGACGGAATAGCTTTGGGCTTTTCTTATGGATTAATTGGTGATTTTAATTTTGCCCCGAATTATAGTTTTTCTACGGCGCTAACCATCACTTCGATAAATGGTAAAAGTACAGAGGCGAATGTTCTGCCTTATTATAGCGCCAGTAGTAGCACTGCCCCGAAAGCTTACGATTTAAAATATAAACTACAATATGTAGACTTGCCTTTAACAATTAAACTAAAAACAGTTAAGGCTGATGGAAAACGTTGGTATGGTCAGTTTGGATTGTCTAATTCGATCAACATCAGCGCTAAACAAGATGCTGTAACAGGTGGGACGGTTGTTGGCGATAATCTAAACGTATCCGACAACATTAAACTTTACCGTGCCGGATTAATCATCGGTGGTGGCGGCGAATTTGATATTTCGGGCAATACCAGTATCGTAGCTGGTTTAACTTTTAACAACGGTTTTACTAATATTGTAACAGATAAAGCCAGGGATGTTAGAAATCATTATTTGGCACTTAATTTCGGTGTATTCTTTTAATCTAGATATTTGTCTTGATACTTGATACTCACTACTAGATACTCACTACTTGATACATTAAACATGAAAATAGCGCTGGCACAACTCAATTACCATATCGGGAACTTTGAGGCAAACACGAAAAAAATAACCGAAAATATTCGATTGGCGAAGGATAAAGGCGCTGATTTAGTTGTTTTTGCCGAGCTTGCTATCTGTGGCTATCCACCAAGAGATTTTTTGGAGTTTGATGAGTTTATTGTATTGTGTGAAACTGCTGCTCAGGAAATCGCCAAACATTGTACAGATATTGCCTGTATTGTGGGGCTACCTATTAAAAACGAAGTACTACAGGGAAAAGATCTGTTTAATGCAGCCTATTTTATCGAAGAAGGGAAAGTTAAAGCCGTGGTTAAAAAGGCACTTTTACCTACCTACGATGTATTTGATGAGTATCGTTATTTCGAACCTGCCACACAATTTAACTGTATCGATTTTAAAGGTAAAAAGATTGCTTTAACCATTTGTGAAGACCTTTGGAACATCAATGATAATCCATTGTATGTATCAAACCCCATGGATGAGTTGATTAAGGAGCAGCCAGATGTGATGATTAATATTGCGGCGTCGCCTTTCTCTTACACCCATGATGATGAACGCATTAAAGTATTGGGCGATAATGCAAAAAAGTATAACCTGCCTGTATTTTATGTAAACCAGGTTGGTGCGCAGACCGAAATTATTTTTGATGGTGGTTCTTTGGTCTTCGATGCTGATGGAGCCGTGAAAGCAGAGATGAAATATTTTGAAGAGGATCTTCAGGTTTTCGACCTGGAAGAGGTTGAAAATGTGCGTAATAAATATCCCCAATCGGAAAGATTGACCGATATTGAGCAGATTCACGATGCGTTGATTTTAGGCATAAAAGATTATTTTAAAAAATCTGGCTTCAGCAAAGCCGTTTTGGGCTTATCTGGCGGGATCGATTCTGCTGTGGTTTGTGCCTTGGCTTGTCGCGCGTTAGGCCCAGAGCATGTTATGGCCGTTTTAATGCCTTCTAAATTCTCTTCCGACCACTCTGTTCAAGATGCTTTAGATTTGGTTAACAATATTGGCTGTATGCACGAAATTGTGCCAATTAAAGAAGTTGCAGAAGCTTTTGATCATATACTGGCGCCGGCTTTTAAAGGGCTACCGTTCAATCTTGCTGAAGAAAATGTGCAGGCCCGTATCCGTGGCATTATTAATATGGCCATGAGCAATAAGTTTGGTTATATTTTATTGAATACTTCGAACAAAAGCGAGTGTGCTGTTGGTTATGGCACTTTATACGGAGATATGTGTGGTGCTATTGGCGTAATAGGCGATGTATACAAAATGCAGGTTTTTGAGCTGGCAAGGTACATTAATAAAGAAAGGGAAATTATTCCGATCAATACCATTGTTAAACCACCATCTGCAGAGTTGAGGCCCGATCAAAAAGATTCTGATTCATTGCCTGAATACGAAATTCTCGATAAAATATTATATCAGCACATCGAAAAGAAACAGGGTTCTAAAGCCATTATTGCGCAAGGTTTTGATGAGGCATTGGTGCTGCGGATTTTGAAAATGGTAAACATTGCAGAATTTAAACGCTATCAAACACCACCTATTTTAAGGGTATCGCCAAAAGCATTTGGTATGGGTAGAAGAATGCCTATTGTAGGGAAATATATGGCTTAGCTTGTTGGAAGTTGAAAGGTTGTAATGTTGGAAGGTTTGGAAAATTAAATTGTTTTAACTGTGAATCGAAAACTGTCAACCGAAAACTATTTAATTGGCCTCTAGTCTGGCTAGTGCTAGCTTCTTTATGTCAGCTTCAGAATCGAAATTAGCAATATGGGTTAAGTTAGCCTGATTATCCAATTTGCCAACGGCAAGTTTTCTTACTTCTTTGTCCTGGTCAAAACAGGCAATGTGAAATAAATTTGCTTGATTATTTAAGTTACCAATTGCAAGTTTCCTCACTGCTACATTGGTATCAAAACAGGCAATGTGAAATAAGTTAGCCTGATTGTTCAGTTTGCCAACTGCAAGTTTTCTCACATCTGCATTAGTATCAAAACTAGCAATGTGAAATAAGCTTGCCTGATTATTTAGGTTTGCAACTGCAAGCTTTTTCACTGCGACATCGGTATCAAAACTGGCAATATGAAATAAGTATTCTTGATTATTTAGTTTGCTAACGGCAAGCTTCCTTACTGCTGTGTCTGTATCGAAACTAACAATATGAAATAGATTTGCTTCGTTATTTAACCTGCTAACAGCGAGTTTTCTTACCGCCACATCAGTGTCAAAACTGGCAATATGAAATAAATCGTCTTCAGAGGATGTATTGTTGATATTGGGGCCTTCAGTAACAGCAACTGTGCTAAATGTTTTTTCCTTTTTACTGCTAAAAGAGACGCAACTGCTTAAGAATAAAACAGTGCTTAAGAATAGGAGAGATTTTTTCATGTTAACTTAGCTTGTAAAGCTAAGTTATACAATTAATTTTATATTGTAATAAACAACGAATAAGTAGTCATGCCGAAGTACGAAGGCCCTGTTTTAGGGGCGAGATACTTCAGCATGATAATAGGCTATGCTAAGGTTGCATCAACAGTAATCGTTGTGTTTAATAATTTAGAGATTGGGCAGTTTTTCTCTGCATCTGCTACCAATTCATCAAACTTTTCTTGTGTTAAATTAGGCACAGAAGCGGTTAGGGTTAAGTGTGATTCTACAATTTCACCTTTAGATGGATCCAGGTTGATTTCGCATTTAGTTTCCAATTTATCCGCTGTAAATCCTGCTTCAGTTAAGTTAGCAGATAATTTCATGGTAAAACAGCCTGCATGCGCAGCAGCGATTAATTCCTCTGGATTTGTGCCAACACCTTCTGCAAAGCGAGAATTAAAAGAATATTGAGTATTATTTAAAGTGGTACTTTGTGTAGTGATGTTACCATTACCTTCTTTAATAGAACCTTGCCATACGGCTGTTGCATTTCTTTTCATGATTGGATTTTATTTTTAGATTGTTTAACAGCTAAAGATAAAAATATGTTTGTTTAATGGTGGTAATTCTTTGTTAAGAAATCCTTGTTAAAATCATTTCTAAATCTTATTTCAAAAAAGAAGCTGCTTCAAAGAAACAGCTTCCATTGCATTACGATCTTTTTAGGTTATTTATCTGATTTTAATTATAAAGGGTACAATACTGCAGTAGCCTGCTTGTCTTTTGCTGACAAAACTGTAGCACCACTTCCACATTGTCCGCCGTTCATTAATGATAATGCGTCGGTTCCTCCAACTCCAGGGACATTAATGGTTGTAGATTGGTTGGTGTGCTTAAATGAAATGGTATGTCCAAATTCATGTGTTATGGTTCTTTGTCGCTGTGCAAAAGAATTGTTCTGGATCAGGTTCTGGTTAATCCAAACTGTATTGCCAGCTTTGCCATTAGACGTTGATAAATAGGCCTGCCCACAGGTAGAACTTCCTATTGTATTATCTACTTTAATTAGAATGTCATAAATAGTGCCTGTTGTAATCACAAATTTGATTTTAGAATTAGGCACTGTATTCCATTGGTTAATTGCAGAATTGATTTCACTGATCATCCCGTTTATAGAAGGGTCAACTTTAACGCGAATATTAGTGCTATTGGTTACAATATTTCCGTTGTAATACTGTTCGGTTATCGGTTTCCCATTATCAGCAGGAACTTCCATGGTTTTGCTAAATACGATATCGCCGTCTACAACGTAATTATTGCCACTTTCTACAATCTGTGCATCTGTAAATCCAAGATTTTTGATGTAAGCAAGAACTTTTTGGTTTTGAACGGTTTCGTTTTCCGGTTCAGTCGTGATCTCATTTTTCTTCGAGCACGAGATCACTACTACTGAGAGCAATGCAATCAGCACAGTTTTTGTTAATAGGTTTTTCATAGTTTAGGTTTTTGGTTTAGATCGTAATATGCTGCAATTGAGTATTACATGAATAAATATAATACAAAAAATACAAAAGTGTATTTTTAATACATGTTTTTTTGTATTTTTAATTAGCGGTCATCAACCTGGCTTTTTGCCTAATCTATTTGTTGTTTTAGCCTATTACTTCTAATCGACTGGAAAAGCAATATACCTACACCAATCATGATCGAAATATCAGCAAAATTGAAAACACCCGTTTGGAAGATATAAAAATCCATATGCATAAAATCGGTAACCGATCCGTGTACAATCCGATCGTATAGGTTGCCAATCCCGCCACCTATCAGAAAACACAAAGCAATTTGCATGCTCATTGGTAAATTGCGTTTGGCAAAGAGGAAATATAACCCGTAACCCAAGAACAGTAAGGGTAAGCCTGTTAAAATAATAAGCCTAAAAATATAGGGCATGTTATCGCCAAGGCTTAAAAATGCCCCGCTGTTTTCTACTTTGGTTAAGGTAAAACGGTCTTTGATAACGCTGATATGTTCGTAATCGCTAATCTCGGTACGCACAATTTTTTTGGAAATCTGATCGCATCCAAAGTTTAAAGTTAATAACAAGAGCAATACCGACCAGCGGAGGTTTTTTATTTTTTGCATAATTTTTTTATCTGATAATATCGGCATCAATCGGTATATAGCCTAAATGCCTGCTTAAAGACATGATTTGCCCTTTGTGATGAAACTCGTGGGTAATAACATGGGTAAACAACTTTAATGGATTTATTTTTAAAATCTCTCCATTCCTGTCTAATTCAACTTCCTGCAGCTCATTTCCTTTAAATTTTTCGATAAATAAGCCAATATACTCATCTACCTGATTAAAATAGGTTTGGCAGTGATGTAGGGTCTGATAGTTTTCGAAAGGTAAAAACTCTTGTTCAATGCCTAAGGCTTTTTCACCGATCCACGCGCAATAGGTTTGACAAATATGAACCAACAAGTTTCTGATAGAGCCTCTGCCGAATGAACTGTTGTTAGTTAAGAAATCGTGCTCGGAAATACTCCCTATATAAGCTAAAAGGGTATTTCTTGATGATAAAATGAAATCGTATTGTTGTTTAAACATGGCTTGGTTTCTTGATCCATTTTCTAAACGGAATAATCAAGGCTAAGATAATCGCTAAAACACTCAATATTTTTGCAATAATATCGCCGCTTTTTACATAAAAGGTAATCTCGTCGTTTAGGTTAATGTTGGCCTTTATTGCAGTTCTCGTCCACCATTTGGTGCTTTGTGTTACGTCGCCACGTTGATTGATGAAGCAAGAAATGCCTGTATTTGCAGAGCGGGCCACATCGCGGTGGGTTTCAATTGCCCTAAGTTTGGCGTACATCATGTGCTGGTCTTTGCCTGAGGTATTTCCCCACCAGCCATCATTAGTGATAATAGCAATAAATTGTGCCCCATCTTTAACCGATTGTGCAACCCATTCGCCCCATAGGCTTTCATAACAAATAACAGGGGCAGCGCCAATTCCACTTTGCGCATAAAGTACTCCCGGTTTTTCCTGCCAGCCCCATCCGCCAACAGCTCCGCCCAGTTGTGCGAAAACCCCATCTAAAAATGAAAACACTTTAGGGAAAGGCATTTTTTCTACCCCTGGTACCAGTTTGGATTTATGGTAAAACTGCACATTTGCTGAGTTTTCAACCTGCATGGCCGTGTTAAAATTATCCCAATACTGGTTGCTTTGCGGATCGTACTTTGCCGAAAGTGTTTTTTTGGTCTGGTAGATTTTTATGCTTTCAATTCCGGTAATCAGTGTTCCGTTTTTGTATTTGCTTAAAAAACTTTGGAGGGTATAAAAATCAGGGTTAGATCTGATGCGATCTTCGTCGGCACGACTCGGTATTGCTGTTTCTGGCCAGATAAAATATTCGGTATTGCTTTGCCCAACCGAATCGGAAAGGTGTGTTAAAATTTTGAGCTGTTCAGAAACTGGTATGCTTTCCAGTTTTTGGTAGGGATCGATATTCGGTTGAACCACCACCACATTGCTTGGTGTCCCTTTCTGTTCGGCAGTAAAGTATTTGGTTAATGAAATGCCGATGGGAATAATCACTATCAAAGTCCAGATTCCAGCGGTTCTAAATCTTAAATAACCCGTTTGTGATTTAAATTTCTTGTAGGCTTCAAAAGCTAGGATATTGCTCACTAAAATCCACAATGAACCTCCGTAAACGCCAGTATAATCATACCATTGCGCCAGCTGATGCATCCCTGCTAAACCATTACCTAAAGTCATCCAAGGGAAGGCTAAATCCCAGGTTTGCTGCAAATATTCTAAAGCGATATAAAAGGCAATTAAGCCCAGGTACGCGATCTTTTTATTTACGTATTTGCCCAATCGATAGTATAACCAAAAAGCAAAAGTCATTAAAAGCGCACCTAATCCATAAGGAATTAAAGAAACTGGGAGGGCTACTGCCGGACCATTATACGCACTTATAGCATTGTACACCCAATAAATTGATGCCGTATTCCAAACTAAAAAAGTTAAGCCTGCGGTCAAGAAAATTCTTTTTCCCTGTTTTTTTTCAGCATTACCTGAAATAGAATTGAGCGCAATGAACAAAGGCACCAGGCCAATTAACAATAAGGGTGTGGTAAAAGGCATTGGTGGCCAGGCTAGCCAAAGTAAAAATGCACTTAAGAGGGCGAGGAGGTAAGTTTGTTTCTTGTTCATTTTAAGTGCTGGCGCAATATTGTCATCCTGAGCCTGTCGAAGGGGTAATTAATTATAATCTGGCGTTTCGACAAGCTCAACGTGACAACTTGAGGGGATTAGTTTTACAAACTATCTAAAATATTTGCTTTTTTAGCTTCGTATTCTTCCTGAGTAATCAGGTGTTTATCGTACAAAGTTTTAAGCTTGCGTAATTTTAATGTGGTTTCGTCTTCTGGCTCTTCAACTACTTCAGCAATCTGAATAACGGGTTGAACGGGTTCTGGAGTTGGTTCGTAAGCAGGAATTTCGGCAATGGGCTGAGCATTTAAATTGATTGGAGAAGCCGTTGCACGGTTTTCTTCCAGTTTTTGCTGACGGAGCATTTCCTTATACTCATCCAATTGCTGGTTTGCAGCCTGGTGCAATTTACGTGCCTGTACTTTCGGAATAAATTCGGTTACGATATTTTCGCCATGTTGTGGTACACAGATAAATTTAGAACCAAAAAATTCTTCCTTAAACGAAACCTCTTTAATGCTTTTCCACGAAATATCTTTGAAATTCATGGTTAAACCTAAATTACCTGGCTCGCAATAAAAAATACGCTTGTTCGAAATTGCAATACTATCTGGCAACAAGTTTACCGCTGGTTTTTTCTGTACAGCTAAGTATAAAAGTTCTTCACCTGTGGTTAAAAGGTCGTTTAATTTTCCAATAACTTTTTCAACCGCTTTTGGGTCTTGCTCGTCACTCAGAAATCTATCTATGCTAATCATAATGTTTTTAAAATTGGTATGTTGTTTATTTTCTGATGCTAATCTTCAGCATCTTCATATTTGTTTTTGCTTTTAATGTTGGGTTTCCCCGCTATGCAAATTACAAATTCTCCTTTTAAAGTATTGTTTTCAAAATGTGATTTTATTTCTACTAAAGTTCCGCGTACGGTTTCTTCGAACATTTTGGTCAACTCTCTACTTACCGATGCCTGCCTGTCGGCGCCCAGATATTGTGCAAACTCCTCTAAAGTTTTTAATAAACGGTGCGGACTTTCATAAAGTATAATGGTGCGGTCTTCTTCGGCCAATTTTTTGAACTTGGTTTGTCTCCCTTTTTTTACCGGTAAAAACCCTTCGAAACAAAAGGCATCGGCAGGTAAGCCCGAGTTAACCAGGGCAGGTACAAAAGCTGTTGCTCCTGGTAAACACTCTACGGCAATATCATTTTTAATGGCTTCGCGTACCAGGAAAAAACCCGGATCGGAAATGGCAGGTGTTCCGGCGTCAGATATCAGCGCTATTTTCTGACCTTCATTTAGAAACTTAATAATCTCTGAAGTGGCCTTATGTTCGTTGTGCTGGTGGTGCGAGAAAACTCTTTTATCGATGCCAAAATGTTTGAGCATCGGAGCGCTGGTACGGGTATCTTCAGCGAGGATTAAATCGCATTCTTTTAATATACGGATCGCCCTAAAGGTCATATCCTCCAAATTGCCTATTGGCGTTGGTACGAGAAATAGTTTGCCATCCATATTTCGGTTTGCAGTTTACAGTTAACGGTTTACAGTTTTTTCCAAACTCCTTACCCCAAACTCCAAACTCTTGCTATCTTTGCTTAAAAAATTAAATAATGCTGCAAGTTAACTATATCCGCGAAAATAGAGAGAAAGTTTTAGAACGTTTGAGTATCCGTAATTTTAAACAACCAGAACTGGTAGATGAAATCATTAAAATTGATGAGGACCGCCGTTCTACACAAACTTCCCTGGATAATATTTCTGCTGAGGCGAATGCAGCTGCCAAACAAATTGGCGATTTAATGCGTACGGGTAAAAAAGAAGAAGCCGAAGCGATTAAGCTCCAAACGGCTTCTCATAAAGAAAATATCAAAAATTTGAGCGATAAATTGAATGAGTTGGAAGCCACTCAACATAATTTAATTGTTCAATTGCCTAATTTGCCATACCATTTGGTAAAACCAGGATCTACAGCAGAAGAAAATGAAGTTGTTTTAACGCATGGAGCGCCTGCTAAATTACCAAATAAGGCTTTGCCGCACTGGGAATTGGCTGCGAAATATGATATTATCGATTTCGAATTGGGTGTAAAAATTACTGGCGCTGGTTTTCCGGTTTATAAAGGAAAAGGAGCAAAGTTACAACGTGCCTTGATTAATTTCTTTTTAGATCATGCTACTGAAGCAGGTTATAAAGAAATGCAGGTACCTCATTTGGTTAATGCGGCCTCGGGTTTTGGCACCGGACAGTTACCGGATAAAGAAGGACAGATGTATCATTCAACTGTTGATGATTTATATTTAATTCCAACAGCCGAAGTTCCGGTAACCAATTTATACCGTGATGTAATTGTTAAGGAAGAAGATCTTCCAATTAAAAATACCGCTTATACGCCTTGTTTCCGTAGAGAAGCGGGCTCATATGGAGCACACGTACGTGGTTTAAACCGTTTACACCAATTTGATAAGGTTGAAGTGGTGCAGATTACGCATCCTGATAAATCTTACGAAACCTTAGAAGACATGAGCCAATATGTTCAGTCTTTATTAAAGGAGTTGGGCTTACATTACCGTGTGTTACGTTTATGCGGTGGCGATATGGGCTTTACTTCTGCCATGACTTACGATATGGAGGTTTGGAGTGCCGCGCAAGAGCGCTGGTTAGAAGTTTCTTCTGTATCAAATTTCGAAACTTATCAGAGTAACCGTTTAAAATTACGCTTTAAAGGAAAAGAAGGGAAGGCACAACTGGCGCACTCATTAAATGGAAGCGCATTGGCATTACCGCGTATTGTGGCATCTATTTTAGAAAACTACCAGACCGAAAACGGAATTAAAATTCCGGAGGCTTTAGTGAAATATACTGGTTTTGATATTATTGATTAGTCTTAGATAAATCGTCATTGCGAGGTACGAAGCAATCTTAATGCGCTAGAACAATGATGAAGCATCAAATTAAGAATTTTATAAAGGGTGAGATTGCTTCGTCGTTCCTTCTCGCAATGACGATATTTCTCATAAAAAAAGCTTTGCATTGCTGCAAAGCTTTTTGTTTTTATATAGATAGATGTGATGCGGTATTGATTATAAAATCAGGATCAACAATAAAATGATGATAATGATTGCACCAACTGAAAGATAAACACCACCAGAAACTGCGCGGGCCTGACCTTTTAATTCTCTTAACTCGCTACGTAAAGCTTTACGTTCTGCTCTTGTTAAGTTCGATTTATCCATGTCTCTGATCTCTTCAACACGGGTTTTAATTCTTTCCAATTTCACTGCTTGTTCGGCAGTTAATTCTGTTGGGTTTTTCGCAGGTTTATCAGCTGCCTGAGCTGAATTAAAACTAATGCCTAAAGAGAAAACCAAGGCTAACGTGTAGATGAATTTTTTCATAATATCTAATTTTTTAGTGTTCAACCACTACGTAACAAAAAACCTACCAAAAAGTTCTGGTAGGTTTTAAAATTATTGATTTGACGGTTAAAAATCTTATTTGATCTCGAAAATGGCATTTACTGTAAAATTCAGCTTAATTTTCTTGAAATCAATTTCAGGAGCGCCAGCGGCATCGGCCATTTCAGCTTTCATCGCATAATTTCTGTAAACAGGTTGTATTACATTGTCTCCACCGTCTTGTATCTCAATTACACCACCTAATTTATCACCTAAGGCCTCAACCATATAAGCTGCTTTCTCTTTCGCTGCTAATAAAGCTTTAATTTTAAGCTCTTTTTTTAAGGTTTCAATTTTAGAATAATCGTAGCTTTCAATATTCGTATTGGCAATTCCTTTGGCATCTATCGACTCCAATATTGCATTAAATTTATTTAGATCGCTAACTTTCAAGCGATATTGTTTACTGGCTAAGAAATCGGGGTTTTTCTTTTTTTCTGTAGCATAGTTCCAGCTGCTTAAATTGCTGATAGTCAAATTTTCTTTTGCAATGCCTGCTTTTTGTACCGCTGCAAATAATTGTTTCTCTAACTCGGTAATGTCTACTTTTTTCTTTCCGTTTAAGTATTCTTTAAGTGAAATACCGATATAAATAATATCTGGTGTTACTTCTGTTTCTGCAGTTCCGCTAACATTAATTTTTCTGCGTAAATCTACTTGTTGAGCCATCGCTGATGATAATCCTAAAAATGCAACCAGTGCAAGTGCTATTAACTTTTTCATAATGTATTTTCTTTGTGTGTACTGTAATGATGTAAGCCGTGCACAAATTCCACACCGAGATTATCATTTTTTTTATTTTTTTGGAAATGAGCGCCAGTATTTCAGGGCAAAACCTGTCCCGCTATACACTTTAGCCCCGAAGAAAAATCGGGGGCTGCCGTTGTTATCGGGTTTATTAACAAAGGATTATGCTGCTGTCAAAAAATATCTATCAAAGGTTAGCAATTGCTACAGGAATAAGGTTTAACCTGAAAAATATTGTTCTTTTTATCGTACAAATATTCAATCCGATATTTCATCCGTTCATAAAAGCTATTGTTCTAGCCACCTAAACCCGACAGAGCGGATAGCCCGGAATGGAAGCGCAGCAGAATGAGGACTAATAGCGATGGCGGGACCGGATTGGGCCATGCACACTGAAACCTGATTTTCTAAAATAAATAGAAAGAGAGTAAAATTATGCGCAAGGTTTTATGCTTAAATAGACGGAATTATATATGGTTATAAAACCTAGCGCAGCAGAGTTTTCTGCAGAATTTTAATCATATTTTGCAATTAGGAATTGCAAAAAGAATTGAATTGTGGTTGTTAAACCTTTGATACTTTAACAGCAGTTGGTCCTTTTTGACCCATTTCTACTTCGAACGTAACTTTATCACCTTCTTTAATCTGGGTGATTAAACCGTTTGCGTGAACAAAAATACTGTCTTGTGTTTCAGTGTTTTTAATAAAACCGTAACCTTTACTGTCGTTAAAGAAAGTAACTGTTCCTTTTTTAACAGGATTTTCATCGATGATGTCCTCTTGTCTTGAAATACCGATCTGAATATCTTCTGTATTAATTACTTTCTTTTTCTTCGGATCTGGTGGAGTAGAAGAGATGTTTCCGTTTTCATCAACATAAGCCATCATATCTTCAAGCGCTAAACCTTTTTTTGCATTAGCCTGACGTTCTTCTTTTTTCTCTTGTTTGTCTTTTTGTTTTTTTAATCGTTTTTTTTCGTTCTCTTTTTTACTGTATGTTGCCTGAGATTTAGCCATATTTTATTTAATTGTTTTGTTTTGAAAGGTGAGTGGAATGGAGAATTATACAAAGATAACAATACTAAAGCATAAACACGATTTTATTCGGTTATGCTCTTGTCATTTGGATGCGAACCACAGGTGATTATAAATGTGTTTGCCACGGAAGCACAGATTTACACGGAATTAATTTTTTTTCTAATTTAAGTGTCTTTGTTGCCACTAGTTTTTTCTTTTACCACAGATGAAGTGGATGAACACAGATAAGGAGGGCGTAGTATCTGTGTTGATCTGTGAAAATCTGTGGTTAAAACTTAATAAATTAGCTGCTTATTGCATTACAAATGCAAATCTCGGCCATCCTCGTTACAAACGAGGACGATTGAATGTTTATACCTTTCCGTGGTTTCCGTGGCAGACTCTTTCTGTAAAAATCAAAGGTTAAAACTTTAAGATGCTTTATTAACCCACTTTTCTTTATCCACCTGATAAACAAAATTCCATTTTAAGGGCTCACCGTAATAGGCTACCTCTAATTCAGCGATTTTAAGGGCGCCTAACTTTGCTGCCGCTTTTTGTGAACGGAAATTAGTAGCACCGATATGTAAAACTACTTTATCTACAAATTGAAAAGCATAATCAAACATTAAAGTTTTTAAGGCCTTATTATGCCCCTTGCCCCAAAACTCGCGGGCAATAAAAGTGTAACCAACAGCAACTGAATGGTCTGTTTCATCCAATTCGTAGTATCTGGAACTGCCCACAATTTTGTTGCTTTCTTTTTCATAAACGATAAAAGCACCCTTCGATTCTATTGCCCCTTTAAAGAAATTTTCGAAAACCGCTCTTTTATAACGGTCTTTGTTGGGGTGCTGCTCCCAAATCAAAGGATCGGAAGCTACTGCAAAAAGGGCTTCAAAATTTTCTTCTTTTAAGGGAACTACGGTAATTAAATCGTTGGCTAATGTAGGCTGTAAATCGAAATTCATATGGCTTGAATGTAAAAACGGCTGGCTACAGGGCCAGCCGTTTTAATGTAATAGTATTGTTTAGGCGAGGTAATAGATTTCTCCATTGCGTTGCACTTCAGTCGAAATGACGCTCTTACTAACCTACTAAACCTTCAATTTCTACTACTTCCTGGGCATCTTTTTGATAATCAACTTTATCAATTTCGAAACCAAATAAGCTTAAGAAATCAGATCTGTAACCAGGTAAATCACCTATTGAAGGTAAAGTTTCGGTTGTTGCCTCTTTCCAAAGTTCTGCAACTTTAGCCTGGATATCTTCACGCATTTCCCAATCGTCGATTCTGATTCTGCCTTTCTCATCAACAGGAACAGGGCTGCCGGTATATAAGCGATCAGCATATAAACGCTGGATCTGCTCAATTGTACCCTCATGGATACCTTCTGCTTTCATTACTTTGTACAACAATGAAATATATAACGGAATTACCGGAATTGCAGAACTTGCCTGTGTTACCAATGCTTTATTAACCGATACATAAGCCTTGCCGTCAATATCTTTTAATTTATCGCTGATTTTAAAAGCAGTTGCTTCTAAATCATCTTTAGCTCTGCCAATGGTTCCTTTACGGTATACGGGCTCGGTTAAAGCTGGGCCGATGTACGAATAAGCTACTGTTGTGGCACCTTCGGCAAGTAGATTTTCTGCTTTTAAGGCATCAATCCACATGGCCCAATCTTCGCCACCCATTACAGCAACGGTATTGGCAATATCTTCTTCGGTAGCGGGCTCGATAGAAATTTCGGTCACATTACCGGTGTGGAAATCGACGGTTTTATTGGTATAAGTTCCACCGATAGGTTTTAAGGTAGATCGGTGAAGTACTTCTGTATCAGGATGTTTCCTAACTGGCGATGCCAGGCTATAAATGACTAAATCAACCTGGCCAAGATCAGCTTTGATCAATTCAATTGTTTTTTCTTTAATTTCTTTAGAGAATGCATCGCCATTAATGCTTTTTGCATATAAACCAGCAGCATGGGCTTCTTTTTCAAAAGCGGCACTATTGTACCAGCCTGGTGATGCAGTTTTGCCTTCAGAAGGTGCTTTTTCGAAAAATACGCCAATTGTAGAAGCGTCAGACCCATAAGCAGCAGCAATACGCGAAGCCAAACCGAAACCGGTTGATGCACCAATTACCAATACTTTTTTAGGACCATCTATAGCTCCTTTAGATTTTACATATTCAATTTGATTCTTTACGTTTTGTGCGCAACCATCAGGGTGTGCGGTTAAACAGATAAAGCCCCTCATTCTAGGTTCGATAATCATTTTTGTTCTATTTTACGTTTTGTAATGTTAAAATGAGCGCAATTTTTAAGGGTATTGAAAATACCGTAATGCCCAAATCTTTAACGAAGATAAATTTTTAATCGCTTAACGTTAAATGAATTTTAAATAATGAAGGTATTTAACCGCAAAGGGCACAAAGCTTTTCGCAAAGAAACGCAAAGGCAGTTATGTTTTTTACCACAGCGGACATGGCTTTACATAGAGAAACATGGGCGCGCAGTTGTTGGTAATTGTACAATGAACTTCAAACGCTGGACTTAAACTTCAGACCTCCGATCCCTGACTTTCTAACTAATTAACAACTCTTTTTTCACTTTACTGTTTTTCTTTTAATTTAGCGGCACACAGATAAAACCGGTTTCCGCTTATGAAAAAAATATTATTGTCTGCTGTGATGCTGCTCATCATGGTGTCTGGAAAGCTTTATGCGCAAACGCAACATCAAAATTCGGGTTGGTTTATGTTTTTAAATAACACCAAATTTAATGATAAATGGGGGCTTCAGTTCGATGTTCAACTGCGTTCGGCAGATGATTGGGGTTATCTGAGAAATACTTTGGTGCGTCCGGCTTTACAATATTTTATTAACAATAAGCATAATGTAGCCTTAGGGTATTTATGGCAAACTTCACATACAGAATCGGCAGGGAGCCCTGATCTTACCTTGCATGAGCACCGCATATTTGAGCAATACATTTATAGCCATAAAATAAAATCGGTTTTTGCCAGTCACAGGCTGAGGTTAGAACAACGTTTTATTGGCCGAACAGGTGAAGATGTGTTTTCGCAGCGCTTCCGTTATTTCGTAAGGTTGATTCAACCTTTGCAAAAAACTCAACCAACGTTTACAAAAGGACCATTTTTGGCTTTGCAGAATGAGGTGTTTTTAAATCTTCAGAATAAGGATAAAATTAACAATAGTGTTTTCGATCAGAACAGGTTATATCTCGCTGCAGGTTACCGTTTTTCGAAACAGTTTGATCTGGAAGCTGGTTATATGAACCAGGCTACCCATGGTGTTTCGAACAATACGGTAAATAATATTATTCAGTTGGCTGTTTATACCAGGTTTTAATGTTTTAAAGTCATTTTTTGTACAACAACTCTTACAAAATGTTAAACCTGTTGTAATTGATTGGTCTTTTTGCTCAATTTGCCGCGTGAAAAGATTTACCATCCTATTTTTAGCACTCTTGTTTGGCAAGCGGATGCAGGCTCAAGAGATTCAGAAGTCTTCAACTGATCATACCCCAACCTCAAAAAGTTTATTTAATCCTGAGCATAAAAGGAATTTTTCGCGTAAAGGCGATTTCTTTTTTCATTGGGGATACAACAGCTCGTGGTATGGGAAAAGTGATATCAGGTTTCAAGGCCCGAACTACGATTTTACTTTAAAAGATGTAGTTGCACACGATAGACAATCGAAATTGAGCTGGGATTATTTAAATCCTGGACTTATCACCGTACCGCAATACAATATCCGCGCAGGTTATTTTATCAAAGATAACTATAGCATCTCAATCGGTTGGGACCACATGAAATACGTAATGGACATCCCACAAACAGTAACGATTACTGGTCACATCGGGCCAAATATTTCTCCAACCAATACCCCTACAGGTAATTTGGCAGGCGATTATAACGGACAAAGCATTAATGTTAAAGAGAGCATGTTAACCTACGAGCATACTGATGGTTTTAATTATGCAAATATCGAAATTGAGCGTTATGATGATATTTGGGTGGCTCCGGGAGGCAATACTTCCTTAACCTTAGAAACCGGCTTGGGTGGAGGATTAATGGTGCCACGTTCAGATGTACGTTTGTTCGGACAGGGCAGAAATAACCACTTCAGTATTTCGGGTTATGGTGTTTCTGCAAAAGTTGGTCTTAAGTTTTATGTGTGGAAAAACGTTTACCTACAAAATACCACTAAATTCGGCGCTACCAATTTAACTAATGTGCATACCACTGGCTGGGATGAGTACGACAAGGCCAGTCAGAAGATTAACTACATCGAAAATATGTGGCTGATCGGGGTTCAGTTTTAAGATATAAGAGGAGGCTTAGACCTCCTTTTTTGTTTTGGGTGTGACCAGTTGGTGTTGCTGCATTACAATTTTCCTGCAGATTGAAAAGATCAACGCAGAATATTGTTTTCGGCTTATTGATTAAAATAGCTACGGAACCACCGAAGACACGGAGAATGTTATACTGTTTAATTTTTCATTCTGAGCTGCTGTCTTTTATTTTGGCTAAATACTGCATTACAGCATCTTCTGCCTTTTTGTTCTGTTTGATGTTTTCAGTATAAAGATCAATTCTCAGGTTTTTATAAAGTGCTATCGCATTTTCTAACGCAGTAATTAAAGATGTCTTATTGTATTCGGCAACGGTACCTTTAAGTAAGCTAAAATCTCCGGTAGGAAGCTGCGATTCTACTTTACGTACACCCCTCGGTAGGTTGTTGTTTTTGATGTGCAGCAGAGGACCAAACACTACCATTCTTAAAAAGCCGAAAAAATCCAAGGCTTCAAGATACTCGCCTCTGCCAATTTTTAAGAGGGCATAATGCATCCAGGTCCAAAGGCGGTCTTCAATCCATTGATAATCTGGGTAGGGAAATTTAGCTTCAGTTTGATCGAGGATTTGCTGTAATTGATTGTCTCTGTCGATTAATAGTATCGGATTTTCTACTCTTGAAGCAAATTCATCAAGGGTTAAAAACTTAATGTCAACATGCAGCAATGGCTTGTCGTAAAGGCAGATCAATACGCGCGGTTCGCCAACATGCTCTCCTGTAAATGCAGAAATTAAATCGCCAAGAAGGCTGGCATATTGCAGCATTTTCGATTTATCTGTTGATCGTTTTTCTTTGGTAACCAAAATGAGGTCGAGGTCTGAAAATTCGTCGATTTCATTGCTGAGCCAGGAGCCGCCCACGGCTAAACCGATAACAGATTCATCGCTTTCTAATATTTTGGTTGCGTTTTGGGCAAAGAGTTGCTGTGTCATGTATTTAATTTGTTGATAACTAAATAGTTAATAAGTTTTAAAACTTCCTAAGTTAGTAAGCGTGTAAAAATAATTTTTAATAAATAAATTTCTATTGTACAAGGTTAAGATCTCTCTTCATCATGATAAGGTCACTTTGCATATTGTTAAGTTTAAAAAAGTTGATCAGCTCTATTAATCTTTTCTCATTATCAAAGTTTAAACTATAATTTAATTTGCTCTGGCAATTCGAACACAACCTTAATATACTTTTATCAGTTTCTAACATGCTATTAGTACCGTTCATTACACAGGATGCATAGATGCAATGCTTTAAACCGAAGATATGACCAATTTCATGTGAACTGATTTTTAACAGGCGCATTAGGCTTAATTTATAATTTTTCTCAGATAAGGGGCCGTTCTGTAATCTGAAAACAGAACTTACAGCTAATCCTTCTTGATAAGATGCTAAACCGAATACATAATTCCATTTTG
This sequence comes from Pedobacter sp. GW822-FHT03F06, assembly GCF_058801365.1. NCBI lineage: Bacteria > Pseudomonadati > Bacteroidota > Sphingobacteriia > Sphingobacteriales > Sphingobacteriaceae > Pedobacter > Pedobacter sp. GW822-FHT03F06. Next base: position 367,662 of record NZ_JBXANE010000002.1, read on the forward strand.
GATCTGGGTATAGATCCATTTCTGTTATGCCCATAATGGCAATTGCATCTTTTGCTTTTTCTTTAGCAATTACAGTATCTCGAAGGTAAGTAGCCAATAATTGCTCATGCTGTTGCGGACCAATTCTTCTAGCGCTTGCTGGAACAGCCTCATCGCCAGACTCTTTTAGAATAACGGTTTTGATCTGAAAAAATATTTCCAGGTATGCTCTACAAGCTTCAATCTCTCTTAATTTAAGGCCAGTGAAACTGCCGATTGGTTTTAAATAGATAGTTTGTGCTGTTTTATTTGGTTTAAGTGGCTTTGAATTTCTAAATTCTGCTAGCGACTGTCCAGTTTCTTTGTGGCTAAATAGCCAATCGCCAGCTTTGGGTTTCGGTAAAGCAATGTCATTTTCAGAAACTGCAGCAAGATGAGATGATCGTTGGCCAGTAGAACAGGAAGTAAAAGCTATAACCAGTACAAAGAAATAGAATGCAACTGTAATCTTTATCAATGATCTCATGATGATTTTTTCCTATAAAACTTGGTTTTTACCATGACTATTACAAAAGCGAAGCAAGAAACAAATAGAATATTTAGTAAAAGATTGAGCGGTTTAAACCCAAAATTTTGATAGCAATTATCGCACTTTCCAGAAAAACTGTCGTAGAAAGTAAAAGGGAAACCATATTGATCAAAACCGTCAGATGCAGCTTCTAGCTTTAATGTTGCTAAAGTAGAAATGATCAATAACAAGATGGTTAGGTATATAACGGCTTTGGCTATTTTCATTAATGTATTTTATAAAAAGATTGCTTCACTCTTGCGCACAGTCCTATGCTTCTGTTCGCAATGACGATCTACTAGCATAGATTGCTTTTCGCTGGTCGCACAGCATCTGGCTACAGTTCGTCATCCAATAATCTTCGGTGGTAATTGATCTGCCCTAAGTGATAGGCTAAGTGTGTGGTAAGGTGAACCAGGAAGAATTCGGTTGATGTTTTCTCCTGAAATACCAGCATTGGGTATTCGCTATTGAGCTGTTCTTCGGTTATTTTATCCAGCGTTTCGTTAACCACTATTATAGTTGCTTCAATCATGTTGATAAGCTGCTGTTTTGGTACATCTTTTAACGAAAATTCCAATTCGCGATTGCGAATATAATGGCTGCCACCCAAAGTTGCACCGATATAAGTATTGAGGTTTCCGATTAAATGCAGGCAAAGGTTTCCTGCCGAGTTTGCAATGCTTTTATCTAAAATCCATAAGTTCGCGTCGTTTTTGTAGGACTCGATTTCGGATTTTAGTTTGTTTAAATCCCGGTTGAAAAGTGTTTTTAAGGTTTCGGTAAGCATATGCGGATTCTTAAGGGATTATTTGAGATATTGTTAGGCGAATATAATAGTTTGAAGCTGAAAAGGGATTTTTCTACCCTATTACGCTATCGACCTATGTATATAAACCCGATAAAATTAAAAGTCAGATCCTTAGTCGGGTTGAGGACTTGAAATGATTGCAGAAAAGATGCTGATCTGTAGCGCAGCGGAAAGCTACGCAGTAAAACAAGTTTAGCATGACGATCGCATTGGGAGATAGTGCTAAAAAATGAGCTCCAATTCCATAAAAAAAACACCTGCAATTTCTTGCAGGTGTTTCTCTATTAAAAAGGCTTTAATTTATACTTTTCTTACACCACCTGAGCCAACAACAGTTTTATCGACACTTGGGTTGCCTGAATAATTTACGCTTCCTGATCCGCTGATTACCGCTCTAATGCTTTCGCTTACGGCGATGTTTACGGTTCCTGAACCACTGATGGTACTGGTTAAAGTTTTTGTAGAAAAAGATTTACCGGCAAAGGTACCTGAGCTGCTGATTACTACTTTTGCATGATCTGCACCGCCTGTAATGTTTATTGCACCAGAACCACTAATTACACCATTGTAGTTGTCTACATCGGCGGTTGCTTTAATGCTTCCCGAACCGCTTACAGTTGTGGTTAAGCTACCTGTGCTGATTTTTCCGTTAACGCTTAAGCTGCCATCACCACTTACGGTTAAGCTGGCCAACTCTTTTGCTGTTACGTAAGCGGTGATTTTTTTTCCTTCGTATTTTCTAGTCCAGCTAGTAATACTGGTTTGGGGGCGGATAACCAAAACATTGCCTTTTACCTCGGTAACAATTGAGGCCAATGCATCTGCATCGCCTTCTAAACGGCAGCTTTCGCTATTGCCCAGCGTTACAATCACGTTTATTGGGCCTGCTGCAGCAACTCCATTGAAGTTTTTTACCTCTCTGTCGTCGCCATTATTTTTTGAAGTGTTGATGCTGATCTGATTTTTAGCAATTACATTAATACTAGAGGTTAATGTTAAGGATGCCAATAATATTGCAAATACTTTTTTCATGGGTATAGATTTTATTTTTTTTAGATAAATAATGAGCTTTTCTTATAAGACGATGGTTTTGTTGAAAAGTTGCATAAGATGAAATTTAATTCTCTTTATCAGTGATATTCGGCCATGCTCAAAAATGAAGCTGTATCATGAAAGTAATTTCTCTTCCGGTTTTGTCATGTTGAGCCTGTCGAAACACATAAAAGCATATTTAACTAAGTCCTTCAACAAGCTCAGGATGACAAATTCTATATTTATGATATAGCCGCTGGGATTTAGTTACTCTTTTTTTGTATTAATGTAAAACAAAGGATCGTGTTTGAAATTATTATCGTTTATGCTGGCATCCACTTTAACTGTTTTCCAATCGTTTGTAGGCTTAATCAAGGTATAAGTGCCTGTTTTTAATGTTACACGCACAGGCATATCAAAACCTTTAACATCGGTTATCCAGCGATAAGATAAAGTGCCATTGTTGATTTTATATTCTAAAACAGGGATTTTGGTAAAACGTAAATACTGATCGAAAACTTTATCAAGTTTAATCCCGCTTTGTTTGGCGATGTAATTTTCGATCTGAGCAGTGGTCACCGTTTGATGGTAAAATGTCTTGCTTAGCCCGCGAAGAATCTGTCTGAATTTTTCATCGTTATTAATCAACTGGCGAATGGTACTAATCAAATTTGCACCTTTTGGGTACATATCGCCCGAGCCTTCTTTGTTAACACCGTAAGGGCCAATAACCGGAATATCGTTTTGGATAATTTTCTGTAATCCGATTACATACTCGTCTGCAGCCGCTTTGTTCTCAGTACACTCGGTAAACAATACCTCTGAATAATTGGTGAAACCTTCGTGAATCCACATGTCGGCGATATCTTTTGAGGTAATGTTATTACCGAACCATTCGTGGCCGCTTTCGTGGATGGTGATGAAATCCCACTTTAAGCCATGGCCGGTACCGCTTAAATCTTTACCTAAATAACCTGGTTTAAACTGATTGCCATAAGCTACTGCACTTTGATGTTCCATGCCTAAATGTGGTGCCTGAACCAGTTTGTAGCCATCTTTGTACCATGGGTAAGGACCAAACCAATATTCGAAACATTTTAGCATAGGTTTAACATCGGCATCCCAATGTGGGCGGGCTTTGGCACTATCGGTCTGCAGCGCCCAATAATCGATGCTGAGTTTTCCATTTTCTCCATCGTAACTGTCTTGCCAGTGGGCATATTTACCAATGTAAAAGGTTACATCGTAATTGTTGATGGGATTAGCGACAAACCAATTGTATTGTTTGTAACCATCAACTTTATCGACGGTATTTCTCAGTCTTCCATTAGATATTTCCTGCAAAGTTTTAGGAACACTAATGCTGATTAACATACTATCTACCTCATCGCTCTGGTGATCTTTATTTGGCCACCATACACTTGCGCCTAAACCCTGGCAGGCCACAGAAACAAAAGGATTGCCGGCTTCATCTTTTTTGAAGATAAAACCGCCATCCCAGGGTGGTGTTTTTGCTACAGTAGGATTACCAGAATAGAAAACGGTAAATCTATCTTTGCTTCCTTTTTTAACTGCTTTAGGAAAGGTTACAAAAACCGCATTGTATTCTCGGGTAAAAGGTAAATTGGCACCCTTATATACCACTTTATCTACTTTTAAGTTATCAAAAAGATCGAACTGTAATTTGGTGAAATCTCGCGTTGCGGTAAAAGCAAATTCATTGCTTCCGCTAACTGATTTCTGGTCGATATCGATCTTCACATCTAAGTGGTAATAGTTAATATCGTAGCAGGTACGCAAAGGGGTAAGTGTTCCGCGGAGGCTGTCGGCCCTTGAGTTTACCTGGTTTTTGCCGAGTAGTTGTGCCTGCGTAGTTGAAATGCCGAGGGCTATGGAAAGGATGAATAGTAACTTTTTCATTTGTTATGTTTTCTTGATCGTTTAAAACGATTGGTAATTGCACGCTCGTTAGAAACGAGCGTGAGCTTATCAAATTATTTTATCACATCAACTTCGATAAAACTATCGTTAAATACAGTTTGCGTGGCTTTAATATAATCGGCTTCGGTTGCTTTATATGGGTTTTCTACAAATTTCTGTGGATTGCGTGCAAATAAAGGGAATGCTGTGCTCTGCACCTGGATCATAATCCGGTGACCTTTTTTAAAGGTGTGTAATACATCCTGAAGCTGAAAGTTCACATCCGTTTTCTGGTTGGCTACCAAGGCCTCAGGTTTTTCGAAACTATTGCGGAAGCGGGCAGGCATAACTTCCGAACGTACCATTTGCCAGTAATTGCTCAGAATGATATTCTTGTTTGGTATATACGGGTTGTTAGGTTCATCGGCTGGATAAACATCGATCAGTTTTACAATAAAATCTGCATCGGTACCTGTGGTTGCAATTTTAAGGTGCGACATAATTTCGCCACCCAAAGTAATATCGTTATCCAATACATCGGTTTGGTATACCAATACATCTGGTCTTCTGCCTGCAAAACGTTGGTCTTCACTCATGTAATTGTGTGGCGTAAAGCCCAATGTTGTAGTTAAATCTTCGGTATATGGAACTGGCTTTAATGGATCGCTGATGTAATTTACTGAGCCAGCTGCAGCTGGTGCAGTCATGCTGAGCTTACCATCGGCACCCAGATATAATTTTTGTTTAGTCGCCTTTTCTGTTGGCCATTTGGCAAAAGTTTCCCATTGTTTTTTACCGGTATCGAACATATAGGCTTCAGGCAGGCCAGAGTTTTTATCCCCATTGCCCTTTAAAAAGTGATTGAAGAATTTAGCTTCAATTTCTTTCTGGTAGAAGGTAGCAATGCTATCACCGAAATACACATTGCTATGCATGGTATGACCAGTTTCGCGGCTCCATCTTCCATGCCCAAATGGTCCCATTACAATCGTATTGTAGGCATTAGGGTTTTTCTTTTCGATGGTTTTATAAATGTTTAGTGGGCCTGAAAGATCTTCGGCATCGTACCATCCACCAACAACCATCACCGCAGGTTTAATGGTATTGTAATGTTTTAATAATCCACGTTTTTGCCAAAAATCATCGTAATTTGGGTGGTTAACGGTTTCTTGCCAGAAGAAATTATCCTTATAATATTTGTCTGCATTGCTTAAAGGACCTAAATCTAAAGCAAACTGATAACCATCTTTTGTTTTTGGAAGGATTAACTGGTTGTTGTACCAGGCTTTGGAAGTAGTATCGGTTTTCTGCACGCCAAATACCGGAAAAGTCATGAAATAACTCTGCAAAAATGATCCGTTGTGGTGGAAATCATCAAAAAAGAAATCTGAAATCGGCGCTTGTGGCGATGAGGCTTTTAAAGCAGGATGATTGCTCAAAATTCCTGCGGCAGTGTAAAAGCCCGGATAAGAAATTCCCCACTGGCCAACTTTGCCATTGTTGTTTGCTACGTTTTTAACCAGCCAATCGATGGTATCGTAAGTATCAGAACCTTCATCAACATCTTTTTTGCTTTTTTTGTTATCGATAACCGGGGTCATATTGGTCCAGGTACCTTCGCTTTTCCAGCGACCGCGCACATCCTGATACACCATAATATAGCCCTCTTTCATCATCAATTCTGACGGGCCTAATTTTGCAGGAAATTTATCTTCACCATAGGGGGCAATGCTATAGCAGGTACGTTGCATGATCATTGGGTATTTTTTATCCTTGGCTGCATCTTTAGGTGTGTAGATGGCGGTAAAAAGTTTAGTTCCATCGCGCATTGGGATATAAACTTCTTTTTTGGTGTAGTTGGCTTTTGGATATCCTGCATCACTTTGTGCAAAAGCAGAGGATGCTGAAAGCAGGATAATCATTAGTTTTAAGTATTTCATTTTATTATAATAAGTTAGTTATTTATGTGTTTGGTTCGTGATGACAAGAACAAAGGCACTATAGTATTATTTTCGTCATTGTGAAGCACGAAGCAATCTTAATACCATGCCTTTAAGATTGCTTCCCCGAAAGTCGGGGCAGGCTGTCGGCTGAAAGAGCCTTCTCGCAATGACGGATTTTATTATTTCAACACCGAAACTGTAATAAACGAGCTGTTGTGCACATCGTGATAAATTTTGTGTGTAGCTTTTTGAAAATCATGTGGTTCTGCCTGATAGATATCCATAAATTTCTGGGGATTGCGATCAGCTAAAGGGAACCATGAGTTTTGAACCTGAATCATAATTTTATGGCCTTTTTTAAAAGTATGCGCCACATCGGGCAAAGGGTAATTTACTTTTGTGATGGCGCCCGGAACAAAAGGCTCAGGTTTTTCGAAACTGTTGCGGTATTTTCCACGCATAATTTCTCCGCGCACCAGCATTTCGTAACCGCCCATAATCAGGTTTTTAGGGTTAGGTTCTGGATTTGGCGCATCTTCTGGATAAACATCAATCAGTTTAACTACATAATCGGCATCTGTTCCAGTAGTCGAAACCACCAGGTTGGCCAAAACAGGACCTGTTAAGGTAATATCTTCTGTTAAAGCATCAGTTTGATAAGTTTTTACATCCGGACGGCGGGCAGCAAAACGCTGGTCATCGATCATGTACTCGCGGGTACGTTTGGCCTGAATGCCATCCTGGTAAGGTACAGGATTATTCGGATCGCTCACATATTCATCCCAGCTATCGGTTCTGCCCACTTTTTCGAAGCTGAGCTTCCCATTGGGCTGTAAATACAGGTTTTTATTTTCTACTTCTTGTGGTGGCCATGTTTTGAACTTTTTCCATTCGTTACTTCCGGTTACAAAAATATTGGCTTCTGCTGCATTAAAATCGCCTTCACCTTTTAAATAATGTTTAAAGAAAGGCAGTTCGTATTGCTCCTGGTAGTCGATACTGGTGGTTTTGCCAAAAGGGATATCGCCAAAATAAGAGCCATCACTACGTACCCAGCCGCCATGGAACCAAGGTCCTGCAACCAGAATATTGTTGGCGCCAGGATTTTGTTTCTCAATTGCTTTGTAGGTATCAAAAGTTCCATAGGCATCTTCTGCATCGAAAAAGCCGCCCACCACCATCACAGCAGGCTTTACATTGGTTAAATGTGGCGTAATTAAACGTGCTTTCCAGAAGGTATCTAAGTTTGGATGTTTAAATAAATCGTTCCAGAATTTAATGCTGTCTGCAAAGTATCTGTCTTTTAGGTTTTTAACCGATCCGGCTTCTAAATAAAAGCGATAATTGTCTTGAATGGGGAACTGAAAACCTTTAGGCCCTTTATCTGGTGTAATCGGTTTAGGTCTCGGCACGCCAAAATTGCCCATAAAACTGAAAGCATCCATTAGGAATAATGTACCACGGTGGTGGAAATCATCCCCCATAAACCAATCGGTAACTGGCGCCTGAGGCGACACGGCCTTTAACGCAGGATGTGCATTTGGCAATGAAGTAGTAGAATAAAAGCCAGGGTACGAAATGCCATAAATTCCGGCATTGCCATTGTTGCCTTTCACATTTTTAACTAACCAATCGATGGTGTCGTAAGTATCCGTACTTTCATCAATAGCTGTTTTAGATTTTTTTCCAACCAGTTGAGGACGGATATCGGCAAAAGTGCCCTCACTCATCCATCGGCCTCTTACATCTTGATATACAAAAATGAATCCCTCACGCATCATCGCCGGAAAATTACCCAAACTCAGCTTATATTTATCTTCGCCATAAGGTGCAACGGTATAAGGTGTGCGGTTAATTAAAAATGGATATTTTTTGGTTTGATTTTTGGGTATATAAATGGAAGTGAAGAGTTTAACCCCGTCGCGCATGGTGATCTGGCGTTCTATTTTAGTGTAGCTTTCTCTAACATATGCCGAATCGGTTTGCTGGGCTGTTAATTCATTAGAAATAAACAGACAAAATAAAAGACTGAAAATTCTTGTAAGGTTCATTTAAGCTAGTTTTTAGGAATAAAATTTAAATATAGGTGATTAGTGATTGATTAGAAAAAATAGCCCGTAAAAGGTTTGTTAGCAAAGATGTAATGATGTAAAATGGTAGATATATGATGTATTTTGTTATTAAAACCCTGCATTCGTCATCACTTTATCAAAATTTAGTTAAATAGTGTTAAGGGATAATCTTTTGGGAATTTTCACCGTCATATACATAATCGACATAAACACAAAATAATGAATAGGTTATTAAATAAAGGACTGGTTGTTTTCGCTGCAGCAGCGATGATTGCAACCTTGAGTATTGAAAGCGTTTCGGCACAGCGGCCAAGTAGGAGTGGAGGTTCTTCTGGAGGTGGTAGATCTGGTTCGATAAGCCCATCTAGGGGTGGTGGTTCTATTTCCAGACAACCATCCATGCATGCGCCAAGTAGAGGTAGTTATGCACCGAGTAATGGCGGTCGCCCGCCAAGACCCAATTACGGCTATAACAGACCAGGTTATCGCCCAGGTTCAGGGTATGGTAGGCCAGGTTATGGTTATCGCCCGGGTTATGGAAGGCCTTATTACAGACCGTATTATAGCTATTATAATTTTTATAGGCCGTTTTTAGGTTTTAGGATTGGCGTATTGCCCTATGGTTATTATCCGTTTTATTATGGCGCCAATCAGTTCTATTATTCGGGCGGATTGTTTTACCAACAAAACAACAGCCAATATGAAGTAGTAACCCCGCCAGTTGGTGCCGAGGTTCCGAATTTACCATCGGATGCTAATTTGGTTACTATTAATGGTGTTGATTATTACGAATACAAAGGTGTTTATTATACCCAAAAAGAAAATGCTGATGGTAAAACCGTATATGTGGTTGCGGGAAAAGACGGTATTTTAAATACAACTGATGGTCCGGTTGATACACATAATATAGGTGATATTATTAATCAACTGCCAGAAGGATGCAGAGAGGTAACCATTAAAAACGAAAAGTATTTTGTTTCGCCCGATGATGTTTATTATGAAGAAATAGTAGATGGAACAAATATTACTTACCGCGTAATTGGTAAGTTGTTTTAATCTTAATTTATCAGTGTCAGATGGTAACATCTGACACCACTTATAATTCTAATAGATGTGCAGTTGGATGTTACCATCCGACTGTTTTTGTTTTATATCCGAAAGAAATTGAACGGATAGTGCCAGATGATAACATCTGACACCACAGGAAAAAATAGCTTTCTTAATGTTCTCAATCTCTTAATGATAGACTTTTTGCAGCAAAAATTCCATATTTTTACGACCTAAACATTTCGATTTGAAACCTGTAGCGCAGCTCTTCCTTGTTTATTCAGTTCTTGTCATTGTGCTTTCATCTTGTTCTGCAACTAAGTATGCTTTGATTAAGCAGAATGAAACCAGTATTTCGTCTGTAAAGTTTCTGGATGAATACATTATGCCCTTAAACCCGATTTTCCAAAATACGGTTGTTGGTGGTTTATCGGGGATTGATTACGATGTAAAGCAAAACCAGTATTACATGATCAGTGATGATCCATCACAGCATAGTCCGGCGAGAATTTATACCGCACAGATTGATATCAAAGAAAATAAGATCGATACCGTTCGGGTAACTGGTGTTACTTATATCTTACAGGAAAATGGGAAACCATACCCTAAATACGGTACGGATAAAACTGTTAAACCTGATGGCGAATCGATTCGTTATAACCCCTTAACCCAAAAATTACTTTGGAGCAGTGAGGGAGAAAGGTTATTTAAGGATGGGGATACTACAATAGTTCAGCCTAGCTTAACCTTCATTTCTACAGATGGGAAGTTCTGCGATACTATTCCAATGCCTAAGGGTTTTCATTTTACAAAAACCGAAAGTGGGCCGCGCAAAAATGCTTTATTTGAAGGTTTAACTTATGCCGATCAATACAAAACATTATATGCAAGTTTGGAAGAACCGCTTTATCAAGATGGACCTCAGGCTGCTTTTGAATATGATAAAGCCTTAACACGGATTTTAAAATTTGATGTAGCTACAAAAAAAAATATTGCCCAATACGCTTATAATCTGGATGCAATGCCAGTTAAGCCTACCGTTGAAAACGATTGGAATGTAAATGGAATTTCCGAAATACTAGCCATTAACAACCATACGCTTTTGGTAATGGAAAGGGCCTGGGCAAAGGGGCACGATGATCATACCTTTTTAAAACTTTACCTGGTTGATTTAGGGGGTGCTGAAAATGAAATCGGTAATCGCGCTTTTGTACAAAACCCTCCAAAACCATTAACCAAAAAATTGCTTTTCGATTTCGATTCCTTAAACCGGCATATCGATAATTTTGAAGGCGTAACCTTTGGGCCAAAATTGCCAAACGGACACCAATCGTTAATTTTTTGTGTAGATAATAATTTTGGTAAATCTCAGGTACAACAATTTTTCTTATTTGAGATCATTCCCTAAGAATTGTTCCTGTTAAAAATTTATAATGAGTAAAATAAAAGCATTACTGTTTGATTTAGATGGTACATTAATTGATTCTGAAAAGTTTCATTTCGATTGTTGGAATAAGTTTTTGTGTGAATACGATGTTACGTTGGATTTTAAGGATTGGTTAACAAATTACGCTGGAATCCCCTTGCCCAAAAATGCAAAAACTATAATAGACAGGTATAAAATTGAAGAAGAGTTAGAAGGTTTTATTAACAGAAGAGAAAAGATAACTTTTGATGGTTTTAGAACAACTGATATTCAGTTAATGCCCTTTGCATTAGAGTTTATCAAGTTTGCTTATGAAAAAGGGCTCACGCTGGCTGTGGTTACGGCTAGTCCTAAAATTGATGTTGAAGCCGTTTTTGAGCGGAACGGTCTGGCTAAGTATTTCAGTTTGTTTATTACCCGAACAGATGTGAGTAAATCTAAGCCTGATCCCGAAAGTTATAATCTTTGTGTTGAGCGATTGGGTTTTGAAAAAGATGAGTGCCTTGTTTTTGAAGATACTTTAAGTGGGGTTAAATCTGCTCTGGCTGCGGGCATAACCTGTTACGCCATTCAGAGCAATGTACGGGCGCATCAAAAATTAAAAATAGCCGACGAGTTGTTTCTCAGCTTTGCCAATGCTAAAGAATTTATGCTGCAAAAGGAATTGATTTAGTTCTTGAAAATTAACTAGCTTAGTATAAAGAAATAGGACTTTGTATGGTAAAAAAAGGATTATGGGTTTTATTTGCAACCTTCGCATTGCTGATTGGACTCTACCCAACGATTTACTTTTTGATCGATAGGAAATTTGGGTTGTTAAATTCAAAGTCGGTTGAGTTGTTGACCAATACTTTCTGGAACATTGGTTTTTATATGCATATCATTTTCGGAGGAATCGCTTTATTTATCGGTTGGACACAGTTTAGTCCGAAAATGAGAAATAGGCGCATGGCACTTCACCGAAAACTGGGTAAAGTTTATGTGGTCGCTGTACTGTTTAGCGCATTAGCAGGTATTTATATTGGCTTTTTTGCAACAGGAGGATGGGTTTCTTCCGCTGGATTTATTTGCTTAGGCATCATTTGGTTTTACACTACTTTAAAAGCTTATTTATACATTAAACACGGTGAAATTGAAAAACATCAAAAAATGATGGTTTATAGTTATGCAGCCTGTTTTGCTGCTGTAACGTTGAGGGTTTGGCTGCCAATTTTGACAATGGTTTATAGCGATTTTTCAAAAGCGTACCTGGTTGTCGCCTGGTTATGCTGGATTCCGAATTTGATTGTTGCCTATTTAATCACCAGAAAACCGCTAATCAATAAATCATTTTGATCCCCATCCTTTGCAATAATTAGTTTATGATGTCAGCCCAGGAAATTTTAGCCAGTGTCGGATCATTTTCATCTCATGATTTGCTTCTTTTTGAAGAAAAGACGGTGCGAAAAATATTTCGCAAAAATGATATGCTGTTGCGCGAAGGTGAGATTTGTCAATCTGTCTATTTCATCCTTTCGGGATCTTTTGTTCAGTTTCAGTCCGATCATACAACCGAAACGATCATCGATCTACACCTGCACAAAGAATGGATGTACAACCACCCAAGTTTGATTGAACAAAAGCCATCAAGTACAACGATTAAAGCATTTGAGGATACGGCAGTGGTTGAATTGAGTTTAAGTAACCTGCATGATCTGATAGCCAGGTCGCAGTCTTTCTTAAACCTGGGAAGAATTTTTGATCAAGCTAATCACCGGACTTACCTTTTCGACAATGCATTAAGTCCTGCACAAAAATATAATTATATTAAAAATGCCAAACCACTCATTGTACAGGTTTTTCCGGTTAAAATGATTGCTTCATACCTTAAGATTGCCCCTGAAACATTGAGTAGGGTAAGGGCAAATCATTGAATTTCCTGATTTGGATCAAGTGCAGCTTTTCGGAAAAATACCGATTTTTGAAATAAAAAAAAATATGCTAACAGATATTAACCCAAAACTTCCCATGCGTGATAAAGCAATCACCAGAGATTTTTATGTGAATAAACTAGGCTTTAAAGACATTGGGAGTGCAGATTTTAAAGATTACCTGATGGTACAAAAGGATCAGGTTCAGATTCACTTTTTTCTGTTCGAAACACTTGATCCAAAAGAAAACTACGGCCAGGTTTATATCCGTACAAACGATATTGATGGGCTGTACAAATCTATGCTCGAAACTAAAAGCATTCATCCCAATGGAAGCTTACAAACAAAACCATGGGGGCAGAAAGAATTCGCAATGCTTGATCCAGATAGCAATTTACTCACTTTTGGGCAAGAGATTTAAGAGGGGTTCATTGGTCAATGGTTTATGGTTCATTGCTAAGCGCTGATTGTTTAATAGCGTAATCTACTCCAAACGCCAAACTCCCAGCTCTAAACTAAATTAGCAACTGTTCGGTAGCGATATTGATTAATTCAATAGAATTTTTAACAGCTAATTTCTGCATCATATTACGACGGTGTGTTTCTACTGTTAGTGGACTTAGAAAAAGCTCATCTGCTATGCCAGCGGTTGTTTTTCCCTGTGCAATTAATTGAAGGATCTGTTTTTCCCGCTTGGTGAATTTTGGTCGTCCTTTTAAATCATTTACTGAAGGCTTGGCAATAATTTCTATAACTTCTCTACTAAAGGCCAGTTCTCCTCTAAGCGCAGTTTCAATTCCGTTTTTTAGTTCCTCTACCGAGGCATTTTTTAAAATGTAACCACTTGCCCCATTTTGCAGAATCTGCATGATGATACTTCTTTCGGTATGGTTGCTAATGGCAATAACGACTGTTTTTGGCGATAATTTTTTAATCTGCGCGCATAATTCAATACCATTACCATCAGGTAACATAATATCGAGCAGTACAATATCTATTTCGTGGTTATTTAAAAAGGAAATTAATGCGCTGCCCGTCTGGAAACTGCCCACTACATGCATATTTTCGAGGTTGTTGATTAAGGAAACGATTCCTTGTATAACGATCGGATGATCATCAACAACAGCTAATTTAATGATGTTACTCATAACTGATTGGGATTTCGATATTTATAGTTGTACCATTGCCAGGATGCGAATCGATTTCGAAAGTGCCTTTAAGATAGGCTACTCTATTTTTAATGTTTTCTATTCCTAATCCTTTTTTATAGGTTGAGGTATTAAATCCAATTCCATCATCTTCAACCGTAATGTAAAACCGGTTTTTATTTTCGCTGCATTGTAAAACTACTTCAGAAGCCTGAGCATGTTTTAGTGTATTGGTCAGTATTTCCTGTACAACCCTGTAAATAATTATCTGTTCTTCAAGTGCAATATGTTTAGAAATATTTAGTGCTTGAAAATCGATATGCATATGTTTGCTCATCGCCGATTCTGCCAGGTCTTTTAATGCCGTTTCCAATCCGAATTTTAATAACGTTTGTGGCATCATATTCCGGGCAATGTGCCTTAATTCGGTAACTGAATTATCCAGCTGACGAACAATTCTTTGTAGTTCTACATCATGCAATTGCACTTCCCTGTGTTTTGCCCAGTTGGATAAATTAATTTTTAAACCCGATAACATTCCCCCCAAACCATCATGCAAATCCTGTGCTACCCTGTTCCTTTCTTTTTCTTCAGCATTGAGCATGGCTTTGCTAATTTCCAATTGCTGTTGTTGTTGTAACTCGGCCACTTTCTGTTTATAATTTATTGTTCTTTGCGCTGCAAGCTTTTTATAGCCTCTGAAGTAAAAGTATAATAGGATAACACTGACTAAAAGAAAAAAAGACGCTGCGATTAATAGAAAATTTGTTGTTTTATTGTTCTTAATAATTAATGCATTTTGTTTCTTTTCTTTATTTAAGCTGGCTATTTTTTTTTGGTTCTCTGCATTTTTATATTTAATTTCTAATGCATTAATATCTTCTTTGAGTTTACTTTCATTTAGGCTGTCGCTTAATGCTTTGCTCTTTTTTATCCAATTATAAGCCTCTTTAATGTCGCCATTAGCATAGTTTACTTCTGCAAGCGCTTCGGTCATTTTGAGCTTATTCGTTGCTAATGTATTTATTTCTGGCTGATCGACAATCTGCAGCAAGATTTTTTTAGCCAGGGCAAAATTTTTCTGTTTAAAAAGAACTCTGTATTTCTCAAATATTACTTCCTGCAAAGAATAATTGTCACTCAGCTTTTCCGCCAGTTTAATAGCTTTGTCCGCATCTAAAAGGGCAAGCGAATATTGTTTGGTGTTAATAAAATAGCGCGTAGTGCTTTTGTAATAGTCGAGCCAAAATATTGTCATCGGGTAGCCTGTAGCCACATGCGCTGATTTATCCAATATTGTTTTAGCCAGATCCAGGTATTTTTTGGTGTGACTATAGTTTTTTAAATGATAATAATTTCCTGCGGTAGTTAGGTAAGCATTGATAAGTAGATAATATTTATCAGGAGAAGTAGCTTTTAAGGCATTTAGCCCCTCTTGCAGGTAAGGTGTTGCTTTTTCGTATTGGCCAAGGTTTGTAAATATCGTTCCGATGGAGACGTATTCTGTACCTAAAAAGTCTTTGTCGCCAGCCTTTTTAGAAAGTGGTAAAACACGGTTGATCAGTATATCGAGCGTTGTTTTAAGATCGTCTTTATGCTGTTGAATTAAGGCATAGTTATGCCATACCATCGACCTTAACCGATACACGCCCTTTGTATTAAACTTGCTCAATAACGAATCGGCGTGGATGAGTAGTTTTTCAGCCTTTGCATAATTCCGGTCCTGGTAGATCAAAGACTCGTACCAGTGTGACCTGGCCACAAGCAAAGGATACTTTTTGCTCCAGGTTCTTGCCTTGTTCAAATATGATACTGCTTTGGTACTATCATGATCTACCCAGAAATCAGTTAGTTTAAAACCCGCTTCGGCTTTAAGGCTATCGCGGAAGCTTCCATTTAAGATGCGACTTAAACTATCGGTATATTGCTGGTCGGCTGGTTGCAGCTGCGCTAGGCTATTCAGCGAATAGAAAGTCAGTAATGCCAGAAAGAGGATATAATTTCTCATTAAACTAAAAATGCACGCTTTATTTCTCAACCAGAAATTAAACTCAGAATATACCTGAAATCAGGTAGAAAAAAATGGTATTATCTGATTATTGTAAAGCAAAGTGCTCATTTGTTTATTTGTAATTCTATTTTTTAAATCTAATTATGAAAAACATCAAAATTAAAACATTTGTACTTTCTTTTTTTGCCTTAGTGTTGTTTACAGGTTTAATGTCGTGTAAAAAAGATGAGGGCGAGTCGCCATCAAAATCTTCACACAAGGTAGTTTTTAAACTCGAAGCATCGGCAGGCAGCAACATTAGCACGGTAGTTTACGGCTACGATTCGCAGATTACCACCGCAACGAGCCTTAGTGGAACTACCTGGACAAGTCAGGAAATTACGGTGCCAGCAGGAACCATTTCTATAAACATTGCTGCAAATGCTTTAGGGGCCAACGCAAATTCTACGCTCAAAGCACAAATCTATGTAGATGGAGAATTAAAAAGAGAAGGTACATCTAGCGGTGCAATCTTAAGCGCATCAGCATCTTGGGGATTATAGTTGGTTAGTTAGTTCACTGGTCATTAGATTATTGATGATGGCCTTTGAGGTTCATTAGTCCATTAGGTTTATTTGAGTTAAATCAAAACATTTTATAGTCTTAAAGTAAAATGTTTTCATACGCTCATCAACCTATGGACTTTTGAACTTTTGCAGCATTATCCTGTTAGGCCTCATATTGAACCATCAGCCAATGCTATAAGCCAATAACTTATAAACCAAAGACTAATAAGGCGATTTCTATTCCCTAATGGACTTTCAGCTTTCCGCCTTTTTTCCCTACATTTGGCTAATCAAAATTCTCAAAAAATTATGCAATACGATGTCGTTGTTATCGGTTCAGGGCCGGGCGGTTATGTAGGCGCAATCCGTTGTGCTCAGTTAGGTTTAAAAACTGCAGTTGTTGAAAAATATAAAACTTTTGGAGGTACTTGCTTAAATGTAGGTTGTATTCCATCTAAGGCTTTATTAGATTCTTCAGAGCATTTTCACAACGCTGCTCACACGTTTACTACCCATGGTATCAACTTAAAAGATTTAAAGGTTGATATGAAACAAATGATCGCCCGTAAAGACGATGTTGTTGCCCAAAATACAGCTGGTATCACTTATTTGTTCAAGAAAAATAAAATCGATTCTTTCGAAGGTGTTGGTTCTTTTGTTGATAAAAATACCATTCTGGTAACGAAAGCCGATGGTTCTACAGAAACCTTATCTGCTAAAAACGTAATTATTGCTACGGGTTCTAAACCAACAGCTTTACCATTTTTGCCAATCGATAAAAAACGCATTATAACCTCAACCGAGGCTTTAAATATTAAAGAAGTGCCAAAAACGATGGTGGTAATTGGTGGTGGCGTAATCGGTTTAGAGTTAGGTTCGGTATATGCCCGCTTAGGTACAAAAGTATCTGTTGTTGAGTTTTTACCGTCTATTATCGGTACTATGGATGCTGGTTTGGGTAAAGAACTTCAACGGGTGTTAAAGAAAACTTTAGGTATGGAGTTTTACATGGGCCACAAAGTTACCGGCGCTACTACTAAAGGTAAAACGGTAACTGTTACGGCTGATACCCCTAAAGGTGAATCCATCTCTTTAGAAGCCGATTATTGTATTGTTGCTGTTGGTCGTACGGCTTATAGCGAAGGTTTAGGTTTAGATAAAATCGGTATTACTGTTGAAGAAAGAGGTAAAAAAATCCCGGTTAACGAACATTTAGAAACTTCTGTTAAAGGTGTTTATGCTATTGGCGATGTAATTACCGGCGCCATGTTAGCACACAAAGCAGAGGATGAAGGTACTTATGTTGCCGAAACAATTGCCGGTCAGAAACCACATATCAATTATAACTTAATCCCTGGTGTGGTTTACACTTGGCCAGAGGTTGCTTCTGTAGGTTTAACCGAAGAGCAGTTAAAAGAAAAAGGCGTAAAATATAAAGCAGGTTCATTTCCTTTCAAAGCCAGTGGACGTGCAAAGGCGAGCATGGATACCGATGGTTTCATTAAAGTTTTGGCCGATGCTGCTACTGATGAAGTTTTAGGCGTACACATGATTGGCCCACGTGCTGCGGATATGATTGCAGAAGCAGTTATTGCAATGGAATTCCGTGCATCTGCAGAGGATATTGCACGTACCTGCCATGCACACCCAACTTATACCGAAGCACTAAAAGAAGCAGCACTTGCTGCAACTGATAATAGAGCCATACATATTTAATTATTAAACAGCCGTTATACTGAACTTGGTTTAGTATTTGCCTGTTGAATAAGATGCTGAAACAAGTTCAGCAAGACGCGTAGAGAAAATCCCGGTATTTGTGCCGGGATTTTTTGTTTTAGCGCTTCTACCGTCATTTTGAGCGGACCCGATAGCTATCTGGTGCAGCGAAGTCGAGAACCCGAAAGCCCAGCGGAGCTAAATCAGCCTAGATAGATCTATCGCTCGGGACTACGTTCCAGTTGAGGTGACGACGGGTTTCGCTTTACTCTTTCTCCTTTACTCTTTTTGCTTTGGTCTTTATATTTTCTTAATAAAATGATAACAAACAGCGCCTATAAAATAGCGTTGTGTGCTTCTATTTTTGCGGTTCAGATATTAAACAAACCATGAACTGTAAAAACTTATTTGGTGCAATCCTTATTGCTTCATTGGCATTTACTGCCTGCAAAAAAGATCCAACTGATGACCCGATTGTAGATCCTCCGGTTGAAGCTATCGTTCCTGAAAAAATCGACAGCTTTAAAGAAACGGCTTCTATCGATTTAGGAAGCGAATTTGCTTCAGAAATTTCGGCTTACGATCCCTTATCCAAGAGATTGTTTGTAGTGAGCAATGATGGTGGCACCAAAGTGGATATTGTTGATATGAGTAAATATCCAACCGTTACAAAATTGCAGACTTTAACCTTTGCGAATAATGCGGGCATTAACAGCGTTGCAGTAAGTAATGGTTTATTGGCAATCGCCTTAAATGGTGCTGATCCACAGGGAAATGGCGATGTAGTGGTATTAAAAACGTCAACTTTAGAAGAGGTTAAAAAAATTACCGTAGGTGCCATGCCCGATATGGTAACTTTCAGTCCTGATGGAAACTATATTTTATCGGCTAACGAAGGTGAACCAAACCTTGCATATACTGTTGACCCTAAAGGAACCATTTCAATCATCAATATAAAAGATAACTATTCGGTAAAAACATTGGATTTCGCCGCTTTTGAATCGCAAAAAACAACTTTACTTGCCGGTGGTTTCAGAATTTACGGTTTAAATGCAAGTTTTACACAAGATATCGAACCAGAATATATTGCAATAAGCAGTGATTCTAAAAAAGCATACGTTACCCTACAGGAGAACAATGGTGTTGCCGAGGTAGATATTGTTGCAGGAACGATTACAAAAATTAATCCCTTAGGCACAAGAGATATCAGCCTGGCCGACAATGCCTTTGATGTAAGCGATAAAGACAGTAAAAAAGTTTTAGGGACGTGGCCAATCAAGGCTTTTTACCTACCAGATGCAATCTCATATTTTACGGCTGGTGGTACTGCCTATCTTGCCTTGGCCAATGAAGGCGATACCAGGCAAGATTATACACCAAAAGATGCAAAAGAAGAAGTGCGTGTAAAAGATCTTGTTTTAGACCCGGTTAAATTTCCTAACGCAGGAACGCTACAGTTAGATGCTAATTTAGGAAGGCTTACGGTAACAAATACCGCTGGTTATACTTTAGTTGGTACTAATAAAGTATATCAGGAATTATATTCAACAGGTGGAAGAAGTGTGAGCATTCTGAATGCAAATACTGGGGCTTTGGTGGCCAACATTGGTAAAGATTTAGAGCAACATGTAATTGATGCAGGTAAATATGATGATGACCGGTCTGACAATAAAGGTGTAGAGGTAGAAAGTGTAACCGTTGCGCAGGTAAATGGTCAAACTTTAGCTTTTATTGGTATGGAACGTGCAGATATGATTGCTGTTTATGATGTAACTATACCGGCCTCACCAAAATTTGTTCAACTATTCTCTACAGGCGATGCTCCTGAAGGTTTACTGTTTGTTAAACCAAAAGATAGCCCCAATGGAAGAAGTTTATTAATTGTGTCAAACGAAGCAGATGGTACCGTTCGGTTCTATCAGCCCGATAAAATATAGTCGCTCTATCCCTTTATTAATTATTATGTTTTAGCCCCGATGAAAATCGGGGTTTTTGTTTTTTCTCTTGTCGTCATTTCGACTGAAGCTCACCGGTTTTTCATCGGTGGCGAAATGGAGAAATCTACGAAGGGCGATACATCAATCTTCTTTAGAAGATCTCTCTCCCGAAAGTTCGGGACTGAGCTACAGTCGAGATGACGATTAACGCAAGAATGTATACTTTTATTTTCTCAAGATTAAGCCCTATATTGCGCTACAAAATAAAACTTTAGGGGTGCCTTCAAATAAGTTGGCTGAGAACATACCCATTTTGAGGTTAAAGGTAGAAAGGTAGAGGGTAATGTCCTTCAGCCTTAAAACCCTCCAACCATCAACCTCAAATGAACCTGATCCGGATAATGCCGGCGTAGGAAATTAGTTTGTCTGCAAAAATTGCGTAAAAATGCATACTGCATTTGAAGACTCCTGAAGTTATACAACAAAATGAAGTCTTTAAGCAATGAATTATATTAATGTATTAACAATAGCTGGTTCGGATAGTGGAGGCGGTGCGGGCATCCAGGCCGATTTAAAAACCTTTTCTGCTTTGGGCTGTTTTGGTACCTCGGTAATCACAGCTGTAACGGCACAAAATACAGTGGGGGTGCGTTCAGTGCATGGCATTCCGGCAGAAATGATTAAAGATCAGTTACAGGCGGTATTGGAAGATATAGCGCCAGTGTCCATTAAAATCGGCATGATCAACCGTGCAGAAGTGGTGCAGGTAATCGAAAAGCAATTAAAAAACTATAATCAAGATGTTCCCGTTATTTTAGATCCTGTTATGGTAGCCACCAGTGGCGATCGATTAATCGAGCCTGATACCGTAACCCAGTTAGTTGGAAAACTATTTCCCTTGGTAACATTGGTTACCCCTAATATTGATGAGGCCATTATCCTTTCAGGGCAAGAGATCCATAACCTCGATGGTATGATTGCTGCGGGTAGAAAAATTATCGAAAAAGGTGCAAAAGCAGTTTTAATAAAAGGAGGACACTTAATAGGCCCAATCATTTACGATGTTTTTATCACTGGGAACGATGCGCCTGTGGTATTAGAAAGTGTCTTTATTGCTTCTAAAAATCTACATGGAACAGGTTGTACACTTTCATCCGCCATAGCCGCTGAAATGGCCAAGGGTAACACCTTACTTGTCGCAATTAAAAATGCGAAAAACTACATTAGCCAAGCGCTACAGGCCGGTAGTGAGGTAAAAACTGGTAAGGGCAACGGCCCATTAAACCATTTTTTCGAACCTTTAAAATTAATTATCCAATGAAATGGAGCACACAGGCATGGGAAAGGGTACAGCCCATTTATGCCAAGATTTTAGCAATGCCTTTTAATACCGAATTAAGCAATGGCACGCTGCCTATAGAAAAGTTTATCTTTTATCTGGCACAAGATGCCTATTACCTTTTGGAGTTCGGCAGAACTTTAAGCACCATTAGTAGCCGTATGCAGGATGCAGATTTAGTGATGGCCTTTGCGGGGTTTTCTACAGGTGCGATTTTTGCGGAGCGTAGTTTGCACGAAAGTTATTTTGTAGAATTTGGTCTAGCTAACGAAGTGCAGCCCACACCCTCTACACTTCTGTATACCAATTATATTCTTAGTCAGGCCGCGTACGCCAATGTAGAAATTGCAGTAGCGGCTGTTTTACCATGCTTTTGGATTTATAAGGCAGTGGGCGATTATATTTTTGCAAAGCAAAATGGCGACCATAATCCATACAAAAGGTGGATCGATATGTATGCAGGCCTAGAATTTGCTGCTGCGGTAGAAAAAGCAATTGATATTACGGATCAACTGGCAGCGCAGGCAAATGCAGTAACTCAACAAAAAATGCTAGCTGTTTTTGAAATGGCAACCCGTTTAGAATGGATGTTTTGGGATAGTTCGTATGAACTGGAAAAATGGAAAATCTAAGATTTTAACCCGATAAGTTCTAAATTTTTTGATAAAATGTTAAAAACTTGTCGGTATTTCCAATAGATTTAAAGAACTTTGTAGCTCAATCTATAATTTAAAACATCATTTTGGAAGAAAGCACGCAAGGACAGGAAATTTTAAGTAAACAAGAAGATAAACCTGTATTAGCGCAAAGCTCTCCGAAACAAGTACGATTTGCCATATCTGCCTTTTACTTTATGCAGGGGGTGTGCTTTGCAAGCTGGGCCAGTAGGATTCCAACTTTTAAAGCTTCGATGGGCTTAAATGATGCAGAGTTAGGCTCCATTCTTTTTGCTTTACCTGCAGGACAGATTATCACGATGTTTTTTTCGGCAAAACTGACCACTCATTTCGGTAGTAAAAAAATGCTTGTAGCAACTGCACCGCTTTATGCAATTGCATTAACTTTTTTAGCATTGGCTACCACTGGCTGGCAGTTGGCTGCTTTTTTGGTTTTATTTGGCATCACGGGTAATCTTTGTAACATTGCCTTAAATACGCAAGGCGTTGCCGGCGAAAACTATTACGGCAAGCCCATTATGAGTTCTTTTCATGGAGCCTGGAGTATTGGGAATTTAACCGGTGCATTAATAGCGCTTGGTTTGGTTAACCTTAAACTAGGGATGTATACCCATTTTTGGATTATTGCCCTGATATCTTTAAGTAATGTGATGCTTAACCGGAAAAAGTTGCTAAACTATAATAAACCAGATGCCGTGGTGGAGAAAACGAAGTTATTTACCATGCCGCAGGGTATTTTAGTGTTATTGGGTGTTATCGCATTTTGTAGTATGGCCACTGAAGGAACAATGTTCGATTGGAGTGCTATATATTTTGAAGATGTAGTGAAGTTGCCTCATAATAAGGCGATTATAGGTTATGCCTCCTTTATGTTTATGATGGCAAGCGGAAGATTTTTAGGTGTGTTTTTAATCGGTAAATTCGGGCGGAAAAACCTCCTTCAGATCAGCGGAGCCATTATATCGATAGGGATGGCACTTGCCGTAATATTTCCAAACCTAATTGTCGCTATTTTTGGTTTTATGCTTATTGGCCTGGGTGTTTCGAGTATCGTACCAATGGTATACAGCATAGCTGGTAACAATAAAAAAGTGCCTGCTGGTAAAGCGATAACCATGGTTTCGAGCATTGGTTATTTTGCATTTTTATTTGGTCCGCCATTAATAGGCTATATTTCGCAACTATCGAGCCTGCGTTATTCTTTCGGGATTATTTCTGTTTTTGGTTTGCTGATTACTTTCCTGATTACAAAAATAAAAGCCATAAACTAATATTATGGAGCTAATCTGCTGTTAAAAATATATTTATCATTTAGAGCGTAGCGCCTGTACATAACAGAAAGTTCCTTCCCGTTTTACGTTTCGCTGCCTCGTACCTCGTTGCTGCAGGGTAACGCTGCAACCGGGGCTAGTTGGTCATAGCCGTATTTCATTTTACGGGTTGCAGGGGGCACAAACCCTTGTTTCTAAACCCGACTGGAGCGAACACGAAGTGCAACGGAGTAAAGCGTAAGGCGGGACTGCAAACCGCCAAGAACCACAATCCATTCTTTTTCCTTATAAAAAAACTATCGATTTCAATTGAAGCGCAAAGCCTGTGCTAAAGAAGAAGTTTCCTCCCGTTTTACGCTTTTACGCTTCGCTGCCTCGTACCTCGTTGCTGCAGGGTAACGCTGCAACCGGGGCTAGTTGGCTATAGCCGTATTTCATTTTACGGGTTGCAGGGTGCAAAAAACCTTGGTTGAATATCAGTATGCATTTGGCCATTGTTTTGTAGCTACTAACTGGTCAGCATTTTCCGGTTATAAGACCCTGAAATAAATTCAGGGTGACGCTTGTGTATGCTATTCTTTCTTCACCAATCCATGTTCTTTTAGGGCGGCGATAGCCAGTTCGATTAACCTTAAATTTTCGTCCTGATGCCCATGCTGTACCTCAACATTAATATACGGAATATTATTTTGCATGGCATAAACCGAAAGCGAACCATCATTGGAAACAAATTTAGATTGAAGAATTACATTCACATTAGCCTTTTTTAAGCTGCTGAACAACCTTGGCTCGGTAACGTAAACAAGATCATCGCCATCCATCTGAAAGTTGATGTAAACCGAATCGGCAGTGCTGGCTAAATCATAACCTGGTAAATAAGAAGAAATCCCAAAACCACCATCGGCATTGTTATGCAAGGTTAAAAAATAACCCATGGCTTTTGGATCGTAAAAATCGACAATTTGTTTGCCTGCATTAAGTATCGCTTTTTCAACTTCGTTAGAGCTGAAAAAGTCTTTTTTTAACCTGGTTTTTACACCTACTTCAGTATAAATGGCATTAGGGTCTATACGATATTGATCATCCATATAGGTGAAATAATAATCTCTTACGCCGCCATATTGACTGTCGATGAGTTCGCCGCCGCTCCAACGGATATAATCAAAACCTGCTTTTACACCAGTATCTTCATTATCATGTACGACTAAAAATTTAATGCCATTAGGTTTGTAACTGTACTTTACCAGTGTGATATCTAAGTTGTAAACCTTAACGAAACTCGAATCAGTAGTCATCGCCGGAAAAACAGGAGGGTGTTGAGCTTTTACTAAGAGGGTAGTGCAGATCAGAAATAGGCTAAAAATGAATTTAAACATAATCCCTAATATACAATGTTGCAACATAATTTGTTTGAAGACAACATTGTATAATTATCTGGGCATCAAAAGTTATCAGTATCGGCTGGTGAAAAATGAAATGGTTCGTGAGGACACGAACCATGGCGGCATTACGTTTGAAACTCCACAAAAAAGCCCCGATTTGGGATCGGGGCTAAAATGATTGTTAATCTGGGTGTTTATTAATGTCCGTGATCTAAATCGTATTCGTTTACATCTTTGTGATCGTATGGTTCAACCATTAACTCATCGATTGTTTTTCCTTTTTTGTTAAAGCCTAATCTTTCTAACATTCTGTCGAATATTAAGTATACCACTGGCACTACAATTAAGGTTAAGAATAATGAACTGGTTAATCCACCAACAATAACCCATGCCAAACCATTTTTCCATTCGGCGCCGGCACCGCTTGCCAATGCAATTGGAAGCATACCGAATACCATGGCGATGGTTGTCATTAAGATTGGGCGTAAACGTGCGTGGTTGGCCAATACAAGCGCTTCTTTAGTCTCTTTACCTTCAGCTTTTAAGTGGTTGGTAAAATCGACGAGGATAATCGCATTTTTTGCAACCAGACCCATTAACATAATTAAACCTAAAATGGTGAAGATACCGATTGAGTTATTGGTTAAAGCTAAAGCTAACAATGCCCCGATTACCGCTAAAGGAAGTGAGAACATTACCACCAACGGATAGATGAAACTATCGTAAAGCGCAACCATAATCAGGTAAACCAAAATGATCGAAGCCAATAAAGCGATACCCAAGGTACCAAAACCTTCGCTCTGGTTTTCCTGATCACCCGCCCAGCTATAACTTACGCCAATTGGGGCTTTAAGTTTGCCATTTTTTTGCAGCTCTTCCAGTTTCGCCTGGAACTCAGCAACCACGGTTCCTGTTGGTCTACCGATTGATTGTGCCTTAACTGATACCGAAGTAGATTTATTTAAACGCTCCAACTGACTTGGGCCCGAACCTTCCGTAATGGTTGCAAACTGTGATAACTTAATCTGTTTACCATCGCTGTTTACAAAAATCAGGTTACGCACGTCATCAATATTCTGGCGGTTAAAGTTTTGATACTGGATATTGATATCGTACTCGTACTCACCTTTACGGTATTTACCATCAGTGTTACCCGCAAACGCTGTTTGCATGGTAGAACCTACCGTTTGTAAAGTTAAGCCAACTGCCGACATCTTATCGCGGTCTACCTGAACGTTAATCTCAGGAGTTCCCTTTTCTACCGATAATTTAATCTCGGTTGCACCAGGGATAGCGGCGAGCACTTTTTGAGCACCTTCAGCATACTTCAATGCGCTGTCTAAATCAGAACCCATTACCACCAATTGGATCGGTGCGTTTTCTGCAATACCCAAAATACTGATCGGAACGGTTTTAACTTTTGCACCAATTAATTCTTTCGCTAATGCACGGCTCATTTTCGTTGCGAAAATATCTGAAGAAACACCTTCACGTTGATCGCGTTCAACCAGCTTAACATTAATCTCCGATTTATAGGCTGTAGCCTGTGTACCACCAAAATCACCAGTCGATTGTCCAACTGTGGTAATTAACTGCGTAATTTCCGGTTGTTTGTCTAAGAAAGCTTCAGCTTTTTGTGTTAAAAAGTTGGTTTGCTCTAAAGAAGCATCTTTTGGTAGCTCTAACTGCACCAGGAACTCACCTTTATCTGATTTAGGGAAGAATTCCGATCCGATAAAACCACCTACCAGTAAACCGCATGAACTTAAGAACATCACCACAACCATAACTAATGTTAAAGCTTTGTGGTTTAACGACCATGTTAAAATGCTGGTAATCCAAAGCGTAAATTTCTTTAATTGTTTTTCGAACCAAAGAATAAAACGGCCGAATAGGTTTTTACCTTCAATACGTTCTAACTTACCGAAACGAGAGAAGATAAGTGGTACAATGGTAAATGAAGCTACTAACGAAAGTAAGGTTGCAATAATTACCACAATACAGAACTGACGTAAGATGTTCGATACCAGGCCTGTACTTACAGCAATCGGGAAGAACACAACCACAATTACGAAAGTAATAGATACTACGGTAAAACCAATTTCTCTTGTTGCATCAGATGCTGCTCTTACCTTGTTTTTACCCATCTCCATATGTCGCTGGATATTTTCCAGTACCACAATCGCATCATCTACCAGGATACCTACCACGAGTGATAGCCCCAGTAACGACATTAAGTTTAAGGTAAAGCCGAATAAGCTGATCCCGATGAAGGTAGCGATTAACGAAACCGGAATCGATACCATTACAATTAACGCATTACGTAAACTGTGCAAGAAGAAAAGCATTACGAAAGCCACCAGGATAACTGCCAGGATTAAATCGTGGATTACCGCATCAGCTGATTCTAAGGTGAAGATTGAACTGTCGTTAACAATTCTAATGTCTAATTTATTTGCTGCGTATTCTGTTTTAAGTTTGGCAATAATGGCGTGTACACCTTTACTTACTTCTACCGCATTTGCATCACTTTGTTTAATGATCTGGATGGCAATAGATGCTTTACGATCAATACGTGCCAGTTTTTCAGTTTCTTTTTGCGAATCCTGAACATCGGCAACGTCACCTAAACGGATCTGTGCACCATCTTTGGTCGTGGTTAGAACGAGGTTTCTCAACTCTTCCATACTTCTGTATTTACCCGATAAACGGATTAATACATCCTGGTTTTGGGTTTTAACACTTCCCGTAGGGAAATCAAGATTGGAGCTCAGAATCAGTTGTTGAACCTGAGGTACCGAAAGGTTGTATCCTTGTAGTTTATCAGCATTTAACGAAACCTGAATTTCGCGTTCCGAACCACCAACCAGGTTAACCTGTGCAATACCGCTCACCCTCGAAATTACGGGGGCAATACGTTTATCGATTAAATCGTAAAAGGTAATATCATCCATATTGGCTGATGCCGACATGGTAATTACCGGTAAATCATCCAAAGAGAATTTACTTAATGATGGCGTTTTTACATCCTCAGGCAGATCAGAAAGAATGGCATTTACCTTTCTTTGTGCATCATTTAAGGAAATATCGATGTTTGCCGCATCAGTTAAGGTGATGGTAACTGTAGATAAACTCTCAAACGATACAGAGTTGATTTTTTTGATGTTTTCCATCGATGATACCGCATCCTCAATTTTTTTGGTTACGGTATTTTCAACCTCATTTGGTGAAGCACCAGGGTAGATGGTCGAAATAGATACTACGTTGTTAGAGAATTTTGGAAGTAATTCATAACCCAACGAAAAGTAACTTAGTAGCCCAAGCAAAGTAAGTGCGGTAAACACCACAATAACCAGCGAAGGCCTTTTTATAGATATGTCTGTTATCTTCATTTTAATAAGTATTGCGTTTTGCGATTGGCGTATCGCGTTTTATAGCCAAAAAATCCCTCTCTAACTTATTTTACGATACTAACGGCAGTACCCTCAGTTAAGTTAATCTGTCCGCTGGTGATTACAGTTTCACCTTCTTTTAAGCCATCAAGAATTTCAACATTGTCTCCTAAAATACGGCCAGCTACCACATTACGGGTTTTAGCGGTATTGTTAGCTTTATCCAATACAAAAACCTGGTTGCTGCTTACACTACCTACAAATGAAGTGCGTGGAATCAGGATGCTAGGCGCCTGTTTAGGGAACTTAAATATTGCAGTTCCGTACATACCCGCTTTTAAAGTATTTTTATGGCTGTTCTCTACTTCAATTTCGATCGGGAAGTTTAGTGTTGCATCGGCTTTAGCAGCGATGAAAGTTACTTTTCCGGAGAAATTATCAGTTGGGAAAACAGAAGATTTAATGTCGATCTGATCGCCGATTTTAAGGTTGGCAACTTGCGATTCGTTAACGTTTACTTTCAGTTTTAATTTAGAAACATCAACAAGTTCGAACATCTGTGTACCCTGAGTATTTACAAATGCACCAACTTCAATGTATCTTTTGTTTACAATACCGTTAATTGGCGATTTAATGTTTGCATCACTCAGTTTACGTTGGGAGGCCTGTAAACGCAATTTTGCATTTCTTGTAGCCAATTTGGCCTGATCTAGCTGTTGTTGCGTAACACCACCAGTTGAGAATGAGCTTTGGTATCTGGCTTCATCTCTCACTGCATTCTGGTAGTTAGCCTCAGCAGTTTCTCTATCAGTATTGATAATTTCAGCGTCAACGCGGGCTAAAACCTGACCTTTGCTTACGCGGTCACCTTCATCAACATAAATAGCCGTAACACGACCTGCATTTTCTGATAAGAAGTTAAGTTCTTGTTTAGGAATAAAGTTTCCGTTTGCGCTGAAATCTAAATTCACAGCTTTTCTCTCTACCTGAGCAACCCGAACGGCAACAGCGCCACCACCTTTAGCAATGAAAGCAGTTTTTTCTTCGTTCTTCTTTTTATTGTTGCTTAAAACATAAGCTATTGCACCAAGGGCAACAACAACTACTATAATTATGGTAATTACTCTTTTCATTTCTATTGTACTAGCGATTTAATATTTCCGTTTGATTTGATTAATTGTATTTCGGCTATTTTATAATTCAATAAAGCCTGTGTATAACTGTTCTGCGCCTCAGTAAGTGCATTTTCTGTATCCAGAAGATCGGTTAAAGAAGCTAAGCCATTGTTATAATTGTTTTGTGTGCTTTTGTAAATTTCCTGCGCCAAATCCGCGTTTTTACGTTGCGATTTAATGGTGTTGATGTTATTGCGTAATTGGATTTTTGCGTTCTCATAAGCCAGATTTAGCGAGTTTACAGATTCTTTTCTGCTCTCTCTTGCTTTCTTGATATCCACATCTGCCTGGCGGATTTTTGAACGTGTTAAAAAACCGTTGAAAATTGGCACTTTCAAAGTCAGACCAACTGCTGATGCGCCATATCCGATTGCAGCAGCATTAGACTTTAGGAAATCGAAACCATCACTTTGGCTTGAGTAGGTATAATTACCCGTTAAAGCCAATGATGGATAATATTCGGCAACGTATGCCTTTCTTTGCAGTGATAAAAGTTTATCCTGATTATCCAAAAGTTTAACCTCTGTTCTGTTTGCCAGATCGATAGAGTCTGTAAATACAGGTAAAGTGGTTACTTCTGTTAATTCGGTAAATGGTAAGCTGATCGGGGTAGAAACCGGCATACCCATCGAGAATTTTAACTGATTCTCCAATTGGGTAATGGCATTAATCACCTGCTCACGCTGTGTATTCAGGTTCGTTAGGTTTACGTTGATCCTGTCAACATCGATTTTTCTGGCTAAACCATTTTTAAACTGGTTTGAAACAATTTTTTCTACAATTTTGACATTTTTAATATTGGTATCAATTACGTTTAACTGTTGTCTGTTTACCAAAACCTGGTAGTAATTGTTGGCCACCAGTTCGATGATCTGTTCTTCTGTTAATTTTGAAGTAAGGTTGTAATATTCCTCACTCGATCTAGCAGCCTGTAGGCCAGTAAAAACCTGTTGGTTGAACAATTGTTGTGAAAGCTGAACACCTGCAGTCGAATTCCAGTTCTGGCCTAATTTAATCGCCTGTGTCTGCCCGCCGAAATTAGCAACAAGCTGACCGATAATAGGATTATAAGTTAAACCAACATTTCCTGTAATTTGAGGTAAGGCCTGTGCCCTAACTTCCTCCACCTTGTATCTCCCGCCTTCAATATCCAATTTCGAGTTCCGGATCTTGGTGTTGTTTTGGAGCGCATAGGTCAGCGCATCTTTTAAGGTAACTTGCTGCTGAGCAACTACCAGCTGCGGTAAAGCCGAGCCGATAATGAGTATGAGCATTAATTTTACCGTTTTTACTCTAAGCATAATGTATTGTTTTTTTGTTTTTGGGTTCTTATGTATTTAAAATTTGCGGCCCCTTTACAATTGGTTTATCATTTGTTGCGGCCAGCGTATTTCAGTCTGAACATCGTAAGCCTCTCACAAATATGGTGGTGAGGTTTTTTTGCTTCAGTGTCATTTTGTTTAATGCTTTTTTATCGGGGAAAAGATCTTTGCCGGTTTCCATAATACACATGGTGCTAAGGCCCATCAAACTTTCCAGATAAAGTTCTGCAACATGGGCAGTATCATCGTGCTCAATTTCTCCCTTTCCTTTTGCCTGGCTAAAAATTTCTGCGAAGAAATCTTTTTCCGAGCTTTTAAGCGTCTGTAATTTGCCTTTAATCACATCATCGTTCAATAAATCAGGAATACCTTCCGTAATCCTTAACATGTAATATTTTTGGAAGAAAGTGTTCCTCACTTCTATGATGCTAAAAAGGATGTCTTCTAAAGGCTGATCTGGATTGTATTTCTTTTTGATCAACTCAAAAAAGTCGTTAAATACCCTTTCTATTACCCCAATGATTAAATGCTTCTTATCCGGGAAATAATAATAAAGCGATGGTTTGGAAACGGAAAGATCTTCTGCAATATCGTTCATTGTGGTTTTACCAATACCAAAATGGATAAAGCGTTTTATAGCGCCATCAATAATTTGCTCTCTCTTTTTATCGGCTACAATCATTTTACTTTTCTACTTTCTGACTTTTTTAATATTTTAGTCAAAAATAGTGCTAAAAAGTGATTTGTTATGAAAGGTTTGTTTAAAAGTGCATTAAGCTTACAATTTAATGACACAATTTTGATTCTTGCGCTGTTTATATATCTTTACAAACCAATCGTTTAGAAAATTTGTCAGCGTTAATCAACATCTTTATTGTATTGTTTACCATCATAGCCATGGAGTGTTTGTCCTGGTTTATACACAAATATTTGTTCCATGGACCACTATGGTTTATGCATAAAAGCCATCACCAAAAAGCAAAATCATTCTTCGAATGGAACGATCTGTTTGCCGTACTATTTGCTGCCCTGTCTCTGTATTTAATGTATATCGATCGCCATAATTTAGGGTATAGATTTTTTATCGGATTAGGTATTACCTTATATGGCATGATCTATTTCGTAGTGCATGATTGGTTTGTGCATAGGCGGTTTAAAACTTTTAAAAGCAACAACACTTATTTGCAGGCGGTACGGAAGGCGCATAAGATCCATCATAAAAATAGGGGCAAAGAAGAAGGCAAGGCTTTTGGGCTATTATTTGTAAGGAAAACGGTATTAAAAAACTAAATTACATGATATGAAAAATTGTTATCTGTTTATTCTTTTCGGAATTATTTGCTTAGCCTTATATTCATGCCATAAAAAAACAGATAAAGACCAGGCTATTGCACTTGTAGAAGCTAAATACGAAAACAGTAATCAGGATTTGAATTTTGATAGTTCCAAATTAGATAGCCTTTACAATATTTCTCCTCAGGCTTATGCTGATAGTCTAAAAAAAGGAAATGAGTTAGATGATACTTTAGCTGTCCTCGAGCGTGAGATAGAGCATTTAAGTCAGACAGAGTCAGATAGTGTAGGCTTAATCAGTGCAAAACTCACCAAAGAAAGATACCGTTTATTGGACGTTGCCAAAACCAAACCAGCTTTTGTCGGCTGGAAACTTTCGAAAGTAGTAGCTGAGGGAGAAAAAGCGGGCACTTTAAGCTTTAATTTCGATAAGGGGATAACCAAAATCGTTCCTTAACTATTTTTTATTTTACTTTTGCAGCATAACCCAGAATCAATATGCTTCAAATCCAGGAAAATATTTCGTTAAAACCATATAATTCGTTTGGTATCGATGTTAAGGCAAGCTACTTTGCCGAGATATTTTCTGAAGCAGATTTAGCCAGGCTGTTTAAAAACGAAATCGTAAAATCTCAAAAGCTCTTGGTTATTGGTGGGGGAAGTAATGTGTTATTTACTCAGGATTATAAGGGATTGGTTGTTAAAATCAGCATCAAAGGCATCGAATCCAAAACGTTTGATGATAAAGTATTGGTAACAGCCGGTGCTGGTGAAGTATGGAACGATTTTGTGAACTACTGCGTTGGACATCATTTTGCTGGTGTAGAGAATTTAAGCCTGATCCCTGGTACAGTGGGTGCATCGCCAATACAGAATATTGGTGCTTATGGGGTAGAGCTTAAAGATGTTTTCGAAAGCTGTAGCGCTTTTGAGATCAAAACCGGGAAAATTAAAACCTTTACTTATGAGGATTGCCATTTCGGTTACCGCGAAAGTATTTTCAAAGGTGAGTTGAAAGGCCAGTATATTATTACATCCGTTACTTTCCGTTTATCGGCGGAAGCGAAAATTAATACCTCCTATGGTGCCATTGAAACCGAGCTGCTGAACAGAGGGATCGAAAACCCGAATATTGCCGATGTTTCTGCCGCTGTATCACATATCCGAGTAAGCAAACTGCCCGATCCGTCTACTATTGGTAACGCAGGTAGTTTCTTTAAAAATCCAGTGATCGAAAAATATGAATTTGCTGATATTGTGGCGAAACACCCCGATGTGGTACACTATCCTACAGCTGATGATAAAATTAAATTGGCGGCAGGCTGGTTAATTGAGCAATGTGGCTGGAAGGGTAAAGTGGTTGGCCAAACAGGCACCTGGAAAAACCAGGCTTTGGTTTTGGTTAACCACGGACATGCGACTGGCACAGAAGTGTATAATTTTTCTGAACAGATTATAGACAGTGTAAAGTCTACTTTTGGAGTCACTTTAGAAAAAGAAGTAAATATTCTGTGACGAAAGCCTGCCCTTATGTAGTTGCACGCTTTTAACACCATGCCAGAAAATTTTGGTACTAAGTTTGTTTAGGTTTATGCGAACGAACAATAATTTATTTGTTTTTTATCTACCTAAAGCTAAATATCATGACAAAATTTGAATTCAATCATCTGGTTAATCATCACTCGGTATCACTTAGATCTTATGCTTTAAATTTTACTAAAGACGCAGAAGACGCAAATGATTTGGTTCAGGATACCATGCTGAAAGCGATCACTTATTACAATAAGTTTAAAGAGGGTACGAATTTAAAAGGCTGGTTGTTTACCATCATGAAAAATACTTTCATTAACAACTATCGCCGACTGGTGAAAACAAATACTTTAATTACACAGAGTGAAGATATATCTTCTGCAAATCTTTCTTATAGTGCAACTAAAAATCAGGCAGAGAGTAAATTTGTGTTAGGCGATATTGATAAAGCCCTTTCGCAATTGCCTGAAGAGTATTATGTGCCTTTTATCCGTTATTTTGAAGGGTATAAGTACCACGAAATTGCAGATATGTTAGCTATTCCGATTGGAACAGTAAAAACGCGTATCCACGTAGCAAGAGGTATTCTTAAAAAATATTTAAAAACCTATTCTAAAGAAATTGCCAGTACAGAAGTGGCTTAAGATACATCCATCGAAAAACTAGAGGCTCAGATTTATCTGGGCCTTTTTTGTTCGAGAAATCTATTTAATAGATCTCTCCATTTCGCTGCACTACAGTCGAGACGATTAGTGTTTTTATCTAAATCGTAATTTGAGGAAAGGATACTTTAAATTCTAAGCAAGTTATTTCCAAAACACCGTAAAAAGCAAAAGGCCTGAAAATTCAGGCCTTTTTGCTTATCATATATTTGGTTAGTTGATTCTTATTTTTTCTTTCAACAATTCGCCTTCTCTCTTATTTCGAAACAAATGCAAACCCCGAACGATTATGCGTTTTGAAGCTTTTTTGCAGTGTTTTTGTTTTGTGGTTATAAAGATAAGGGAAATTTTAAATTTGTCAAGCTTTTTTTAACTTTTTTTTTATTTCTTTTGCTACCACTTGCCCAGAGATGATTGCAGGTGGTACACCAGGCCCCGGAACGGTTAATTGTCCGGTGTATAAAAAATTTGTTACCTTACTTTTCATCTTCGGTTTTAAAAAAGCCGTCTGTTTCAAAGTGTTTGCTAATCCATACGCATTTCCTTTAAAGGCATGGTAATCTTCCACAAAATCATTCATGGCATAACTGCGCTTAAACAAAATATTTTCGCCAATATCGTTTCCGGTTAAATCTTTAAAGCGTTCAATCAATAAATTAAAGTATTCTTCCCTTTTACTTTCGCTATCTGCTAAATCAGGTGCTACCGGAATTAAAAAGAAAAGGTTCTCGCAACCCTCCGGTGCTACGGTTGGATCGGTTACGGAAGGACAACATGCATAAAATAGGGGTTTTGATGGCCATTGTGGATTGGTGTAGATTTCTTCGGCATGTTGATCGAAATCCTCATCAAAGAATAAATTGTGGTGTAATATATTGTCTAGTTTTTTATTTAATCCGATATAAAATAAAAGGCAGGAAGGAGCCATGGTTCTTTTGTCCCAATACTTTTTACTGTAATTGCGGTAAGGTTTATCAAAAAGATGTTGATCGATATGGTGATAATCGGCATTGCCCACCACAAAATCGCTTTTAAAGTTGCCCTTGTTGGTAATTACGTACTCTGCAATGTTGTTTTTAACTTCTATTTTGGTTACTTCGGTATCGAAAATAAATTTTACACCCTGCTCTTCTGCAATTTTTTGCATGGCCATTACAATTTTGTGCATACCCCCCATTGGGTACCAGGTGCCTAAAACCAGGTCGGCATAGTTCATCAAACTGTATAAAGCAGGTGTGTTTTGTGGCGTGGCCCCTAAAAATAAAACCGGGAATTCTAAAAGTTTCCTCAAACGCTCATTCTTGAACAACCGGTAAACATGTTTCCGCATATTGCCCAAAAGCTGCAGTTTGATTCCGCTAACAGCCAATCTGGGGTCGAAATATTCCATCACACTGTGCGAAGGCTTAAAAACATACTCATTCATTCCAACATCGTACTTGTATTTCGCCTGATCAAGAAAATGTTTTAGGTTTTTGCTGCTTCCTGGCTCTAGTTTTTCAAATAAAGCATATAAATCATCTAATGTTGCAGGAACATCAATAGTGTCCTGTTTGCCAAAATAAATGCGGTAAGAAGGACTTAATCTTTTAAGCTCATAAAAATCGGAAGCGGTTTTATTAAAGATATTGTAATAGCTTTCAAAAACATCAGGCATCCAGTACCAGCTGGGGCCCATGTCGAAAAGGAAACCGTCTTTTTGCCAGGTTCTGGCCCTGCCACCGGCCATTTCGTTTTTTTCGATCACCGTAACATCACAACCATCTTTAGCCAATAAAGCTGCTGCAGCCAAACCTGCAAAGCCAGCACCGATAATGGTAATCCTGGGTTTTTTCTCCATGGTGTAAATAAAGGAATTTTATTGCGTTTTGTTTTTGTTTTTTGTTATTCTGAACGCAGTGAAGAATTTTCTTTTGTTAGAAGTAATCTTTATGGGAGCATGATTCAATCGATAGTTTGGGTAACTGTATTTCATCAGTTGGAGATCCCTCGCTATGCTCAGGATGACACTATGGCGCCAAGATCAACAAATGATTTATTCTTCAACAATCATATCATTAAGAAAATCCCAATTTTTGTTTTCAAATTCAATTAACGCATTCTTTTTAGCTCTTGTCCAGCCTTTTATTTCTTTTTCGCGTTCAATAGCATATTCAATGTGTTCAAACCGCTCAAAATAAACCAGGTAGTGGCAATTGTATTTATAAGTAAAAGCAAATTTATTTTCTTTATTCTCGATATGTGTCTAAGTCTTGCTTCCAGATCGTTTGTTACTCCGGGATAAACCACGGTTTTGTTTTTATTGGTTAAAATGTAAACGAAATAATTATGATCCATTGTTAAAAATAAATGTTTTTTTATGATTTTAACTAAAGTGTTTTGTCATTCTGAACGCAGTGAAGAATCTGTTTTTCGTAAGTAGTTACTTAAGTGAGTCTATAGCTTTGAAGGTAAGGTGGTCTGGGTTCTTTATTTCATCGGTCAGAGATCCTTCGTTGCACTCAGGATGACAATTGGAGCAAATGAGCTTAGCTTTTCTTACCTTTGCTCAAACTCATGATTAAATTAGGAATTATATTTTTTCTGCTATTTGCAGCAAGCCATATTACTTACGCCCAGTTATCTACCCAAGAAATTGCGATATTAAAAACGAATATGGTTAAAGCGGTAGAAAACTCGAAGCTAACCGACTCATTGTTTACCAAGTTAGACAAGCTGACCAATAAAACCGCCTTAATTACTGGTTACACCGGAACGTTAGAGGCGCTTAAGGCTAAGCACTCATGGAATCCGTATAACAAGATCAAGTATGTGGGCCGATCGCTCAAAACCATGCAAAAAGCGATTGATATGGATAAAGAAAATATGGAGATTCGCTTCATGCGGTTTTCTATTGAGTTTTATACGCCTTCTTTTCTCGGCTTTAGTAAAGATTTAGCTCAGGATAAAAAAGAGATACTTAAACATTATCAAAATGAAAATTTTGGTCTAGCCGATCGTGAACTGGTTAAAAATGTAGCTAAATTTATGATCGATAGTAAAAAATGTACGCCAGCTGAAGTTAAAATTTTGACAAAATATCTTTAAATGAATTATACCTATCTACTTATCAATCTTGCTGTAATTTTCTTTCCCCTGGTTTTATCTTTCGATAAAAAGGTTCATTTTTTTAGCAAATGGAAGTTTGTATGGCCTTCGATATTAATTACAGGCTTGGTATTTTTAATTTGGGATATCCTGTTTACCAAACTCAAAGTGTGGTCTTTTAATCCGGATTATCTAATCGGTATAAATCTTATGGGGCTGCCCCTAGAAGAGATTTTATTCTTTTTAACGGTTCCTTATGCCTGTGTGTTTATTTACGAATGTTTGAATGCCTATTTCCCAAAAAACGACCTGCAAAAGTATAGCCTCGCATTAAGTAACTTATTCCTGGGACTTTGCGTGGCCATTTTATTTTTTGGTTATAACAGGTGGTACACACTGATCAATTTTGGCTTTTTATTTATGGTGCTGGCTTATGTAGAGTATGTAAATGTGGAGTTCAGGTTTATGTACAGGTTCTACAGGGCTTATCTGGTTTCACTTATCCCATTTTATATCGTTAATGGATTTTTAACTTCTATTCCGGTTGTGTTGTACAACGATCAGCAGAACTTGGGCTTTAGGGTGGGGACTATCCCTTTCGAAGATCATTTTTATTTAATGGGCTTGTTGTTGATGAATATTTACCTGTACGAAGTTTTTAAAAGCAAGGGTGGTAAAAGCCAGGCCTAAAATAAAATTGTTTATTTTTTTTTGGAAACGAATGTTCAGTAGCTCTTGGTAGGGTTAAGTCCCGCTTTCCATTACAAGTCCTCGCTGCGCTTTGGGCTTTTTATTGCAATCGGGTTTAAGAACAGGGGTTTGTGCACCGTGCAGCCGTACAAATGAAATACTGCTGTGGCCACCTAGCCCCGGTTGCAGCGTTACCCTGCAGCAACGAGGTACGAGGCAGCGAAGCGTAAAAGTGGAAAACGGGAAGAAACTTGGTGTTTTTTACAGGCCAGGCGCTCCAAATAATATTAATGTTTTTAGATTAGAAAATGATTGGGCTGTGGTTCTTGGAGGCTGGCAGTCCCGCTTTATGCTTTACTCCTTTGCACTTCGTGTTCGCGCCAATCGGGTTTAAGAACAGGGGTTTGTGCACCGTGCAGCCATACAAATGAAATGCTGTCGTGGCCACCTAGCCCCGGTTGCAGCGTTACCCTGCAGCAACGAGGTACGAGGCAGCGAAGCGTAAAAGTGGAAAACGGGAAGAAACTTGGTGTTTTTTACAGGCCTTGCGCTCCAAATGGGAATAATAAATTGAAATCTCCAGTGTAAGGTCTTCGACTCCGCTCAGACTGACAATGGCTTCAGTAAAAAGGATGTCATCCTGAGCATAGTCGAATGACAATCTTTTTTAATTATCTTCAACCCGAAATTAATTAAATGGATTTACCCAGCTATACGAAACAGCAACTCGCTTTACGCAACGGACAGGATAAACCTCAAATATGGGTGGCTTATAAAGGTTTAATCTACGATATGACCGATAGCAGGCTGTGGCGGAACGGTAAACATTATGAGCACTGGGCCGGACAGGATTTAACAGACGAACTGCCCGATGCACCTCATACTGAAGCTGTTTTTGAGAAATTTATACCGATAGCCAAATTGGCTATACCAAATTAATTTTAGTCAGGGTTGATTGCTTTAGCGCTTTAAACTCCGAGGGCCTTTTGCCCACCATTTTATAAAATGTGTTGCTGAAAGAAGAGATGCTGTTATAACCCACCTGATAGGCAATTTCGCTAATGGTGGCATCGCTTTCCAATAATTTTTCCATAGCTTTTATCATTCTGGCCAGTTTTAGGTACTGAAAGAAAGAGGTATCTAAAGCCGATTGAAATAATCTCGATAATGTACGTTCGCTAAAGCCTGTGGTCTTGCCCACACTTTCTAAACTCATACCATCATCGGCTAGCCCTTCTACAATGTGCTTTAATACAGGTCTTAGCCGCTGGTTATCGGTGGTTGGGAGTGCTATAGGGAGTGGGTGTTCGCTTACTACGGGTAGAATGTTTTTAAGCGTATTTAAAAAATCGTATTCTTTGGTCTGTGGTACAATATTGCCGTTCCAGCGCTCAGAAAAGAGAAACATCTCGAGCAAAAGGTTATTTACAGGATAAATCCCAATCTGTTTATAAAATGGATTTTCTTCATCTGTATGGGTATCGAAATAAATATTCCGCACAATTGCCGCGTAGTAACGGTGCTGTAAATGGTGCTCGACGCCTGCCGGAATCCAAACGTAATGCCGGGCGGGGAGGAAATAAGATTTCTCCTTAGTGTATAGAAAAATGATGCCACCCTCTACATATGTGAGCTGTCCTTTTAAATGCGTATGGTCTTGAAATCGGTCTTCGAACCTGCTATGCCAAACATACATGGTTTCTGGTTTTTCGTCGATTGCAAATAAAAGGTCTTCGTTGCTAACTTTTATCATTTGGCTGGTTTGAATAAATATCTGTCGGTTTAGATAAAACAAAGTAACAAATCTGTATCGAAATTTGCATCATTAATTAACAGATATGAATTTCAACAAGAATAAAAGAAGCTTTTGGTTGTGTATACTTTTTCTTTTATCATCAATTTTTGTTCATGCACAAGCTGTTCCAGATCAAAGCAATTTTACCATCAACCAGATTTGGGCATTAGCAGATAGCAATAATAAAAAGATTCAAATACAGGGCTTCAATGTGCAGGCAACTGATATGCATGTAAAGGTGAGCAAGTCAGAGAGACTACCAGAGTTGGCTGCTGAAGGTATTTATGCGCACGTTTTTCCCTTGCCGATTTACGAAAACGGATTGTTTCATACACCTGGCCAGTTTCCGGTG
Organism: Pedobacter sp. GW822-FHT03F06; assembly: GCF_058801365.1. Classification (NCBI taxonomy): domain Bacteria; kingdom Pseudomonadati; phylum Bacteroidota; class Sphingobacteriia; order Sphingobacteriales; family Sphingobacteriaceae; genus Pedobacter; species Pedobacter sp. GW822-FHT03F06. The sequence goes on from NZ_JBXANE010000002.1 coordinate 407,694, forward strand.
GTGCCCACTTATTACAAAGCTGGTGCTGATGCCTATTTCAATATTTATAACGGAGGGAAAACCACAGCCGAAATTAATACATCGAAAGTAGAAAGTGAATTGAGTAGGATACAAAAGGGGCAGAGCAAGCAGGAAATTCATTATACTGCAGCGGTTTATTTTTATGATGTTTTCAGGAATATCTCCTATCAGGTTTTATTGGAACAAGACATCCGCGACGGCGAAAAGCAGCTGGCTGAAATCAATCAGCTCTATAAAAACGGTACGATATTAAAAAGTGATGTGTTAAGGGCTGAGTTGCGCCTTTCTAAACAACGTATGCTATTAACCGAAATTAACAACAGCATTAAAATTGCGAAACAGAAACTCAATATTTTGATCGGGAGAACAGATGATGCACCGCTGAATCCACAAATTTTGGACAATGAAACAGATGCCATTGCGCTAAAACAGGTTGACGAATATTTTAACGATGCCAAAACATCATCTTATAAAATACAGATTTCGGAAAAAGAGCAGGCTTTGGCCAAGCTGAAACTGAAAAATGTGAAATCGAACATTATGCCTTCTCTGGGTTTCTTTGGCGAGTACGCTTTTGCTTATCCGCAGATCCAGTTTTACCCTTATGCACTTTCACTTTACAGTACAGGTATGGTAGGATTGAAACTTAAAATCCCGATCTCATCCTGGTACACCAATCAACACAAGGTAAAAGAAGCGGAGATCAGGGTGCATCAGCAGGAGGTTGAAGATCAAGATGTGAAAGATCATATCCGATTGGAAGTGCAGAAAAATTACATCCTTTACAAAGAATCGGTACAACGTATTGCCCTGGCTGAAGAAAATATTAAACAGGCTGCCGAAAGTTACCGCATTGTGCAGAATACCTATTTCAATCAGTTGGCGCTTTTAACCGATCTGCTGGATGCCGAAACCCAATTATTGCAATCGAGGTTCGAACTCACCACTGCAAAAGTGAATGCCAAAATACAATATTATCAATTACAAAAAGCTGTAGGAAACTTATAAAATGAACACACAGAAACAAACTAAAGCCGATAAAATCATCAGTAGAATCACCACCATAATATCGCTCATCGTGTTGGTGGTGTTGGTGATATGGGGTGGGAAAACGCTCTTTGGCTATATTAAATATGAAGAAACCAACGATGCTCAGGTGGATGAATATATTAATCCGGTAACGGCAAGGGTGAGCGGTTATATCAAAGATGTAAAGTTTGAGGAGAATGGAGATGTGAAAAAAGGCGATACGCTGGTTTTGATAGACGATAATGACTATACCGTTCAGGAGGATGAGGCCTCGGCATCTTTATTAAATGCCCAGGCACAGGTTTCTGTGCAGCAGAGCAACATTAAAACCGCCCAGAGCACTGCACTTGTTGCTGAAGCTAAAATTGCTGCCGCCAAAGCTAAACTCTGGAAACAGCAGACCGAGTATAACCGTTATAAAAAACTGTTCGATGCTGAATCGGCTACTCGCCAACAGCTAGAAACCATAGAAAGTTTGTTGCAGGTGGCGCAGGCAGAATACCAGGCGGCTAAAGAAGATTATGCTACTGCTATTTCGAGGATAAACGACATTAAAGCGCAAAGTGATGTGTTGCAATCTGAAATAAAAAGAAGACAAGCTATTATGAAAAGGAATAACCTAAACACCTCTTACACGGTTATTTTAGCGCCTTATGATGGTAAAATGGGTAGAAGAACCATTCAGGCAGGTCAATTGGTTCAAGCCGGCCAAACCATTGCCTATATTGTAGACAGAAGCGCAGGGAAATGGGTGGTGGCTAATTTTAAGGAGACCCAGATTGCGAAAATGCATGTTGGCGAAATGGTAAATGTTGAAGTTGATGCTTTTCCGGGACAATCGTTTATGGGCGAAATTGAATCGCTTTCGGCTGCTACGGGATCGAGGTTTTCGTTACTGCCGCCAGATAATGCGACCGGGAACTTTGTGAAAATTGCGCAACGTATCCCTGTGCGTATTCGCTTAGATAAACAGGGTCGTGATGTCGATTTGTTGAGTGCAGGAATGAGTGCAAGCGTTAAAGTGAAAAGAGACGGGAAAAATGACTGATCATTTGACCATCTTTAAAGCAAGAGTACCCGAGTGGCTCGTAATACTGAGCGTTTTTGCGGTGCTTTTATCTTCTGTATTGCTTTTTGCATTGTCAACCGCCGATGGCACAGCAGCTGCAGGTTATTATGGCGCAAGTGCTTCTGATATTCAGTTTTCGTTATTGATGTTTTATGCAGCAGTGGCCAGTTTCGCGGTAGTAGAGCGACGTTTTTTTGCCCGCGTGGTTACTAAAGATTACCTCTTGATCTGTATTATTTTAGAAATCCTGATTGCTTATTGGTGTTACCAAACGCGCGAAATCTGGCTGATTTTTGCCTTAAGGTTTTTACAGGGCATCATAAACTGCGGTCTAACCAGCATTTCGCTCAACTTGCTATTTAGCAGGCTAAAATCGGAGTACGCAAAAGAAACCGGCTATACCATTTTTTACGGAATGATTTTGTGTGTATCGCCCGTTACCGCCCTGTTCTCCGTGCCTATTGTCGAGAATTTTGAATATAATGTGGTGTACAAAGCGATCATATTTTGTTTTTTGCCTAGTGCCATCCTGCTTTTTAGTATCATGAACAGGGTACATATTTTACGTAAAACACCTTTGTACAAAATAGACTGGATGAGTTTTGTACTCTTCGCAACAATGCTGGTGTTAATTGCCTATGTACTTGTTTACGGGCAACAATACTATTGGTTGGATGATTCGAGTATTCTGTACTCCATTTTTGCCATTCTGTTTTTGTTTGTGGTTTCGATAGCCAGGCAGCAAACCTTGAAAAGGCCAGCGGTTGATCTGAGTATTTTCAGGTCGCGGAATTTTGCCATCGGGATTGTCTTTTTGGTTATTCTGTATATTATCCGTGGAGCTTTCAGTTTAACTTCCTCATACTTTATTAACGTTTTGAGTATGGATTCGCTGCATGCCAATGAAATCATGGTCTTTAATATCGCTGGGGTAATAGTTGGATCAATAATCGCGATCCGCTTTCTTATCCGCCAGAAACATTTACGGGTACTGTGGATAACTGGTTTTGCATTTCTTTTTGTATTTTTCTTCTGGATGTGCCAACTGTTTGCCAGTGAGGCCGGAACAGATAACTTTTACTTGCCCTTGTTTATGCAGGGGGTGGGGGCGGGGATGGTCATGTCGCCGATTGTGATGTTTATTATGTCGTCCGTGCCAGAGAATATGAGCCAATCTGCATCATCGGTAGGTGTTTTCGTGCGTTTTTCTACATTTAGTTTAAGTTTGGCTTTCATCAATTTTTACCAACTTTATTTCAAAGGGCAACATAACGATGCTTTGCGTAATACACTTACATTGGTGGATTTTAACCTGCCTGAAAGAATAAAAATGTACCAATCTGCCTTGAGCAGTAGGGGAATGCCCCACGATGAGGCTGGTAAAGTGGCAATTGGTTTGCTGAATAAGGCTGTGCAAAAACAGACCTTTCTGCAGTTTTGTGTAAGCTATTACGAATGGATTGCAGTATTGTGTTTCTTAAGCATTATTCTTATTGTTTTGCAACCCGTAATTAGTAGAAAAGTAATTAACTTGAGGAATAAACAACCTTCAGCGGCTGGGTTTTAGGTTGGTTCTCAATTTGCAATTTTCAGTTTGCATAATCTATCTAAACAGATTTCTCAGCTTCTTTGCATTGGAAAGATATTAATAGAAAGCTCGTTATTACGCTTATGGGAATGACGATCCCCTGTAAATAAAAAACCGCAGATATAAAGAAATGTACCTCTAAATCTGCGGTTCGTTTATTTGCAATTAAAACTGCAAACCGTATAACTTACTATACTTCTATAGTGAAAGCACTTAAGCTTACAAATTCCTGGATTCTTGCTGCCACTTCTTCATCGGTTAAATTTAATAACCTTTCCGTTCCAAATTTCTCTACGCAGAAAGAAGCCAGTGCAGAGCCATAAATGATCGCGTTTTTCATGTTATTGAAGTTGATTGTACCCACTTTAGCCAAATAACCGATAAAGCCTCCTGCGAAAGTATCGCCGGCACCAGTTGGATCAAATACTTCTGCCAAAGGCAAAGCCGGAGCGGAGAAAATCTGATCTTCATGGAATAACAATGCACCATGCTCGCCTTTTTTAATGATCAGATATTTTGGCCCCATGGCAAGGATTTTTTTAGCAGCTTTAACCAATGAGTATTCGCCCGATAACTGACGCGCTTCGGCATCATTGATCGTTAGTACATCTACCATTTTGATGGTTTCCAGTAAATCATCCATCATAATATCCATCCAGAAGTTCATGGTGTCCATTACGATTAATTTCGGGCGGTTTTTAAGGCGTTTGATTACCGTTTGCTGCACCTGTGGGGTTAGGTTTCCTAACATCAGGTATTCGCAGTCCTGATAGCTCTCTGGGATAATCGGGTCGAAATTTTCCAGTACATTCAATTCCGTAATTAAAGTATCGCGGCTATTCATGTCGTTGTGGTATTTTCCAGACCAGAAAAATGATTTTTCATCCGCTTTAATCTGTAGTCCTTCGGTATCAATACCGTGTGTGGTGAAGGTGTTAATGTCTGATTGATGAAAATCATCACCTACTACTGCTACAATTTTTGCTTTATTATAAAAGTAGGACGCCGCTAAACTTGCGTAAGTTGCTGCTCCACCTACAATTTTATCTGTTTTTCCGAAAGGAGTTTCAATAGCATCAAAAGCTACAGTACCTATGATTATCAGGCTCATATCTATGTGTTGATTTTTTTTTAAAATTTTTCACTGCAAATATTGCATAAATAATTTAAAAGCCCTAATATTGCATTCCCAAAACGAACAAGGGTATGTGTGCTGTAAAGTGCAAAGAACCTCGTTTTAGGAAACGACCAGTACTCCTTCTTAGCTCAGCTGGTTAGAGTCCCGATGCATCGGGATTAATCAGAGGGTAAGAAAAGATCAAAGGATTTTGATCGATATTAATGAAAACACAACCAGAATAAATAAATATTCCTTCTTAGCTCAGCTGGTTAGAGCATCTGACTGTTAATCAGAGGGTCGCTGGTTCGAGCCCAGCAGAGGGAGCCAAAGCCCGCAACGAAAGTTGTGGGCTTTTTGCGTTTAGAGGGGGGGTAGGCGAAATTTATGCTGAAATGTTTAAAGCCTTTAATTGTTATATTTTAATTTCAGTTTTAAAAACAACCGTAGCATCACCTTTTATCTTAATTAGCGAGGGTAGACCATTTTCAATTCCGACACTAACGCTTATCATTCCGAGCCTGTTTATCTTTTCTCCTTGTTTACCATTGAATTCGAAGAGGCTATCCTTAAAATCAACAATTTTATTTTGTATAAGGTATCCGCCTAATGGTCCGTTTGCATTACCTGTAACCGGATCTTCATTTATTCCGATTGCAGGGGCAAACATTCTTCCATAGGTTAATATGTCATCATCATCCGAGTCAAATGTGAATACAAAATAGCCATTGCAATTAATCTGTTTACTTCGGTCAATCAAATTATTGTAATCAGGGGTAAGATTGTTCAGCTTTTCTCTGCTTTTTATCCCGATCATCACTTTTGAATGTCCTGTAGAAGCAATCTGGACCGGGCATCTTTCATCAATATCGTTATAATGAAGTCCTAGCGCTGATAATATTTGTTGAGTGGTAGCGGGATCGAATATCGGGCTGAGTTCAAATTTACCTTGGGTCATTATAATTTGGTAATCCTCATTTTTTTTGACGATCTCAAAAGGAAGTGTGCCAACCTTGGTTTTATATTTCAAAATACAAGCGTCTAAATTGTATTCAATAGCTTTTGCATACATCGCGGCAATTGTAGCGTGGCCACAAATGGGAACTTCCGATGTTGGTGTAAAATACCTGATTAAGCCATCAGAATCATTGTCGTCGGGAGAAAAAAGAAAGGCTGTTTCAGAATTGTTTAATTCTTTGGCAATCTGTTGCATTTGAGCATCAGTCAGCCCATCGGCATTCACAACTACGCCCGCCGGATTTCCGCTAAATCTCTCCTTTGTAAAAGCATCTATCTGGTATATTTTATACGTTTTCATATCGTTTAAGGCTTTATCTTCTACGCGCAGTTTGCTTGTTGCGTAAACTGCATCTGGTTCAAATATATTCAATTTAACAAGCAGGATCCTGGTGTTTTAATGGATGTGACGGAAGAAGTCAAACTTATGACGGTCTGTTGAAGAAAGCCTTATTAAAAAAAATCTCATAAAAATTTGCGTAGTCAAATAGCTACATTTATATTTGTAGTCAAATAGCTACATAATGAATTTAAGAAGAGATGTATTTCAGGCCATTGCCGACCCTACAAGAAGGGCTATACTGTTGTTGGTGGCCTCGCAGTCTATGACGGCTGGCGCAATAGCTACCAATTTCGACACCGCAAGGCCAACTGTTTCAAAACACCTGCAGATCCTTACCGAGTGCGAGTTGTTAGAGCAAAAACAAAACGGCAGAGAAATTCATTACCACACCAACGCAAAAAAAATGAAAGAAATTGCTGATTTTATTGAGCCGTTCCGCAAAATGTGGGACGACAGGTTTAATAAATTAGAAGATATCATGAAAAACTATAAACCAAGCAAATAGCGTAACATGGAGCAGAAAACAAAAATTGATGCCGAAAATGGCAAACAGGAAATAATCATTACCAGAGAATTTGATCTACCTGTAGCATTGCTTTTTAAGGCTTATGTTGAGCCTGAAATTATAGCACAATGGATGGGAACGAAAGTGTTGAAACTTGAAAACAAAAAGTACGGCAGTTACCAGTTCGAAACGGCTGATGCTAAAGGGAACGTAGCGTTTGTAGCCACCGGCGTGATACACGAGTTTTTGCCTGATGAAAAAATAACGCGGACATTCGAAATGGAGCAGACACCTTTTGGCGTTCAGCTTGAGTTTTTAACCTTCGAAAAACTAACCGATGATCGTAGTAAACTTACTATGCATGTGATTTACAGATCGGTAGCATTAAGAGATCAAATACTCGCTTTGCCTTTTGCTCAGGGTATTAATATGGCACATAACCGTTTGCAAAACATTGTAAATCAATTAAAATAACACATTATGACAAAGAGAAACAAAATTATCTATTGGATAGCCACCGTTTGGCTATCGTTAGGCATGTTATCAACAGGAATAGTACAGCTGATAAAAATGAAAGAAGAAGTGGCATTGTTTACGCAATTGGGGTATCCGCTTTATTTTCTGACTATATTGGGGATTTGGAAAATTTTAGGTGTGGTTGCAGTGTTAATTCCTAAATTTACTTTATTGAAAGAATGGGCTTATGCAGGTTTTTTCTTTGCCATGTCTGGTGCTGTTTTTTCGCACATTGCAATTGGCGATACCAGTACTTCTGCATACTTCGGGCCGATATTACTACTTGTGTTAACTGTAGTGTCGTGGTATTTTAGGCCTGCAGATAGAAAAGAGGCTGTATCATATTTGTAATTCAATCGAATTTGTCACGTTGAGCCTGTCGAAACGCCTTGTAAGGCATTTAAAATATGTCCTTCGACAAGCTCAGGATGACAATTCTATATTTATGATACAGACGCTGAAACCATAAGGAAGGAACAGGGCAAAGGAACAAACAAATTTGACTGATATGAAAACGAATCCAAAAGTTGATTTTTATTTTAACAAAGCAAAAAAGTGGCAGGAAGAACTGCTGCTGCTGCGGGCAATTGCCTTAGATTGTGGGCTTACCGAAGAATTGAAATGGGGAGTGCCCTGTTATACCTGGCACAACAGCAACATCGTTTTAATACATGATTTTAAAGAATACTGCGCATTTTTGTTTTTCAAGGGCGTTTTATTGAATGATGCCGCAGGGATCTTGATCCAGCAGACAAAGAATGTACAATCGGCAAGACAGGCGCGCTTTATCAACGCTCTCGAAATAGTGGAACTGAAACCCATTTTGAAGACTTATATTTATGAAGCCATTGAAGCGGAAAAAGCTGGTTTGAAAGTAGAACTGAAGAAAACTACCGAATATAAGATTCCGGCTGAGTTTCAAAGTAAATTGGATCATATTCCAGATTTAAAAATGGCATTCGAAGCCTTAACGCCTGGCCGTCAAAGGGCTTATCTGCTTCATTTTGCGGCACCCAAGCAAGCTAAAACCCGTGAGGCAAGGGTGGAAAAATTTCTGCCGCAGATATTAAGTGGCAAAGGATTGAATGACTAATCGTTCCCTGTTTCGTGGTGTCGGATGTTATCACTATTGGTTTGTCATCCTGAGCGTAGTCGAAGGATCTTTTAATGTAGTGTAAAGGCATTGTGCTCCAGGTAGAGATTAGTGTTTTTTGAAATTAGGAAATGAGCGGTTTGTGGCTCTTGGAGGCCCTCAGTCCGGCTTTTCGCTTTACTCCGTTACACTTCGTGTTCGCTGCAATCCGGTTTAGGAGTAAGGGGCTGTGCGCCCTGCAAGCCCCAAAATGAAAAACTGCCTTAGCCATTTAGCCCCGGTTGAAGCGTTACCCTGCAGCAACGAGGTACGAGGAAGCGAAGCGTAAAAGCAGAAAACGGGAAGGAACTTAGTGTTTTTTACAGGCATTGCGCTTCAAAACTATTTATAGACGAAGGATTTTAACCAAAAATAAAACTGATGAGTAAAATAAATAACAATAAAAAAGAGTTGCTGGTAGTGCAAGCAGAAGAACTCCTCCATACTTTAAAAGTCCGTTTCGAGAAAAACATGGACCGCCATAAAGGTATTGAATGGGTTAAAGTAGAAGAAAGGTTAGTTGCCCAGCCCGAAAAACTATGGATACTCGATGAAATGGAAATAACCGGCGGCGAACCTGATGTTGTTGATTATGATAAAAAAACGGGCGAATATATTTTTTACGATTGTTCGGCAGAAAGCCCTAAAGGCCGTAGAAGTATTTGTTATGATTTGGAAGGGCTGGAATCGAGAAAAGAGCACCAGCCGGAAAATAATGCGGTTGATATGGCTGCTGCAATGGGTGTAGAACTCTTAACAGAAGAACAGTACCGGTTTTTGCAGCAACTTGGAAAATTCGATATCAAAACATCGAGTTGGATTGTTACTCCTCCCGAAATCAGAAAATTAGGTGGTGCCCTTTTCGGTGATCGCCGCTACGATCATGTGTTCGTGTATCACAATGGCGCACAATCGTATTATGCCGCAAGAGGGTTTCGTGGTTTGTTAAAAGTTTAAGCTAATAATTACAATAATTTTTGATAACAAAAGAAACGGAGGCCAGGTCGTTTAGCCAAGCTAATTTCACCACTAAACTGATAGCCGAGCTTCGGGAAAAGCGCCTGGGTGGCCATATTTTCGCTATTGGTATCCACCCTTAAGATGGAAATACCCGAAGCTTTTGCTACCGCCTCGGCCTGGTTCATCAAAGCCCTGGCGATACCCATGCCCTGGCAATCAGGGTCTACTGCTAAACGGTGTGTAACAATGGCTTTTTCGTTAATATCCCAACCTGCATCAGCATACTCGGGATCTTGATCTGTAGTAATTGCAGAAACACCAACAACCTGCTCTTCCAGCTCAGCTACCCATAACTGACCGATGGTAATATCGCTGGTGAATACTCCTGGGTTCGGATAATCATCTCCCCACTGGAAATTCCCTGCAGCACGCATTAAGGGTACAACTTTACCTACCAGGTGCATTATTTTCGGAATATCTGCTGTTACGGCTAATCTAATTGTCATGCCTGCAAAGATAATGAATGAGTTTATTTATCATTCGTTTATTGGTTAGTATGGCGCAGAAACTTGTGTAACGGTTAACTGGTTAATTGTTTAAATCGGTTAGTTGACTCCAAACACACGACTCCAAGCTTCCGACTCAAAAGGTTAATCAACGCTAAACGCCCAACTCCAAACGCATGGCCGTTTAATCGACTTTGGACTTTGGACTATCCCAAACTTCATTAAATCTTCATCTTTCGTTTTCATCTTTGGTCTTTCTATTCTTCATCATATTCCGGCCTGAAATATTGGTTGTTAAGGAATTGTTTTCTTATTGTATTATTCTGATTTTCATATTGTTAACGTAATGTTAAACTTAATTTATTGTTAATATTGAATTAACATTAGGACTGTTGTTTTGCATAAAAATAAAATAACAGAAAATGAAATCACGCATACTATCCCTAGTAAGTATTCTGCTGCTCTTGGTCGCATTTGCTCAGGCACAGGTTACAACATCTAGTATTAATGGAAAGATTAAGGATAATAAGGGTATCATCCCAGGGGCAACCATTGTAATGATACACGTTCCAACAGGTACGGTATCTAAAGGTTCGTCAAATGAGAACGGCCTTTACCGCATTGGTAACTTAAACCCGGGCGGGCCGTACAAAATCACCATAACCTTTGTGGGTTATAGTCCGGTGGTTAAAGAAAATATTTATTTAACTCTGGGTAACGACGTAAAGCTCGATATCGATCTTCAGGAGCAGGGCAACCAATTGGCCGAAGTAAGTGTTAAAGGCCAAAAAGGCGGAACAAAATCTGGTGCAGGTACCAGTATTGGCGAAGGTCAGATTAAAACTTTGCCAACTATGAACCGCAGTTTGCAGGACGTTACCCGCGTAACCCCTCAGGGCAGTAAAGACAATACCTTTGGCGGTACCAACTTCAGGTATAACAACGTGACCATTGATGGTGCGATTAACAATGACGCTATTGGTTTTAGTCCTTCATTAGGTGGTCAGAGCGGAAGCTCAGGCATGCCGGGAAGCAGTACACGTACCAACCCGGTTTCACTTGATGCGATCCAGGATGTTACTGTTTTGCTTTCTCCTTATGATGTTAAAGTCGGTAACTTTTTAGGTGGTAGTATTAACGCCGTTACGCGTGGTGGTACAAATGAGGTTGTAGGATCGGTTTATGGTTATGGCCGTAACGCTTCACTGATCGGTAGAAACAAAATTGGCGATAACAGCAAAGAACCTTCAGCTTTTCACGATTATCAAACCGGTTTCCGTGTGGGTTTCCCGATTATAAAAGATAAATTGTTCTTCTTTACCAACGAAGAGATTACCCGCCGTCAGGATCCGGTAATTTTAGGTGCAGGATCGTCTGACATGAAATTGCTTACCTTAACTGAGGCACAGCAGATTTCTGATCGCATGAAAACAGCTTATGGTGTTGATGCAGGTTCGTTTGGCGATTACAATATCTATTCACAATCTAATAAATTCTTTAACCGTTTAGATTGGAATATCAATGAAAATAACCAGTTGACCATCAGAAATAACACCATAATTTCAAAAGCAACAAACTTAGAAAGAGATCAGTCTAACTTCAGGTTTGGCGGTATCGATTTTAAACAGAACAACAATCAAACTTCAACCGTTGCAGATCTGAAAACCCGTTTTGGCAATTCAGCTACCAATAACTTAATTGTGGGTTATTCTACTGTTCACGATTATCGTGATCCGCTTTCTAATCCGGCTTTGCCACAGATTGAGATTGCTTCGAACGGTGGAACATTGTTTTTAGGTACCGACCGTGAGGCAAGTATCTTCAATATGAAACAGAACACTTTCGAATTTACCGATAACTTTACGTACAGCACCGGTAACCATACTTTTACCGTTGGTACACACAACGAATTTTATAAAATCAATTATGGCTTTGTAAACTCATGGAATGGCCGTGTGGCTTATAGCAGTGTTGCCGATTTCCTGGCTAATCAGCCAAATAGGGTACGTACCAGCTATAACTATGATGATAACAGCCGTGATAACATCATTGCAAACCCAACTGCAGAATTTAATGTGAACATGTACAGTGTGTATGGTCAGGACGAAATCCGTATCGGCGATCGTTTTAAATTAACACCGGGTTTGCGTTTTGATATGGCAAACTTGCCTGATATGCCATCATTAAGTTCAAAAACAACAAACTCTCCGGTTGATCCCAACTATGGTACAACTTATACTTATACGCAGCCATCATCAATTACCGGAAAATTCCTAAACAAAATACAGATTTCTCCACGTGTTGGTTTTAACTTCGATGTATTAGGTAACCAAAGTTTGGTTATGCGTGGCGGTACCGGTTTATTTACAAGTCGTGTTCCTTTTGCATGGATAGGTTATGCCTATTACAATAACGGAGTTAACTACGGTGCTTTTGATAAATCGTATGTTTATACAAATGCTGATCCTAGCAAAATCGTGAAACCGGTTGCGGGTTCCGATCCGATTAAAGATGCTTTAACCGGTAATGGCGAAGCAGGTTATGTAACTAACCAGGGCATAAATGTTAAAGATGCAAGTGGCGCTACGCAGGTAGATTTGGTTGATAATAACTTTAAAATGCCTAAAGCCTGGAGAAGTAATTTGGCTTTCGATTATAAAACTGATGACCAGTGGAAATTTACATTGGAAGGAATTTTTAGCCAGGTGATCAAAGATGTGCAGTTTCAACAGATCAACTATGTAGATAATCCAAAATACATGGTTTACGATACACAGAAACAGATGCCGATTTATTCAGGTACTAAAATTAATCCTTTATATACCAATGCTTACCTTTTATCAAATACAGATAAAGGATACAAATACAGTTTAACAGCACAGATAAGTAAATCACTTCCTATGGGTTTAGATATCATGGTGGCTTATACCTACGGACGATCGAAAGATATTGCCAATGGCATCCGCAATTCAATGGAATCTAACTGGCAGTTAAACCAGGCCCTTAGTCCAAATAACCCAGGCTTGGCTTATTCTAATTTCGATATCCGTAACAGGGTTATCTCTACCATCAATTATAGGTTAGATTGGGCTAAAAACGGTAAATATGTGTCTAACTTCTCCTTATTCTTTAGCGGTCAATCGGGTTCGCCATATTCATTGGGTTTAGTAAATACCAGGATCAATGGAACTGGTCAAACTGTAAGTTTGATGTACATTCCGGCTGTAGGAGAAACTGCCAAGTTCTTTGCAAGTACACCTGATGGTATTGCGCAGGCTGCTGCATTTGATAACTATATTAACGGGGATAAATATCTGAGCACCCGTCGCGGTGATTTTACAGAGCGTAACGGCGCACGCACCCCTTGGAATGTTCAGGCTGATTTCCGTTTCGCTCAGGATATTCAGGTGGCAAAAGGAAAGCACCCACATATACTTACCCTAACTTACGATATTATTAACCTGACCAATTTGGTAAATAAAGACTGGGGAATTCAGTATTTCTCTCCTAATACCTATAACTCAATGGCTAGTGTAGGCATTAAGGTGGCAACTGCAGGTACACCAACAACATATCCGGTGTATACTTTTGCACAGAAAGATGTAACCTCTTATTCAAAAGATTTCTTTGCCTCACGTTACCAGATGCAATTGGGATTGAGATATAGTTTCTAATCTTTTTTAAATATATAAATGAAGCGGTCTGGCCAGTATGGTCAGGCCGTTTTTCTGTGCAGCGTCACCCTGAATTTATTTCAGGGTCTTATTTGAAATAAAAAGATGCTGAAACAAGTTCAGCATGAGGTTAACTTTATAAGTAAAAGCAATGCCAATTAAACTTTTCTTTTACCCAAGCGTCAAAATAAAACACACAGCATAAAGCTTGATTTATTTTTCAATTTAAAAGGTTAGGTTATGAAAAGGATTGTAAATGCATTGCTCTTATTGGTTATGGCGGTTAATTTTAGTGCATGCGTGGTAAGCGCGCGTGCACCAAGGGCACATTGGGTGCGCGGGCATTATAATATTGGCCCTCATGGCGGTCGGTATTGGGTACCCGGACATTACCGTTAAATTTTTGCGATCGCCGTCTTTTTTAAGGCGGCGATTTGTTTTTATAAGCATGTTAAAAAATGTAATTCGGTAACTAATGCGATTGTTGATTTCGATTGTAGGAATAAAATAATACATTAGCGTTATTAACACGATTTTAGCATATGCAAGAAGAAATTCTTTTACAGATTAGCCTTAAAATTAAAGAAAGACGTAAAGAACTGGGTATTACCGTTCAGGAGCTTGCAAATAAAGCAGAGGTAAGTAAAGGACTGATCTCTCAAATCGAAAATAGCCGTACCATTCCGTCTTTAATGGTATTAATGGATATTATTAAAAGTCTGCAGATAGATCTGAACAGTTTTTTTAAGGATATCAATTTTCATAAAAAAGATGCTCCCGTTCTGGTGAAACGAAAAGATCAGTACCAGAAGTTCGAAAAGGAACAGGCCACAGGCTTTAACTACTCGCGTATTTTAACTAAGAACATTAAATTTTCGACTGCCGATTTTGTGTTGCTCGAGCTCGAGGTGAATGCGCACCGCCCAATGGTGAAAACCGAAGCTTTCGAATTTAAATACATGATAGAAGGTAAGGTAGAGTACCAGTTTTCGAAAAAGAAAATTATACTCGAAAAAGGAGACTCCATGCTTTTCGATGGAAGGCTTTCACATACCCCGGTTAACGTTGGCGATAGCAAAGCGCTAATGCTGGTAATTTATTTTTTTGAGTAACATTTTGTTAAACAAAGTTTATTAATACTTAACAAATATTTATCTTCATCTTTATAAACCAATCTTAGGTTTGGTAATAGAAAATATGAATATGAAAAGATTTTTGAAAAGTACTTTATTCTTACTTTGTTTATGTATATCTGCGCAGGCACAATCTAAAAAAATTAGACACGTAATCTTAATTGGTTGCGATGGTTTTGGTGGTTACGCTTTGCCAGAGGCGAATATGCCTAATCTTAAGGCATTAATGGCCAACGGCTCGTGGACTACACAGGCACGCTGTGTATTGCCATCTTCCAGTGCTGTAAACTGGGCTTCCCTGTTAATGGGTGCTGGGCCAACTGAACATGGTTATACCGAATGGGACAGTAAAGTGCCCGAAATTCCATCTGTCACCAAAACATCTTATGGTTTGTTCCCTGGGATATTTAGTGTAATCAGAGATCAAAAAAAACAGGCTAAAACAGCTATTGTGTATAGCTGGAGCGGTATTGGTTATTTATTTGAAAAAGAAGCAGTAAACATCATCGTTAGCGGAAACGATAAAGATGATTTTTGCACGGATACTACTGTTGCGATTATCAAAAAAGAAAAACCTTATTTTACCTTCCTGCATTTAGACGAACCTGATGGTACGGGGCATTCAATCGGTCACCGTACACCGGCTTATTATAAACAACTGGAGTTGGTAGATCAGCGGATCGGTAAGATTCTAAAAGCAGTTAACGATGCAGGCATAGCCGATGAAACTGTTATCCTGGTTACTGCCGATCACGGTGGTAAAGGTAAAGGCCATGGCGGTAAATCGCTCGATGAAGTGCAGATCCCGTGGATTATCTCAGGTCCTGGCGTTCGTAAAAACCATGAATTAAAAGATGCGATTGTTACCTACGATACCGCCGCAACACTAGCCTGGTTAATGGGGTTGCAACAACCGCAGAGTTGGAGGGGAAGGCCGGTACTGGAAGCTTTTGCAAAATAAAACAAGCCCTATGCCGTAAAAACTTAACAATTTGATAATTCTGACATTGTTTACTAATAATAAACAATGTTTACTATTGTGTTTTTAGATAAAATACATATGTCAATCAAATTAGTAGTGTTCGGTATAGTAAACAACTTAAGCAGATATTAGGATGAGTTTACTTCATCTTGCCCGAAAAAAAGCACTTAATTGGCCTTATTGGCTAATTACAATGCTTGGTGGTATAGCAGCGTTTGGTTGTTATACCAGCATGTATGCCTTTCGTAAAGCTTTTGCCTCTGCTACTTTTGAGCACCAGGAATTTCTGCATATCGATTATAAAGTCTGGTTGGTTATTGCACAAATGGTAGGTTACACATTAAGTAAGTTTTATGGTATCCGTTTTATTTCCGAATCGGGGAAAAGTAACCGGGCGCGGAGCATCATTTTTCTGATTCTTTTTTCCTGGCTTGCCCTGCTCGGATTTGCTTTGGTACCTGCTCCTTACAATATTGTATTTCTTTTCCTCAATGGTTTCCCTTTGGGGATGATCTGGGGTTTGGTGTTCAGCTATTTGGAAGGAAGGAAAACAACCGAATTTATGGGTGCATTAATGTCGATCAGTTTAATATTTGCCTCAGGTTTTGTTAAAACGGTAGCCCGAACGCTGATGTCGTTTGCTTCGGTAAGCGATTATTGGATGCCTTTTCTTACCGGACTGGTTTTTCTGCTTCCGCTTTTCCTGTTTGTTTTTTGCCTGGAGGTTATTCCGCCGCCTTCAAAAGAAGATCAGGAGTTACGTACCAAGCGGGTGCCGATGGATGCGAAACAGCGCAGAAAGTTTATCACCACATTTTTGCCGGGTATCATCTTAACCATTATCATCTACGTGCTGCTTACCTGTATCCGCGATATGCGCGATAATTTCGAAGTAGAAATCTGGAATGGCTTAGGTATTCATAACAACCATATCTACACGCAGATTGATACCCTGATTTCGGTTGTGGTATTGGTGATGATGGGGCTTTTGATCCTGATTAAAGATAACCTCAAAGCTTTTACCGTAATCCACATCATGATTATTTCAGGCTGTTTGCTGATCGGCGTAAGTACATTCTTTTTCGATAGGGGGTACATAGGGCCTGTTAGCTGGATGGCTTTACTGGGGATGGGGCTGTATATGGCCTACATTCCCTATAACGCCATTTTCTTTGAACGGATGATTGCCAATTTTCACTATAAAAGCAACATCGGTTTTATTATGTATGTGGCCGATTCAATTGGCTACGTAGGTAGTTTTTCGATACTGCTGTTTCATGAGTTTGGCGAAACGGGTACCAGCTGGATGCACTTTTTTAAACAGTGTTTGTTTGCCATACCATTAATTGGCGGAGTATGTAGTGTGCTTTCTTTGATCTATTTTAGAAGAAAGACTTTGGTTACAAATAAAAAGATGCAGGCAAGGGGAAAAATGGTTTTAACAGGGGAATGAAATGGCTTGCTTCATCGTCATTTCGAGCGGACCCGATAGCTATCGGGTGCAACGCAGTCGAGAACCACAAAGTGCTCAGCGAAGCTAAATCTGCTTCAATAGATCTCTCCATTCCACTGTGTTCCAGTCGAGATGACGACCATTCTAATAATTGGAATAATGGAAGATAATGTGATAAAAACAACATTAACGAAGATGATTTTTAATAGCATCTCATAAAAAAATAAACAATGAATAAACATTTCGATCTTATTGTAATTGGTGGAGGGATTTTAGGAACATTCCATGCTTATCATGCTTTACTTTCAGGCAAATCGGTACTGCAGCTCGAAAAAGACAATTTTCCGGTAGGCGCTACTGTGCGCAATTTTGGTCAGGTGGTACCCTCGGGTATGGAAGCCGAATGGTTCGAATACGGTGTTGCAGGATTAGATATTTATAAATCTATCCAGCAGGAATTCGATATTTCCGTGCAGCAAAACGGCAGTGTGTACATCGCATCAGATAACGATGAGCAAACCTTGATCCACGAGCTGAAAGCACATTACGATACTATCGGTTACGAAACCGAATTGCTTAATCAGGATGCGGTGTTAAAGAAATATCCTGCTCTTAAATCTTCTTATGCCAAAGAAGCCATCTTTTTCCCTCAGGAAATTAGTGTAGCACCAGATCAGATGATCTACCGTCTGCACGAATATATGCAGGCTAAGTTTGCACAATATACGCTTAAATACAACAGTCCGGTTACTGCCTGCGAAAGCAAAGGTACTGGTGTTGAAGTAGGTTTAAGAAACAATACCATGCTTTTTACGGCAGAGAAAGCCATTATCTGTAACGGTTACGAGTTTAAATTGCTTTATCCCGAACTATTTAGCGAGAGCGGTATTGTGGTTAGTAAACTGCAGATGATGCGCAGTATACCTATGCCGGAAGCAGCTTTAGCAGGTAATATTTTAACAGGGCTTACCACAAGGCGTTACGAAAGTTTTGAGCACTATTGCCCTTCGTTCAAAAGCATTAAAACGCCTGAGCATTACGAAGAGCTTAAAAAATGGGGTATCCATATCCTGTTTAAAAAGGCTGCAGATAATACAATTATTATTGGCGATTCTCATATCTATGCTGATGTAAACCATTTCGATGATCTTGGTTTCGATTTAAATCACCACATTAATGAACTCATGCTCGAAGAAGCCGCCCGGATAGTTGATTTCGATGTGCGCAAACTGCAAAGTACCTGGGCCGGATTTTATCCGCAGCATGCCACAAAACATATTGTAACATACGATCTCGACAATCGCATCCATATCCGTACAGCTATTGGTGGCAAAGGAATGACTGCTAGTGCAGGTTATGCCGCAGAAAGTATTAAGAAAATATTTAGTTAACAAATACTAAACAAAAATAAGGGTTTTTGTTAACTGAAAGTTGGCATTAGGCTAACATGTACATCTTATCATTGCATCTATAAAACCTAAAAAAATTATAGATAAATGAAACATCTCTACAAGATGAAGATGTGCATGATAGTTTTGCTGCTATTATGCCTCACGCCTTATTTTACCTGGGCGCAAACCAAAATTGCCGGTTTGGTTAAAGACGATGCGCAACAGCCGATCCCGGGCGTTAGCATAATGGTAAAAGGGACTAAAAAAGCTACTTCTACCGATTTATCGGGCCGCTTTACCCTCGATGCCAAAACAGGCGAAACACTTGTTTTTAGTTCGATCGGATTTCTCCCGCAAGAAGTTCAGGTTACAGGTGCAAACCTGACCGTAACTTTAAAAACAGACTCGAAAAATTTAAACGAGGTAGTGGTTACCGCCCTCGGTATCCGTAAAGAAAAAAGAAACCTGGGTTATGCCATTCAGGAAGTAAAAGGAGCAGATCTGGTAAAAGCCAGGGAAGCTAATCCGGTAAACGGATTGGTGGGTAAGGTTGCCGGTTTAACTGTTGGTGTATCCTCCGAGCTTTTGGGCCGTTCATCGCTTTACCTTCGTGGTAACGATGTTAATTTGGTCGTGGTAGATGGGGTGCCGATCAATTCGGATACCTGGAACATCAATCCGGACGATATCGATACTTATACCGTGCTTAAAGGCCCGGCAGCAGCAGCGCTTTATGGCTATCAGGCTTATAATGGTGCATTATTAATCACCACTAAAAAAGGTAAACTGAGCGATAAAGGTTTTACCGTAGAACTAAATTCGAGCACGCAGTTTAACAAAGGCTTTATCGCTTTGCCGAAAAGCCAGGATGAGTACGGGCCAGGTGAGCACAGTGCCTATGCTTTTGGTGATGGAAAAGGTGGTGGCTTAAATGATGGCGATTATGATATCTGGGGGCCAAAATTCGACGGTCAGTTGATTCCTCAATATGATAGTCCGGTTATAAACGGCGTGCGCCAGGGTACGCCATGGGTTGCCCGTGGAAAGGATAACTTAAAACGTTTTATCCAAACCGGATTACTTTCTGCAAACAACGTTGCCTTATCTTCTGCAACAGATAAGTATAATTTAAGGGTTTCTATTTCCAATAATTATCAAAAAGGAATTATACCGAACACACAATTAAATATCAACAATTTTAATGTAAGTGGTTTGTATAACATCAGTCCGAAATTAAGGGCCGAGGCCTACATTAATTACAGTCGACAGTTTTCTGATAATATTCCGGATGTAAACTATGGACCGAACAGTGTGATTTATAACATGACCCTTTGGGGCGGTGCCGATTGGAACATCGACGACATGAAAAACTACTGGCAGCCGGGCAAAGAAGGCATCCAGTCTATTTACGCCGAATACCAGCGTTACCACAATCCTTATTTTATGTCGTACGAATGGCTGCGCGGGCATAAAAAGAACGATATTAACGGTTATGCCTCTTTAAACTATAATGTAACCAAAGGACTGGATGTATTGTTAAAAACGCAGATTTCGACCTACGATCAGTTAAGGACAGAGAAAATGCCGTTTTCTGCTCACCCATACGGACGTGAAGAAGGCCTAGGCGATTACAGGGAAGACCGCCGTAGCATGTTCGAAAACAATACGCAGTTAATTTTGAAATACAACAAAAACGTTGGTGATTTATTCGAGATCAGTGCTTTTGGTGGAGGTAATGCCCGTAACTTCAGTTACAACTCGAGCTTTACCACAACTGATTATTTAAACGTTCCGAATGTATATAACTTCTCGAACTCTAAAAACCCGGTAAAAGCATTCGATTTTAACTCTAAAATGTTGGTATTAAGTGCCTTTTACTCAGTAGATTTGAGCTTTAAAAAGTATCTGAATATCAATGCCACTGGCCGTGGAGATAAAAACTCTGCACTTCCTCCAGGAAATAATTCAGCCTTCTATCCTTCGGTTTCATTAAGCTCGGTAATTTCCGATTATGTAAAAATGCCTGCTTTTATTTCATTTGCAAAAGTAAGGGCATCATATGCAAATGTTAAAGACCCGGGTTTGGGCACACAGGAATTTATCGGTGCAACACCACTGCAAACTTATCCAATTGGTTATGGTGCAGAATACACTTCATCATATGGTGGTCCTGGTTATGGCCTTTCTTCGCCATACAGCATCAGGCCAACCTATAATAACCAAACAGGTGCCTATTATACCAACAACCTCATCGATCTGAATGCGGTAAAAGCACAGAGCAGAACCAATTACGAAGGTGGTATCGATCTGAAGTTCCTTAAGAACAGGTTAGGTTTCGAAGCTACGTATTTCAGGTATATCGATGGACCGAAAATTATCAGACAAAATATCTCAGCAGCTACAGGCTACCAAACCAATACCATCAACGGCCGTAAAACGCAGAATAGTGGTGTGGAATTAAGTTTATCAGGCGCACCAATCATGACCGACAAATTTGGCTGGGATGTAATGATCAACTGGTCTACCTATAAACAGATTTATAAAGAGCTTGCCCCAGGAGAAACCTCAGTTGATCAATTCTTTAAAACCGGCGATCGTATCGATAATATTTACGGTTCTGTTTTAGCTAAAACGCCAAGCGGACAGGTGATTCATACTTCAAGCGGAACGCCGATTTCGTTACCTGTTAACCAGCTGCTAGGGCATGCCGATCCAAACTGGGTATGGAGCATTGGCAATAAATTCAGGTATGAGAATTTCTCTTTCAGTTTCCAGTTAGATGGTAAAGTGGGTGGAGTAATGCAGGATTATGTGAGGTTAAAATCGTTCCAGGGTGGTCGTCAGATCGAAACCATCCAGGGTAAAATGGGTGAAGCCAGATATCAGGATTACCTGCGTGTAAACGATCCAACTTATAAAGGCACCTGGGTAGGCGATGGTGTGGTGGTTGCCAATAACGGTAAACTCAATTTCGATCCGGTTACGGGTGTAATTACCAATTATGGCGACCTAACTTTTGCGCCAAATACCACTCCGCAGTTATTACAGGATTACCTGGGCGTTTTTTATGGTGCCAAAGAAAACACCATGATGAGCCGTACCTATGCCAAATTGCGTGAAGTAACCTTTGGCTACCAATTGCCTAAGAAATTATTGGAGCGCACGTTTATCAAATCGGCCAATATTTCGGTAGTAGGGCGTAATCTCCTGTACTTTATCAATTCTACTTATAACGATGTAGATGTAGATCAGTACTCAGGCAGAGAAGGTACTTCTACGCTGCAAACACCAACTACCAGAAGTATAGGTTTTAACCTTAATGTTACTTTTTAATCGCTATAACATGAAATCAATATATAAAATCCTGTTCCTCTTCATCATCGTTGCAGTGTGCGGCGGATGTAAGAAAGAATTTGAAGAAAATTTTAAAAATCCGAACCAGGCCGAAACCGTTCCGCCAAACTTGTTATTGAACGGCATCTTGTTCGATATGTACGAAGCACCTTTTTCGGGCTCAGAAAGGTGGAACCAGTACACGGCTGCCAACTATTTCTATTACGCAACCAATAACTACGATTGGACAGGCGCTTCGTTAGATTACACGACTTTGAAAAATGTGGTGAAAATGGAAGAGGAAGCTAACCGTTTAGGCGGTGCAGTGGCTAAACCTTACCTGGCGCTGGCTAAATTCTTTAAAGCGTATTATTTTGTGAAAATGAGTTTGAAAGTAGGCGATTTACCGATGACAGATGCCTTAAAAGGTTTCGCCAACTTAACACCAAAGTACGATACCCAAAAAGATATTTTTAAACAATCGTTAACCTGGTTAGAAGAATCGAACAACGATTTATCGGCTTTAATTACTGCGGGCAACAAAGAATTAAAAGGCGATATCTACCTTAAAAATGACCTGGTAGCCTGGCAAAAGGTGGTGAATACTTTTAAATTACGGACTTTGATCAATTTGAGTACAAAAGCGGATGATGCTGACTTACAGGTAAAACAACAATTTGCTGCGGTATTGGGCAACCCGACCAAATATCCGGTTATGGAGAGTATGGCCGATAACCTGCAGTTTGTGTACAACGAGAGTTTTAACAAGTATCCTAACAATAAAGATAATTTTGGTAATGATGCCTTGCGTTACAATATGGCGGGTACTTATTTAAATACGCTTTCGAGCCTTAAAGATCCCCGGGCCTATATGGTAGCCGAGCCGGCAAGGGGGATAGCAGAAGCCAACGGTTATGCCATTACCGATTATCGCAATTTTATTGGTGCGCCTACGGGTGAAGATCAGGGGCTAATGTTGGATAAGGTACAGAAGGGACTGTATTCGCTGATTGGCCGTTATCGCTATTATAGTGGTTATACAGCAGAAAATACCTTTATCATTGCTTATCCTGAGCTTTGTTTTATCAAAGCAGAGGGCATTAACCGCGGTTGGGCTACTGGCGATGCCGAAAGCTGGTATAAAAAAGGAATTCAGGCTTCTATTGGTTTCTATGGTATTAAAGACGGTGTTAATGTGGTCACCTTCTTAAAAAAGGACGGGAAGCTGGGCGAATTTGAAAATTTTAATGTTAATTTCTCTTTCGAAAGTGATTATTATTCGCAGGCTGCGGTTAAATATGCCGGTAATACAGCCGATGGTTTAAAGCAGATCCTGACACAGAAATACCTGGCTTATTTCCGTAATTCGGGTTTCGAAGCTTACTATCAGTACCGCCGAACTGGTGTGCCAACTTTCGATTTAGGTCCGGGCGTAGGTAATAGTAACAGGATTCCTAAGCGTTTTCAGTACCCTAATATTGAAAGAACAACCAATGGCGAAAACCTAAAACAGGCTTTACTTCGCCAATATAACGGAACTGACGATATTAATCTAACGCCGTGGATTGTTAAACCATAATTGTTAATGGTCTGATATTCAGTTTGAAATTTGCAAAACGATCCTCCACTGTAAAGGGAGGGTCGTTTTCTTAAATAATAATTGAATTAATTTTTGCATAAATAGTTTAAAAGCGCTAATATTGCACTCCCAAAACGAACAAGGGTATTTAACTGCAAAATGTAAATAAGCCTCGTTTTAGGAAACGACCAGTACTCCTTCTTAGCTCAGCTGGTTAGAGCATCTGACTGTTAATCAGAGGGTCGCTGGTTCGAGCCCAGCAGAGGGAGCCAAAACCCGCAACGAAAGTTGTGGGTTTTTTGCATTTAGGGCGGGGCGAGAAGTTTATCCTGAGCGCAGGCGAAGGGAGCCCAGCAGAGGGAGCCAAAACCCACAACGAAAGTTGTGGGTTTTTTACGTTTAGGGCTGGGCGAGAAGTCTAATTTAACCTCCCTTTTCCCAAAAACCTTTTTCGTCAAGAATTTTCAAATAGCTGTTATGTGGTTCGTCAGCGTGATAAAGTTGATACAGTTGGTCGGTCAGCGCTGTTAGAAAGTTAAAGAAAACAGAAAAGTCTTCTTTTGAATTGTAAAGGCTGCCCCACTCACCTAATACCCAGTTTAAGGTGTTGCCGTGGCTAACCGTGATTGCAAATACGAGCGTCGGAGGATCGGCATCAGTTTGTTTATAATAGTCATACTGCTTTCCTCCTAACAATGCTATTTCTCGGGCCGGAACCTGGATGGAGCGTATCTCCGAAAACAAAACAGAACCGAAACAAGAACTGGTAAAGCCTTCATTACTTAGTGAAATAGTTTCTGTCGACCGCCTTGCGGATGCTGCTTTAAACAGCTTGTAAATAGCCGTAAACATTAATGGCAAGAAGATCAACAATAGCCAGGCCGGGAAAAGTGGATGCGGATCTGGCAGTAAAGCGATGATTGTTAGTGAAACAGTAATCGTTAGTAAGGTGGTGAAAAACCAAAACAGAATAGTTGAGGTTTTCTTGCTGTTATTAAAACGGAAGCGATAGGTATCCATATCTGTCCAAAGCGTTAAAAAATAGGGCACAAAAATTTAGGTTTAGTTACAAAAGAAAACCACCATTTCCGATAGTAAAAGTAAATTTATTTGGCCAAATATTAGCGCATACAAATTTGAGTTTCTGCTTACAGTTCTCTCAGAGGATGTTTACGCTGCCTGCTGAACGGGATACTCATCCTGTTGTTCAGGATTAGATTGATGCATTGGGATATTGCAATAGTAAATTGCCCCATGTGTCGAGAGTAAGGGCAAGCACAAAAAAACGTTGCTTGCCCTTTTTATTAACGTTAAATATCACTACGCCTGGTGCTCAGGTGTTCCATTTGGATCCATCCATACATATTCCCAATGGTGGCCATCAAGATCGTCGAAACTATGTTGGTACATAAAGCCATAATCGGTAGCCGGATTCGGTATGGTGGCGCCAGCAGCTACCGCGTTATTTACCATTTCGTTAACCGCATCTTTACTATCGGCCGATAAGGCAATGGAAGTTTCTATTGCTTTGTGGGCATCGATGATTTCTTTTTCGGTAAAAGTCTGGAAAAAGGTTCTGGTGAGCAGCATGACATAAATGGTATCGCTGATGATCATGCAGGTTGCTTTCTCGTCGGTAAATTGCGGGTTAAAAGTATAACCGAGCTTGGTGAAAAACTCCACCGACTTATTAAGGTCGTTAACAGCCAGGTTCACAAAAATTTGAGTTGCCATATTGTTTTCTAATTTAGTTTACTCAAAGGTATAGCAAAGCTATTTAGGTATTAATGTGCAAAAACGACAAGTTAAGGGGTTAAACGCGACTTATGTGAATTCTTTTTATCTTTAGTTCCGGTTTCCGATGGTCACCACTAAATGCAAGCTTTAAACCACCAAATCTATTAGTCGCTCATGAAACAAATATTACTCATTTTAACAATCCTACTTCCCTTTTATACTTTCGCTCAAAAGAAATTACCAGTTGTTAAAGCCGGAGTTGGTCAGGCAAAATTCTACGAAGCGTACAAGGCATCATCGAACTGGTACATCAATCCCAAGATAAAATTAGATGTGTTTACAACTGGTAAAATAACCAAATCAATAAACATAAAATTCAAAACGGATATAGATTCTATCGTGTTTAGAATAGGACCTGGGGAGCAAAAAGAATTTATTGTTTTGTTGAACGGCAAAGATTCCTGCCGAACCAAGATTGTGTGTCCTGAGCTAAAAAACTTCAGCAAAATATCGCCCGAAGTGCACGATTCAATTCCTTTTTTTGTAAATAAATACAATACGAACTTTTTACCGGTGGTTTTCAACAAAACTGATTCCCTTTTATTGAACTTCGATTCAGGCGCTACCGAAGTAGATCTTACTACCGCTGCACTTAAGCAAAAAGTTAAATCTAAGCCCAAGCTTTATAACACGGATTATGATATCAAAATTGGGAGTCAGACCTATAAAAGCAAAATTTATGATATTGAATTGGCTGGTAATGAGACCGATGGTTTGCTTGGCTGGGATATATTCGACGGTATGATTGTAGCGTTGGATTATGATCAGAATAAAATGATGGTGCATTCTACCATGCCCAAGCAGATTTTACGGGATAAACAATACACCAGGTTTAAGATTACTTATATCAAAAACAAACCTTTTATAGAGAGCGAAATTTCGCAAAGCGGAACCAAAAATAAAAGCCTGTTTTTCTTCGATTTAGGTTACCAGCGTACTGCTATGCTTGATAAGGATTTGCTGCGGGAAATGCGCTTTCCGACAGATGAGATGGAAGTGATCAAAAAGGTAATTATGCATGGTACAAGAGGGAATGAAGTCCCTGTAACCACCGTAAAACTGCAAAGTTTGAAGATTGGTAATTTTGAATTGAAAAATGTTCCGGCACAGGTTATGGAGCAAAATAAACCCATGCCAGGGGCTAACGTTCATTATCTGGGAACCGATATTCTGAAAAGATTCAATACGGTTTTTGATTTTCAGAATGATGTGATCTATTTAAAGCCAAACCATCTCTATAATGTTGCCTATGCAGACGAAAAGATTTAATATCATCAGTTTTTTAACCGCAAAGACAGCGAAGTGAAACGCAAAGAACGCAGTATTTGATCGTCATCTCGACTGAAGTGAAACGAAATGGAGAGATCTTTTTAAGTAATCCTTTTAGGTCCATCATCCATTTAACCACCCATCTGTTATCCTATATAGTTGGTTTTATAGGTATGCGGCCACATGTCAGTGTTCTTGGGTGGATTTGAAATTAAGAAAAAGAATCAAGATCGATTTGGGTTGCCGTTTCAGCATAAATCAATCGGCGGGGCTGAGTTCATAATCTACAGTTCAGCAAGGAAAAGGTGCGCTGTAATGTTTTTTTATCATATCTTAAATGTCGGATTTTTACAACAAATAGTCTATTTATTTCAAGAATTGAGCGGATGAGTTACCTATTTTTGATTAAAACCAAATATAAGGAAGATGAAAAAAATAGTATTAGTTGGTCTTATGGCGTGTTCCCTGGGTTTAAACCTCAAGGCACAACAAAAAACGGATAAGGTAGAACAGGGGATTTTTAAACCTACCGATGAATCCTTAAAGCAGTATAAATATCCAGACTGGTTCAGAGATGCCAAGTTTGGAATCTGGTCGCATTGGGGACCTCAGGCAGTTCCCAGACAGGGTGATTGGTATGCGAAGAACATGTATGTTCAGGGCAGTGCGCAGAATAAGTACCACGTGGCAACCTATGGTACACCATCTAAATTTGGATACAAAGATATTATCGCTTTATGGAAAGCAGAGAAATGGAACCCTGAGCAGTTGATGGCCTTATATAAAAAGGCCGGTGCCAAATATTTTGTAACCATGGGCTCGCATCATGATAATTTCTTTCTATGGAACTCCAAAATCCATAAATGGAACTCGGTAAATATGGGGCCAAAAAAAGATATTGTGGGTTTATGGCAAAAAGCAGCTAAAAAAGAAGGGCTCCGTTTTGGTGTTTCCGAGCATCTCGCGGCCAGTTTTAACTGGTTTCAGCCAAGTCATGGCGCAGACAAAACAGGGCAATTTGCAGGCATTGCCTATGATGGGCACGATCCGAAATATGCTGATCTTTATCATCTACCTGCTGATTCGGCCGATATGAAAGAGTGGCTGACCAATAATCCGGGCTGGCATAAACAATGGTTGGAAAATGTTAACGAACTGATCGATAATTATCACCCCGACCTGCTTTATTCGGATAGTAAACTTCCTTTTGAAGATATAGGGCGTACAATGGTTGCGCACTATTACAATGAGGATATGGCCAAAAATAAAGGCAAACTGGAGGCAGTATATACGCCAAAAGAGCCATCTGAAGGTAAATGGGCACAAGATGTAGAACGCGGGGTATTGGATTCGATCAGCCCATTTCCGTGGCAAACCGATACTTCGATAGGAGATTGGTATTATAGAACTGGTCAGAAATATAAAAGTGCAAATGAAATCGCCCAGCTTTTGATCGATATTGTTAGTAAAAACGGAAATCTTTTGATCAATGTTGTACAGACTCCAGAGGGAGACCTGGAGCCTGATGTTGTAAAAATTGTTACAGAAATTGGCGACTGGACCAAATTGAATGGAGAAGGTATTTATGCATCGAGACCATGGAAAGTATATGGAGAAGGCCCTTCTACCATTAAATCAAACCAGAAAAAGGGCCATTTTGGTGGTTTAACCGATTCAGGTGAATATCAATCGACAGACATCAGGTATACCACAAGGGCGGACAATCTTTTTGCTTTCTGTTTAAATGTGCCAAATGAAAGCATCAGAATGACCTTACTTGGGCGCAGATCGAAATACCTGGAGAAGCCCATCACTTCGGTTACGATGCTGGGCAGTAAAAGTAAATTAAAGTGGGTGCAGGAAGATGATGCCCTCGTAATTAGCAAACCCGCAGATTATCCGGCCTGGTTGGTAACTGGTTTCAAAATAGAATTCAAAAAATAGGGAGAGCCGCTTACATTTTAAAGTGAAAGATGAAAAGATATTGTTTGGCACTGGATCTCGTTGATGATCCAAAACTCATAGCGGAGTATGAAACTTATCACCTTAATGGTTGGCCTGAAATTAAGCGGAGTATTGTCGAATCAGGGGTTTTGGAAATGGAGATATACCGCATTTCAAACCGTTTGTTCATGATCATGGAAACTGATGATAATTTCAGTTTTGAAAAAAAGACAGCTATGGATATTGCTAACCCTAAGGTGAAAGAGTGGGAAGAACTCATGTGGAAATATCAGCAGGCATTACCCTTGGCAAAGCCTGGAGAAAAGTGGTTGCTGATGAAAAATATATTTAAGTTAAACGAAATGTGATATGAAAAAGCCGAACGGGCACATGCATACTGAACACAGCTAAAGTCAGTTGGTTTGGTATCTTCTGTGGGGGGTAAGGACGAAAGATTGGAAAGTGATTTGCCCTTGCCGCAAAAGATCCGCCCTTAACCTTTTGGAGTGAAATGCAGCACGTTTAATTAATTGAAAATGAATCTTTAGTAACAATATCTAGCTAATGTAAATCTTCGGTTTTACTTAAAAGCAAAAGGAGAATGCGCTTAGAACATTCTCCTTTTGTATTTTCTGTTAATCAATGAATTGTATCTGTTGTACCAGGTAGGCCTTCCCAAATTTCTGCGGATCCTGTATCACTGTTGCTTTAATGGCCTTCCATTTTGGCTGTTGCCCTTTTTGCCAGTTTGCACGGATTTCCTGTGCATTTAGCCAGATTTCTTCAAGTTCGTTCTGAACCGTGCTATTTGCATAAGTGAGTTGCAATTTATCAGGAATGAGATAATAGTCATTTCCTGTTTTGCTTAGTCTTATTACTGGTCCGCCAGGTACATATGAAGTAATCAGTTGAACAGGAAAAGACTCCGTTCCTTTGTATTGCTCTTTGCTAATTATATTTTCAAAAATAAAATAGTATTCAGGTCCGTCTTGAAGTGGCTCTTTATCGCGGTTGAATCTGGCTTTAACGCGGTAAGAATAACCAGGTTCCCTTTGATCAAAACCCCATAACGAAGCACCGGCATCTACATTGCCTGGCAACTTCAAAAGCACATCATTATCTGCAGCATAACGAGGGCTTACCAGCAGTTCAACTTCCTGTCCGTTTTTTAAGTTCAGCGGACCATATCTTTCCGATTTTTTGCAAGAAACAAGTGCAAAGGCTACAAAAAGAAAAAGTAGATTTTTCATAGGTGAGTGGTTTTTAGATTAATGGTTTCTCATGAAACGTAAAGATACCGATAGACGCTACAAGATATTGAAAGTTTTGTGCCATGCGCTAATTTAAGCGCTTGGTTATTGAAAATCCCGATTTGGCAATGCAATAATTACCTAATCCTTATGCCTCAATACTTTGGTTATTCTTAAATATTCGCACAAATTTAGCTAAACCTTAAAATGTGCTAATAGTCCCGTGTTTTGTATAAATCGGTCTTAGCGCTCCGCAATACCTTTGTTATCAATATTTAACAAAGAAAAAAATGTCGAAAATAATTTTAATTACCGGTGCCTCACGTGGTTTTGGTAAAATCTGGGCAAAGGCCCTTTTAGAACGTGGCGATAAAGTGGCTGCAACTGCAAGAAATACAGCAGATTTAAATGATTTGGTAGAAGCTTATGGTGATGCCGTGTTTCCGCTTCAATTGGATGTAAATGATAGGGATGCCTGTTTTGCCGTAGTTGAAAAAGTTAAGCAACACTTTGGCCGCATTGATGTATTGATCAATAACGCGGGATTTGGTTTATTTGGTGCGATAGAGGAAACCACCGAACAACAGGCCCGTGCACAAATGGAGACAAACTTTTTCGGATTATTGTGGGTAACACAAGCTGTTGTTCCGGTAATGCGCGAACAACAGGCCGGGCACATTATCCAGGTCTCGAGCTTCCTGGGCTTGGTAACTTTTCCTGTGCTGGGTTTATACAACGCATCCAAATATGCGGTAAATGGCTTAAGTGAAACGCTGGCACAGGAAG
Organism: Pedobacter sp. GW822-FHT03F06; assembly: GCF_058801365.1. Lineage (NCBI taxonomy): Bacteria > Pseudomonadati > Bacteroidota > Sphingobacteriia > Sphingobacteriales > Sphingobacteriaceae > Pedobacter > Pedobacter sp. GW822-FHT03F06. Next base: position 438,088 of record NZ_JBXANE010000002.1, read on the forward strand.
TAAAAGGTTTTGGCATTAATGTAAGTTTAATCGAACCAAATGGTTTTTCTACCGACTGGTCGGGTGCTTCAGCTTTCCAAACAGCGTCGTTAGAAGCATATGCTCCAGTTAAAAAAGCATTTTTTGATGCTTCAACACCCGATAGTTGGGGCAAACCAGAAGCAACGGTATCCGCCGTATTGGCATTGATCGACAGTCCTAAACCTCCTTTACACTTCTTGTTGGGTAAAGTGGCTCTCCCAGGTGTTAAACAGGTTTATGCAGAACGTTTGGCCGAATTTGATGAATGGGCTGAAGTGGCGATCAATGCGCACGGTCATTAATAAATCATTTAAAACCTTTAACTACAAGCTGTACGGGGTAATTGTGTAGCTTGTGGTTAATTACCGTTCAAAGGGATGAAACACTATAAGAACTTGGCCGAATTCCATAGAGAAAATGCATTTCCGCCACCGGAGAATCCATTGTTTAGCATTTACAAATGTGACCACATGTGTACCATGGGCGACCGGGAGTTTACGAGCGATTTCTATATGATCGGTTTTAAAAAGATTATTGCGGGTCATATCCTTTATGGGCGTACAAAATACGACCATGAGTGTGGTTCGATGATGTTCTTTAAACCTCATCAGGTAATCGAAATGAAAAACCTGGAGCTGGATGAAGACGGTTTTTTGATTTTTATTCACGGAGATTTTCTGAATGGACATATGTTGCATGATACCATCAAAAAATACCATTACTTCGATTACGAAACCAACGAAGCGCTGCATCTCTCGCCCAGTGAAGAAAGCACAGTATGGGAGCTGTATCATAAAATTGAAACCGAATACCGAAACAACCAGGATGAATATAGTCGCGAATTGATTTTGGCCAATGTAGATACTTTGCTAAAGTACAGTCAACGTTTTTACAAAAGACAATTTCTTAACCGCACAGAAATTTCGGGCAAAACAGTAACCAGGTTTAATGAAGAAATAAATAAATATGTTGCTAATGGATTACTGGCTACTAAAGGTTTGCCATCAGTGCATGATATGGCAGCGCGTTTAAACATTTCGGCAGGTTATTTAACAGATGTTTTAAAACAGGAAAGTGGAAAAACCGCTTTAGAACATATCCATATTTACCTGATATCTGAAGCAAAAAACCGTTTGATCGGTGAAGATAGGTCGGTTTCGGAGATTGCTTATGCATTGGGATTTGAGAACCTCTCTTACTTCTCACGTTTATTTAAAAAAGAGGTGGGTGTTAGCCCGAATACCTTTAAAAAGCAGTTGCTAAATTGATGTTTTAACCGCAAAGGACGCTAAGAGGGGCGCAGAGAGCCCAAAGTTAGGCCTATTATTGGTCAGGATTTGCAATCCAACCCCAAGTGCTACGGATTTGCAATCCGTTTTAACTATTTATTTGTCCCGCAGATCTAGAAGATGAATGCAGAGGGCACATATTTTGTTTCTTTGGCACGATAGGCTTTAGACTTCCTACTCCGGACTATTTCTATCCTTTAGGCACAAAGCGCACAAAGGTGTGTCTATTTGTTTTGCACGATAGACTTCTGACTCCCGGCTAAAAGAACCACTCATCCCCCAAAGGCCTACGTTCCTGTACTTTATCTTTTTTCTTAAAATTAGTTTTCGTTGCTTTGTTTCAAGCAGAACATTTTGGAAAAGCAACCTTACATATCACTTTACTGGAAATGCCAACTCATTGGTTGGTCGGTGGCTGCGCTGTATTGGGCTTTTCAAGGCTGGTCTGCTGCTGGTCGTTTCAGATTCGATATGGCAGTTGTACAGTTTATTTCGGATGTGGTGATGTATATATTGATTACCCATTTGTACCGTAATTTTGCACGTAAAAACCATTGGCAAGACCTGGCGCTCGAGAAACTGATCTGGCGGGTGTTGATCGTTATTCCGGTGATGGGTGTTTTTTTTACCATCGTTACTGTGAGTAAACTGTACCTGGTGAGGTTGTTGTTTCTAAGCCACCCAACTCAGTCGTTTGCTGATTTTTTTAGTTTAAATGCAGCAGGCATTTTTATTGCCGGTATCCGTTTAATGGCCATATGGCTTTTGGCCTACCACCTTTACCACTACGCAAAACGAGAAATGCGGTTATCGGTAGAAAATGCCAGATTGGCGCTTAGCTTTAAACAATCTCAGCTGGATAATCTTTCTGCGCAGTTAAATCCTCATTTTTTATTCAATGCACTTAATAACATAAAATCATTGGTGTACACCCGCCCCGATGCTGCTGGCAGGGCAATCGACCTCCTAAGCGAACTGTTGCGCAGTGGATTGTATAAAGGCAATGCCATGCTGATCAGATTAAATGAAGAAGTAGACCTGGTGAGAGATTACCTGGAGCTGGAAGGGTTGAGGATGGAAGAAAGATTACAATACGATTTGGATATCGATATTTCGCTCTCTGGATTGATGGTGCCACGCCTTTGCATTCAAACATTAGTCGAAAATGCGGTAAAACATGGCATTGCATTAGAAAAGCAGGGTGGAAAGATCGAAGTAATCATTCACGAACAGCATGGATTGGTAAGCATCTGTGTTTTAAACCCTGGCAAGTTAGAACAGGATAAAACGGTGGCTGGTATAGGGCTTCGGAACCTGAAAGAACGGCTCGATCTGAGTTATCAGCATCATGCATCTTTCAGTCTGTATGAAATGGAGCAAAAGGTTTGCGCCGAAATTAAAATCCCAATGTGATGAGAAATATTAGGTCGCTGATTATTGATGATGAACGTGGCGCAAGGCAGGAATTGATAAGGATGTTGAAAAGCTATCCAGAGGTTACGATATTGGGTGAGGCTGCCAATGCTGATGAAGCAGAACAGCTTATAGGACTTTTAAAACCTGACCTGATTTTTTTGGATATACAGATGCCTGGCCGTTCGGGTTTCGACCTGTTGGAGAATTTGGTACATGTGCCACAGGTGATTTTTGTAACCGCTTTCGACAGCTATGCGGTGCAGGCTTTTGAAGTAAGCGCCTTGGATTACCTCATGAAACCTGTACGGGAAGAACGCTTTAAAAGTGCAATGGATAAAACTATAGAAAAGATCGGTGCGAATGACGCAGCTGTTTTTGTAAAGGATAGGAGCAAATACCACCTCATTAAATGGAAAGATGTGTACTTGATTGAGTCGGTAGATAATTACGCACGGCTCTTTTTCGGGCAAGAGCAGGTGTTGCTCAAAACCTCCTTAAACAAACTCGAAGAAAATCCAGATTGTGAAAGATTTTTTAGAGCCGGCAGAAGTATATTATTTAACCTCGACTATATCAGTTCGATAAAAAAAGATGATGAGGGGATGTTTGTAGAACTTAAAACGGGGAATTTAATCAGAATATCAGAACGGCAGGCTGTTAAATTAAGGAGCCTCATTAAAATATAAACTATAATTTCTTGATCATGAAAATAAACTTAGTAAAACTGGGTATGGCTGTGCTATGCCTCTTAATGGGCATTGAAACCTTTGCACAGCAAAAACTAACCTTACCCGATAGCACTAATTATATCATCAATGATAGCGTGATGATTAAAACAAAATACGGCATTACGCTATCAGCTGTAGTGGTGAGGAAAAAAGGTGTGCAGCAGAAATTGCCTGCAGCATTATTTTATTTTATCTACTCCAATACCGATAAAAGTCTGATGGAAGCCAAGTATGCCGCCGATCATGGTTACGTAGGCATTGTGGCCGATGCGAGAGGAAAACGACTGAGCCCTGATCAGCCAGCGCCTTACGAACATGAAGCAAAGGATGTAAATGCAGTTATCAATTGGATTATTAAACAATCGTGGAGCGATGGCAGCGTGGGCATGTATGGCGGAAGTTATTCCGGTTTTGCACAATGGGCAGCGGCCAAATACCTGCATCCGGCGCTTAAAACCATTGTACCCTATGTAGCGGCGATTCCAGGGCTTGGCTTACCCATGGAAAATAATGTTTTTTTAGCAGCCAATTATCAGTGGGCATTTTACATCACCAATAACAAATACACCGATGATGCTGTGAATAACGATAATGCCCGTTGGCGCAGGATGCGGAATAACTGGTGGGAAAGTGGGGCCGCCTACAATAAGATCGACAGCATTGATGGTACACCAAACCCGATGTTGCAGAAATGGCTTAGTCACCCCGATTACGATGCCTACTGGCAGTCGATGGTGCCCTATGGCAAAGATTTTAAACACATCAATATTCCCGTGCTCAGCATTACCGGTTATTACGATGATGGGCAAATTTCGGCATTAGAATACCTGCGCGAACATTACAAGTATAATCCATCAGCCGAACATTATTTAATTATAGGCCCTTATGATCATTTTGGATCGCAGATAGGTGGTGTAGCCAAGCTGAGAGGTTATGAAGTAGATTCAGTTGCCCTGATCAATACCCGCGAAATTACCTTCCAATGGCTTGATTATATTCTTAAAGGCGGAAAGAAACCTGCACTGTTAAAAGATAAGATCAACTATGAGGTAATGGGCGCAAATAAGTGGAAGCATGCTCCTTCATTGTCAAAAATGGAAGATCACCGTGTTAGGTTTTATTTAGATAGTATAAACGGAACAATGCTGCTATCGGAGCAAAAGCCAGCTGAACAAGTTTTTATGCATCAGCAGGTCGATTTGGTAGATAGAACCGCCTTCTACAATGATTATTATCCTAATCCGATCGTTAAAAAAGAAATTGACAGATCCAATGGGCTGTTTTTTATCACGAAGCCATTTAATCAGGCCATTTCAGTATCAGGTACACTAGAGGGGCAGCTTAAGGCCGTCATCAACAAAAAAGATATGGATGTAGGCCTTGTCCTGTACGAAGTTACGCCCACAGGTGAATACTTTCAGCTTTCTTATTATTTAGGTAGAGCCAGCTACGCACATGATATGAGCAAAAGGAATTTGCTTAAGCCTGGGAAGTTAGAAACGATACCTTTTTACCGGTCGAGAACATTCAGTAAGCAACTGCAAAAAGGTAGCCGGTTGCTTTTAGTGCTGAATATTGATAAAAATCCCTTTGCGCAGATCAATTATGGAACCGGGAAGGATGTGAGTAAAGAAACCGTAAAAGATGCAGGGGGTCCACTCGAAATTAAATGGTCGACAGGAAGTTTTATCGAATTAGGTTTTTCGGGAAATGTTAAAATTTTGTTTTAAATAAAATTACCGCTCATTGGAGGCTATATCATATTTGTAATTCCATTCGAATTTGTCGCGTTGAGCTTCCCGAAGAATCGGGACAAGTAGTCGAAACGCCTTTCTAGATATTTAAACAGGTCCTTCGACAGGCTCTCCACAGGAGTCCTTTGGACAGGATGACAATTCTATATTTATGATACAGTCTCCTAAACACCAGGGATTTGCAATCGGTTATAAATATTTGTTTGTCCCGCAGATATAGAAGATGGGCGCAGAGGGTACCAAGGCATGTTTTGTTTCTTTCGTGCAATAGACTTCGGACTTCTGACTCCCGACTTCAGACTAATTCATCTTTCCTCTCTTCAGAATTTTCGCAACAGTTTACTCACGTGGCTTTCATCAACAAGGCCAAATTCTATGGCAATTTGTTTCAGTCCAAATCTTCCGCTTTCTATTCGCTGTTGAATTAAATGCTGACGATAATTGTGGATATACTGGCGTAAGGTTATGCCTGTATTTCTTTTAAAATAGGGCCCTATATAGTCTTCTGAAAGATTAAAGTGTTTTGCCATTACATTCGCCTTTAAATTTTTAGGCTGGTAAATATATTTGTGCAGGTAACAGAAAATGGCTTGAATGTCTTTTGATCGTTGTGCACTGCTTTTAATTTCGGGCATATTGCGTTGCATAATAGTGGAGAGCATTAAGATCTGTGTCCAGATTAAAGCTTCATTTTGCAACATGTTTATGTTGAGTGATAGGATGAGCGCAATGATGTTTTCAACAATCAACTGATCATCGGCAGTAAAGTTAAAACTTAGAAAATGTGTTTCCCGGCTTTTGATCAGGTATTCCAGGTATTGCAAGCCCGTTGGGTTAACCTCTTTTTGATGGATGTATAGATCAGTAAACTTGATGTAAATGAAATGTGTTTTTTCATCAATTTCGAAACGATGGTCATCATCCGGACCAATTAGGAAGAGATTCCCTTTTTCGTAAACAATTGGAATTTCGTTAATGATATGATGGCCAGATCCATTTTTAATGTATATCAGTTCGTAATGGTTGTGCTGGTGTACAGGGTGCTGCCATTTACTTACTTCAAATGCTGAAATAACAATTGGTTGAAATTGGACGTATCGCTTCATCATAGATTTATACAAATCTATCATACTATTTTACAAAAACATATCTCTGGTTTGTCAGGATCTTTGCTTTACATGAATCAATTTAAATCAAAAGAGATGAATAACAGTAAAACAGCATTGGTTGTGGGTGCAAATGGCGTAATTGGTAGTAATTTAATCAGCCATTTAGAAAGTCTTGGCGATTGGGATATTATCGGTTTATCGCGTCGGGGCGGGCTCGATACAGATAAAACCACGTACATTTCTGTAAACCTGCTCGACCCAGAAGACAGTAAGGAACAATTGAGCCCTTTAACTACGGTAACACATATTTTTTATGCCGCGTATCAAGATAAACCTACATGGGCGGAGCTGGTTGCGCCTAATTTGGCGATGCTTGTAAACGTGTTTAATGTTATGGAAAGTATTGCAAAAAACTTACAGCACATCAGTTTAATGCAGGGCTATAAAGTATACGGGGCGCATTACGGTCCTTTTAAAACACCAGCAAAAGAAAGCGACGGTGGACATATGCCTCCAGAATTTAATGTAGATCAGCAACAGTTTCTTGAGGCACAGCAAAAAGGTAAAAAATGGAATTGGTCTGCGCTTCGGCCATCTGTAGTTGCGGGTACCGCATTGGGCAATCCGATGAATTTGGTTTCTGTAATTGCAGTTTATGCATCCCTATCGAAAGAACTGGCTTTGCCTTTGCGTTTTCCTGGCAAAGTAGGGGCTTACGATAAGCTTTTAGATATTACAGATGCTGGATTATTGGCAAAAGCAACAGTATGGGCGGCTACTAACCCGGCATGTGCCAATCAAGCTTTTAATATCACCAATGGTGATCTGATCCGCTGGAATGATCTTTGGCCTAAAATTGCAGCTTATTTTAAAATGGATGCTGCACCTCCACTTCAAATGCCTTTGCAAACCGTAATGGCCGATAAATCGGCTTTGTGGATACAGATGCAAGAAAAACATAACCTAGCCAAACACAGTTATGAAGAAGTATCTTCTTGGGCTTTTGGCGACTTTGTTTTTTCCTGGGATTACGATTTTTTCTCTGACGGTACCAAAGCAAGGCGATTGGGCTTCCACGATTATATTGATACTGAAAAAATGTTTTTTGATCTGTTTGACGAACTTAAACGCAAAAAAGTTATCCCGAGTTAGTTTTCAGATCTGGAATTATCATTAATCAGGATTTGTAACCCATTTATAAATATTTTTTGCCTGCTCATGCTGACTTATTCAGTCTCCATTTTTATTATAGAATTAATGTTCCAATAAAATTGGATATTTGCAATTGCAAATAATTTAACTGATGAAGCCCTACCTGCAACTTTTCGATTTTTCGAAGAAAATAAATTATAAAACTGAAATTCTTGCAGGCTTAACGGTGGCTATGACAATGATCCCCGAATCGTTATCATTTGCTATCCTGGCGGGTTTTCCTCCTTTAACAGGTTTATACGCTGCTTTTATTATGGGCTTGGTTACAGCTGTTTTAGGCGGCAGGCCAGGTTTGATTTCTGGTGGGGCAGGTGCAACAGTAATTGTGCTTATCGCCTTAATGAAAACCCAGGGTATAGAATATGTTTTTGCAGCAGTGGCTTTGGCAGGGGTAATTCAGATTATGGTGGGGCTGTTTAAGCTTGGAAAATTTGTCAGACTGGTTCCGCAGCCCGTAATGTTCGGCTTTGTTAACGGTTTGGCAGTTATTATTTTCATGTCGCAACTGGAACAGTTCAAAACCCTTGTTAACGGCAGAGTAGAATGGTTGAGCGGTACTCCTTTATATATCATGTTGGCTTTGGTATTACTCACTGTTGCAATAGTGATCATTCTCCCTAAAATAACCAAAGCCATTCCATCCTCACTGGTGGCTATTATTGTGGTTTTTCTTATCGTTTTATGTTTTGGAATTGATACCAAACTGGTTAAGGATATTGCTTCAGTAAATGGAGGTTTTCCTCCCTTTCATATTCCGGAAGTGCCGCTGAGTCTGGATATGCTGAAGATCATTTTTCCTTATTCACTCATTATGGCAGGTGTAGGCTTAACGGAGGGCCTGCTCACCTTAAACCTGGTTGATGAAATTACAGAAACCAAAGGGGATAGGAACAGGGAAAGTATTGCTCAGGGAATTGCCAATATTGCAAATGGCTTTTTTACGGGTATGGGCGGCTGCCCAATGATTGCCCAAACACTGGTTAACCTCTCGGCAGGTGCGAGGGCGAGGTTATCGGGCATTATTGCTGCCTTAACTATATTGCTTATTATCTTGATAGGCGCTCCGGTAATCGATCGTGTGCCCATGGCCGCCTTGGTTGGTGTAATGATGATGGTGGCCATTGGCACTTTTGAATGGATGAGCTTTAAAGTGATTAATAAAATGCCTACACAGGATATTATTATTGGGATTCTGGTGGCTGTGATTACAGTTTGGCTGCATAACCTTGCGCTTGCGGTATTAATAGGCGTAATTATTTCGGCACTTGTTTTCGCCTGGGAAAGTTCTAAACGGATACGTGCTACTAAACATATCGACGACAGTGGTGTAAAGACCTACGAAATATTCGGCCCCTTGTTTTTTGGATCAATTGCTAATTTTAATGAGCTTTTTGATGTAGCTCATGATCCTCAACATATTATAATTGATTTTAAGCATAGCCGTGTTTTTGATATGTCGGGTATTGATGCGCTGAATAAGCTAACCGAACGCTACCGGTTGGTTGATAAGAAACTCCAATTAAAGCACCTGAGCGACGACTGTAAACGCTTACTGAAAAATGCAGATCAGATAATAGAGGTAAACATTATAGAAGATCCAACCTATCGGGTGGCCACCGAAAAATAAATTAATTTTAACCTCCTGTTTTACGGTGTAAAATACCATGGTATCGAAGCTAATCTTATAAGGTATAATTGGGTAGTGGCTATTCCCATCCCTAAACAATTATTGCCGGTTTAATCTTTACTGCCTTATCTGCGTTTCGTGTTTTTACTAAAACGTTTAAGTTCTTTAGGAAAATAGCAACATAAAATTGTGCGATTTATTGTTATTGTTGGCGAAAAATTCCCTTATAGACTGTTTTATAGGATGTTAATTTTTTAAGGTATTCTGATAATATTTACTTTTTTACCTGTCTATTTGACAATTAAATTAATAGAATTAAATATTATTGTGATGTTTTATAAAAATTTCATAAAAATGACAATTTGTTATTAAAACGTTTTAGTATAGTATATATTTGAGTTAACCAAATGCTAAATTTTATGAGAACCCCTAACTATTACTACCGAAGTACCTGTCTCTTTAACCTGAGATATACTATGCCGTTTCCGAAAAAATAAGTTTTAGAAATCATTTTTTTACCAATTAAAAGATCCATTAACTATGCGATACTTATGGGCGTGCCTTGTCTTTTTTGCCGCGTTTACATTAAACGTTTTACCTGTTTTTTCGGCAGGCAAAAAAGTTCATAAAGGCCTAACAACCAATCTTTTTGTTCTGCAGGATACAACTAAAATTAAGTATGTATCGCCAAAAGACTCTTTAAGGAAAGACAGTTTAGAACAAATTAAACTCAAAACAATTTACCGTAAATTATCGGGAGGTGTACAGAAAGATGTTAAAGATCTTTCACTGTTTCCGGCCATTACCCTACAACAAGGCCTGAAAGGTAATTATGCGGGCTTATACGTACAAGAACCATCAGGCGAACCTGGTTCTATTCAGAACATGATCATCAGGGGTGCTGCTATGCCACTGCTTTCAAAGAAAGATGTATATGCCGTACAGCCATTGGTGGTATTGGATGGAATCCCCTTAATCGGAGAGCACCCTTTTGCCTTCGATATCCAACAGTACGATTTTAACAGAATTGGCCCAGCCACTAATCTCCTTGCCGGAATTGATCTCAATAACATTGCATCTGTAGAGGTATTGAGCGATTTGGCAGGATCATCCATCTATGGGCCCAGGGGAGTAAACGGTGTTATCGTGTTAACCTCAAAAGCGGCTTCGGGCAATTCGAGGAGTATTAGCTTTAATTCATATATCGGAATGGTGCAAAAACCAACGGTTAATACCATTAATGGTAAATATGAAAATGAATTCAGGCAAAGGTTCTATGATATTTATACAACCAATGGCAGGTATTCTGATGATGAAGAATATCCTGTTTATTTAAGCGACTCGCTTAATAATGTTTACAGCGGTAAATCGAACTGGACTGATCTGTACTATAAAAACGCACTGATATACGGCATAAATTTTGGCTTAACCGGAGGGTCGGACCGTGCGAATTTTAGATTTTCGTTAGGTAATGCTAAAAGCCAGAGTGTTGCCGATGGTACAGGCTTAGACCGTTACAGCGCCATGTTTAATATTAATATGCGCCCGGTTAAATGGCTGCTTTTCTCTGCCATGATTAATGGGAACAGGTTAAACCGCGACCGGAACAGAACACTTAGGGACCGGTTTGCACAGGTTAATTACTTTCCCGATCTGAGTGCCCCACCTGCACCCAATAAAGATTATTATGGCACTTATTTAAATGAATACAGCAAAGGTTTTGATGATAATAAAACCAACCTGATCCAGGGGTATGCCAAATTGGTGGCTACACTGGGCAAGGTTAAATTATCATCGGCTTTTAATGTAGATTATAATGAAGGTTACCGGGATATATTTTATGCCAGAACCTTGTTGCAGGGCAATAGCTATGCATCAAACTATTATGGTTTTAACCAACGGTTAATGATGGATAATAAAGCAGCTTACGATTTCAAGCTGCATACCGCACATGATTTTCATGTGGAGTTAGGCCAATCGATGATGTGGGATATTTATAAGTATAACTATGCTTATGCTTATAAAGGCGCCAATGATTATATCAAAATTAATTTATTGGATTCTGATCCAAAATTACCAAATGGGGCTGATAATCCTAATTACCTGGTACCAAGAGCATTTCCAAGAGAACTTACTTATCGCTTTTTAGATAAAACGGAAGACAACCTGTTATCCTTTTATGGTAAAGTAAACTACTCGTATAATGATAAGTATTTCCTATCCGGAACATTACGTTTAGATGGATCATCTAATGCACAGCCAACCAAACGCTGGTTTTATTCTCCTGTAATTTCAGGTGCATGGAATGTTAAAAACGAATTACTAAAAGATACCAGATTAGTTGATGATTTAGTTTTAAGGGCAAGTGTTGGCCGTTTAGGCAGAACATTTACCTATGATAATTACGCCCAGGGGCCACAGTATACTGCATCAGTTGGTTATACCGGCAATTTAACCGTGCCAGGATACAATGCTTTCGGTGTGTTAACCAGGCCCTATTCGTTTGGCTGGGTGGGTTATGGCGTGCCATGGGCCTATTCAGATCAGTTAAATATCGGAGCTGATGTGGCCATGTTGAAAAACCGGCTGCATGTTTCGGTCGATTTTTACACCAAGGCTGATAAAAACCAGTTGATCGGCATTCCATCGTACGCAGAATATGGTTACAAACAATCAATAGAAAGCGGAATGGATGTGAGCAATACCGGTGTCGATTTATCTATCCACGCATTGGTAATGGCTAAAAATAAATTCTCGTGGAATTCTTCATTAAATTTTAACCACAATAGCAACACCTTAAAAGCATTGCCAAGAGGCTTAAATGAAATTATAATCGGAAACAGGTTATTAAGAGTGGGCGAACCGGTAGATCAATATTGGTTATTGGAAAATGAAGGTATCTACACTTCAACTGCACAGGTTCCTGTAGTAAATGGTCAGCCGTTAAAGTATAACGGACAGGCATTAAAGGCTGGAGATCCGAGATGGAAAGACCAAAATGGTGATCATGTAATCGACGAAAAAGACAAAGTATTAAAAGGGCACTCATTGCCAACACTTTCTGGTGGTTTTGATAACGCTTTTACTTATGGCAACTGGAGTTTGAGCACCAATTTATATTTCAATTTGGGCAGAAAGCTGATTAATCAGGAAATGGCCAGCCGCTTCGATTTTGTAAACCGCGAAGGTAATACCGATGTAAGCTCGGTGAAAGAAATTACTTTTTGGGAGAAACGTGGCGATTATAGCAAATATCCGCTATACAATCCGTGGAGCACCGTTATTCCTTATCGTGTAGATCAGGATCTTTTCTTAGAAAACGCCTCGTTCTTAAAATTGAGATCGGTATCGGTAGGTTATGAATTGGGCAACCTATTGAAAAAGAGAAATATAAAGGTCAATAAATTCTTCGTTTACGGCGCCGTAAGCAATGTATTTGTCATCACCCCTTACACCGGGCAAGATCCGGAACTGGTAAGCTATGATGGCGTAGATACCGGCTACGGACAACCGATACCAAGAACATACACTTTAGGCGTTAAAATGGAATTATAATATGGAAATAGCTACTAAAAATACATCAATTACGATGAAAAATATATTATACGCATTTCTCCTTGCTGTGGTGGCTTTAACCAGCTGCAATAAAGCATTGGAAACCGACTCGAGCAGGGTGGTGGGCGAAAAAAATATGTGGAATACGGTAGAGGATGCCCGTGCCGGAATTCTGGGGGTTTATGCCTTAACCAGAGCTGCACTTTCTGATAACAACAGCCACTGGATTTATGGGGATGTAAGACCAGGCGAGTTTACAAGCCCGAAAAGACAGGATTTAAAAGCGGTTATCAGCAACAATTTAAATGCATCTTATCCTGTGGTAGAGTCACTTTCTGATTGGACCAGGTTTTATGCCATTGTTAATGGTGCTAATGTTTTTCTGGAAAATATTGCACACGTTAAAGCAACCGATAAACGCTACTCAGATAATAACATGACGGTAGATATTGCGCAGGCCAGGTTTTTAAGGGCTTTTGCTTATTTCTACATGGTGCGCATCTGGGGTGATGTTCCTTTTATTATCTCGTCAAATGAAGGTGCTTTCGAAAATAAAGCCAGAGAAAAACAAGCTAAGGTTTTAGCCTGGGTAGAATCGGAAATATTAAGGGCCGCGGCCGATCTGCCATATATTTATAGTGGAAACGATATTCAGCAGCCGGGCGATTATTATAACGAAGGCGGAGGAAGATGGGGAGGTGCTTTAGCGACTAAAGTTACGGCTTACGCAGTGCTTTCGCACGTTGCGGCCTGGAATGCAGATTATGCCAGTGTTGCCAAATACAGCAAATTTGTTGAAGATAATTATGGCAGAAGCGGAGGTGGTTATACCTCAACAACTGATTTAAGCAATTCAAACGGGTTTTTCTACAATAAAAATAACCGACAAATGTTTGGCTTTAATTCAGATTATGGTCACATTGACGGTTCATCAACCGGGCATATTGAAGAATTAACCCTTGCAGAGCCCATTATTACCAAGTCTGTTCCTGATATCTATCTGCCAAAAGATTCGATCTTAAAATATTTCAATTTAGCGAAAGATGAAAGATTCTCAATCGATACGTTGGGGCAATCGAAATTCGACAGGTATTTCACCAATTTAAATGGTAAATATCCAATATTCAGTAAAATAAAGGTTATTCAGGGCGGCGGTACTGATCCAAACTTCCGGTATTTTACCAGTGCATTAATCTTTACCCGCTTAGAAGATATTGTCCTGTTAAGGGCCGAAGCACTATCTGTTTTAGGCGATCAACAGGGGGCTATAAACGAATTGTCTCAGGTAATGAGCAGGAGGGTTACGCAAGGTACAACCCTTGCTTTTAATCTGGCTACCGATGATATCATCAAAATCATTTTCGAAGAAAGACACCGCGAATTATTGGGAGAAGGGCATAGGTGGTACGATTTAATCAGATACAATAAAATTAAGCAGAACGATGCCAAATTTATGACCCTCATCAATTCGGGTGGGATCTACTGGCCGATATCGCGCAGGTTGATCGCTCAAAATAGTTTATTAACTCAGAATCCTTACTGGCGCTAAATAATATTGATATGAAAAATTTTATAAAATATATGGGTGTGCTAACAATGCTCTTGTTATTCACCGTCATTTATTCGGCTTGTAAAAAAAATGGGGGCTACTACGATGTAGAAGATAGTGCAGTACCATATAACGGAAACATATACGAATATTTAAAAAGTAAGCCAGGGGTATACGACTCGTTAATTGTAGCGGTTGATAGAATGGGCTTGAAGAAAACCCTTACCGATAGTAATGTAACGCTTTTTGCGGTTACCAACCCAAGTTTTCAGCTGGCATTAAGAAATTTAAATACCTTAAGAAAACAGTCAGATAAAGACCCGCTGTTTTTATCAAACATTGATGGAATACAGTTAGATACGATGGTTTCTTACTATATCATCAGGGGTGTAAAACCATCTGATTCTTTAAAGTTGCAGGATGGACTTAATTTAACCAGTGTTAAAGTAGGTTATCCCATGCATGCCAAATCGGTGCGGGGTTCTGCCTCGGGAGAGGTGGGTGCCGGTCCGGAAGTGATTCAGTTTAGCAATACCAAAAAGAGCAAATTCATCAGAAACTGGTCTACAAGTACAACTGCTTCAAACAACATCAAAACCAAAAATGGCATTGTGCATGTAATCAGTCCCGATCATATTTTCGGTTTCGATGGCTTTGTTACCCGCTTAACTTTTATTCCCCCTCCGCCAAACTTAATGGTTACCGTGGGTGGAACCTTCTCTGCTAACCGCGAAAACGGCGGTGGGCCAACCAGTGGAGAAAACTCTAAAAAAGTGATCGATGGGGATGATCATACCAAGTTTTTATGCGATCTGCAAGGGTTTTTAACCATGCAGTTTAAACTTAAAACGCCAGAGGTATCTTCTGTTTATACTTTAATATCGGCAAATGATGCGGTAGAAAGAGATCCGAAAGCCTGGACTTACGAAGGCTCGCAGGATGGTGTTAACTGGACCGAGTTGCACCGGGTAACTAATTTCTTTTTTGAAGAAAGGTATCAGCAAAAAGTTTTTAGATGTACCAATACTACGGCATACCTCTATTACCGCATAAATATTACCGAGCTCAGAAGCGGGGGTACTTTCCAGCTTGCAGAATGGACTATAAACAAATCGAAATAGCGTGATGGGACATAGAAAAAATAAACTAACGAAACTTATGAAGTCAATCGTAAAAATAGAAATGGTTGTGGTTTTGTTTGCATTAATCGCTTTTAGCGGATGCAAAAAACTGTACGACCTGCCTGAAGAAAAAGATTACCTGAGTAACAATGTAAACTTTAGCAATAAAGTATTAGAGCCGATTATTGGCAGAACTAACCTAATGGGCGGTTTTAACGGTGATAATTCTACGCAACCCATCACCTTCGAAATTGTGAATGCGCGTTTTGGGGATGGTAAACCGGTTACCGATATTTTCCAGAAAGTGCCTACTTACGTATTTACTGCTCCTTATACAGGCTTAGAAAAAAGCCTGGCAGAAATAGAGGCTAAAAGAAAGATAGAAGTACACGCTTTGTTTGAGGTACGTTCGTCGGGAGAGTTTATCCTTTGGGGCTCATCTACCAATCAGTTAATCAAACCAAGACCAGTTGATAGTACAAACTTCTCTCAGGATACCCGCTTTTTTGATGTAAAGATTAAAAACACCGGTGGAGAACGTTTAATCAGAGATTTACAGATCAGACCTTTCAGAGAAAGACCTTACGAGCCTTCTAATGATTTTAATGCCTACACAGGTTTGCCTGCTCCCGATCCTAAATTTCCTCTGGATAAAAAGTTGAGAGATTATATCCGCCCATATTTAAATAATGTGGTTGGTGCCACAACCAACAAAAATCTGGTCAGTAATAACGATCAGAAAGATGTAGTGGTATACATCCGTCGGTTTACAGGCGGGAATGGTCACTCGCTCCGCATTAAAGCCTTAAATAAGGATTCGGTTGAAATTAATCCGGCTGCCTTTAACGAAACCGTTTGGGACAAAATGATCCATGGTTTTAACATGCAGAAAACGGATAAATACGTTCAGTACGATGTAGCTTATCCAATTCCATTGGTAGAAATCCCAACATTTTACGCACCGGGAGGTTCGAGAGCGAAAGCACAGTTGAGTTACTCCAGGGGGGCTTTTGGTGGTGGCCGTATCATTGCCAATTTCGGGGTCGATTTTGCCATTTACCAGGCTGGAGATTGGGAAATTGTATTTCACTTCAAAACAGATAATCCAAAGTTTATCAGCGAATAAGCAATATTTAAAGCTAATATGATGAAAAGAAATATACTTTTTTATACATTACTTGTGGTGTGTATAATGCTTGGCACCAGTGCTTTTTCGCAGGAGAAATTTAACCTTGTGAATGGTACCGTTGTTGATAAAGAAACAAAACAAGGCGTTCCGGGTGTATCTATTATTTTAGAAAGCACCAATAAAGGACTAACGCAAACCAACGGCAGCGGAAAATTTTCGGTTAACGTGCCCGAGGGTTCTACTTTAATATTCAAGTTTATTGGTTACAACACACAGCGTGTAAAAATTACCAATCAGAATAATATTACCGTAACTATTTCTGAAGACCGAAAAGAGCTGGATCAGATTGTTATTGTAGCCTACCAGAAAAGGTCTAAACAAACCACTACAGGATCTTCGGTTTTAATTCAGGCCAAAGAGGTTCAGGATATACCGGTTTCTAACGTAGAGCAACTTTTGCAAGGTAAAGTACCGGGATTAAACATCCAGAACAATACCGGTGCACCGGGTTTCAGGGGTTCGGTACAGGTTCGTGGATTATCCAGTTTAAGTATCTCAGGTAGTGGTAACGAATCATTTTTGCAGCCAACTTCACCGCTGTATATTATTGATGGTGTTCCGTTAGATGCAGATAAAGCTGCAGAGTTTGGTTTCCAGAGCCAGGGACCAGGTGTGAGTCCGCTTTCATTAATCCCTCAGGAGGATATCGAAGACATCCAGATTTTAAAGGATGCGCAGGCAACTTCTATGTATGGCTCGAGGGGGGCATACGGAGTAATTATCATCACCACCAAAAGGGGTAACTCTAAAGTGCCAAGGATTAGATATGTATCCAATTTCTTTGTTAAAACCCCGCCAAAACTTCGCGAAACTTTGGGTGGTAATTCGGAAAGATCTTTAAAAATCCAGCAGATTATTTTAAATGCTTCAAATGTTGATGATATCAGGAGAATTTCGAATACTTCGTTCCTGGCTGATAGTTTAAATGCCTACTGGAACAATTCTACCGATTGGCAGGATGTATTTTTTCAAAATACCTACAACCAGAGTCATAACCTGGCTTTAGATGGCGGTGATCCTCGATTTAACTATAAGGCCAACTTAGGTTATTATACGGAAAAAGGGGTAATCAAAAACACAGGTTATAACCGTTACAACCTCAATATGAATATGGAGTTTAAACCAAACGATAAATTTAGATTTTTTGGTTTTATTAACGGCTCGGTAGGAAAGCAGAATAAAGGAAACGGTGTAGGTTTATTACAATCGGGGGTAGCTTCAAACGGTCAGGTATCTACCTTATTGCCGCCACCATCTTTCTATCAGGCATCGGGAGGGGTTTTATCGGCATTGCAAACATTAAACGATAACAATTCCAGAAACTTAAGAACTAACGTAGAAGCACGTTATGAGTTTATTCCTGGTTTAGCTGTATCTTCTACTTTAAGTTACGATTATACTTCCGATACCGAATCTACCTTTACGCCAGCAGCGGCAAACGGGCAGTTTGCAAAAGTATACGATTATGTAGGCAGAAATTTCCAGTTGTACAATAGAAATGGGATTACCTACGCCAAAACCTTTGGCGAAAAACACAGCCTTTTTGTAAACACCTTTAACGAGATTTACAAACAGGGTGCCCAGGCTGGTATTACCCGACAGGAAAGAACACCTAACGATCAGTTACAGGGGCCATTAGGCTACGATGCCTACTACTCGCGTGGTGGAGGGGTATTGTCTAACTATAAAAATGCAACCATTGCATCATTTGCAGGTTCGGTATCATACGATTATGATAAAAAATATGTAGCCGAATTTTCTTACCGTTTGGATGGTACCTCATCCAGCGGATTGGAAAATCCATATTCTAAAAACCCTTCCATTGGTTTAAGATGGAACTTTAACAAAGAGAACTGGCTGGCCGATATGAAATGGCTATCGTACGGTAGTTTGAGGTTAACCTGGGGACAGAATATTGTGCCAACGGGTAATCTCCAAAGTATTTATGGTATATATAACCTGAACAATAACTTTAACAACAACCCAACCATCGGAATCGATTATGATATTATTCCAAACCCTAACTTAAAACCAACCACTACAAGCCAGTATAATTTGGGCTTCGATCTGGGCTTATTTAACGATAAAATCTCAGTAAACTTCGATACTTATTTTAAAAAGGTAGATAACTTGCTGTTTGATAGGTTTTTATCTAATACCACCGGATTTAATAAGCTGGCGAGTAACGATTTAGGTATTGCCAATTATGGATCGGAGATCATGATTACCGTAAGACCGGTAGCGAGCAAAGATTTTGATGTTTCGGTTTCGGTAAATGGTGCACTTAACCGTGATGTGCTGTTAAAACTTCCAGCAGAGTATAATGGCCAGTTTATCAAATTTGATGGTTCTGGTTACCTGCAGCACAACGTTTACCGCGTAGGTAGAAACACACTGTCTAATTACCTCAGGATCAATCAGGGCGTTTATCAAACCGATGCCGATGTGCCAACTGACCCTGTAACGGGTAAAAGATATCAATCTAACGGGCAGTTTTTCTTAGGTGGCGATCCGATTATGAAAGATGTAAACGGAGATTATATTTTAGATGGTCGTGATTATGAAGTTACCGGTAATTCGCAGCCTTTAATGACGGGGGGGCTTTCTACCAACATCAGGTATAAAAAATGGGGCTTAAATGTTTATGCTACTTACACCGCCGACAGAACCATTTTAAATAATGCCCTGGCCGATAGGATAGCCATTATGCGCGATCCCTATTCACTAAAATCGGTAGTGCCTTTAAACGATCTTAATATCTGGACCAAACCTGGTGACATTGCAAAATACCCTTATCCGTATGATTATAAAAGGTTTGATCAGATTCAGCCGCTAAGGGCAGATCAAACACTTTGGCAGGAAAGCGGAACCTATTTAAAAATAAGTAATGTTACCCTTTCTTACATGTTCGATAAAAAGTTTATCGCACGTTTCGGAATGAGCAGTTTAAGAGTATATGCCTCTACAGATAACCTGATTACTTTTTCTAAGTACACCGGGCCAAATCCTGAAAACGTAACCACACTGGGTCGCGATATTTCTACAGGATATCCGGTTCCGCGTACTTATAATATTGGTGTACAGTTAGAACTTAATACAGGCAATTAATAGATATTATTATGAAAAAGTTTATCATTTATTCTTTGATTTTAGCAGCGTCGTTTTCATTGCCTGCTTGTAAAAAGTTTCTGGATATCCAACCTTTAGACAAGTTATCAGGAAATAACTTCTTTCAATCTAAAGAAGATGTTGAAGCCAATATTTACGATTTATCGCGTATTGTTTTCGGTAAGTTTAACGAAACCCATTTTATAGGCGCTACAGGCGAGTACCGCTCTGGCGAAGTATTATACGAAAGCCAGTCTGATTTAGCGCCGGCCCGCGAGTTTGTTGAGATTTTAGGTAAAAACAACCTGTTGGGTTTATTATCAGGTGGCCGTCCTTGGGACTTTTACAACTTCAACAGAATTACCGATTGGACCGATTATTACCGTGCTATTCAAGGTGCCAACATTTTAATGGCGAAGCTGGACGAAGGTGTACCCGGACTTACCGATGTGCAGAAAAACCAGTATAAAGCCGAAGCTGCATTTATCCGTGCGTTAAGCTATTTTATCATGGTCAGGTTATATGGCGATGTAGTGTATTATACCGATGCTTTCCACTCTACAGCTTTGCCACGCGAAAACTTTGTTTCCGTATTAAACAAATGTATAGCTGATCTTAAGACCTATAAAAATCAGATCCCGTGGACTTATACCGATCCATCTTTAAAAGGAGTTAGGGCCAGCCGTGGAAGCATTATTGCCTTAATTATGGAAATGAACATGTGGAATGCCGGTTTTGATGCAAACAATTCGAAGAAATACTATCAGGAAACTGCCGATTTAGGGCGCGAAATGATTGCCAGCGGTGCATACAGGTTATTACCGATTACAGAATGGGCTACCGTAATTAAAGGAAGATCAGACGAGAGTTTATTCGAGTTTTACCGCAGTATAAATTACGGCGATCAAAATACCAATACCGCACCTGTGGCCGATATGTTTTTGCATTATCCATACAAAAGGCCAGAATATACCCACCGTGTAAGTTTTGCTTATTTCAGGGGTGAGTACATGCAGAAACTTTTTCAGGATGGTAGCGATAAGCGAATTACCAGCTGGTTTAACGAAGATATTTTTGCCGATAACGGAAAATTTATGATGATAAAATTTGCGCAGAATTCTTTCTCTACCGGCGAAGAGGATGCCAACCCTGATAATACGTTTATGATTTTTAGGTATGGCGGAGAAATTTTACTCGCTGCAGAAGCACTTGCCGATTTAGGAGAAGATACCGAGGCCATTAAGCTGGTCAATATGGTAAGAGATAGGGCACAGGCGTCAAAATATGCCGGTGGCGGAGGCTCTACCCTGAAGGATTTTATTTTTTACGAAAGATCTAGGGAATTAATAGGCGAAGGACACCACTATTTCGATTTGGTGCGTACCAAGCGGATTTTAAGCAGCCAGTGGTCGTACAATGTACTTACCTCAGATAAATTTAGCCGTGGCGCATGGACCTGGCCAATAAGCGGGAATGCCTTAAATAACAATCCGTTTATGCGGTTAAACGATTATTGGGTTAATGGTGGTAATTAATTTTAAATAGAAATTATACAAGATATGAAAAAGCTAATTATTGCATGTGTGGCACTTTTACTTGTTTTAAATGCCTGTAAGCGTGATGAGTATTATATAGACGGAGGTAAGGCGAAGGCAGAGTTTGATGGGAATATGATGCAATACCTACAGGCCAAAAAAGTTCCATTTGATACCGTTGCCCAAATTGTAAAACTGGCCGGTATGGAGCAACAGTTCAGTTCTGAGAATTTCACCTTTTTTGCTTTTGATGATGATGTGGTGCGGAAAACGATCGGCAATATTCACACCAACGAAAGAGATAGAAACCCAAAGTTCGAATCCTTAAATCAATTACTTTATGAATCAGGGAGAGATACCGTAAAAACCCTCGATCAGATCAGTCCGGCCATTTGGCGGAAATACCTGCAACGTTATATGTTTAAAGGTGTAAACATGTTAAAAGATTATCCCCAGATCGATCTTAACCTCAGAAGCATTTATCCTGGTGCTCTACATTACGATTACAACAATGATGTAGCCAATATTGGGGTAGTTTTTTATGATGCCAACGGAATTAAATACATCGGTTACAGGCAGCTTGTGCTCTCTTATATTCCCGATGTATCAAAACCGAACGATAACTGGTACCCAAGTTATGTCGCATCATCCGATATTAAACCAACCAACGGAATGGTGCACTCGTTACGATACCAGGGCGCATACCTGGGGTTCAATTTATATGAGTTTTTTAATGATGTATATAACACTGGTTTAACACCAAGTAATAAATAATTAGCCTGTTATAATTTTAAAAGAATAGAATCATGAAAAAAATAAAATACATGCTAATCGTATTTTTTCTATGCTCCTTAGTGATACAGGGATGTAAGAAAGAAGAAGAATTAGGCGAAGACCCATATGCAGATGGTAAGGCACCACTGGGCATAATCATTAGCCAAACTTTATTGCCTGTTCCATCAGAAGGGATTGTAGGTACTACCGTTACCATACAGGTCAAAGGCTTAATGCCCTTTAAAGATAAGTTAACCTTTATGTTTAACGGCGAAAAAGCAGAAGTGCTTAGTGTTACCGAATCTACTATTGTAGTTAAGGTGCCCGAAGCCGGAAGTACAGGAATCACCTCGATTGCTATTGGCGATCAGCTGATTTTAGGCCCGCAGTTTAGTGTAACAGGCCTGATCAAAAACGATATCACTTTTAAGGCAACGGCAGGAACAAACGGCTATGTAAACCAGTTTTACGAAATGCTTGATGGAAGGGCGCTTGTACTTGGCAGCTTTAATAATTACAATAATAATGGATTCATCACACCGAATAATAGAATTGTAAGAACTTCTTTAGATGGCGATTACGACCGTACTTTTAGAACAGGTAGGGGCGCTAATGGCACACTATCGAGGGTAATTGAAATTGGCGGGCGTTTTATCATCGCCGGTGGATTTAGCGGCTATAACCAGCGTACAGAAAACATTAGTAACATTACCAGTTTATATCCTAATGGTGCTATCGATACCATTAAAATCCAAACCAAGCGCAAACCAACCTTAACCGATACGGTTACCCAAAAATGGTTTCCTAAATTTAATGGCGGTACCAACGAATACATTAACCGCATTTACCCACATCAGGGCAAAATTTTAGCAACAGGTAATTTTAGGTATTACGTAAAAAGAACTTACGATAAAGACAATTATGATTTTTCAAGAGATACCGTAATTCTGGATAGTACCGAAATCCGCCAGATTTTAAGGTTCAATTTAGATGGTTCTTTAGATAAAACCTATCGTTTTAATACTGCAACCAATAAAGGTAATGTAAGTGCAAATGGCCCTATTGATACCTATATGCATACCGATGCAGCCAATCTCGAAAAATTAATGGTATTTGGAAACTTCAACACTTTCGATGATCAGCCTGCTGTACGCATTTTAAGGTTAAATGCCAATGGCACTAAAGATCCGAGCTTTAACCCGGGCAGCGGTGTAGATAACGGAATAACATCACTTACCTATAATACCACTACCAGGAAATACCTGATTACAGGAGCATTTACAAAATACAATGGGAAACCTGTAAACGGCATGGCACTAATTAACGAAGATGGCAGCCTGGATGAGTCTTTCACTGCTAAATTCTTTGAAGGCGGTTACCCTTATTTTGCCCGCCAGATTTCGAATGGATTGATTGTAGTAAGCGGTGGTTTTAAAAAGTACAACAACGTTACCAGAAATGGTTTTATGGTGCTTACCCCGGCAGGACTGCTAGCGCCTGGCTATAATGCAACCGGACCATTTTCGGGCGGCCTTTCTGATGTGATTGAAACAAAATCTGCAGACGGCAAAAAAGCACTTTTATTAATCGGAGGTTTCAACCGCTTTGATAACCAGCCTTTCTACAACATCGTTAGGGTAACTATTGAATAATAACCAGAAGCCAATTAAATATAAATTAAGATGAGCATGACGAAAAAATATAAATTACTGCTTGGTTTAATGGCCATCGTAGTTACAACAGCCATATTTTCCTGCAATAAAGATTTCGATAGAAAACTTACAGATAAAGACGGTACCGATACCACAAAAGTAAGATACGGAAGCCGTAAAATTTTATACCTGGTAGTTGATGGTGCAAGAGGGCAATCGGTAGCAGCAGCCAATATTCCAAATATTACGGCGCTTTTACCACATTCAGTTTACAGTTGGGTGGGCTTAAATGAACCAGAAGCTACACAGAATGCCAGTAATTGGGCAAGCATGTTAACCGGTGTGAAAAAAGCGAAACACCTGGTAAATGATGATAACCTAACCAATAACAATCTGCAGAATTACCCTGTAATTTTTAAAAGGATTAAAGAGAGCAGGCCACAGACCAAAATTGTGGCACATACCTCTTCTACAGTTTTTAAATCGCTAACAACAGGTGCAGATATCAGCACTTTGGCCACCAGCGATGACCAGGTTAAAGCTTCGGTAATTAACGATTTAAATACCGATACCGCCTCAGTAATTTTAGGCCACTTTACTGATGTAGATAAAGCCGGTGCACAATATGGTTACGATAATTCATTCCCGAACTATAAATCGGCAATAGAAAAATTCGATACCGGAGTGGGAGAGATGATGGCTGCATTAAAGAAACGCCCTAATTATATTAACGAGGATTGGCTGGTTATTATCGCTTCGAGCGATGGTGGTGCATTTACCCTCCCGCCTAATACCGACGATCAAACCATTTTTAGTAAACCGGCAAACAATGCTTTTGTTATTTACTATAGTGCTGCTTATAACAAACGGATCCTGGTAAAGCCATTTACAGGTAACAGGTACCTGGGCAAAACTGTTAAAATGACCGGTACCCAAATTAGGGCTGAAGTGGCTGGCGAAGATGCAGGTGTTTACAATATAGACGATACCACCAAGATGACCATCGAGCTTAAAGTTAAAAAGAACAGAGAGCAGATCTCATACCCTAGTATTTTAGGTAAAAGAAACGAATGGTCTGGTGGTCACCCTAGCGTGGGTTGGGTTATTTATTTAGAAGACCGTTACTGGTATTTCGAATGGAGAGGTACAAAAGATGGCGATTACCGTCAATGCAGGGGCGCCGATATTGTTCAGGGCAGATGGGAAAACCTGTCGGTTAAATTAGAACAGCGCGGTAACCAAAGGTTTATCAGAACTTATACCAACGGGACATTTAACAACGAGTTAGAAATTACCGGATCTGGTTCCTTAGCCAATTCGAATGCATTGAAACTGGGTTATTTAAATGGTCAGGGGCACGGAGAGCCAGATTATTATGTAACCGATATCCGTTTCTTTAAACTAGCTGTTCCAGATGGGGTAATTGGACAATACTCTTGCGAAACATCCATCGATCAGAGCCACCCTTCTTACAACTTCTTGGTAGGGTACTGGCCAGCAACCGACGGCAATGGCGATAAGATGATTGATCTTTCCTCACAGGCCCGCGATTTTAAATTGCAGGGACCATATGTTTGGGAAAATTTCAACGATTTAATCTGTCCGCCTTCAACCAGTTCCTTAGCGCTCCTGGTTCCGCAAACAACTGATATACCGGCGCAAATGGTGAACTGGTTAAAAATTGCCAATAACCAGCAATGGGCGCTTGATGGCAGGGTTTGGTTAGACCAATAAACAGGAATATTGATAATTTAAATATCGAAAATGAAAAAAATTATATATACAGTATTAATGGGCTTAACGATCATGATTGTTGCCTATTCTTGTAAAGAATCTCAAATAGACGATTTGGATCTACCACCTGCGGCAAGCAGAAGTATTACTGGCGAAGGCATTGTTGTGGGCAATGTATCAATAGATAATCAGTTTGTTAAAGTTCCGTTCAAAATTTCACTCTCGGGAGCAGCCGAAGAAGCTTTTCAGGTAGGATTAACCCTAAATAACGATACCGTAACGCAATTGATTAATAATGGGGGTTTAACCAATGCTGTACTCATGCCCTCAGCTGCTGTAGAGTATCCTAACGTAATTAATGTTGCTTATGGAACAGACAATGCAGAAGGAATAGCCATCGTTCGCCGGTCGGTATTGGAACGTTATTTTGGTAAAAAGGTGGTTTTTGCCTTAAAACTTTCAGCGCCTGGTAAAGGCAATAAAATTGCCAATGGCAAATCAAATATCCTGGTGATCATCAATACCGAAGAATTGTTAAAATCTACCGACATCCATTTTTTAAGTTTTCAGGGCGGAGGGATTTATAACGTAACTCAGGGACCTAACTATCAGGTAGGACCTGGAGGTGTTATTATTCCCCTCATTATCAGTCTGGATAATGCACCTTCAACAGCTTTTAATGTAAAAATTAGAGACAAAGTAGATACTATTGCCACGCTGGTATCAAGCGGGGTATTGCCGGCAAATGCGATTCACCTGGCGGCTAAAGATTTTACCATCGATACCTTGGTGAGATTTAATACAGGCGCAACAAGTGCTGTAGTGAGGTTATCTATTCCATGGCCTGTGTTCGATGCTAATATTGTGGCCAATAAGAAATTCGCCTTTGCCTTAAGCCTGAGCGATAATACCAATCATGTTATCCATCCTACAAAAGGAAAAGTAATTGTGGTGGTTGATCCAAGTGTAAACCTGGATAACAATTCGCCGATTATTGGAAATGGTACAGGTTTGATTGCCAAATATTATACCAATACACAATTGGCGCCAGACGACGGCCGTGAGCCTTTTGCCACGCGGGTAGATGGCACAATCGAATTCTCGGGCGATGGCTGGCCGGATAATGTAAAAAATACTGCTGGTACTTCTTTGAGCAGGGATAATTTCGCTACCAAATGGGTGGGCGAGTTCCTGGCACCAGTAAGAGGCGACTATATTTTTTATCAAACGCGTTGGGATGATGGATCTAGACTTTTTATCAACGGAAAAGCCATTATCGACGATTATACCACACAATGGGACAAACCAGAACGAAAAGCAACCATCCGTTTAGAACGTGGTATCAGATATAAAATTGAAGCACATCACCGCGAAAATGTTGGCGGACAACAGGCATATCTCGAATATGAAGTTCCATCGGCAGGTATAACAGGTAAACGTGCAGTACCAAGAACACAATTATTTCCAACTCCTTAAACTTGAATAGATATGAAAAGTAATATGAAAAGATTATTGGGTATATGCTCATTTTTACTGCTAATTGTGGTGTTAATGGTGAAATGTAAAAAAGACAAAGTCGTAGAGGTTGTTCCGGAAGTGGAAGAGCCAAAGCCTACAGCGGGTTTTACCTTTGTAAAACCCGATACATTAAAATTTTTAGAGTACCAGTTTACCGGAAACTCTACAAATTACAAAAGTTTATTGTGGCAGTTTGGCGATGATAGCACCTCGGTTGAGGTAAACCCGAAACATACTTACCGTTTCCCAGGCAAATACAAAGTAACCTTAACGACAAGAAATGGCCAGGGTTATACTGCAGCAAAAGAAGTAATGCTTAGTGTGGTCGATCCGACCATAAATTACTCCATTTGTGGCGAAAATTACATAAAAACCATTGGCGGTAAATATTCAGTTAACCTTGAAGCTGGTGCGGGTGCCGATTCCGGTGAAGGCTCCAAAAAATTGGTCGATCAGGATATTAATACGAAATTTCTACAAGCTGGTTTCGATGGTACGCAAAAATGTACCTTTGAGCTAAATACTCCAAAGGTAGTGGGCGCGTATACCTTAACATCGGGTAATGATGCGCCAGATCGCGATCCAAGATTTTGGATTTTGCAGGGCTCGTTAGATGGGATCCAATATACCGATTTGCATACGGTAACCGTTTGTCCTTGGGAGAACAATGATAGCAGCAGAAAACAGACTAAACTTTTTCACTTCGATAACTACATTGCCTACAAATTTTACCGCCTTTACATTAAATCGAACAGAGGAAGCCGTGTGTTTCAACTGGCCGAGTGGACAATCAACAAAAAACAGCCTTAGTTTAATATTAGTTTATGCACAATTTGAAAAATACATGGAGCTTAAAAACTTCATGTATTTTTTTGAGGATTGATTTTAAATGTCACTTAGACAATTAAAAAACCAGGTTCCTTTGCAAAAAGTAAATTATATTTTATACATTAGTAAAACGTTTAACTAGCGTTAAATCTAACCATAATATAAATTCAGATTTCAATACACACACAAATTATGAACAAAACGAACACTTTAAAGTTTTTAGGCATACTGGGCTGCATGTTTGTAGGCGGTTTGCTGAAAGCACAAGAGCGAAAGGCGCCAGCTTATCCTTTAATTACGCACAATACCTATTTTAGCATTTGGTCTAACACGGATAAGCTAAACGAATCTGCTACCCAACATTGGACGGGTGCCGATCATTCTCTTTTAGGAATGATTAATGTTGACGGAGGGATCTATCGGTTTTTAGGTAAAGAAACCACTACCTACAAAACGCTTGTGCCTGCTTCAGATGAAAAAGATTACGACGTAAAATATACAGAAACCGAACCTCAGGGCGATTGGAAAGCCGCAAATTACACCGCCAGTAATTGGCAAACAGGTAATGCACCAATAGGGGATGATGCCAAAAATGTGAAAACATTGTGGAAATCGCACGATATATGGGTAAGAAGAACCTTTAACATAGCTAATCCGGCGTCAATAAACGAACTGTTTTTAAAGATAAACCACGATGATAATATTGAGGTTTGCCTAAATGGGAAGAAAATTTATACCAAAGAAGGCTGGACCAATAATTTCCAATACATTGCGTTAAGCAACAGCGATAAAAGCGCATTAAAAGCCGGATCGAATGTAATTGCCATCCACCTGATTAATACTGCTGGTGGCCGTTTTCTAGATTTTGGCCTGGTAGACCGCTTAAAAGATAATGCCGAAAAAGTACAGCTAGCCAGGCAAAAAAGTGTTGATATTAATGCCACACAAACCATTTATAACTTTACCTGCGGCAAGATTGATTTAAAATTAACTTTTACCTCTCCCTTGTTAATGAACGATTTAGGTTTATTTGCACGTCCGGTTTCTTACGTTTCTTATCAGGTAAAAGCAAATGACGGTAAAACCCACCAGGTAAAAGTATACCTAAGTGTATCGTCAAACATTGCAGTTTATCGCCCTACGCAAGAAGTTACGGCAAGTAAATACAGCACGGCTAAATTATCGGTATTAAAAACGGGTACGGTAGAACAACCTGTTCTTCAAAAAGCGAGTGATGATATGCGGATCGATTGGGGTTACTTTTATGTGGCTGCACCAAAAACCAGCAATGCCATCCAGTTTGTAACGGCCGAAAAAGATGCTGCCGATGCTTTTAGAAAAGGCAATTCTGCTTCAACCGCCAAACAGGGTAAAATGCTCGCATTGAATACCATTATCCCTTTTGGACCGGTAGGTAAAGCTGCGGTAGAAAAATATGTTGAACTGGGTTATGATGAAATTTATGCTGTTCAATACTTCAATAAAAATTTAAGGCCATGGTGGAACACCTCAGGTAAAGAAACCATCGAGGCACAACTAACCGCTGCGGCTGATGAGTATAAAAACGTGATTCAGAAGTGCGAAGCTTTTAACAAAACTTTGTATGCCGATGCCTTAAAATCGGGTGGTAAAGAATATGCCGATTTATGTGTTTTAGGTTATCGACAGAGCATTGCTGCACATACTTTGGTAAAGAGCCCGCAAGGCGAAATTTTATGGTTATCTAAAGAAAACAACAGTGGTGGTTTTATCAATACGGTTGATGTAACTTACCCTTCAGCACCATTGTACCTGATTTATAATCCTGAACTGTTACAGGGCATGTTGAACGGTATTTTCTATTTCAGCGAAAGCGGAAAATATCCCCACCCTTGGGCAGCTCACGATCTGGGAACTTATCCATTAGCAAACGGACAGACTTATGGTGAGCCAATGCCGGTAGAAGAATCGGGTAACATGATTATTTTAACTGCAGCAATTGCCAAAGCACAGGGAAATGCCAATTATGCCAAAGCACATTGGAAAACCTTAACCACCTGGGTCGATTATTTAACTAAAGAAGGGTTAGATCCAAAAACGCAGTTATGTACCGATGATTTTGCCGGTCACCTGGCCCGTAATGCCAACTTATCGGTAAAAGCGATTGTAGGTATAGCCTGTTATGCCCAGATGGCACAAACATTGGGTTATGATGATATAGCCAAAAAATATCGTGCAATTGCTGAAAGCATGGTGCCAAAATGGATTGAAATGGCCGATGCCGGCGATCACTATGCTTTAACTTTTGATAATAAAAATACCTGGAGCCAGAAGTATAACCTGGTTTGGGATAAGGTGCTTAAGTTAAACCTGTTTCCGCAAAAGATATACGACACCGAAACTAAGTATTACCTGACTAAACAAAATAAATATGGTATTCCGTTGGATAGCAGAAAGGCCTACACTAAAAACGACTGGATTTTGTGGACCGCTACTTTTGCGCCAACACAAAGCGAATTTGAGGCTTTGGTGCACCCGGTTTACAAACATGCCATCGAAACAGAATCGAGAGTGCCTTTGAACGATTTTTACGATTCGAACACCGGTATCCGCGATAACTTTAAAGCCCGTAGTGTAGTGGGCGGTTTTTATATGAAAATGCTTGCCGATAAATTAGCCGGTAAATAAAATCTTAGCCCTCAAAATTAACAATTAAAGGCGCTGCAGTTATTGCAGCGCCTTTTTTATTCCCCTTGGTCTGTGTCCTCACAGACCAAATAGACAAGGTTAATATACTCAAACGGGGCAATATTAGTATTATTTATCCTATCGGTTGGTGTCTCACCGACCGATCTATGAGCAAAGAAAGATATTTAGCGTTTAATAGAATTAGGAAATGATTGGCCTGTGGTTCTAGGCAGGCTTCGGTCCCGCTCACGCTTTATCCCGATGAAACCTGTGAAACAAGCAAGCACACCATAAAAAGCAAAAAGACAGTGCTTAAAATCGGGATGTTCGCTCCATCAGATAGCTATCGGATCTGGTTTAGGCACAATGGTTTCTGCACCCAGCAACCCCGAAAATGAAATGCTGCTTTGGCCCAATAGCCCCGGTTGCAGCGTTACCCTGCAGCAACGAGGAACGAGGAAGCGAAGCGTATAAGCGTAAAACGGGGAGAAACTTATTGTTCTGTACAGGCCTTGCGCTTCAAAAGGAAATTGGTGTTTTAAAATTAGAAAGTGAATGGCTTGTGTTTCTTGGCGGTTTGTAGCCTCACCATTATCCTATCGGTTGGTGTCTCACCGACCGAAATAAATCATAGCGTTTGTTGTAAGATTGCTTCATCGGTTGAAAAGGCTTTCCCGAAATAATGATTTATTTTATCAAAACTCAAATTCCAGCTGGTTGCTTTCTGGCTTTTCGATTTCAACATCATCATAAAACCGCGATAAGGTAATACCCAACAACCTTACCTGGGTTAGGCCGATAGCGGCCTCCTCCAAAAGTTTAATCGCTTCAGCATAAATTACCTCGGCTTTGTTTATCGGTATAGCAAAAGAACGGCTGCGCGTAATGAGTTTAAAATCGGCAAACTTGATTTTTAGGGTTACCGTTTTTCCGCTGAGTTGATATTTTTCCAAACGTTTGGCCACGGTTTCACTGATCTGTTTTAGCAGATCGTGCATCACCGAATCTTCATTGGTATCTTCCGAAAGGGTATCTTCTGCACCAACTGATTTGGTTTCGCGATTCGACTGAACGGGACGTTCATCAATACCGCGAACAATTTTATAATAAAACCTTCCCGATTTCCCGAATTGGGCAACAAGCTGTGCTTCAGTTAATTTTTTTAAATCTGCACCTGTATTAATCTGCATGGCTTTCATTTTGGCACCGGTAACTTTGCCTACCCCAAAGAATTTTTCAACCGGGAGTTTTTCCATAAAAGCTTCAATCTTCGATGGGCCAATAAAAGTTAAACCATCCGGTTTGTTCATATCTGATGCTACTTTGGCTACAAATTTATTGATCGATACGCCTGCCGAAGCCGTTAAATTTAACTCGTTTTTAATGGCATTTTTAATGGATTGTGCAATGTCAATAGCCGATCCAATTCCGAGCTTGTCTTCCGTTACATCAAGGTAGGCTTCATCCAGCGAAAGGGGTTCTATAATATCGGTGTACCGGCTAAAAATTTCCCTAAGCGCTTTCGAAACAGCGGTATAGGCATCAAAACGAGGATATACGAAAATTGCTGTCGGGCAAAGCTGGTAAGCTTTACTGCTCGACATCGCCGAGCGGATTCCATATTGCCGTGCTTCGTAACTGGCTGTAGAAACCACACCGCGACTGTCGGGCTTACCGCCAACAACTAAGGGCTTCCCCCGGTATTCAGGAAAATCGCGCTGCTCTACAGATGCATAAAAAGCATCCATATCGATATGAATTATTTTTCTTAAAGCCAGTGGAGTTGAATCAGACATGCAATGATCTAAATTTCGTGATTTTTATCAGGATTATTGATCAAGTTTTTTTTTCTTTACAAAATATGGAGAGAGCAATTCGTTTTTATAAAAATGCAAAGCACGAATGGTATGCCGATATACCCGAATGGGGCGGTGATATAGCCGATTTGCAAATGGTAGAAGGTGCTGATGAACTATTAAACTGGATTGCTGCCGAAAATGAATGCAAATTATTGATGGCCGATGCACCTATTGAAAATGCCGAAATTTTAGATCTTGTTTATGTTCGGGAAGAGAATTTAGGGGGTGGTGGCGACTATCTGTTAGAAAAATTTAGAGGAGAATTTAAGAACCATAAACTTTGGCTTTGCCATGTAACGGAGTTTGTTTTTAAGCAATTGCCTGAACGGATTTATTTTAAGGAGATTAGTTAACCGAAAGTTGACCATTAAGATTCTATTATATAGACCTCCCTTACGTTCGTCATCCTGAACTTGTTTCAGGATCTATTTAACTGAAATTATTTTAATATTGATTTATCATTATTAATTAGCCAAGCGGGATCATCGTGCAAAAGACCCTGAAATAAATTCAGGGTGACGGTTCTGGGTAGTATCAATCTAATCCAACAATACCTCTACTTTATTCAGTAACGAATCCATCTCAAACGGTTTTTCCATAAAATCATTGGCCCCGGCATCGAGCGCAGATTGTCTGATGTCTCTACTGGCTGAGATCATTAAAATAGGAATTTCCTTAAATTGAGGATCGTTTTTAAGCTGTTTGCAGATATCCCTGCCATCGTGTCCACTCATCCAGATATCAAGCATAATCAGATCTGGCTTATTTTTTACCGCGTCTATTACTGCCCCACCATCGTATGTAAATTCAACATCATAACCCATCACCTCCAAAATCATCGTCACAGCATCAACAATTCCTTCATCATCATCGGCAATGAGTATTTTCTTATTTCCCATTTTGTAATTTTATTTCATATGGTTTT
Source organism: Pedobacter sp. GW822-FHT03F06 (assembly GCF_058801365.1). Classification (NCBI taxonomy): domain Bacteria; kingdom Pseudomonadati; phylum Bacteroidota; class Sphingobacteriia; order Sphingobacteriales; family Sphingobacteriaceae; genus Pedobacter; species Pedobacter sp. GW822-FHT03F06. The sequence continues at coordinate 471,258 of NZ_JBXANE010000002.1, forward strand.
GTTTTGCAATTGGTATAATGAGATGATTAATCGCGTACAATTATTAAAGCGGTAAAGATGCTTTTTGTTTTAAAAAAAATGAATATTTATTTAAACAATTTTACCATTGGCCAATCAAAGGTTTTTGAGGCTGAATTTCATAAGCGGTTATCTGATGATATGAATTGAACACGAAATGTATAATTTTAAAGCTTATAAAATATTTCGGATATTTAAAGTTTATATTTACAGCGTTAATTCAAATTAATTGGGTTCAATGGCCAAAAATGGATAGTATTAATATTAAGAAGTTAGCAGAAGCTTTAAATTTATCTACTTCTACAATTTCGAGGGCTTTTAGGGATAATAGCGACATTAATGGGGCTACCAAAGCGCGTATATTAGCCAAAGCAAAAGAATTAAACTATCAGCCCAACCATTACGCCAGTAATTTAAGGGAGCAAAAAAGTAAAACCATTGCCGTTATTGTACCCGAACTGGCCAATAATTATTTCTCACAGGCCATTCACGGTATTGAACGCGTAGCAAGAGAAAATGGCTACCATATTTTGATTTACGTAACGGATGATGATTATAAAAAAGAAGTAACTTTTATCCGCCATTTGCACAATGGCAGGGCCGACGGCATTGTAATGTCGGTTTCTGGAGAAGCCAACGATCATAATTACCTCAATAAATTTGGCAGTAAGCGGCTGCCATTGGTGTTTTTCGATCGGATTTACGAAGATATTGATACCCCTAGGGTAATTACAAACGATTATAACAGCAGCTTTCTGGCAACTGAGCATTTGATAGAGCAGGGCTGCAGTAGAATTGCCTACCTGGTGGTAAATAAAAGTTTATCGATAGGTAAAACACGTATGCAGGGCTATCTTGATGCATTAGCCAAACACCAGATTCCTTTCGAAGAAAACCTGATTGTGGATTGCAGCAACAGTTACGAAGAAAACAGCATTATCATTAAACAGGCTTTAATACAGTTAAAACCCGATGGTGTGTTTACCTCGGTTGAACGTTTGGCTTTTGCCACCTACTATGCCTGTTACGATCTCAATATCAATATTCCTAAAGATTTAAAAGTGATCAGTTTCTCCAGCCTGGAAATTGCTCCTTTATTAAATCCCTCACTTACTACCATCACTCAACCTGCTACCGAAATAGGAGAGGAAGCGGCTAAATTATTGTTTACTATTTTAGATGGTCATGCCGATAAAAACCTGCCAAATGAGGTGGTCTTAGAGTCTAAAATTATCAAGCGGAATTCGACTGTAAACGGGTAAAAAATGGTCCAAAAAATGGCTTCGTTTTTAGCCTGAAATTTTCAAAAAAAATCTTCACTTAGTGTAAAATACGCAGAATTCTGGCCGATTTTCGGGAACGTTCCCGAAAGATGACTAAATTTTGATCTAATTTTTTCGGGAACGTTCCCGAAAAAAGCTTAAAAAATGACTTAGTGTAATAATTACACTTTAAATTGAAATTTAACATTTATAATTTATTGATTATCAAATAATTGAAAATTTAATAATTCTTTAATGAAGATTTTTAATGGTGGCGAAAAGCTAATTTTTACATTGATTTTCTTGTTGATATTTTGGCCCGAAATATATTTTTTAAATAAATTTTGAAATATCATTAACAGCTGTAAATTAGGCCTATGTGTAAATCACTATAATATTTAACCAAATTTTTATACTTAAACGAGCTTCAAATATGAGAGTATTTTACCTGTTAAAACAGGGGCTTTTGGTGCTGTTAGTTTTTTCAGCATTAATGGTAAAAGCACAAACCGGATCGGTATCTGGTAAAGTGCTTGATGAAACCGGACTGCCATTACCTGGCGCTTCTGTAGTTGTAAAAGGAACAACAAGAAGTACATCAACCGATGCCAATGGTAATTATAAACTAGCAGGTTTATCGAATGGTTCGATAACGTTATCTGCAAGTTTTATCGGTTACCAAACCCTTGATAAAGCCGTAAGCATTTCAGCAAATGCTACTGTTAATTTTCAATTGGCACCCGATGCACAAAAACTGAATGAAGTTGTGGTAATCGGTTATGGTACTGCAGAAAAGAAAAACCTAACTGGATCAATCACTACAGTAAATTCGAAAGATTTTCAAAAAGGAGCGATAACAACGCCCGAACAATTAATTCAGGGTAAGATAGCAGGGGTAAACATTATCTCCAATAGCGGTCAACCCGGAGTAGGTAGCCAAATCCGTATCCGTGGCGGGGCATCACTAAATGCCAGTAACGATCCATTGGTTGTAATTGATGGAGTGCCATTTAGCGGTAATACCATCGATAATGCGCCAAGCCCGTTATCGCTGATCAATCCGAATGATATAGAAACTTTTACCGTACTGAAAGATGCTAACGCAACGGCAATTTATGGTTCAAGAGCATCGAACGGGGTAATTTTAATTACCACTAAAAAAGGTGGTTCTGGTGCGCCTGTAATAAACTTTAGTACTAATAACGCTATTGCAACAGTTGCCAGAAAAGTAGATGTACTTTCTGCCGATCAGGTTCGCGCATATGTTAATGCAAACGGCAACGCTACACAAAAAGCTTTGCTGGGAACGGCAAATACAGACTGGCAGGATGCTATTTATCAGAATGCTTTTACTTCTGATAATAACCTGAGTATTGCAGGTTCATTTAAAGGTGTGCCTTACCGTGTTTCTGCAGGTTATTTAGATCAGGATGGTTTATTGATTACCGATAAATTAAAACGTGGAACAGGTTCAATTACCTTGTCGCCAAGATTGTTTAAAGATCATTTAAAGATCGATTTAAATTTAAAGGGATCGCTAACCGACTCACATTTTGCAAATGCTGGGGCAATTAATTCAGCTATTCAGTTCGACCCTACCCAGCCAATTAATGCTAACAATAAATACGGTAACTATTTCGAATGGACACAAGGTACGGGAAGTGCAATGGTTCCAAACCCGAATGCACCACGTAACCCGGTTGCATTAATTAGGTTACAGGATAATAACGGTAATGCCGCACGCAGTGTGGGTAATGCTAAATTCGATTACTCTTTCCACTTTTTACCCGAGTTACATGCAAACTTAAACCTTGGTTACGATGTATCTAAAGGTTATGGAAACATCACTGTGCCAACTTATGCGGCTCAGGCTGCAGCAACAAATGGCTCATTTTCGAGGGCTTTAAAAACAGAATCAGATAAGTTTTCTGAATTCTATTTAAACTATGCACATACGGTAGAAAGCATTAAAAGTAGATTTGATGTAACTGCCGGTTATGGTTATTACGATATCGCGACCACTGGTTATAACTTTACCAATTATACCGGTTTAGGTGCGCCAATCGTTACACCGGTTTTCCCATTTTCGGTAGAACGTAATAAAATGCTTTCTTATTACGGAAGATTTAACTATACACTTGCTGAAAAATATATCCTGTCGGCCACGATGCGTGCCGATGCTTCTTCAAAATTTGCGGAAAACAACCGTTGGGGATATTTCCCTTCAGTAGGTTTTACCTGGAGAATTATCGGAGAAAATTTCCTAAAGGATAGCAAAGTGCTTTCTGACCTGAAATTGAGATTAAGTTATGGCGAAACAGGTAATAAGGATGGTGGCGATATTGGTAACTACAATTACATCGCTAAATACTACGCCAACAGCAATACAGGTCAATATCAGATTGGTAATACTTTTTATAATTATTATGCCCCAGCGGGATACGATCCTGATTTGAGATGGGAAACCACCACCACTTATAATGCTGGTTTAGATTATGGGTTTTTAGGCGGCAGGTTATATGGTAGTATTGATGTGTATTATAAAAAAACCTCTGATTTATTAAGTAAGATTACCATTCCGGTAGGAACAAACTTTAGCAATGAATTAGTTACCAACGTAGGTAATATGGATGTTAAAGGTGCAGAAGTAAGCTTAAATTTTACAGCCATTAAAACTGAAAATACCACTTGGGACTTTGGTGTAAACGCTTCTTATAACAAAAGAAAGGTAACCAACTTAACCTTAAACCCGAACTCTGGATTTAAAATTGATGCCGGCGATATCTCAGGAGGAACCGGAATCCACTTAAAATACAATGCGGTTAATCAGATTCCTCAATCGTATTTTGTATACAAACAGGTTTATGATGCAAGCGGCAAACCACTTGAAGGTGTTTACCAGGATTTAAATGGTGATGGTGCCATTACTACTGATGATCAGTATTTCTATAAATCGCCAGATCCTCAATTTACTTTTGGTTTCAATACCTCGTTTACCTACAAAAAATGGAGTGTTAATACAGTTTTGAGAGCCAGTTTAGGTAATTACGTTTATGATAATGTGAGCTCGAACTTTGGCATAAAATCAAACCTGTTAAGTTCAGTAGGTATCCTTAATAATGCCGGTAGCGATATATTGAATACTGGTTTTACCAATACACAGTACCTGAGCGATTACTACATCAAGAATGCATCTTTTCTGAAAATGGATAATTTAGGTTTGGCCTATAATATTGGCAAACTATCTAAAGATGGAACGGCAACGATGAGAATTTCGGCAAACTGCCAAAATGTTTTCGTTGTAACGAAATACAAAGGTCTTGATCCAGAATTGGCTACAGGTATCGATTATAACCTGTATCCACGACCAAGAACATACACGCTAGGTTTAAACGTTGGTTTTTAATAGAAGAAAATAAAATGAAAAGCTCATTTAAAATAATATTGGCATCAGCGGTTTTAGTGCTATCATTAAACGCATGCAAAAAAGAAGCATTAAATCTAACACCAACCAATGATGTAACGGCGGATATTGCTTACGCTACGCCTGCAGGTTACAAACAACAGCTGGTTAGGTTATATGCAAATTATGGATTAACAAGTCCATCGGGCTCAGATAACAGTGATGTTGGGGGCTTAAACTCAGGTTTCGCAGATTTTTTAAGGTTGTTTTGGACCTCACAAGAATTGGTGACAGATGAGGCGGTATGTAATTGGGGCGATACAGGTATACCTGAATTAGACAATGCTACCTGGTCTACCGATAACCAGTTTTTAAGAGGTTTATACTCACGTAGTATCTCGCAGATTACCCTGGTTAACGATTATTTACGTCAAAGCACTGCCGATAAACTGGCTTCACGTAATATTACCGGCGCTGATGCAACTAATGTTGCGCGTTACCGTGCAGAGGCCCGTTTCTTACGTGCCTATCAGTATTGGGTATTGTTAGATGCATTTGGAAATCCGCCATTTGTAACTGAAGCTGACGAAATCGGAAAGGTTAACCCTAAACAGATTCAGCGTGCAGCATTGTTTACTTATGTAGAATCAGAGTTGAAAGCGATAGAAAGCGACCTTGCCGAACCTCGTGCCAATGAGTATGGCCGTGCAGATAAAGGCGCAGATTGGGCATTATTGGCCAGGTTATATTTAAATGCTCAGGTTTATACAGGTACTGCAAAATATACAGAAGCAATTACCTATTCGAGCAAAGTTATAGCAGCCAGTTATAGTTTAAATCCGAGTTATGCCAATCTATTTAAAGCCGATAACAATATTGGAAACACCGAAAATATATTGACCATTAACTATGATGGTGTTAACGGAACCAATTTTGGAGGTACCACTTTCTTGATCAACGCGGCAGTTTATGCATCGGCTGATGCTGCAGGTATGGTAGCGGGAGAGTATGGTATACCAAATGGTGGTTGGGCCGGTAACCGTACCCGTCAGAATTTACCAGCCTTATTTCCAAACACTACTGGATCAATTGATAAACGCGGTGTTTTTGTTGGGCCGAAAGCAACAATAGATGCCATTTCTGATCCTAATGATGGTTTAAAGGTGACCAAGTTTAGAAATGTAACATCAGGCGGTACAACTCCTGCATCATTAAACGGAACGTTCAGTTCTTTAGATTTTGCCCTTTTCCGCTTGGCAGAACAATATCTTATTTATGGAGAAGCTTTGGCAAGAGGCGGTTCGGGTGGTAATGTAACAGATGCTTTAACTTACGTAAATAGATTACGTCAAAGAGCTTATGGCAATACAAGCGGTAATGTTAGCGCAGCAGCTTTAACAACAGACTTTTATTTAGATGAGAGAGGTCGCGAGTTGTATTGGGAAGGTCACCGTCGTACCGATTTAATCCGTTATGGCAAATTTGCCGGAGCTACTTATTTATGGCCATTTAAAGGAGGCGTAAAGGCCGGCACGAGTTTACCTGCTTACCGAAATCTATATCCGATTCCAAATGCTGATTTAATCGCAAATCCGAATCTGGTTCAAAACACTGGTTATTAATCTTAATAGCATATGAAATCAATATTATTTAAATCCTTAGCGGTATGCTGTTTAGCCCTATCGCTTTGGTCTTGCAAAAAAGACGAAACGCAAACGGTTTCGAATGTAAGCCCTGCAGGTACACTTACCGCCTCAGCAACCAGCTTAAGCTTAGTACAGGCAAACGGAACAAAGCCTGCATTAACCTTGACATTTCCTGCACCCACTGTTACGGGTTACACAGTGCCGGTAACGTCAACCATTCAGTTTGATATTAAAGGAAAAAACTTTGCCTCACCTAAAGAGTATGTAATCAGTACAACTTCATATTCGCCGACGGTAAACGACTTTAATACTATGATGTTAGCCCTTGGTGCAACCATCGGTACACCAGCACAGGTAGAAGTGAGGTTGAAATCTGGCGCTGCAGCAAATGCCATGACCTATTCAAATGTAATTACTTTAAGCGCTACCCCTTATTTAGCATCAGCATGGATTTATGTGCCTGGTAATTATCAAGGCTGGAATCCTTCAACAGCTGATAGTTTGGTATCTTTAACCAGTAACGGCGTTTATACGGGAATCATCAAGTTTGACGGTAGTCCATTCAAAATTACTCCAGCAAAAAAATGGGATGTGGCTTATGGTGATGCAGGTGGCGGTACTATTAGTACTTCTGGTGGCGATATCAGTTCAATATCGGCAGAGTTTAAACTACTGACTGTTGATTTGAATAAGAAAACTTATACCATTGCAAAGGCAGATTATTGGTCTGTTATTGGTAATGCAATTCCTGGCAGCAACTGGGCGGTAGATACCGACTTAAAATTTATTAACGATGGAAAAGGTACCTGGCAAACTAAAATCGCTTTAACCGCCGGTGCTTTTAAATTCAGATTAAACCACGATTGGACAACCAGTATTGGCAACAATGGTGCTGATATCATGGTAGCAGAGGCCGGAACCTACACCCTAACCTTAACGGTTAATGCTGATGGTAAAACCGGATCGTACACCATGGTTAAAAATTAATCATTAACTAAACTATTCCTGTAGAGATCGTTTGATCTCTGCAGGATTTTTAAAATCATTAAAAAGTTTTAGCATGATAAAATCGCTTACCTCAGCTACCTTTTCTTACGTTATTCCTTCTCCTTTTAATGCTCAAACTAAAATCCACGCCAATGTGCCGGGATTAAAAAAAATATTCATTTTCCTGGTTGTACTGTTTAGCAGTATCAATCTCTTCGCTCAAAAGCTGGAGCGTGTAGAGCCCATGTTCTGGTACGCGGGGATGCATAATCCTAAATTACAGTTACTGGTACATGGCGAAAACATTGCCCATACCACAGTGGCCTTAACTTATCCAGGCGTTAAGCTGGTCAAAGTAAATAAGGTAGAAAACCCAAATTATCTATTTCTCGATTTAACAATTGCCGCTACCGTAAAATCGGGTAGTTTTCCAATCAATTTTTCTGTAAACGGCAAAAAAATATTCAGTTACACTTACGAATTAAAAAACCGCGATAAAAGCGTGGGTAGGATTCAAGGGGTAACCAACAAAGATTTTATTTACCTGCTCATGCCCGATCGTTTTTCGAACGGCGATAAAAGTAACGATGTGGTTCAGGGTTTAACCGAAACTGCATTAAACCGCGATAGTATGTACTACCGTCATGGTGGCGATATTCAGGGCGTAATTAATCACCTCGATTACCTGAATGATTTGGGTGTAACTACAGTTTGGATGACGCCAGAGGTAGAAAACGATATGCCACAGGCTTCTTACCATGGCTATGCGGTAACCGATCATTATAAAATAGATCCACGTTATGGAACAAATGCACTTTACAAAAAGTATGTAGAGATTGCCCATGCCAAAGGATTAAAAGTGATTAAAGATATTGTACACAACCACATTGGTACACAACATTGGTTTTATAAAGATTTACCGATGAAAAGCTGGTTAAACCAATGGCCAAAATACACGCAAACGAGTTACCGAGATCAGACCGTGATGGATGTACACGCCTCTGCGGCAGATCGCAAACAAATGTTAGATGGTTGGTTCGTACCTTCAATGCCCGATTTAAACCAGACTAATCCATATGTACAAAACTACCTGACCCAAAACCACATCTGGTGGATTGAATATGCGGGCATTGATGGTTTACGTTTGGATACTTACGGATATAACGACCCTGTTTATATGGCCGATTGGGCTGTAAAAGTCCAGGCGGAATTCCCGCATTTATCTGTTTTTGGCGAAACACTGGTAACTGCTGTGGCCAATCAGGCCTTTTTTACGGGTGGCAATACGGTTAACCGCGGTTTCGATACCCATTTGCAAGGAATTACAGATGCCACTTTAAAAGATGCGATTTACGAAGGAATAAATGGCAAAAACGGTTGGGTAGACGGAATTAACCGTTTATATGCCACCTTAGCGCACGATTTTCTCTATAAAAACCCAAATACCAACTGCATTTTTTTAGATAATCACGATATGAGCCGTTTCTATTCGATGGTTGGCGAAGATTTCGATAAATACAAAATGGGAATGAGCATTCTCTTAACCATGCGGGGTATTCCTGAAATGTATTATGGAACAGAAATTTTAATGAAAAATTTTTCCAATCCCGATGGACTGATCCGTTCTGATTTTCCAGGTGGATGGGAAGGTGATAAAAAAGACAAATTTATTGCCGATGGCCGTACGGGCAAAGAAAATGAAGCTTTCAATTTTGTTAAAACATTAGCCAATTTCCGTAAAAACAGCGCAGCATTACAAACCGGTAAATTGATGCAGTTTGTACCGCAAGATGATATTTATGTTTATTTCCGCTACAATGCAGAACCAAAAGGAACAGTAATGGTTATTGTAAATAATACAGAGAAAGAAAAAACATTAAATACCGATCGTTTTGCCGAAAGAACAACAGGAATTACTTCCGCTAAAAACGTAATTACCGGCGAAAACATCAGTTTTCAAAACATTAAAGTGCCCGCTAAAACAACGCTGGTACTGGAGCTAAATTAATTTATTGCCATTGACTTCAGTCGATGGCTAGTTATAAAAACATGCAAGAAAATACATCCAACATCTTCCATCCATCTTCCATCAAAGCTTGTCTATTCGATTTAGATGGCGTACTTGTAGATACAGCAGTTTACCATTACAAAGCTTGGAAACGTTTGGCCAATACCATGGGTTTCGATTTTACGGAAGAGCAGAACGAACAGTTAAAAGGCGTTAGCCGCGTAGAAAGTTTAAATAAGATTCTCGCCTGGGGTGGAGTAGATAAAACCGATGCCGAAAAAGAAGAACTCGCTAGTTTGAAAAACAGCTGGTATGTAGATATGATTACTAAAATGACACCTGCCGAGGTTTTGCCCGGAACGGTTGATTTCTTAACGGCGATTCACAAAGCCGGTTACAAATTGGCCTTGGGCTCGGCAAGTAAAAACTCTGGAATTATTTTAGAGAAAACAGACCTTGCCCATTTCTTCGATGAAATAGTTGATGGAAACATGGTCACCAAATCAAAACCAGATCCTGAAGTATTTTTAAAAGGAGCCGAACTCTTAGGCTTCGCACCTGATGAATGTGTGGTTTTTGAAGATGCTGTTGCTGGTGTAGAAGCGGCAAAAAGAGGCGGAATGAAAGCCATTGGTATCGGCGAAAAAAAAGTGCTTAGCCAGGCAGATGTGGTAGTAAGCGGATTAGACAAATTAACAGTTAAAGACCTAGAAGAATTGTAAAGGAGTAGCAAGTATTAAGTAGTAAGTATCCAGTAGTAAATTTATCTTGATACCCGATTCTAATTACTTGATACTAGTTACTCGCTACTTGATACTAAATATGAAAAATTACATTAAAGCAGATGAGTGGAATATTATCGAAGAAGGCTTTGATCCACATTTAAATAAAATTTCGGAAAGTATTTTCAGCTTGGGTAATGGCCGTATGGGCCAGCGGGCCAATTTTGAAGAAACTTATACGGGAGAAACGCTACTTGGAAATTACGTTGCCGGTGTTTATTATCCAGATAAAACCCGAGTGGGGTGGTGGAAAAACGGTTATCCGGAATATTTTGCAAAAGTATTAAACGCCGCAAACTGGGTAGGTATCGAAGTAAAACTAGATGATGAAATCCTTGATCTGGCAACCGCTGAGGTGAGTGATTTTAAACGTGTGCTAAACATGCATGCGGGATATCTGGAGCGTACTTTCACGGCAAAGTTAAAAAGCGGTAAAACCGTAAAAGTTAAATCAACCCGCTTTTGCAGCATAGCTGATGATGAAGTTGGCGCCATCCGATATAGCATTACGCCATTAAATTTTGATGGTAAATTAACATTAATGCCTTTTATTGATGGTGATGTTAAAAATCAGGATAGCAACTACGACGAAAAATTCTGGGATAAAATTGCAGATGAAATTTCGGGAACAGAAGCTTATATCAAACTAAGAACAAAGAAAACAGCATTTGAAGTTTGTACAGGGAGTAATATCGAACTGTATAAAAATGCGGAGAAATTAGACATTAATCCAGAGGCTGTCAGCAAAGAGAAATTTGTTGGACAAACTTTTTCTCTTGAGGTAAAAGCAAATGAAGAGATCACTTTGGTTAAAATCGCGGCAAATTTATCTTCAGAAAATTACCCGAAAGAATCACTTTTAAAAGAAACAAAATCGGTAATTTCCAAAGCATCTGCTAAAGGATTCGATACCTTGTTAACAGAACAAACCGAAGCCTGGGTAAGCAAGTGGGAAGAAAGCGACATTATTATCGAAGGTGATGTTTCGGCTCAACAGGCTATTCGTTTCAATATTTTTCAGCTTTTTCAAACCTATACCGGTAAGGATGACCGATTGAACATTGGTCCGAAAGGTTTTACGGGCGAAAAATATGGAGGCTCAACCTATTGGGATACTGAGGCTTATTGTGTTCCGTTTTATCTGGCAACTGCTCCGCAGGAAGTAAGTAAAAATCTGTTGGTGTATCGCCATAAACAATTGGGCAAAGCGATAGAAAACGCAGCAAAATTAGGCTTTAAAGACGGTGCAGCATTGTATCCAATGGTAACGATGAACGGCGAGGAATGCCACAACGAATGGGAAATCACCTTCGAAGAAATCCACCGTAATGGCGCTATTGCTTTTGCTATTTTCAATTATATCCGCTATACTGGCGATGAAAGCTATCTTTCTGATTTTGGTTTAGAAGTGTTGATCGGAATTGCCCGTTTCTGGAAACAACGCGTTAACTGGAGCAACGATAAACAGCAATATGTAATGCTTGGCGTAACCGGTCCAAACGAATATGAAAACAATGTAAACAACAACTGGTACACCAATATTTTGGCTACCTGGTGCATGAAATATGCAACCGAAGCTGCAGAAATCGTGAAAACACAACAGCCTGAAAAATACAACAGTCTGTTAAAAAGCTTAAATTTCGATCAAAAGGAATTTACCGACTGGGCAGATATTATCGAAAAGATGTATTATCCGCATGATGAAAAACTGGGTATTTTCTTACAACAGGATGGATATTTAGATAAAGAACAAACGTTGGTGAAAGATCTTCCTGCCAGCGAACGTCCAATTAATCAAAAATGGAGCTGGGACAGGATTTTACGCTCGTGTTTCATTAAACAGGCCGATGTTTTACAGGGATTGTATTTCTTTGAAGAAGATTACGATCTGGATACCTTGAAACGTAACTTCGATTTTTATGAGCCACGTACCGTACACGAAAGTTCATTGTCGCCTTGCGTACACAGTATTTTAGCGGCAAAATTAAATGATGAAGCACGTGCCTATGAATTTTATCTGCGTACTGCCCGTTTAGATCTTGATGATTATAACAACGATACCGAAGATGGTTTGCACATCACTTCGATGGCGGGCACATGGATGAGTGTGGTAGAAGGTTTTGCGGGCATGCGTGTGCGTGATGGCAAATTGCAGTTTAATCCTTTCTTGCCGGGCAAATGGAAATCTTTTTCATTTACCATCGGCTTTAGAGGAGCCACCTTAAAGATTAATATTACCGAGAACGGTATCAGTATCAAAAACAATGCAGCCATTGATTTGGAAATCGGTATCAGAAACCAGTTTTATAAATTGGCCGGAAATGCTGAAATTGAAGTAAATAACGCAGCGTTGGTATGAGAAAGGTAGAGGGTTTAAAGGTTGAAGGTAGCGGGTTTAAACCTCAATCCTCCATAATTAGAAGAAACTTTTTAGCCCTATTTTTGTCTCCCTTGGGAGTGTCTATTCCGATTTTACATCGGAAGGGCAGGGAGAGGACCTACATATTGTATGTTTTCTTTTTACTATTTTCATCATCATCCTTTGCACAAAAACAGCGTACAAAAATGAACGATAAGCAGATCGTTATTTATCAGTTATTGCCCCGCTTATTTGGGAATAAAAACAGCACAAATATTCCTTACGGTACCATCGAGCAAAATGGTTCAGGTAAGTTTAACGATATTACCGATAAAGCCTTAGACGGTATAAAAGAACTCAGCGTGAATTATGTTTGGTATACCGGTGTACTTGCCCATGCAAGTTTAACCGATTATGCTGCTTTCGGAATTAAACCCGATGATGCCGATGTGGTTAAGGGTAGAGCAGGCTCGCCTTATGCCATCCGCGATTATTATGATGTAGATCCCGATCTGGCTGTTGATGTTAAAAACAGGATGAAGGAGTTTGAAGCACTGGTGAAAAGAACACATGCAAAAAACTTAAAGGTGCTGATCGATTTTGTGCCCAATCACGTAGCCAGAAGTTACCACTCCTATGCAAAACCAAAAAATGTAATCGATTTTGGTGCTGAGGATGACGTAGCCAAAGCTTTTAGCGCCAGCAACGATTTTTATTATAATCCTGGTCAGCCCTTTGCAGTGCCAACTGGTGGAGCAAAGCACACACCAATTTCCGTTTTACAGGATGGTAAGTTTAATGAAAACCCTGCAAAAGCTACGGGTAACAATGTATTTTCTGCCAAACCTAAATATGACGACTGGTACGAAACCATTAAGCTGAATTACGGCATAGACTATCAGAACGGCGAAAAGCAATATTTCGATCCCATTCCGCCAGTTTGGCTAAAAATGCGCGATATTTTAACTTATTGGACAAATAAAGGGGTTGATGGTTTTAGATGTGATATGGCCGAAATGGTACCTATTGCTTTCTGGAACTGGGTAATTCCACAGGTTAAAAAAGTTAATCCTGATTTAATTTTTATCGGAGAAGCCTATAATCCAAAAGTTTACAAACAATATTTAGATGAAGGTAAATTCGATTACCTGTATGATAAAGTGGGTTTGTACGATGGACTTAAAAAACTGATCAGAAATGAACCAACTGCAGATGTAGCCGCGATTAAACACGTATGGCAGGTAGAGAGTGCTGGTTTTGGCAAACACATGTTGCGCTTTTTAGAAAACCATGATGAAGAACGCATTGCATCAGCAGGATTTGCAGGGAAAGCCGAACTCGCTTTACCTGCAATGGTTGTTTCGGCAACACTAGGTTCGGGGCCCGTAATGCTTTATTTCGGTCAGGAAGTTGGCGAACCCGGAAAAGGTCAGGAAGGATTTGGCGGCGACGACAACCGAACCACCATTTTCGATTATTGGGGTGTGCCAAACCACCAGAAATGGATGAATAACGGCGCTTTTGATGGTAAACAATTAAGTGAAAATGAGCAAAAATTACGGGTTTACTACCAGCAGTTGTTAAAAGTTACTTCAACAAGCGATGCGGTAATAAATGGTGAGATTTATGAGGTGCCCGTTACAGGGAATATGAATAAGCACATGTATGCTTTTATCCGTTACTCAGGCAAACAGCGTTTATTGGTAGTGGCCAATTTTGACCGGACAGAAACCTTAACCGCCAATATCGAAATCCCTGATCAGATTTTGAAAGTTAAACATTCATCTCCGGTTACAGATCTGTTAACAGACAGAAAATTAAATATTCCCGCAGGAACAAGTATACCTGTAACCCTTATGCCCGTTAGCGCACAGGTGATTGAATTTTAAGATAAAAAATGAATTAAAATTAACCGCAAAGAACGCGAAGATTCTCGCCAAGAACACAAAGTATAATCACATAGCTTTGCGCCCTTTCCACTTAGCGCCCTTTGCGGTTAAAAACTAAACCAAATACAATGAGCTTAAAAACAGTATTCGAGAACCCGAAATTAACACTTGTACAGATCATCAACATGAGCGTCGGTTTTTTTGGGATTCAGTTCGGTTGGGACTTACAGCGTGCAAACATGGGCCGTATTTACGAAAACCTGGGTGCCAATCCCGATCAGGTTCCGTTATTGTTTTTGGCCGCGCCTTTAACCGGCTTATTGGTGCAGCCGATTATTGGTTACCTGAGCGACCGTACCTGGCACCCAAAATGGGGCAGAAGAAGACCTTATTTTATGATTGGTGCTATTGTGAGTAGCATTGCCTTAATCTTTATGCCACATAGTAGTGTGCTGTGGATGGCCGCTGGTTTGCTTTGGATTCTGGATGTTTTTGGAAACATTGCAATGGAACCTTTCCGTGCTTTTGTTACCGATAAATTACCCGATAGTCAGGTGAACCGCGGTTTCATTATGCAGAGTATGATGATTGGTTTGGGTGGAAGTGTGGCTTCGGCTTTACCGTGGATTATGAACAACGTATTCCACTTAACCAATACGGCAGAACAGGGGAGTATTCCTGAAAACGTAAAATTCTCTTTTTATATCGGCGCTTTTTTCTTCTTTGCCGCTGTATTATGGACGGTGTTTACCACTAAAGAATACCCACCTCAGGATGTCGATTTTAAAGAAAAAGTAAAAGAAAGCAGTAAAGGTTTTGGCGGAGGTGCAAGGGAAATTTTTCATGCCTTAAGGAATATGCCAAAAAGAATGCAAATTGTTTCGTTGGTTCAGTTTTTTACCTGGCCAGGTTTGTTTCTAATGTGGTTTTATTATACCACGGCAGTAGCCGTGAATGTTTTTGGTGGAAAAGATGCTGCCGATCCGGTTTATGCGCATGGTGCAGATTTTGGAAGTTTAACCCTTGCTTATTACAGCGTTATTACTTTTCTTTTTGCTTTGGTGCTTCCAAAAATTGCCGATGCGCTGGGCCGTAAAACCACACACGCCCTTTGTTTAACCTGTGGAGCCATTGGTTTAATCAGCGTAGCCTGGGTGCACGATAAAAATATGCTGTATTTATGCATGACTGGTGTGGGTATTGCCTGGGCCAGTATACTTTCTATGCCCTATGCCATGCTGAGTGGTTCTTTGCCCAAAGATAAAATCGGGATCTACATGGGGATTTTTAACTTTTTTATTGTTTTGCCAGAGATTATGGCCTCACTAGGCTTTGGTTGGTTAATGCGCAATGTATTAAATAACGATAGGCTTTTAGCCGTTCAATTGGGTGGAGGTTTAATGATTCTCGCTGCTATAATCTGCTATGTATTTATCCGTGAACCTAAGAAAACGGATGAAGTTTTAACTGCTAAGCTTGGAGTAGAAGAAAATAGATCAGTATAGATATTCCATGGTCTGTGTTCCACAGACCATTTGATTGATGTCCGTGCTTTGTGTCCTCACAAACCATTAGCGGGGATTTCGGTCTGTGAAGGCACAGACCGAGGAGATAAACTGTGCCTGTAAATCATAATATCCCTAACCAAATGAAAAAAATAATGTACCGTCTTGGTTCGTGTCTGCACGAAATGAAAAAAGCAAAAAAGATTGTCTGCCTATCGCTATTAGTAATAACGCTTAATACCGCCTGTAAAAAAACATCAACAGATAGCGTTTTGGATCCTACGCCAACAAACCAAACAGCAGCTTTACCAACGGGGGCCAAAGATGGTGTGGTATTTATCAATAACGGAACATCGGCTATTGTAACACTTTATGCACCTGGGAAAAAAACAGTTTCGCTAATTGGCGAGTTTAACGATTGGTCTACCGCCACGCTAGCCATGAAAAATACACCAGATGGGAATTACTGGTGGGTTCAGGTAGATAATTTAAACCCCAATACAGAATATGCCTATCAGTTTTATGTAGATGAAAACTTAAAAGTTGCCGACCCTTATTGCGAGAAAATACTCGATCCGGATAATGACAAATACATTACTGCAGCAACGTATCCAAATTTAAAAGCTTATCCAACAGGTAAAACAACGGGCATCGTAAGTGTAATGCAGGCTAATCAGCCAACTTATACCTGGAAAAACACCAGTTTTTCGCGTCCGGCTAAAGATAACCTGGTCATTTACGAATTGCTCGTCCGCGATTTTACCACCGATCATAATTATGAATCAACATTGACCAAACTTGATTATTTAATTGGTTTGGGCATAAACGCAATTGAGTTGATGCCTGTAAACGAATTCGAAGGGAATTTAAGCTGGGGCTACAATCCATCGTTTTATTTTGCACCTGATAAATATTATGGAACTAAAACCGCGCTACAAAACTTTATTGATGAATGCCATGGACGTGGCATTGCTGTGATTATGGATATGGTGTTGAACCATTCTTTCGGTCAATCGCCCATGGTGCAATTATATTTCGATGGATCAAAACCAACAACAAATAGCCCATGGTTTAATGTTGATGCCAAACATCCATTTAATGTGGGTTATGATTTTAACCACGAAAGTTTGGCTACCAAAAAGTTCTCGAAAGATGTGATGAAATTTTGGATGCAGCAATATAAAATTGATGGTTTCCGTTTCGATCTGTCGAAAGGATTTACACAGAAAACCTCAACTGATGATGCACAGTTTAGGTTATATGATGCTGGCCGGATTGCCACCTGGAAAGATTATAATGCTTATATCAAGGCTATAGATCCTAATTTTTATGTGATTTTGGAGCACTTTGCCGAAGAATCAGAAGAAAAAGTGTTGGCTGATGATGGCATGATGCTTTGGAACAACCTGAACCACGACATGAACGAAGCCACTATGGGTTGGTTGGGTGGATCTAATTTTCAGTGGGGCTTTTATGCCAATCATGGTTTTGCCAGATCTGAGAATTTGGTTGGTTATGGCGAAAGTCACGATGAGGAAAGATTGAACTTTAAAAACATCAGCTATGGTAATGGTTCCGGTAATTATATGATTAAGGGAAATCTGGCTATAGCATTAAAAAGAGAAGAATTGGCAGCTGCATTTTTATTGAGTATCCCCGGGCCAAAAATGATCTGGCAGTTTGGAGAACTCGGGTACGATATCAGCATCGATTTTAATGGAAGAACGGGGGAAAAACCGATTAAATGGGATTATTATACCGATCCAAATCGTAAAGCCCTGTACGATGCTTATGCTAAATTGATCAGGCTGAAAAAGAACAATAGCATTTTTAATTCAACAAACTCAAGCTATAACCTTACTGGCGGAATAAAATACATCAAGTTAACCGAAGCTGCGAATACGGTTGTAGTGGTTGGGAATTTTGATGTAGTAAGCCAGACGGCCAATATCGATTTTGGTTCATCAGGAACTTGGGTGGATGCCGTTGGAAGCAGCATTAACCTCACATCAAATAGCTATAACAGAACTTTAGCGCCGGGAGAATATCACATTTTTAGCAAAACGGCTTTAAAATAATATTCAAACCTATCAGGTTTTCGAAACCTGATAGGTTTTTTTATTGATCAAAATCTACTTAGCCTCGGTTTGTATCGCCACAAACCGAAACTTAGTAATAATCTTGTTGTTTTTAGTTAATATTGTGATAACAACTAACAATTTAATGGAGAACAAATTAGCGCATCACTTATTATGGGAACGGTTACGGGTTGGCGATAAAGATGCGTTTTTTGACCTCTATTCGGCACTTTATTACCCGCTCGTAAATTTCGGGATCAGGGTTTGTGCCGATGCCGATACTTCAAGCGAAGCTACCGATCTTGTTTTTACCACCATTTGGGAGAAACACGAAAATCTAACCCGTGTTGATAATGTTGAAGCCTATCTGCGTACCTTCCTTAAACGAAAACTGCTCAGGATCTTAGAGAGAAAGCGCAAAATTAACGATGCGCTTTTTAATGCGGGGGCCGATGGCGATTGGATGGAAATGAGTTACGAAGAGTTTATTGTTAAGGTACAAAGCGACGAACTGGTGCAACATCAGCTCAAAAATGCTTTAGAAAAACTAACCTTCCGTCAAAAACAGCTTATCCATTTAAAATTTTTTGATGGATTAAGCTACGAGCAGATTGCCGAGCAAAGCAATCAGACCATTAAAACAGCCTATAACACCATTTACGATGCGCTTAAAATCCTAAGGAAAGAGTTTAATGCGTAAATCTCCGCATTTCGTCATCTCGACTGTAGTGGAGAGATCTATGGATGAGTGGCCAATTGAATCTGATCCAGATAGGCGAACATGTTCTTATTCTGAAAACGAACATTCCTGTCTCCGTAGGTACTGTAGTCCCGTTATGCACTCCAATCTTTTTATTGCAGATAAACGTTATAGTTAAATCCTTTTTAAGCAATAAAAAGGATTTTCGTTACTACCGGGTTTAGGAATAGAAGGCCTTGTGCTCTCAATACCGGTTCTGCCCCCTGCAACCCCAAATAGTAAAACAGACTGCGCCACCTAAACCTGATAGAAGCGGGCATTGAACGCAGTGAGATAAAGCGGATAGCAGGACTATCACTCCCCATTGCTTCTGCAATTGCTTTCCCCCAAAAAACTTGCAATTATTTAAGTAATAAAAACATCTGCCCTACCCTTTAGAACCTTTGAAAATACTATTCCTGCAAATTAAATTTCTTCGTTGTATTCTCATTCAGCGCATATATTCGGTCGTGTTAAAAAAAAGTTAAAATTTCCTTAGGAAAAAATAAAGCTTTTGGGCACTGATATATAAAAGGCAAATTAGAATGGTTGATAGAAGTAAGTTCAATGCAGAAGATTTTCTTGTCGATAGTACCTTTCAGCAGTATTGCGCTGGAACCGATAAGCTTTGCATTGGATATTGGGAGAAGTACATTAATGCCCACCCCGAGCAGGCTGCAGTAATTGCAGAAGCAAAAAAACTTTATGTGATATTGAGCGGGAATAAACGCCCATTAAATAAACAGACAGAAAGTTTGATGGAAACGATGTTTCCGGAAGAAAAAGTAGTTAAACTGAACCGTTATTTATGGCTTAAAATAGCAGCAGCATTAGTTTTAGTGCTTTGCTCAGTATTGGTTTATAACACATACTTTAAGTACAACAATACAAAAAATGCTGTAGCGGAGGTTTATACTTTTACTACAAAAAGTGGTGAACGTAAAAAAATTAAACTTCAGGATGGAACATCAGTGCTGTTAAACGCAAAAAGTTCTTTATCTGTAACCAAAGGTTTTAACGATCAATTCAGGGAGGTTACCCTAACAGGTGAGGCTTTTTTTGATGTGGCTCACGATAAAAGTAGGCCTTTTAAAGTGCATACAGCCGATTTTAACATCAATGTACTGGGTACTGCTTTTAATGTGAAAGCGTATCCTGATGAAACAACTTCAGAAGCAACATTAATCCGCGGCTTAATTACCATGGAAGCCGTAAATGGAAATGGCGGAACCATTACTTTAAAACCAAGTCAGAAAGTTACTTTTTACAAGACTGCTGCTCCGCAACAAAAAAGCAAGTTGCTTAAACCTACTGCCTTGCAGCCCGAAATTACCATTAACCATTACACAAAGATTAAAGACAGCACCATTGTAGAAACTGCCTGGACGCAGAACAGGATCGAAATTTACGATCAGGATTTTGATGAGATTAGGAATGTTTTAGAAAAGTGGTATAACGTAGAAATCAAATTTACAGATCCTTCAATAGAAAAATACCGCTTTACAGCAACCATAACAAACGAAAGTATTGAAGAAGTTTTACACGCTTTAAAAGCAACGGAAAATAATTTTAAATATGAGATAAAAGGAAAACAGGTAACCATCTCGAAATAGAAAGAAAAAAGGACGGTGTTGGAGCACCGCCCTTAGCAATTTCTCTTTTGATTAATTAATGGCAGTTTATGCGCAAACAGATTGCTGCCAAGAACTTTATGCAACCAAAAAAACAAAAATATGATTTATTATTACTTACTGCAAGGGCGCCCAAAATATAAAGCGCTTCTAAAATTCATTATGCTAATGAAACTAGCCTGTATTATGGTTTTCATTACCTGTCTTAATGTTTCGGCATCGGTTTTTTCTCAGGAAAAAATTTCTTTAGATGTTAAGAAAACAAAGCTGGCCAGGGTATTACAGATTATTGAGCAGCAAAGCAGTTACCATTTTGTTTACAGCTCTTCTTACGTTCCGGTAAATAAGGATGTAAGCATTACTGTAACCAATACTTTGGTTACTGATGTATTGGCAGCCATTTTAAACAGAACCAACCTGAAATATTCTGTTTCTGATGGTGGCTTGATTGTAATTAGCAAAAATAAAGAAGTTCCGATTTCGGGAACAGTTAAGGATGCACTTGGAGGTGCTTTACCTGGTGCAAGTGTTAGGGTTAAAGGAACTGGTATTGGTACTTCTACCGATGTGAACGGTAAATTTGCTTTAAATGCACCTGAAAATGCAATTCTGGTAATTTCTTATGCCGGTTTTCAAACCAAGGAAATTGCTATTGGTACGCAGACCAGTATCGATATCGTATTAGCTGAAGACACCAAACAGCTTACCGATGTGGTGGTTACGGCTTTGGGTATCAAAAAAGAAAGAAGGGCTTTAGGTTATTCGGTTACGCAGATTGGCGGCGAAACGCTAACACAGGCACGTGAAAATAATATTACCAACTCTTTAGTGGGTAAAGTAGCAGGTTTGGATATTGCCGGTACATCTGGAGGTGCTGGTGCTGCGACAAACGTTACCATCCGTGGCGTATCCAGCTTAGGTCCATCAAGTCAGCCTTTGTATGTTGTAAATGGTATTCCAATGGAAAGTGCACCAGTTGGTTTTGGCAGCACTATTGGTATCGGTAATAACGGTGGTCAGTATGATAATGCGCCCGACTTAGGAGATGCGATTAGTAACTTAAACCCAGATGATATTGAAAGCATTTCGGTATTAAAAGGTGCTGCAGCTTCTGCCCTTTATGGTAACAGAGCCAAAGCAGGTGTAATCCTAATCACCACAAAAAGCGGTAAAGGTAATAGCATCGAATTTAGCAGTAACTATGTTGCCGAGCAAGTGATGGATAGAACGAACTGGCAATACGTTTATGGCCAAGGGGCAAATGGCGTAAAGCCTGCTGATGCGACGGCAGCCGCGCAAGTGGGTGGCTCGAGCTGGGGCGCAAAACTAGATGGGTCTAATGTGGTTCAGTTTGACGGGGTAAGCAGACCTTATTCTGCCCAAGAAAATAATATAGAAGATTTTTATAGAACGGGGGGAACTTTCACCAATACATTGGCATTAAACAAATCGTTTACCGGTGGCGTAATGCGCTTATCGGCAAGCGATTTAACCAACAGATCGGTTGTACCTAATTCTGGTTTAAATAGACAAAATTTCACCTTATCAGGCACTTTCGATCCCATTAAAAATTTGGTGATTGATGCACGCTTCAACTACATTTTAGAACAGGCAAATAACCGCCCGATGGTTTCTGACGGTGCAGGTAATGCCAATTATAATGCAGCATTTTTACCAACCAGTGTAAACATCGAAACCTTAAAACCAGGAAAAAAAGCTGATGGAACTGAACTTTCATACAATGCAGGCAATACCTATGCCACCAATCCTTGGTTTGCCGCTTATGATTTTGTTCACAATACAAAAAGAGAGCGTTTACTAAGCTCTATCAGTGCGAAGTATACTTTTAATAACGGATTGTTTCTACAGGCGCGTGCCGGGAGAGATTCTTATAACGATAATTATGTTGGCATTACCCCATCTGGTACAGCATACGATGTTGATGGCGGTTATACTGAGCAGATCAGTAAATTCTCCGATATTAACGTAGATGCGTTAATTGGTAAATCATTTAAAATCGATGATTTTTCAATTACACCTAATTTTGGAGCAAGTTATCGCCGTACCAAAAGTGCCGGAACCACGAACACTGGCGGGTCTTTCCAGATTTTTGGTGTTTACAATTTAGCTAATACCGGAGGTAAGGCTGTTGGTATTTATCAAACCGACCAGGAAACACAATCGGTATATGGTACTTTGGAGTTAACTTATAAAGACATCCTGTATTTAACCGGAAGTGCACGTAACGACTGGTTTTCTACCCTGGCAACCCCAGGGAAAGATAATAAGCTCAATAGTATCTATCCGTCCGTAAGCGGTTCATTTGTTTTCTCAGAGTTATGGAAACCATCTTTTTTAAGCTTTGGTAAACTTAGGGCAGGTTATGCGATGGTAGGGCAGGCCACTTATCCTTTCCAAACTCAGCTCTATTATAATTTGCGGAGTGAAACCGTGAATGGAAACTCATTGGGTAATATTGTTAATGCTGCGATTCCAAACGCTAGTTTAAAAGCATCAAGCGCTACAGAATTAGAGATTGGTACTGAAATGAAGTTCTTTGGCGATCGGCTTAGTTTCGACTTTACCTGGTACAATAAGAAATCGAAAGATGAAATCCTGGCCGTTCCTGCCTCTACAACAACTGGTTACAACGCTGCAATTTTAAATATCGGTCGATTACAGAATAAAGGAGTAGAAGCTTTAATATCTGGTGTGGTTTTAAAGAACAAAGATTTTAGCTGGACCTCTACTTTAAATGGCTCTTATAACGATAATAAAGTGTTAACACTTGCGCCTGGTACAGCTTCGCAGCCTTTGGCAACTTCGAGAAGCAATGTAGGTTTTTTACAAAACCTTGAAGGATTGGCTATTGCACAGGTAATGGCTTACGACTACAAGTACGATGGTAATGGCAATATTGTAAAGGGTACCGACGGGATTCCAGAAAGAGGTGAATTAAAACCTTATGGTTCAGCATACAATAAATGGACTGCTGGTTGGAATAATGAGTTTAACTATAAAGGGATTAATCTTTCATTCTTGATTGACGGTAAATGGGGCGGTAAAATTTTCTCTGCTACCGATTATTATGGTTATGTGTTTGGGTTGCATCAAGCCACTTTAGAAAACCGCGACGCGCTAGGTGTAAATGCCGCAAACTATTACAGTACTTTCGCTAATAATGTTTCAAAACAGTTTGTTCAGGATGCAAGTTTTATCAAGTTCAGACAGGTTATTCTGGGGTATAATTTCCCTGGAAAATTGTTCAACAATAAGATTAAAGGCTTAAATGTAAGTTTCGTTGGTCGTAACTTATTTATCATCATGAAGAAAACCGACAATATCGATCCCGAATCGAGCTATAATGCAACCATTCCGGGTATGGAGTTGGGCGGTGTGCCGCCAGTGCGTACCTATGGTTTAAATTTAAGTGTTAAGTTATAATCCTTTAAACGAATTGAAAATGAAAACGATCATAAAATTATACGTACCACTTTTATTATCTGGATTAGCCCTGATAGCTGGTTGTACAAAAGACTTTGAAAAAATTAATACAGATCCAACCGCTATTGGTCAGGAACAATATAACCCAAACTTCCTTTTATCCACAGCTCAGTTAAATTATACAGGCAGCATCGATTTTGCCTATGAAACCTGGAGAGGAAATTTAATTTATTCTTCTACCATGATGCAGGGCATGTCGTCCGTCATCAGTTATTGGGCAGGAGATAAATATATGCTAAATGAAGGCTATACAGCAGCTTATTGGGAAAAAGCCTATCCGGATCAGGTTAAATATGTTGCCGATTTGGTAGAGTTTACCAAAGGAAAAGCACAATACAATAATGTTTACCAAATGGGCAGGATCTGGAAAGCCTTAATTTTCGAAAGATTAACTGATCTATATGGTGATGTGCCCTATTTTGATGCAGGAAGAGGCTATTATACTGCAAATTTATATCCTAAATATGACGCCCAACAAGCTATTTACACCGATTTATTAAAAGAGGTTGATGAAGCGAGCACTGCCCTAAATGCTAGTGGCGATAAAGTTACAGGCGACCTTATTTTTGCCGGCGACATTGCGAAATGGAAACGTTTCGGGAATAGTTTAATGCTGCGCATGGCCATGAGGTTAACCAAAGCCGATGCCACTTTAGCTCAGACTTACATTAATAAAGCCATTGGTAAAACCATGACCGGCGATGCCGATAATGCTTTCTTTAAACATGATAGCAATGGTGCTCGTGTAACACAAAACAGAAATGCACAGGTTTTATTGGGTGATGGTGGCCAGGAAAATTATTATACCAGGTGGAGCAGTACCTTCATTAATTATTTAAAGATCAATAACGATCCACGTTTAGGTAAGGTTGCAGTAACCAAATTGTATTTAACTGATGGTGCCAAAGTTCAAAACCCTGCTTTCGTAACCAATCCAGCAGTGCAAAAAGGAATGCCAAATGGTAAAGATTTAAGTGGTATTGCAGGAAGAGACGTTCGTCAGGATCCTTCTTATACTGATTTTACCGATTATTCATCTCCAAACCCGGGTATGTTAAAAAGAGATGGCAATACTTTTATTCTTACCTATGCCGAAACCGAATTACTTTGGGCAGAAGCGGCACAGCGCTATGGTATTGGAGGTTCGGCAGCTACACATTACAATGCTGGTGTAACCTCGGCAATGACTTATCTTTCTCAATATGATCCGTCAATGGCTGTAAGCGGAGCAGATGCTGCGGCTTATTTAACCGCACACCCTTATGTGGCGGCCAATGGTTTAGATATGATCGGCACTCAATATTGGGCACATACCATTACCATGCTCGATTTTTATGAGGCATGGTCCAACTGGAGAAGAACAGGTATTCCTGCGCTAATACCTATTGTATATCCAAACACCAATACGGGTGGATCAATTCCACGCCGGTTCCCTTATCCTCTTTTCGAAGGCGTTACCAATGCGGTAAATTATAAAGCTGCATCGGCCGCTGTTCCAGGAGGCGATAAGCTGGTAGGAAAAGTTTGGTGGGATAAATAATTAACATCATCCCGGTTTTTTACTAGCCGACATTGCTGATGCAGTGTCGGCTTTTTTCTTCCATTGTTTTTCAATGCATTTTCATCAAACGTTTGCGCGGAACTTACTTGAGCGTATAAAGAAGTTTAGTTTATCTTTAACTCATAAGCGCATCATTTTCAGTGTAAAAATGTAATGTGTTTAACGGATAAGCTAAACGCTAATTATAATAATTCATCATTTATACATGAAAAGCATACTATTTACTCTTGGTTTCGTTATTGTTGCTCAAGGCCTTTTATTCGGTCAAACAGACAGCACGCTTATTCAATCAGTGCCTAACATAAAGGAAATAAAGGCTGGCGATAAGAAAGTTATTTTTCCCGAAAGCCCGAAAGGTTATTCCCTGGTATTCAAGGGAAGTAATTGCGATCCAATTGTAAATCCATCTGGCAATATTACCACGCCACTGGTTGCAACAAATGTCAACTTGTATTTCGAACTGATCAGTCAGGTAAGCGATTCGATAAAGTACGATGTTTCTAAGCAGATCGTTGTTCCGGGCAAATTTCCTGATGGAGGTGTTAACCCACAACCTTTTGTAATCCCTGCTTTACGCGAATGGCACGGTGGTAAGGGCGAATTCTCTCTAACTGCAGCCAGCAGAATTGTTTTAAATACAGTGAGTGAAAAACAGTTGCGGCAAGCTGCCAGCATTTTACAACAAGAGCTGAAAGATCAGTTGGGTTTTAACCTTTTAATTGTGAAAGGTAAGGCTAAAAAAGGCGATATTTTTTTAACCTTAAGCGCAACTGATAAAAGTATTGGCGAAGAAGGATACTACTTTAATACTGCAGATTATATTACCATTAGTGCAGTAAAATACCAGGGATTATTCTGGGGAACCAGAACTTTGCTACAGTTACTGGAACAGAAAAATTCCATTCCAAAAGGGATTGCGAGAGACTATCCAGCGTTTAAAGTACGTGGATTTGTGCTCGATGTAGGCCGTAAGTTCTTTAGCCTGCAGTTTTTAAGAGATTATGTGAAATTCATGTCGTATTATAAATTGAACGATTTTCAGATCCACCTAAATGACAATGGCTTTAAAAAATATTTCAATGATAGTTGGCCCGATACCTATTCGGCTTTCCGTTTAGAAAATACAACCTACCCAGGCCTGACGGCAAAAGATGGTTCTTATACCAAAAAGGAATTTATGGCGCTGCAACAGTTAGCCGATAATTATGCTGTTCGTATTATTCCGGAAATTGATGCGCCGGCACATGCGCTGGCCTTCACAAAGGTGGTTCCCGAAATTGGCAGTAAAGCGTATGGTATGGATCACCTCGATCTCCATAATCCACTTAGTTATACGGTTATGGAAAATGTATTTAAAGAATATATTTCTGGTAGCACACCAGTGTTTACGGGTAAAGCGGTTCACATTGGTACAGACGAATATGCTAAAAAAGATGCGGAAGTTTTTCGGGCTTTTACCGATCGCATGATTAAATATGTAGAAGGTTTTGGAAAAGATGTTAGGCTTTGGGGTGCATTAACACATGCAAAAGGTACCACTCCTGTGAAAGTAGAAAACGTGGTAATGAATACCTGGTATAATGGTTATGCTAACCCTGTTGAAATGAAGAAACTGGGCTATAAGCAAATTAGCACGCCTGATGGATGGCTTTATATTGTGCCCGCAGCAGGATACTATTATGATTACCTCAATATTAAAAATCTTTACAACAAATGGACGCCTTCGATGATCGGAAACGTTCAGTTTCAGCCTGGCGATCCGACTATATTAGGCGGTTCTTTTGCGGTATGGAATGATATTGTAGGCAATGGAATTACAGAAAAAGATGTACACGACAGGGTGTTCCCGGCCATGCAGGTATTAGCACAAAAGATGTGGGGAGGAAGCAATACAGCTTTAAAGTTCGACGATTTTAACGTTTTGAGCAAGAAGATAGGAGAAGGCCCATCGTTAAACATCAGTGGAAAGTTATCTAAAAATGATGCGCCATTTACAACCCGGTTTAACTTTGATAAAAAAGACAATCAAATTAAAACTACTGGTGCAGCTTATACAGAAGGATATTTAAAGAATGCTTTATCGTTTTCAGGAAAAGATAGTTATGCCAGGTTGCCGTACACTGAAATAGGATATAATTATACTGTCTCTTTTTGGGTAAACCCTGCCAGTAACAACCTGGACGGTGCAGTGTTATTCAAATCGCCTAATGCAACTGTAAAATTAAAACAGATAGGTACCGGCAAACTTGGCTTTTCGAGGGAGGGTTATGATATCGATTTCGGATATGCTTTACCTGAAAATAGTTGGACTCACGTAGTGATAACCGGAACCAACAAAGGTACCAGTCTTTATATAAATGGTAAACTCGAAAAGCGATTGTATGATAACTGGATCACATTTACAGACAAAGACAAAACCAAAGTACGTAAATCGGAAACTTTGTTTTTCCCGCTTCAAACAGTTGGTGGATTTAAAGGAAAGTTAGATGAATTACAAGTTTGGAACAAGGTATTGTCAGATGAAGAGATTCTGGCCTTAAAATGATAAAAAAATAAACAATAACCCGTCTCGATTAAATCAGTTTTTACCAGCCGATACCGCATTTGCGGTATCGGCTTTTTTTATCCCGTATTTTGAATAATATTTTAAGCAAACGTTTGTGCTGTGTTGGTTTTAGACTTTGTTTTCTTATGCTTAAAGTAGATTTGAGCTGTCATATTAAACAGGCGTAGTTATTTGATTTGGTTATTTTTATGATTTAGTATCAGCTTATTAATCAAACGTTTGCGCGTTGATTCAGAAAAATATCTCCTCAATAAAGCACTATATTTAATTCACAGGCTATTGTAACCTCACCTGTAATTTAAGGGTTATTCACCTTTACTACCGCGTAAGATTGTAGTTGTATTTTCTGGCGCTATACACAAATGATTTTTAATTAATATTTTAAAATTTAACCTATTTAAACCAAAGAAAATGAAGAAAACAATTGCTTTGCTCGTAACATCTTTAGCTTTTACAGTTTGTCTGTTTAGTAGTTTTACGCCCGAAAAAGTAGCCCTTTCCCCTAAAAAGGTTATGCACCGGGGTGTAGTTACGGTTACAAAAAATTTCACGACCAGTAATGGTCTGGCTGCAGTGGCAACACTTCAGTATACTACCGGGCAGGTTTATTCGAGCATTACAGTAAGCATAGCAGGAGAGGGCAACGTTCCGCTAACCTCGGTATCCCATTCCTCAGGCCCAATTTACGCCGATGCTTTTGAAGGTTATAAGGCGGGATCGTATTATGAATATTTTGTAGATGTATTGGTTACCGGAAACCCGACTATTGGTTGGCAAATTTCAGATACAAGCGCCGAAGCGGTAGTGATTTAAATTGCCAGCCTAAATAAGGAGTCTACTGCATTATTGCAGCAGTTTTTTGCAGAACCGGCATTGCCAAAAGCAATGCTGGTTTTTTTATGGTAACATTTCTAATGCGCTTTTTGATTAACGCTACAATAGTTTGATATTTAGAAACCAAACCAAAACAATGAAATTCAGATTTATACTTGCTACATTTTTAAGCGTAAGCGCTTTTGCATATGCACAACAGGGACCAAGAAAAAGCCAATCTAAAGAAACCGTAACCACTACCCAGGTTACTGTTAAAGACGAACCTAAATCTTCAGCAAATGAAAGGACCATTAAGGTAGAAAGTTCTGTTGTTACCAATCACACTGTAAATATCGATGGCAAATCCGTTCCATATAAGGCTACAACAGGTACACTGCCCGTTTGGGATGAAGATGGAAAACCAATTGCAGGTTTGTTTTATACTTATTACGAGCGCAGTGACGTGCAAAATCGCGATAAACGCCCTTTAGTAATCTCTTTTAACGGCGGCCCGGGTTCGGCTTCAGTTTGGATGCACATCGCCTATACGGGGCCTGTAGTTTTGAATATTGATGACGAAGGTTATCCGGTGCAGCCTTATGGTTATAAAGAAAATCCATATTCTATTTTAGATGTTGCCGATATTATTTATATCGATCCGGTTAATACTGGCTATTCAAGGGCGGTGAGTAAAGATATTCCAACCAATAAGTTCTTTGGCGTACGTGCCGATATTAAATACCTGGCCGAGTGGATCAATACTTTTGTAACCCGAAATAACCGTTGGGCCTCTCCAAAATTTTTAATTGGCGAGAGCTATGGTACCACACGCGTTTCGGGTTTGGCTTTAGAGCTGCAGAACAGCCAATGGATGTATTTAAATGGCGTGGTTTTGGTTTCACCAACAGAACTTGGTATTGAACGTAGTGGCCCTGTTGATGCGGCATTGCGTTTACCCTATTTTGCAGCTACAGCCTGGTACCATAAGGCACTTGCTGCCGATTTACAGGGCAAAGATTTAACAGCCATGCTTCCAGAAATTGAAAGTTTTACCATTAATGAATTAATCCCTGCTATTTCGCAGGGTGGAATGTTAAGTGCCGATAAAAAGAAAGCCATTGCAACAAAAATGGCCCGTTACTCCGGACTTTCTGAAAAAGTGATATTAGATTACAACCTCAATGTACCTACCGATTTCTTTTGGAAAGAACTGCTGAGAGATAAAGGTTTTACTGTAGGTAGATTAGATTCCCGCTATCGCGGTATCGATAAAATGAGTGCTGGCGAAGGACCCGATTATAATGCAGAGCTAACCTCTTGGTTGCATTCATTTACACCTGCCATCAATATGTACATCCGCAACGAGCTGAATTATAAAACCGATTTGAAATACAATATGTTCGGTTCCGTTTACCCATGGGATAAAACTGGCGACCAGACTGGCGATAACCTTCGTCAGGCCATGGCACAGAATCCCTATCTGCATTTGTTGGTGCAATCAGGTTATTACGACGGGGCCTGCGATTATTTCAATGCGAAATACAGCATGTGGCAATTAGATGCTGCGGGTAAACTGCAAGACCGTATGAGCTGGGAAGGTTATCGTAGTGGACACATGATGTATTTACGTAAAGACGATCTGAAAACGGCAAATAACCATATCCGTGAGTTTATTAAAAAAGCCTTGCCAAAAGCAGGCGAGGCCGCGAAGTTTTAGTTCTTTTGGTCGTCATTTCAACTGAAGCGCAGCGAAATGGAGAAAACCCCTCGCCAAGGTTCGTGTCTTCACGAACCTCTTTTTAGGCAGCAGATCGGAAACTTGGCATAGTTGCAGGAATAGGTGTAATCTAAACCTGACAGCCGCGATAGCCCCAGATTTTTTCATCTGGGCTAAAGCAATTGGCAGGACTGTTTTAACCGAAGCACCACTGTAATTGCTTCCCAAATGATATTATTTTTCCAGTACCAACAGAATTCTAGCAAATGGTATAAATGCTTGTAAAAATTTGGAGCGCAGTTGCAGTACAATAATTAACGTTAGTCCTGCTTTGCATTGCAAGTCCGTCCCGATGAATCGGGATACCTCGCTTGCGTGCTTTCCATTACAATCAGGGCTAGGTAGGTTAGGGGGCGGTGGCATGGAAACCCGGCATAGCTGCAGAAGCCATAATAATATAAACCTGATCGTACGGATGGCACCCTTCGTGGCAGGAGGGAGAGCAGGACTGTTTTAACCAAAGTGCCAATGCAATTGCTTTCCAAATCATAATTTTAGATTCTATAGACTACAAATTCTTTGCACATAGCTCCTGATTTGCCAACTTTTGGAAACAATTTATCCCCTCAAAAAAGCAAACAAAAAACTGTTCACTGCAAACTAAAAATAATTACTTATTTTTGTGGTTCAATTATGCAGCAAATAAAAACATCATTCGATTTTGAAAAACCTATTGCCGATTTAGTTCAGCAGATAGAAAAGGTTAAGCAAGTTGCCGAAAAAACTAAGGTAGATATGTCTGCCACTTTAGACGAGCTTGATGGTAAATTAGATGAAACTACCAATAACTTATATAAGAATTTAACAGGTTGGAACAAGGTTCAGATGAGCCGTCATCCCGATCGCCCGCAAACACTCGATTACATCAATATGATCTGCGATGATTTTATTGAAATGCATGGCGATAGAACCGTTAAAGATGATAAAGCGATTATTGGAGGTTTTGCTTCTATAAATGGTCAAACGGTAATGGTTATCGGTCACCAGAAAGGTAAAAATACCAAAGAGCGTCAGTTCCGTAATTTCGGTATGGCCAACCCTGAAGGTTACCGTAAAGCCTTGCGTTTAATGCGTTTGGCTGAGAAATTTAATAAACCGGTTGTTTCTTTTATCGATACTATGGGTGCTTACCCTGGTTTAGAGGCAGAAGAACGTGGACAAGGTGAGGCTATTGCGAGAAACTTATTGGAAATGTCTATTCTCCGCGTGCCAATTATCTGTATTGTAGTCGGCGAAGGGGCCTCTGGAGGTGCTTTGGGTATTGGTATTGGCGATAAAGTTTACATGTTAGAGCATACCTGGTACTCGGTAATCTCTCCTGAATCCTGCTCATCTATTTTATGGAGAAGCTGGGATTTTAAAGAGAAAGCTGCTGAATGCTTAAAATTGACTTCTGATGATATGTTTGGCAACAAACTAATCGATGGCATTATTCCAGAGCCACTTGGAGGTGCACATCAGGATCCGGAGTTAATGGGCCGAACTTTAAAAGATTACATCGTTAAAGATTTAGCCGCTTTAGGTAAACTAAAAACTGATAAACTGATCGAACAAAGAATTGAAAAATTCTGTGCGATGGGTGTTGTAAACGAATAATCATTAACTAAAATAAATTTGAATCCTGTTTGGCCATGCTAAACGGGATTTTTTTGTGAATAAATCCGAAGGTTTATTACGGATCGTCCCTAGACTTCTCGTCATCTCGACTGAAGCGTAGCGAATGGAGAGATCTATCTTGATAGATTTCTCGACTGCGTTGCACTTCGCTCGAAATGACGATTTATTGTTGGTCAACAAAAAAAGCAGCTACAAATTAATGCAGCTGCTTTGTAAGCTATTTTTAGATCCGTTTACTGTTGTGGTCCCTGTTGTGGGAAAAACATCGATAAACGCCCTTCTAAACTGTTGAATGTTTTCTGTAGCTTATCGCTCAATTTATCCTGACCGGCAGCTTTACTCGTTTTAATCATTCTGTCTAGGTAGTATAATCCTGTTTGAATGTTCTGCGATCCGGTTAAACCTTTTGATTGAGATATATCGGCAAGGTAGTTTAATTCTTTATTGATGTAATCGCCTGATTTGTCTAAAATATCATTAGCTCTGGCAGTTTCTCCAAGTTTGTATAAGTTTTCAGCCATGTAGAATTTCACAACAACCGTACGGATGCCGAAGAATTTATCAGGCATTACTGCAAAATATTTATCTACTACTTTTTTGGCCTCAGCAGTTTTACCTTCTTTAATTAAGCTGCTGGTTAAGCTACTGAAGAGATTGGTGAAAATGAAAGTATCGTCTGATGACTGTGGATCTAAATATTTAGCGGTTTTCATATTACCCCACTTAAATTTAGTCATCACATTATTGTACAATACAGGCGTATTTAATTGCTCTGGTCTATCCTCAGATGCTGTCGTATCAGCTTTAAGCGGTAATAAACGCATCGCTAAACCTTCGCTGTATAAATACTTATCTAAGCCATTGTATTGTTCAGAAGGCACTGTAGAAGCGAAATAAATCGGGCGTTTCCAGTTGTTATGTGCCAGGATATCGAACATGGCCAAAGTTCCCTTAGTCACATAACCTTTGTTAAATTTCCAATCCATTGTGGTGGTGATTTTTGCAGCATCAGCAGCAGGCACTGTTCCTGTACTGATCACTTGCTGCGGATCTACCGTAATTTTAAGGTTTTTTGTTGGCAGGAAGTTAGATTTTGATCCATCCTGCATAGGTACTTTATCGCTCTCATCGTTTGATAGCAATAAATCAACTACGTTTTTAAGCTCAACACTACCTGCAATTTTGTAATCATCGTATGGCATTACATCTCTTTCTCCCTGTACATATTGCTCAGGTTTCATGGAAATTGGTAATGGAGCCGATTCGTTTTGTTTTTGTCTTAAACCATTAATGTACCAATCTGTATCGAATAAACTTAAGTTTACAATACGCACATCAGGGCGAACATTTTCTACCTCCTGGATATACCAAAGTGGGTAGGTATCATTATCGCCATAAGTAAATAAGATCGCATTTGGTGCACAGGATTGTAGATAATCCAGGGCTATATCATGAGGAACCAGTTTCGTAGAACGGTCATGGTCATCCCATCCTTGCTCAGCCATAATTACCGGTGCAGC
Organism: Pedobacter sp. GW822-FHT03F06; assembly: GCF_058801365.1. Classification (NCBI taxonomy): domain Bacteria; kingdom Pseudomonadati; phylum Bacteroidota; class Sphingobacteriia; order Sphingobacteriales; family Sphingobacteriaceae; genus Pedobacter; species Pedobacter sp. GW822-FHT03F06. Next base: position 504,923 of record NZ_JBXANE010000002.1, read on the forward strand.
CAATAAACCGATCACTGTTGCACCAATAGCACCGGCAGTTGGCGTTAGTTTTTTAAACAACCACTCTTTAATGGCGAGCGCCCCGAGCCCAATCCATATCGCAAAGGCATAGAAAGATCCTACGTAAGCATAATCCCTTTCGCGGGGCTCTAATGGTTTTTGATTTAAGTATAATACAATGGCAATACCGGTAAAAAAGAATAGTAATGCTACCACTCCCGCATCCTTTTGGTTACGTTTAAAGTGCCAAAGTGCGCCAATAACACCTAAAATTAACGGTAAAAAGAAGAAACGGTTATATGCCTTATTATCAACGGTTGATGGTGGCAGATTGCTTTGATTGCCTCTTAACATGGCGTCAATTGGTTTAATACCACTAATCCAGGTACCTTCATGTCCGCTACCCTGCCCTTGCTCGTCATTCTGGCGGCCTGCAAAATTCCACATGAAATAACGCATGTACATATAGCCAATCTGATAGCTAAACAAGAAACCAACGTTATCTACCAGATTAGGGTTTTTAGAGTCGTCTAAGCGCATCCATTCTTTGTAAAAAGCCGCATGTTTAGGATCATCGCTATACATACGTGGCAGTAAAGTGTTGTTGTTGTATTCGTAATCGGTTTTTTTACCCGCTACTTCATACTTTTCTTTTCCTTTTCTCCAAATGGTTTTTCCTTCGGTTACACCAACTCTTTCAGAGTTATAGTTAGGGCCATAACCCAATGGCCTATCGCCATACTGCTCACGGTTTAGGTAACTTAAGAAAGAGAAAGCATCTTTCGGAGCGCTGTTATTTAAATTCGGATCTGCCTTTGCCCTGATGATAATCATGGAGAATGATGCATAACCGAAGATGATTAATACGGTAGAGATTAAACCTAAGTTTAATAATTTCTTTTGGTGTTGGATAGAATAACGGATTCCCCAAACCAGGGCGCCGATTAATAAAATAGCGAAGAATAAAACACCTGTTCCAAAACCCAGACCTAATGTGTTAACAAAGAATAAATCGAAATAAGCACCAAACGAAACCAGGTATTGGATAATACCATATTGGATTACCGCTAAGATTAAAATACCAACAATAAGGGTTTTAATAATTCCCGATGTTGTTGCTTTATCCGTTCTTTTGAAATAATAAATAAAAGCAAGTGCTGGGATGGTTAACAGGTTTAACAAGTGGATACCGATTGATAAACCCATAATATAGGCAATAAACAATAACCAACGATCGGCACGTGGCTCATCGGCATGTGCTTCCCATTTAAGGATAGCCCAGAATACAATCGCGGTAAATAACGATGATTGTGCATAAACTTCTGATTCTACTGCCGAAAACCAAAAACTATCAGAAAAAGTATAAGCCAAAGCACCAACGGCACCTGCACCCATAATGCTGATCAATTTACCGGTTGTTAGCTCTTCACCAGCTTTTAATACTGTTTTTTTAGCCAATGCGGTGATGGTCCAAAATAAAAATAAGATAGTTGCCCCGCTTGATACAGCCGAGCCAACATTCATCCAGTAAGCGATTTTGGTTAAATCTCCTGCTGCAAAAATGGAGAAGAAACGTTGGATCATTAAGAACAAAGGTGCACCAGGCTGGTGAACAACCTGCATTCTAAATGCCGATGCGATAAATTCACCGCAATCCCAAAAACTGGCAGAAGGCTCTAAGGTTAAAACGTAAGTTAGTGTAGCAATTAAAAAGCAGATCCAGCCTACTATATTATTAACTTTTGAATAATTCATTGGTTTATTTAATGATATTAAAAATTGTTTTCACATAAAAATGCTGCCGAAATTAACTATTCTAGTCGATAAAACAGGTAAATTTTTGGATTGATTTAACAATTTTTAACGGCTTAAGACCTTTAACATAAAGGATTTTAATTTATTGAACAAGCAAAAACCCATAAGCAGAAAGGTGAAATCTGCCTATGGGTTAAGATTTAGAATGTTTTTTGCTTAACCCGCCGCAAATGGGGTAAATCTTAAAATCAGATCGTTGTATTGTTTTTCGAGGCTTTTGCTCAGGCCAGTCTGTTTAAAAACCTCGGTTAATTTTACCATTTGTCCTAAATAGCCAAGGTAGAAACGCACATCCTGCTCTGATGATAGCTGGTTTTTGCTTTCCGAAACATCAGCCAGGTGGGTGAGTTCTTTGCCTACGTAATCGGCCGTTTTTTTGATCATGGCATTTGCACGGTTTAAATCATTTAAACGATACAGGCTTTCGGTGAAATAATAAGTGCTCATTACCTGGCGCATACTGTAAAATTTAGCTGGAATTACCTCAAAATATTTATTAGCCACTTTTTTGCTTTCGGTAACTTTACCTTCGTTTATCAAGCCAGTTAATAAACCGTTAAACATATTCGAGAACATGGTTACATCATCAGCAGACTGCCTATCTAAATGGTTGGCATTTTTGATGTTGCCAAAGCCATACACATTCATCAGATTATTATACATCGGTTTTAGGTTTACGCGGTCATAATCTTGTGTAATTGCGGTATCGGGTTTTAACGGCAGTAACCTTTTGTTTAGCCCTTCCAAATAGAGGTATTTGTTAAGCCCAACGTATTGCTCATCTGGCATTGCCCCAGTAAAATAAATCGGCCGTTCCCAATTATTGTGTGCTAAAATATCAAACAAGGCCAATGTTCCTTTCGTAATATAATTTTGATTAAAAGTCCACTCCATACTGCTTGCAATTTTACCTGCATCTTCTTTGGGTACGGTTCCGGTATCCAAAACCTGTTGCGGACTTACTGCCAGTTTAAGGTTTTTGGTTGGTAGCACATTGTATTTAGAACCATCTGTCATGGTTACTTTATCTTCGTCATGATCGGATAGAAGCACGTCTAAAATTTCCTGTAACTCAATATGCTGGGCGATTTTATAATCCTGATAATACATAATATCGCGTGTACCCGCAACATATTGATTGCGCTTAATCGTTAAAGGAAGCGGCGCGGATTGATTTTGCTTTCTTTTCATTCCGTCTATGTACCAATCGGCGGTGAATAAACTCAGGTTTACCACACGCACATCCGGACGGATGTTTTCTACTTCCTGCGCGTACCAAACGGGATAGGTGTCATTATCGCCATAAGTAAACAAAATGGCATTGGGAGCACACGATTTTAGGTAATTGACAGACATATCTCTGGCTACATGGCTATCAGAACGGTCGTGATCGTCCCATCCCTGATTGGCCATAATAATCGGCGCACCGAATAAGGCAATAATCGAAGCAAAAATACTGGCCCGAGTAGGCCTTAATTTTTGGAAAATAAAATCCTTTAAACCAAATACGCCTAAACCTATCCAGATCGCAAAAGCGTAAAAAGAACCCACATAGGCATAATCCCTTTCACGCGGCTCGATGGGGACAGAGTTCAGATAAACTACTATGGCAATGCCAGTAAAAACAAATAATAAACCGATAACGCCTGCGTCTTTTTGGTTACGTTTAAAATGCCAGATTGCACCAATTAAACCGATAATCAGCGGCAAAAAGAAAAATCTATTGTATGCTTTATTTTCTACAATCGATGGTGGAAGATTTTTCTGATTGCCAAGCCTGATCGCATCCAAAGGTTTCACGCCACTGAGCCAATTGCCATCTTTTCCGCCAAACTGCCCGTCTTCATTGTCCTGCCTCCCCACAAAATTCCACATAAAATAGCGCATGTACATTTGTCCGGTCTGGAAAGAGAACATGTATTTTAGGTTATCCATCAAGGTAGGTTTATGCTCATCATCAAAACCCATGTAACTTTTGTAAAACCTAATGTGCTCGGGTTTATCACTGTACATGCGTGGAGCTAAAGTTTTATCACCAAAAACATAATCAGACTTTGTTCCTGCTGATTCATATTTTGTTTCTCCTTTTCTGTAAAGTTTTCCGCTTTCTTTAATGTCGATCTTTTCCGAATTATAATTTTCGCCATATAACAAAGGCCTGTCTCCGTATTGCGAACGGTTTACATAACTCAGAAAATTAAAAGCATTCTCCGGATCGGTATTGTTTAAATTTGGTTTGGCCTGTGCCCTGATAATGAGTAAGGCGAAAGAACTGTATCCAAATAGCAATAAAACCGTAAATAGCATGGCCAGGTTTAATACCCTTTTGTTTTTGAGGATGGAATAGCGGATGCCGTAAACCAGGCCCCCAATCACTAAAACGGCAAAAAATAATACGCCCGTTCCAAAACCCAGGCCCATTGTATTCACAAAAAAGTAATCGAAATTTGCAGCAAAAGATACCACGTACTGGATAATGCCAAACTGTACCACTGCCAATACAGCGATTGAAATAAGAAATACTTTTAACACGCTTTGCCAATTGGGTGATGGGTTCTTTTTAAAATAATAAACGAATATTAAGGCAGGGATGGTAAGCAGGTTTAAGATGTGTACACCGATAGAAATACCCATAATGTAAGCCACAAAAAGTAACCATCGGTCTGATTTTGGTTCATTAGCCTGCGATTCCCATTTTAATATACCCCAAAATACAATAGCACTACAAAGCGACGACATGGCATAAACCTCTGCCTCTACAGCCGAAAACCAAAAGCTATCAGAAAAGGCATAAGCCAAAGCCCCAACAAAGCCTGCCCCCATAATCCCAATAATTTTTTGGTTGGAGATTTCCTCGCCTTTTTTAATTACCGTTTTCCTGGCCAGTGCAGTAATGGTCCAAAACAAAAAGAGGATGGTACCTGCACTTGCCAGAGCCGAAGCCACATTCATAAAATAAGCTACTTTGGTTTTATCGCCAAAAGCGAGTACCGAAAATAACCTTTGGATCATGGAAACTATTGGAGCGCCCGGTTGGTGAACGACCTCGATCCGGAAAGCCGAAGAAATAAATTCGCCACAATCCCAGAAACTTACAGATTGATCTAAAGTTAAGATATAGGTGAGCGCGGCAACGATAAAACAGAGCCAGCCTCCAATAGTGTTGATCCTTGAGTAATTCATAGTTTAATTTTAGTCTTTGATAATAAATGATTTAAGTGGTTCGTAGTAAAAAAAGTCGCATAAAAAAAGAAAATGTTGCACGCTATATGATGATTTTTTTATCTTTGCATCGCAAACAGGAATAGCGGGAAAGAAATTAAAAATATTTTAAAATCACTCTTGCATATTTAAAATAAGGTTCCTACATTTGCATTCCCTTTCGAGGAGAATATCCTTGATAAGTTTTTGTCCGATAGTATAAGGGTAGTACAACGGTTTTTGGTACCGTTTGTCTTGGTTCGAATCCAGGTCGGACAACTAAAATTTAATGTCGGATCATGTTTTAAATAGACATGATCCGATTTTTTTTAACCGTAAACTACACGAACCCATGCCATTGCAGTTTAACCCGGTAAAGCTTTTTTCCGGAACAGGTTCTAAGGGATTATCACTTAAGATTGCCGAACATTACGGCAAGCCACTTGGTAGCGTAACCATTCACAAATTCAGTGATGGGGAGTTCCAACCTTCTTTTGATGAGTCAATCCGTGGTAGTGATGTTTTTCTAATCCAATCTACTTATCAGCCCAGCGATAATTTAATGGAGCTTTTGTTAATGGTTGATGCTGCTAAAAGAGCATCGGCACATTATATTACAGCAGTTGTTCCTTATTATGGTCTGGCCCGTCAGGATAGAAAAGATAAACCACGTGTAGCAATCGGTGCCAAATTGGTGGCTAACTTATTAAAATCAGCAGGTATCCACCGCATCATGACGATGGATTTGCATGCTGCACAGATACAGGGTTTCTTCGATATTCCGGTTGATCACTTAGATGGATCGGTAATCTTTGTACCTTATATCAAAAGCTTAGGCTTAAAAAACTTAACTATCGCATCGCCAGATATGGGCGGTTCGTACAGGGCACGTACTTTTGCCAAGTTTTTTAATGCTGAAGTAATTATTTGCGATAAACGCCGTAAACGTGCCAACGAAATCGAATCGATGTCGATTATTGGTGATGTGACCGGACAGGATGTGGTATTGATCGATGATATTTGCGATACTGCCGGAACCCTATCAAAAGCTGCGGCTTTGATTATGGAAAACGGTGCCGCAAGTGTTAGAGCGGTTTGTACACACGCTGTATTATCAGGCAAAGCAATAGAAACGGTAGAAAATTCGGTATTAACTGAGTTAATCGTTACGGACACCATCCCATTAAAACAGGAAAGTCCGAAAATTAGGGTGCTAAGCACAGCCAGTTTATTTGCAAGGGCAATTGCCAATGTAAACGAGCACGGCTCAATTAGTGATCTGTTTAGAGTATAAATAAGGTTGAAGGTAGAGGGTTAAAGGCTTAAGGTCTTGATACTCGATACTTAATACTTGCTACTAATAAATAAGGTTGAAGGTAGAGGGTTGAAGGCTTAAGGCTTAAGGTCTTGATACTCGATACTTAATACTGACTACTAATAAATTAAGGTTGAAGGTAGAGGGTTAAAGGCTTAAGGTCTTAATACTCGATACTTAATACTTGCTACTAATAAATAAGGTTGAAGGTAGAGAGCTAAAGGCTTAAGGTCTTGATACTCGATACTTAATACTTGATACTAATAATTAAATAAAAATAAAATGAAAACAATCGCAATTAGCGGTTCTCCAAGAGAGAACGTAGGGAAACGCGATGCCAAGGAACTTCGTTACGAAGGTAAAGTTCCGGCGGTATTGTATGGTGGAAAAGAGCAACAACACTTCGCTGTAGTTATTGCTGACTTAAGAGATGTTATTTATACCCCGGATGTAAACTTTGTGGAAATTGATGTTAACGGTACTAAAACTAAAGCTATCGTAAAAGACACTCAGTTCCACCCACTTACCGACGTATTAATGCACATCGATTTTCTTCAGTTATTCGACGAGAAAGAAATCGTTATGGAGATCCCGGTTAAATTAACAGGAACTTCTCCAGGTGTTAAAATGGGGGGTAAATTAATCCAGAAATTACGTAAACTACGTGTTAAAGCATTACCAGCTAATATGCCACAAAACGTAGAAGTAAGCTTAGAGAAATTAGAAGTAGGTAGTTTATTCCGTGTTCGTGACCTTAAAGGTGATAAATACGTAATCACTAACACTCCTGAAGATACTATCGTTTCTGTTGCAATGTCTAGAGCATTAAAACAAGCAGAAACTGAAGCTGCTAAAGGTAAAAAATAATCAGGATTCTTAGAATCTCTTGATTTCAAGATGAAGCGTTTCGATTTAATTCGGAACGCTTTTTTTATTTACATCAAAGTTAATCCACTAAACGCCTCGCGCTATCCGCTACAACCTGTCTAGGAATGAATGAGTTAAATTTGTGGTATAGACTCCCGACTTCGGACTTTTTCATCTTCACCTTCAACCCGCTGCCTTCCCGCCCTCAACCTTTTTATTTATCTTTGCGCCATGAAATATCTTATAGTTGGCTTAGGAAATATCGGACCAGATTATGCACATACCAGACATAACATTGGCTTTGATATTGCCGATGAACTGGTTAAAAATTTAGATGGAAGTTTCGAGAATATCCGTTTGGCTTATTATTCGGAGGTAAGCTTTAAAGGGCGTAAACTCTATGTAATTAAACCAACTACCTTTATGAACCTAAGTGGTAAAGCCGTAAACTATTGGATGAAGGAGTTAAAAATAGCACCAGAAAATGTGCTGGTAATTGTTGACGATCTTGCATTGCCTCTCGGTAAGCTGAGGTTAAAGCTACAGGGCTCTAGCGCTGGCCATAATGGCTTAAAAAGCATTGAAGAGGTTTGTGGCGGACAAAACTACGCGCGCCTCCGTTTCGGTATTGGTAACGATTACCCCAAAGGTAGGCAAGTTGATTTTGTTTTGGGTTTGTTTGATAAGAATGAGCAATTAGAACTCCCTGCATTGATTGATAAAAGCGTAGAGCTGATTAAAAGTTATGTAACCGTTGGGCCTGCCCACACCATGACGGCTTTTAATAAGTAGATGTTTAATTGGTTATCTGTTCGTGCTGTCATCCTGAGTGCAGCGAAGGATCTTTTATGACGAAGGAATTCCCTGGAGAGATAAACAAATTTAACCTTATATGTTCCTCATTGCCTTATGTGGTAATAAATGGCAAGGTTCCGTTACAACTTCAATGATACTAATGGAATTTGACTATTGGAAAGCGATTGCAGAAGTTCTTTTTAATGTTCGTCCTGCTTTTCATTGCAAGTCCTCACCCGATAAAGGATCGGGTTCCGGGCTTTCCATTTCAATCAGGTTTAAAGCGTAGTGTCTTTGCCACTATTAAAGATCGAATTGCATAGTTTTATAGAGTTTCTTTTCGAGCCATGGTCTGTGTCCCCACAGACCATCTGATATGAAACAGGTCAATAAAGGCAATTTCCTTTTTCTGCACCGTGCAAGCCCAAATAGTATTGCTGGCTGCGCCACCTAAACCCGATCGCAGTGGTTCCGATGCTTTATCGATAAATTGGTTTTAAAACTAAATCAACATCGGAAGGAACGGAGAGCGGGGCTGTACCAACCTAAAGCCTCTGCACTGATTTCCAAAAAAAAGAAAATCAACAAGTCTTTTATGCGATTTGGTGAGCCACAGTATTAGATTGGTCGTCCTACGGCCGTAGTGGAGGAATCTAGCGACTGCTTTTCATAAATCTCTCCGTTGCGCTGCGCTTCAGCCGAGATGACGAAAAGTTACTAAACAAAAAAAGACCATCTTTCGATGATCTTTTCATAAATATGTTTAGTTAATGATTATTTAACTTTTTCTTGAGCTCTTGCAATGTAAGCATCAATTAATTGCGCTTCTGCACTTTCAGGGTATTGTGTTTTTACCTTAGTATAAGCTTCAACAGCACCTTTAAAATCATTTTGGCTTTCGTTAACCAATCCTAATTTCTTTAAAAACATTGGTGAAGTAAATTTACTTGCTTTATCAGCCGCTTTTTTATAGTAAGTAGCTGCTTGTTTAAAGTCTTTCAATTCGCTGTAAGCGTCACCTAATAAGCCTAAAGCCAATGGATCTGCAACCGGGCTACCAGTAGCGCTATATTTACTTAATGCCTCTATTGCTTGTTTGTATTCACCTTTACGTAAGTAGATACCGCCTAAATAAAGATTAGCTAAATTTGCCGATTTTGTGTTGTCGTATTCCTTGGCAATCTGCTCTAAGCCCGGGTAACCACCTTCGCCTTTAACAGCTTTGTTTGATAGTGAATCTACACCAACAAATTGCTCCGCTTTGTACATTTTGCTGGCGGCTTCTTCCGCACGACCTTTTAAATACACGCCTTGATACCAAAGATATATTAAAACTAATAAAACTACAGCCCCCGCAATAAACAGTAAGCTCTTATTATTCTCTTGTAAAAATGAACCTTTTTTAGTTGGTTGAATTGTCTGGTTATCTGTTGTAGACATGTTTGTTTAAAAAATTTAAGATTGCAAAAATACATTTTTCAATCAAAGTATCAATCTTTATTTTGAAGTATTTGATTAAACATTAGTTATTTAGGCATGCAGATTCTAAAATCGTCATGATAATTAGCGTAACAAGCTAATTAATGTGTTAAACCAGGTTTGGTTGTCGCTAAAAATACCTGTATGGTTAATCACCAGGTACACCGTTTGACTTTCGGAGCGGCTCACCGTAGATCTAATTCTGATGGGCTGCCAGAATGCGCCGAAGTTTTTTGCGGACGAAGCCGGGAATAAATCGTCGAAGCCCATGTAAACCTCTTCGATATGTGATAAAGGGAGTTCCAATTGTTCATCTCCTGTAATAAAAAGACCATTCGAGGCCAATAGGATATTGCCTTCGTGATTATGAATTGGCTTTAAAAACGAAAATAAACCTGCTATTTTTTTAATCCAGCCCGAGCTTTTCTCATTGGAGAGTTCATGATCGTAAGACCATAGAACATTCCCTTCTAACATTTTTTGTGCAACCATCTAATTTTCCTTGCTATGAAAGTACAATTATTTTAAGTGTTATTAACGTTTATTTTAAACAATGGGTGTTAAGAGGCTAAAAAACGGTAAATTTGTGACATATTTATGTGGTTAAAAAATATTACCCTTCTAAATTTCAAGAACTATACCGATGCAGATCTCCATTTCTCGGAAACGGTAAACGTTTTTACGGGTAATAATGGCTCAGGTAAAACGAATATGCTCGATGCTATTCACTATCTCTGCCTATGTAAAAGTTACTTTAATCCCATCGATAGCCAGCAGATTAAAACCAACGAAGAGGTCTTTATGATCCAGGGCGATTTTGACCGTAACGAAAAAAACGAAAAAATTTCCTGTGGGGTAAAACGCAACCAGAAAAAACAGTTCAAACGCAATAAAAAAGAATACGAGAAATTGGCTGATCATGTTGGCCTTTTTCCGGTAGTGATGGTTTCCCCCTATGATGTAAACCTGATTATGGAAGGCAGCGAGGAGCGGAGAAAATTTATTGATAATGTTATTTCGCAAACAGACGCACATTATCTGGATCAGCTGATTACCTATAACCGCATTCTGTTAAACCGGAATGCGCTGTTAAAACAAATTGCGATTACCAGAAAGTATGATCCTACACTGCTCGAAATTTTGGATGAGCAATTGATTATGGCCGGAAATAAAATATTCACTATCCGTAAAGCCTTTATGGATGAGTTTATTCCACTGTTTAACCAATATTATACCTACCTTACCGAAAACAGGGAAATTGTAGCGCTGAATTATCAATCGCAATTGAATGAGGCTACCTTCGAAGAACTGTTAAAGAAATCGGTAGAGAAAGACCGTGTGCTGGAGCGTACCACAACTGGTATCCATAAAGATGAACTGGCTTTTGTAATCAGTGGAATGCCTTTAAAAAAGTTTGGCTCCCAAGGTCAGCAAAAATCTTTCTTAATTGCTTTGAAGATTGCCCAATATGCTTACCTCGCCAAGAATAAAGGATTTAAGCCTTTGCTTTTGTTGGATGATATTTTTGATAAACTGGATGATAACCGTGTCCAAAAACTAATGCAAATGGTTTCCCATCATGATTTTGGGCAGATATTTATTACAGATACAGGAAGAGAAAGGGTGAAATCAATTTTTGAAAAAATAAAAGTTGATGTAACTTTGTTCGAAGTAGATAATGGAACTATACGAAATGCGTAAACCTAATGATGTTACAGTAAAAGATGCCATCAGCAAAATGCTCGATGTATACCGTTTGCGCCGTAAATTCGACGAAACTTCGATCTTATCTATCTGGCCGGAGATTATGGGCACCGCCATAGCCAACAGGACCAAACAGATCTACATCCACGATAAAAAACTATTTCTGCGCATCGAATCTTCGGTTATCAAAAATGAATTGGTTATGGTACGCCAGGGCATTATCCAGAAACTGAACGAACACGCCGGCACTGAAGTAATTACCGATATGATTTTTTTATAGGCATAATAAAAGGGCATAAGATTTTCACTTATACCCTTAATATTTTAATGAGGACTAAGACTCCCGACTAAGGACTATAGACTCAGGACTAAACTAACTCCTTCCTCCAAATATCTTCGATAAAATCCAGATCAGCAGCGCAACCACTACCACAACTACTATTACGCCCACCCAAACGCCGGCTTTAAATATACCTTCTACTAGTTCACAACTGCTTAAGGTAGTGCATAAAAATGCGATCAGTACTAAAGGAAATGCTTTTTTCATATTCATATTATTTGTAATAGCTAACATTGAATACTGAAGAAAGTTTTGGTAAATGACTCATTTGCCTGGAGTCGTCCTGGTCGTGGCGTTAGATGTTACCATCTTTTACTATAGCCAAAACTACTTTTTTGTGGTGTCAGATGTTACCATCTGACACGGTATTCAACATACTTTTTGAAGGAACTATATCAATGTCAGTTCAAAAAAAAACAGCCAGATGGTAACATCTGGCTGCACATTTATCTTTAAAAAATCGTTATTTAATTCCATTAACAGTCAGATGGTAACATCCGACTGCACGAATATAAATTTTTATTTCCCGTTTACTTTTAACAATTCAACCTCGAAGATTAAAGTGCTGTAAGGAGGGATATCCTGTCCGGCACCACGCGCTCCGTAAGCTAAATCATATGGAATGAAAAATTTGTATTTAGAACCAGCAGGCATTAATTGTACACCTTCTGTCCAGCCTTTAATTACCTGGTTTAAAGGGAATGAGATCGGTTCGCCTCTATCATAAGAGCTGTCAAATTGTTTTCCGTTCAATAATGTGCCTTTATAATGTACCAGTACCGAATCGGTAGCCAGTGGTTTAATGCCAGTACCGGCAGTTAAAACTTCGTATTGTAAACCACTTGCAGTTGTTTGTACACCCGCACGTTTTTTGTTCTGTTCTAAGAAATCTTGTCCTTCTTTCATAATTGGTGCATATTTAATTTTATTTGCTGCTTCTTCAGCTATGTTTTTTACTGATGATGCCTTGGCTAATGCCTCATTAATACATTGTTGTGCCTGCTGCTGAGTTAAAACAACCTTACCTCCGGTAAAAGCATCTTTTAGTCCTTTTAACAGTACTTCGTAATTTAAGGTAGAAAGACCGGTTGTTTTTAGGCCTGCACCGATAGAAGTACCAAAAGCGTAACTGGTAGAATCTAAAGTAGATTTTAACGCTGTAAAGGTTGATGTTTTACTTATGGCTGTAGTTGGTTTTTTGGCAACAGGTTTCTTTGCTGCTGTTTTGTTTTGTGCATAAGATGCAGCAGCGATACCAGATAGACATACCGCTAAAAAAATTCTCTTCATTGATTATTTTATGTGTAATTAATTCCAACAGGTTTAAGATGGTGGATTATATTTTAAGGCCGAAAGATACAAAATAGATAAAACAATAAAACCCCGAATGTTCGGGGTTTTATTGTAAATTTCTTGTGTTGCGAACTAGAAACGTTCGTCTGCTTTGAAGAAAAAGTTACCTTCAATTTCTGCATTCTCATCAGAATCTGAACCGTGAACCGCGTTAGCATCGATTGATTTTGCGTATTTCTGACGGATTGTACCTTCTGCAGCTTCAGCTGGGTTAGTAGCACCGATCAATTTTCTGAAATCTTCAATGGCGTTGTCTTTTTCTAAAATTGCAGCAACAATAGGTCCTGAAGACATAAAGCTAACTAAATCTTTGTAAAAAGGACGCTCAGCGTGAACAGCATAGAACTGACCGGCAGTTTCGTCTGTAAGTTTAGTATATTTTAATGCGATGATTTTGAAACCAGCATTTGTAATGTCGTTAATGATCGATCCGATATGGCCGTTTGCTACTGCATCAGGCTTGATCATGGTAAAAGTTCTGTTAGTGCTCATTGTGCTTTTAATATCAAATTTTTTGCAAAAATACGTTTTAATTGATGAATAATCAACAACCATTGCTTGAGATTATGATTGGCATCTAAATAGTGATATCGGGGCTTTAAATATTAAATAAAGCCTGTTTTTAATATAAGATCCGGCTAAGCTTAAAATCCTTTAATCCTAATCTAAATTTACTTAGCTTTGCAGCGCAAAAAATATATGCTTACACTAACTGAATTAAAAACATTATTGGCTACGCCACAACGAATTGTGATCACCACGCATCACAAACCCGATGGCGATGCAATGGGTTCATCTCTGGGGTTGTATGGATATTTAATTCAAAAAGGCCATCATGTTAAGGTAATTACACCAACAGATTATCCTACCTTTTTGCATTGGATGCCAAATAATGGCGACGTAATTATTTTTACAGAAGAGCAGGAAAAGGCGGCCAGCTTAGTGGATGAGGCTTCGCTGATATTTTGTCTTGATTTTAATACCCTAAGCCGGATTAATGAATTAGGCGAACTGGTTAGAGCAGCAGGAGCAAAAAAAATCATGATCGATCATCACCTCGAACCTGAGGATTTTGATGATTACCGCCACTGGGATATTAACGCCTGTGCTGCTGCGCAATTGGTTTACGATTTTATTGTTAACCAATTAGAAGATAAAGCTGGCATCAATAAAGATGTTGCCGCCTGTTTGTACACCGGTATCATGACCGATTCTGGATCCTTCCGTTTTCCGTCAGCTACAGCCGATGTATACCGTATTGCAGCTGATCTGATAGATCTTGGTGCAGAGCATTGGAAAATCCATCAACTGGTATACGATAACGCGAGCGAAAACCGTTTGCGCTTTTTAGGTTATTGCCTGTCAAACAAGTTAGAAGTTATAAGAGAATACAATACCGCCATTATTTCAGTTACAAAAGAAGAACTGGCACAATACCATAGCGCAACCGGTGATACGGAGGGTGTGGTAAATTACGCATTATCGATTAACGGTATCCGTTTAGCCGCATTAATTATCGAACGTCCGGATAAAGTTAAATTATCGGTGAGGTCTACAGGCGATTTTCCGGCCAACGAAATCTGTAAAAAATATTTTAATGGCGGTGGGCATAGAAATGCAGCTGGTGGTGCGGCAGAAAAGCCCTTAGCTGATGTAGTAAACGAATTTAAAGCGATATTAGCAGAATATAAAGAACAATTGATTGCTTAAACTCAAGAAATAAAACAATAAACTTAAAAAAGTCAAATTAAATAAATGAAAAAGGGAATTATTATTCTAGCAGCAGCCACCTTAGGTTTAGCGGCATGTAACAAAGAGAAAAAGGGAGCCGGTGGGTTATTGTATACCATTCACCACTCGGCTGGTAACGAGAAAATCAAAGAAGGCGATATCGTTAAAATGAACTTTATCCAGAAAAACGATAAAGATTCAGTTTTATCAAGCACTTTCGATAGCGAAACTCCTGCAGTATTTCCTGCACAGAAAAAAATGTATGCTGGTGATATGAACGATGTTTTAACATTGTTTGGAGAAGGCGATAGCGCTACTTTTAAAGTAAACTTAGATACTATGGCAGTTCATAGTAAACAACCTAAGCCAGAGCAGTTCAAAAATGATAAATACATCACTTTTACGGTGAAAATCGAAAAAGTGTTCAAGAAAAAAGCTGGCGAAGCTGATTCTACTTTTAACAAAAGAGCACAGGAGTTTTTCCAGGCCGATTACAAAGCTACTTCAGAGAAAAAGAAAGCTGCAGAACCTGCAAAACTTAAAGCGTATTTAGATGATACTAAATTAGAAACCAAAACTACTGCGAGTGGATTACACTACATCATAGAAAAACCAGGTAGTACTGAAAAACCAGCTTTAGGTGATACCGTATTGATTGATTATACTGGTAGAGTAACTAAAAAAGGTAAAGATGGTAAATACAAAATCTTCGATACAAGTGATGAGAAATTGGCTAAAGCAGAAAACGAATTTAAACCAGGAAAACCTTACGGTCCTCAAAAAATGCCAGTTGGCGGTACCATCCCAGGATTTACTGAAGCTTTACAGTTAATTGGTAAAGGTGGTAAAATTAAAGTGATTATCCCTTCTAACTTAGGTTATGGCGAGCAAGGTGCACCTCAGGTAGGCATCATGCCTTTCAGCCCAATTGCTTTCGATTTAGAAATCAAAGATATTATCAAAGGAAAACCAGCTGCAGCAGCTCCAGTTCAAATGCCTGCTCCGGTAGTTAAAAAATAATTTCTTGAAAATATTTTTAAATCCTGCTTATTATTTAAGCAGGATTTTTTTTGTTTATTATTTTTTAATACTGAGCCAAGAAATAAAACGTTTCAAAGATTTATAAAAACTTATTATAACCTATCTTTGTAGTGATCTAATAAAATAGTAGGCATTTTGAAAAAAAAGATACCTACTGTTTTTTAATAAATAAAATTTAAATGAGGAACGGAATTATTATTCTCTTGGCGGCGGCATTAGGCCTGTCTGCCTGTAACAAATTCGAAAAAGGTGAAGGAGATATGACTTACAAGATCTATAAAAGTGACGGTAAGCCGAAAATTCAGGATGGCGATTATGTAAAGTTAAATGGTGTTCAAACGGTAGAAACCAATACCAATCCGGATTCGGTAATGGTAAATACTTATGATAATGAGCGTCCTGCTTTCTTTGCCATTAGCAAATCGATGTTTAAAGGCGATCTAGCTTCTGGACTGAAACTGCTTGGTGAAGGAGACAGTGCTGTTTTTAAATTGAACCTGGATTCGATGGAGAAATATTCAGGCCAGCCTAAACCAAAAGGACTAAAATCAAACATTGCTTCTTTCACCATTAAAATTGAAAAAGTATTGCATAAAGGAAAAGATCCCGATTCTATTTTCGAAGCGAAGAAACGACTTTTCTTTGAATCAGAATACAAAGCGTTAAATGAAAAAAATAAAGTGGTAGAGCCTGCTAAAATTGCAAAATATGTAGCCGAGAATGATCTAAAGGTAACTACAGCGCCATCTGGACTGCAATATGTAATTTCTGCCCCAGGTAACTCAGAAAGAGCAGCTTTAACCGATACGGTATTAATGGACTACACAGGCCAGTTTACCAATAAAAAATCGAACGGAACATTAAATGTTTTTGATACTTCGAATGCTAAAATTGCAAAAGAAGCTGGGATTTTCTCTGAAAGCGTACAATATGTGCCGCGTAGCCTACCATTGGGGCAATTGCCGCAAGGCGTTATTCAGGGTATCCAACTTATTGGTGTTGGTGGTAAGATCAAAATGATTTTGCCATCGAGATTGGGTTTTGGTGAAAATGGTGGCGGACCAATTAATCCATTTACGCCATTGGTATTTGATGTAGAACTGAAAGGTATTATAAAGCCAAATGTGGCTGCACCACTAAGCAAGTAAAATACTTGCCATAATATAAAAGCGCAAGGATCAGTAAATTATAATACTGGGCTTGCGCTTTTTTGTGTTAAGAAATTAGTAATTATAGTAGCAAAATAAAATTTTTGTTTAAATTAGATTAACAAAACAATCTAACCATCCTTATTATCACTATGTGCTCAAGCAGTATTATTGTGTTTCTGGGCCTGAAATTGATGCTGTTTAGCATATTTTTCAATCTGTTTATAAAGAATGGATATTGCAGGCATGTAACGGCTTCTTATCGTTACCCAACATACAATAGAAATAAGCACAGTATTTCCGAATGGCTTCATGCAACCGTTATGCAAAAGCAGGGAGCTAATTTATTGGAATATGTCAAAAACATATTGCTACCTACCTTAGTTAAAAACATAAAATTTAAAGCTTTTGATAGAATATTGAATAGGTTTTGAATAGAGATTAACCTTTGTTTAAAAATCTCTTCAAAGTTTTTTGCCTGACGTTCTGGTGAAATGATTAACGTTTAAAACTAAATTTTATGGAGAAGATCAAGGTCTTTTTAATTCACGATTATGATGCATTAATGGATAGTATTGAATCTATTCTAAGTGATTCAGAAAGTATTGTTGTTGTTGGTAAGGCTAATTCTGCTGCACTTGCCGAACAATTGATCAGAACTAAAATGCCAGATATTGTGATTGCCGATGTTAGTGTTTGCGAAAAGGTTGGAGCTGATTTAACTAAATTGATTAAAAGAGAATTCCCAAAAATAAAAGTTATTGTGCTTTCTATGCAGGATGACTTTATCAATATTTCGAAAATGATTAAGTGTGGGGCAACGGGTTATCTTTTAAAAAATGTAAAGTTTCACGAACTGCATAAAGCCATTACTAAGGTTATGCGTGGAGAAACCTATATACAAAATTCCATTACGGCTAAATTTATTAATGGTTACCAGCGCGAAAATCATACAGAAGAAGTAAATATTTTATCACCCCGGGAAGTAGAAATTATTAGGTTGATTGCCAAAGAATATACTTCTGCAGATATAGGCAGGCTGCTATTTATTTCGGAGCATACAGTAGAAACCCACCGCAAAAATATATGGCGCAAAACTGGTGTTAAATCAATTGTTGGTCTGCTGAATTTTGCGCGCGAACATCAGCTGATTTAATAAAGGCCTTATGATTTTTAAAGTTACATGGCCTTTTTTTTGGACTTTAATAACTATGGATCTGCAAACTATTAGAAGAACCGAAACGATAGATCATTCTGGAAATTAAATCCAATCTTTAAAAGGACTAACTGTTAGATTGGAATTATAATATTTTTCTTCTTCGGTAACTTCTCTGCTTACCCAGTCTGGCAAGTCAATATTTCGTCTTCACTGTCAAGTTCAATTTCAGCCACGATCAGGCCTTTATTAGCGCCTAAAAATACGTCTACTTCCCAAAGCTTACCGCTAAACGGAATTTCGTAACGGGTTTTCGAAAGCTCAGCTAAAGAAAAATTATCCAATAATTCTGTGGCCTCCGCAACTGGGATTTCATATTCGTATTCCATTCGCGTGGCTCCTATGGTTTGACCCTTTATAGTTAAAAAGCCCTTGGTTTCTGTTGCCCTTACACGTATGGTTTTATCTTTATCTGTAAGCAGATAGCCTTGCCTAAAAAGTTTTCCCGCTGGTTTGCTCAGGTTAGCCCACTGCTGATGATCGATTAAAAATTTCCGTTCTATTTCTTTTCCCATACTGATCTTTATTATCTCGCTCTTTTCTGTAAATCAGCAATAGGCATACTGATCAGTCTTCCAATCGGTTGTTTGCCACGATAAGTAATTACACGTAACATACTGGCATCTTTTGGCACCTGTAATGCGGTTGTATATTTCGGATAAAAGCGATCGGGAGTAGAGTTGTCGAAACTATAGTAGATATCCAGACCATCTATTTCTGGGGTTAATTCGATTATTAACTGCTTATCCGCACTGCGCTTTACCGTAAAAATCGGATCGTAAATAGCAGGGGAGTATTTAATCTCTGCAAAATCTAATCGTTTGAAATGCTGTTGTGTACGATCAACAAAATTTGTCCAGTTTTTCTTCTCAATCGGGCTCCAGATCGATTCAGAAATGGCAAATGCACGTGGCCAAACCATATATTCTACCTGGCGGAAAGTAAATACCTGTTCCGTCCAAAGGTTTGCCTGTGCACCAATCACATACTGTGCATTTACACCCGCTGGAATAGGGTTAAACTGATAGGCTTTATTCAACCTTAACGAAGCGTATACTTTTGGTTCGGTAATAGGATCCGCCTGCATATAATCCAGATAGGCAAAATCAGTTGGACTCATTACCACATTGTGTTTTTCGTTCGCTGCCTGGATACCATATTTCATCCCTCTCCAGCTCATCACGGCTGCTGTTGGCGATACACCACCTTCAAGAATTTCATCCCAGCCCATAAACTTTTTGCCTTTTGCAATCACGATCTGTTCTACACGTTTTTCAAAATAAGCCTGCACCTGAGGAATGGTTTTTAGCCCTTCACGAAGCATTAAGGCCTTAACCTGGTCATTCTTCTCCCAGAAATTATGAGGGGCTTCGTCGCCACCCATATGGATATACTCGAAAGGAAAAAGTTTCGCTACCTGGGTAAGTACCGAATCTAAAAACACATAAACTTTTTCGTTTGCCGGGCAAAGCGTATTGTCAACCAAAGCTGTTGGAGGCGCACCACGGCTCCAATCCATTATTTTCTCGCCTGAGCGTACTTTATAATTAACCGCATCGGGTGTGCAGGATAATTCAGGGTAAGAAGCGATAATAGCTAAACTATGTCCCGGAACATCGATTTCTGGAAGAATATTTACAAAACGTTCTTGTGCATACTGAACAAGTTCTTTTATATCCTCTTGTGTATAAAAACCACCGTATGTACGGGGTTCATCAGCAGTAGGTGGGATGAAATCGCCGAAGGTACCGGTTTTTTTAACATTCCAGGCACCAACTTCGGTTAATTTAGGCAAGCCTTTAATTTCAATTCTCCAGCCTTCATCATCAGCTAGGTGTAAATGCAGGAGGTTAAATTTATAACGTACCATATCATCAATAAACTGTTTTACCTCTTGTTTGGTGAAAAAGTGACGGGCTACATCAAACATTAAACCTCTCCATCCTAATTTTGGATAATCTACCACATCAACACAAGGTGCTTTCCATTTAATGCCATTTACCTGTTCTTTACTTTCTATTTCGGCCGGGAAAAGTTGAAGCAATGACTGAACGCCATAAAAAATCCCTGCAGGCTGGTTAGCTGTGATGACCACCTGAGTAGGATTAACATTTAACCTGTAACCTTCTTTACCGAGTTGGACATCTTCTTGCGTATTTAAAATCAGTTTAATAGTTGGGTGACTTGAATTACTCACTGTGTTTACAAATTTCCCAGTAGCAGTAGTAATCCGGTCAGAAAGGTAAGCGATAGCTTGTTTTAATTCGCCACTCTTAACCGTCTGGATGGTTACATTTTCGGGTAAAGTAAAAGTACCTGCCTTTTTCATTAACGATACAGGTTCGGGAATGATGGCAATTGGTGTTTGCGCAACTGCGCTTTCGGAATCGCCGATTTCAGTTTCTGTAACAATAGACTGAGCGAAGGTATTGGCTGCAAAAAAACAGCTGGAGATAATCAGGAATAATTTTTTCATTAAAATAATTAAAACGGGTTAACCGAATAAGTATAATCCGCAATTTATTAAAAAAGATTTTAATCGGAGGTATTTATACAGAGGGAAATGTACAAGAAGCAAAGCACGGAGCGCATAGCGGTTGGTTTCGATCAAAATCGTGATTGAATTTATGGCATTATTAGAGATTTGTCAGTCTGAGCTGATTCGAAGACTTAACTGCAAAATCTGTCTACTCCGGATACTTCATTTCATTACCAATGACGATTCCTCGTAGCTTATTAATTCACTAAGTCCCATTTTTATTTGCATTGACTTTATGAAATCAATGAATTGCCATTGACAGATTTTAATAAAAAGGTCGTCATCTCGACTGTAGCGCAGCGAAATGGAGAGATCTATCTTGACAGATTTAGCTTCGCTGAGCACTTCGTGGTTCTCGACTTCGTTGCACCCGATAGCTATCGGGTCCGCTCGAAATGACGGTAACTTGAAGGAATTTTTACATATAGATTAATCGTTGTCACTTATTTCGGTTTTATACAATAGAATTGAACTTCAGGTTGACATTTTTTGATTAAACTACAAAAACTGCGTTAACCATTCCCTGGCTTTTTCATCATCTGTAAATGATTTTATTGGGATAGGTGGGTTTTGAAACTTAAAAAGAATTTTCATAATCAATTGCGCTAAACCGGGTTTCGAAACTATCGCCATAGCTGTATAAATTTGCGGCAATTGCTCCGTAGAAAACTTTCGTGTTTCTTTGTCCGGAACCGGAGAATTTTTTAAGTAAATTAACAGTGGAACCTTCTTGTTGTTGGTGATTTTCTTCACCAGCGCAACATTGGCCGCAATATTTTCTACGGTACGTAAAATGTTTTTACTGTACGAAATGAGTATTCCATCATCAGTTAATAAATAATCGGCAATTTCGCCTTCGATAAGTTTATTGTCGCTGTCGTTTTCCATTTGTTATCCCCTTAAATGGTAGCCTTTTGGTTTGGTAAAGGCCCTTAATCCCTGATGTGATAGGGTAGTGCCAATACCAGAATACTTTCTTCCGCTCCAGGGCAGTGCTGCGCTCACCCGATCGCAACAATTCCAATAACCCGAACCTGCATCAAGCTGAGATAGTATTTTTTCAGCCCTTGTCTGATCGGCTGTATAAACTGATGCCGTTAAGCCATAAACGGTATCTTTCATCATACTCAAAGCTTCTTCATCATCTTTCACCTTCATCATTCCGATAATCGGTCCGAAACTTTCCTCCTGCATCACCAGCATATCGTTGGTAACATCGGTTAACACTGTTGGTTCAAAATAATAGCCCTTTCCTACAATGGCCTTTCCGCCAGTTAATAATTTTGCACCTTTACTTAAGGCATCCTTAATTTGGTTTTCCAATACCAAAATCTGCTCTTTCCGTGTTAAGGCACCAATATATACACCATCAGCTGTGGGCAGGCCTGTTTTCCAGCTTTTAACTTCGGTAACAAAGGCATTTAAATAATCATCGTAGTTTTTCTCGTGTACATAAATACGTTCCACGGAACAGCAACTTTGTCCATTATTGTAAAAAGCACCATCTGCGGTACCAACTGCAGCAGAAGCAACATCGGTTACATCTTCGGCAATGTACAACGGATCTTTTCCGCCTAACTCCAATTGGCAGGGAACCATTTTTGCCGCTACTTTTTCGTATATAAATTTTCCCGTTTTATAAGAGCCGGTAAAGAAATAACCATTAAAATCCATTTCTAATAATGCTTTTCCCGTTTCTTTTGCACCAATAGCAATATGGAAGACATTATCAGGTACCCCTGCTTTTTTCAGCATTTTTTCAATCTCAATTCCGGTCAAGGTGGCATATTCTGAAGGTTTGTACATTACAGCATTGCCACTCAGTAAGGCTGGAATAAAAACATT
Organism: Pedobacter sp. GW822-FHT03F06; assembly: GCF_058801365.1. Taxonomy (NCBI): domain Bacteria; kingdom Pseudomonadati; phylum Bacteroidota; class Sphingobacteriia; order Sphingobacteriales; family Sphingobacteriaceae; genus Pedobacter; species Pedobacter sp. GW822-FHT03F06. The sequence goes on from NZ_JBXANE010000002.1 coordinate 527,312, forward strand.
TACACCAACCAGATAGGGATAATTCCAGGCAGAGATATTACAAACTACACCCAGCGGTTCGTATTTAATGATTTCCTTAAGTCCTGGCTCATCCGTCATTATTTCATCGGCCAGGTATTTTTCGGCATTGGCCAACATCCATTTGATGCGGGCTCTTGCGCCATTAATTTCGTTGCGCGATTGTTGGAGCGGCTTGCCTACTTCGCTGGTTAATACCAATGCCAATTCTTCTATACCAGTTTCTAGTAAATCACTAAACCGAGCAATAACCGAAGTCCTTTCGCTAAGGGTTTTGTTGGCCCATTGTGGCTGGGCTTTTTTTAAAGTATCAAATTTGATTTGAAGCGTAGATGAGTTATCTTCCGCTAAACTGGTAATAATTTCTGCTGTTGCTGGGTTAATGATCTGCATCTTTCCTATTGATTATTGCCACGGAAACACAGAAAATAATTATTACTCCGTGCTAGCCATTGTCTCCGAGTGATTATTTATTGTGGTTAACGATTGAATTTATAAATGCACTATGTATATTTTTGCTAAAAGCACCCTGCTGGTCTTTTAACCGTTCAGGGTGCCATTGTACAAATAACAGGAAGGATTTCCCTTCTGGTTCCATCCGCTCCATTGCTTCGGTAACACCATCTGGCGATATTGCGCTCACCACCAAACCTTTCCCTGTTTTATCTGTGCTCTGATGGTGATTGCTATTTACAAGGCCCTTATCGGTATTTACGATCTGGCTTAGCCAGGAGGAAGGATTGATAATGATTTCATGATAGCGGTCTGATTTATCGTGCATTTTTGAATGATCGAATTTTCCCCAGGTTGGGATATCAGGGATCAAAGTTCCGCCAAAAAACACGTTGCCCACCTGCATGCCCCTACAAATGCCCAAAACAGGAACCGAGTTGGCTTCGGTATAGGTTAAAACCTTAAATTCAAACTCGTCACGTTTTTCGTCAATATCATCATCATAACAATAAGGATAATATTCAGGCTGATTATAAAAACGGGGGTGAACATCTTCACCTCCTGTTAAAACGATGCCATTGCATTTTCTGATCTCATCGAAATTGTTGAGCTTGTACCCCAGCTGGATTACCTCCACACTTTTGTTGTAGGATAAAACCCAATCCCGGTAGATGTCGAATTTGCTACAGTCGGTAACACCAATTATTATTTTATCAGACATATTAATTAATTCCACTGATTTATCTTTTTTCCTTCGGCTTGATTACACCGATTTTTAGATTACACTGGTTTTAATGGTTTAGTAATCCTAAAATCCCGTAATCTTTTAATCCTATTTTAAAGTGCATTTAAGTACAATTGTTTAAAATCTGCTCTGCTTACCGGTTTAGGATTGTTTGGATGTGCAAAATCTGCAAAGGCTAAATCGGCAAGTGTTTCTATATGTTCATTTTTAACGCCAATATCACTCAATTTATGCGGAATATTCACCTTTGTGTTTAAATCGAACAGATATTTTACAACAGCCTCACCATTTTCATCTTTGAGATCCAGCGTACGGGCAATTTTTTTAAAACGATCTTCAAAACCAGCAACATTGAACTGCATACCATAAGGAATATTCACTGCATTAGCCAATCCGTGGTGGGTATCTAACAAAGACGAAAGCGGATGTGCCAGCGAGTGTACTACGCCTAAACCTTTTTGAAAGGCAATGGCGCCCATCATCGAAGCCATTAACATTTTACTGCGGCTCTCTAAATCGGGATTGTTGGTTGCGCGTTCCAAAGCATCCTTGATCAATGAAATTCCCTCCAGCGCAATCCCATCGCACATTGGGTGGAAATTTTTGGCCAGATAAGCTTCCATATTATGTGTCAATGCGTCCATACCTGTCGCAGCGGTGATAAATGGGGGTAAATCCATGGTAAGTTCAGGATCTGCAAATACGATCTGCGCCATTAATTTTGGCGAGAACAGGATTTTTTTCTGGTGGGTTTCATCGTCGGCAATAATGGCGCTGCGGCCTACCTCACTTCCGGTGCCGGATGTGGTTGGAATGGTAATAAAATGCGGAACATCGTTCGTTACGTAAATATCGCCGCCGATTAAATCATCATATTTGAATAAATCGTCGCGGTGATGAACACGGAGTACAATTGCACGGGCAACATCTAAAGCTGCACCACCGCCAATACCAATTATACTGTCGCGATTAGTGGCATCCCAAACATCAGTACCTTTATAAACATCACTTTTTACCGGGTTTTTATGGATGTCGCTAAAAACCTCAACAGCAATGCCCTTTGTCTTTAAATCTTCAATAATAGTTTTAAAAAAGGGAAGTTGCGCGATGGTGGGGTCGGTTACAATTAGCGGTGCCTTTAAATTATTCTTGCTTAGGTAGGCGGGCAACTCTTTTACTGCGCCAGCACCAAAACGGATGGTTGTAGGGAAATTAAACTGATGGATTTTATCAAATATCATGACAATTGTTTTTGTTACCTTTTGTTTTTTTAAGTTCGTGTTTTGCTGTCACATCTATTCAGCAAAAGATTCTGAATCAAGTTCAGAATGACGGCTATTAATGTTCAGAATGACGACTTTACTAAATAATTTCTAAATATCTTTTTAGCTCCCAATCGGTTACTACTTTAGCATATTGCTTGCATTCCCATTCGCGGGTCATGGTAAAATGATCAACGAAATCTTCGCCTAATAATGTTTTGGCCAGATCAGAATTTTTCATCTTTTGCGTCGCCTCGAATAAATTTCGCGATAACACGCCGTTCGATAAATCGGTATATCCGTTTCCTTTGGTGGCTGGTTGTTCGAGTTTTAATTTATTTTTAACACCATACATACCAGCAGCCAAACAGGCTGAAAGTGCTAAATAAGGGTTTGTATCTGAGCCCACTATGCGGGTTTCTAAACGCGAAGCCTTTTTGCTTCCTGGTAGCGCACGTAATGCTGTTGTACGGTTATCTATTCCCCAGGTTACCGTAGTTGGTGCCCAAGCGCTTTCAACTAACCGTTTGTAACTGTTTATGGTAGGGGCAATCATTGGTAAAAGGTATGGAAGGCAGTGCAACTGACCAGCGATATAACTTTTCATTATTTCACTCATTTTAGCTGCATCTTTTTCATCGTAGAACAAATTGATCTTCTTGTCCGCATCCCAGAGGCTTTGGTGCACATGGCCACTGCATCCAGGTAAGTTTTCGCTTATTTTAGCCATAAATGTAGCGAGGATACCGTGTTTATAGGCGATTTCTTTTACGGCTGTTTTAAATAATATGGCCTGGTCGGCAGCCTGCAAGGCAGGAGCATATTTTATGGCCGCTTCGTAAACCCCCGGCCCGGTTTCGGTATGCAAACCTTCAATCGGGATATCGAATTTATTTAGTAGTTCGAACAGGTCGCTCATAAACTCGTTTCGGTAAGTGCTTCTCAAAATGGAATAACCAAACATGCCCGGACTTAAAGGTTTTAAATTAACGAAACCTTTCTCGTGGATGCTTTCTGGTGTTTCCGAAAAATTAAACCATTCAAATTCCTGTGCAAAAAGCGGCGAAAATCCTTCACTTTCGCATTCTGAAATTACTTTCTTTAGCAACTGTCTCGGACAAACATCATTGACCTGATCCTGATCGTCAATAAAATCGCCCAAAAAGAAAGGAACTTCATTTTCCCATGGAATTTTCCGGAATGTTGCCAGATCGATTTTAACCTGTGCATCGGGATAGCCAGTATGCCAGCCTGTATATTTTCCGTTTTCGTAAGCCACATCACCCGCATCCCAACCAAAGGTAACATCACAGAAACCCAATCGGCCTTCAACCAGGGATGCAAATTTTTCGGCAGCTACATATTTCCCCCTTAAAATACCGTCGATATCGGCAACCGCTAATTTTACTTTTCCAGAGGGATGATTTTTAACGTAATCCAGAATTTCTTTGCTCGTACTCATTAATCTGCCTTTTTAAAGATTTTGTATAGAAGAAATATGCCTAAAACAATACCCGAATAAATTAAACCCAATTTAAGATTATAAATCAGCATTGCGATGAAAGAAACGCAGGAAATAATTAAGGCAATAATGGGGAATAAAGGATAAACCGGGGTTTTGAAAGGCCGTGCCATTTCGGGATTCTTTTTCCGCAGAACCATTACCGAAATCATCGAAATGATGTATAAAGTTAATGCGCCGAATACTGAAATGATAATAATTTCGGCCGTTTTGCCCGATAAAAGCGCGATGATACCAATCACCATATTGCCTATTAACGCATTGGCAGGCGTTTGAAATTTAGGGGAAATTTTTCCGAGGATAGCTGGGATACTATTTACACGACCCATCTCGTATGTGGAGCGACCAGCCGCTAAAACCAATCCGTGAAAAGAGGCCACCAGACCAAATAAGCCCACGGTAATAAGTAAATGATACATCAGGTGATTGTCGCCTGTAATCATCGACAGGGCAAGTGGTAAAGGCGAATCGGAGGTATCGCCCGATTTCCCGTTTTTATATACAATGGCTTCCCAACCGCCAATGCCAATGGTGGAGATAAAAACAAGTACACATAAAACAACCAATGTAAATATGCCCCAGCCAAAGCCCTTGCTGATATCGCGTTGTGGGTTCTTAGTTTCTTCGGCTACATTTGCAACGCCTTCAATACCCAGGAAAAACCAAATGGCAAATGGAATGGCAGCAAAAACACCGCTCCAGCCATTCGGGAAATTATTGTGGACCAGGTTTTCTGCATGGAATTTAGGTAATGTAATTCCAGAGAACAAGAGTAATTCGCCCACTGCCAAAACAGTAATAATCACTTCGAACGAAGCGGCAGCTTTTACGCCATATACATTTAGGGCAGTAAAGATAAAGTAGACCGCAATTGCACTGGTAAGAATGGGCACCTGAGGGAAAAAGGCATTAAAATAAGCACCGATGGCAAATGCAATAGCGGGGGGTGCAAATACAAATTCGACCATTTGGGCAATACCGGCGATAAAACCGATATTTTTGCCCAGTGCGGTATTGGCATAATCGAAAACGCCACCAGCTTTTGGTATAGCACAGGCCAGTTCGGCATAGCTAAAACTAAAGGTAACATACATCACCATAATGGCAACTGTAGCGATGGCCATACCCAGTGTGCCGCCTTTTTCAAGACCTAAGTTCCAACCGAAATACATCCCCGAAATCACATATCCAACGCCAAGCCCCCACAGCATAAAGGGTGTAAGGGTTTTCTTTAAGCTATCTTTTTGTTCCATTGACAGGATGATAAGATTTAAATAGGTTTATATTAATTGCTCGAAAATGATAAACTATTAGCCTCGGTATCTGATGTTTAAAGTAGTAATTATTTTTTAGTTAAGGAGATAATATATTTCGTTTTTGGTTAAAAATAAAAAACCAATGCCTGAGCATTGGTTTCAATAAAATTCGTTAAGAATAAGCTGTTTTGGCTATTCCGAATCGCGGTTTTTATTTACAATCTGGCTGTCTCTCGTATTTTTCTGCACCGTAATGGCGCCAAACAGCGAGAGTAAAAAGGCAAAGGCATAAAATCCTTTTTCGCTGGGTAGCAAAGTAGCATTCCACAAACCAATTACCAATAAAGTGATGGTTAAGAGCGTAGAAAACCAACTGATACCGTAATAAATTTCAGTAACCGGAATTCCTTCCAATTTATCGCGAACAGCTTTTTGTAAAGAAATTACGGCAAAAAGGCCAAACATCAATACGGTAAAATAATATCCTTTTTCATTGAGAAGCATATCAGAACGCCACAAGCCTACAATAAAGCCGATCATTCCGATACCTAATGCAATCCAGGCGGCTGCCACGAACGCATTCGATGGTTTTTGATTCATTGTTTTGAGATTTAATTTAATTCAATAGACAACGCTAAAGATTGGTAAAAGGTATAAAAATTAAAAGATAGTATTTTAAATTATTTTGGAAAACTAGCGCCTTTGAGTATAATGAACCAAACAAAACCCTACTCTTTTGCATTGTAGCTGTATAATCTTATCTTAGTTATATGCGAACATTGCTTACTTCTGCCCAAATGCGTAGTGCCGATCAGTTTACGATTGCTAATAAACCCATTGCTTCTATAGATCTGATGGAAAAAGCTGCGAGAGCCTTTGTTCAAACTTTTTTAAGAGATGAGTTCGATACCAATAAAAGTGTGGCTATATGCTGTGGGAAGGGAAATAACGGAGGAGATGGATTAGCCATTGCCCATTTGCTTATTGCTAACGGATACGAGAATATAAAAGTTTACATCATCAACTTCAGTAAAAAACAAAGCGACGATTTTGCCATTAACCTACAGCGGATTGAAGAAACGAGATGCAAAAAAACAATCATTAACCAGGTTTCTGACTTAAAAAACCTGAAAGCCGATTTAATTATCGACGCCATTTTAGGCTCTGGTTTAAATAAACCTTTAAGTGGAGAATATGAACAGCTGGTTCAGGCCATTAACAAGCTGAATAAAAAAGTGTATGCAGTTGATGTACCCACCGGTTTTTTTGCCGAAGGTAAACTGCCTAAAGATTATAATGGTATAAAAGCGTATAAAACAATTTGTTTTCAACGGCCGAAGATTAACTTTTTCTTCCCTGAGTCGGCCTTGGCGACAGAAAAGTTTGAGGTGGTTGATATTGATCTGGATGAGACTTTTATCCAAAAGCAAGATGCTGATTTCTATTTGGTGGAAGAAAATGATATAGAGAAGATCCTTCAGCCACGAAAATTGTTCAGCCATAAAGGTACTTACGGCCATGCCCTGATTATTGCGGGAAATACCAATACCATGGGGGCGGCCTTACTTTCTTCGATGGCCTGCTTACACACGGGAGCAGGATTAACCACGGCATGTATTCCACCGAGTGGATTATTCGCGTTAAATACCGCTTTACCAGAAGTAATGGCCCTACCGAGAAATGAATACACGAGGATAGAAAACCCAAAGAAATATCAGGCAATTGCTATTGGCCCAGGTTTAGGTACTGAAGCTGAAAATGAAAAACTGCTCGAAAGCTTAATTATGGCCAACCAAGCCATGATTATTGATGCAGATGCTTTAAATATTTTGGGCGAAAGGCCCGATCTGATCGATAAACTTGCTGCAAATACCATTCTTACTCCACATATGAAAGAGTTCGATCGCTTATTCGGTGAGCATGATAACTGGTGGGACAGGGTGCAAACGGCTACAGAACAGGCCAGAAAACAGAGGATCGTTATCGTGCTTAAAAACCAGTATACTTTTATCTGCCTGCCAACAGGTAAGGTGCTGATCAATCCTACAGGTAACCCGGCGATGGCGCAAGGTGGAATGGGCGATATCCTTACCGGCATTATTGCAGGCTTTGTAGCCCAGAAGTATTCCGCAACAGATGCCGCTATTTTGGCTTGCTATATTCATGGAAAGGCGGGCGATTATTTAGCGCACGAACAATTTGTGGTTACCGCCTCGCAGGTTGCAGCCCGGATATCGAAAGAAATTAAAGTGTTCATATCCAAATAGTTGTTTTATGGTTTGGTTAACCACAATTGTGGAAAAAAACAGGCGTTAATCTACTATACTTCTAGTTTATAATTTATAGTTTAAGGGAATATTTAAAATAACAGATATCTTAAAAACGGAAAACAAATTATTATGGCACAAAGGGAATACACGCTGAATGAATTAATTCAGGAGTCGGCAGAAAATCCAAATGAAAACGATTTTTTCGAATTAGAGAAACCAGCCATGTTGGAGGTGAATCTAAAAAATCAAAAAATATTGGCAAAAGCAGGTTCTATGGTTGCTTACATTGGAAATATCGATTTTAAAAGAGAAGGACTATTGAGCAAAGGTTTGGGCGGTTTGTTAAAGAAAGCCATATCTGGCGAAGGTACCTCATTGATGCATGCCACCGGAACGGGTAAGCTGTATCTGGCAGATGAGGGCAAAAAAGTAAAGATCATCAAACTCCAAAACGAAGCAGTTTTTGTAAACGGTAATGATGTTTTGGCCTTAGAAGAGAATATTAAAAACGAAATAAAAATGCTAAAAAGCATTGCCGGGATGATGAGCGGTGGTTTATTTCAGGTTAAATTATCGGGCAGTGGCTATATTGCCATTACCACACATGGCGAACCGATTTTATTAAGGGTTACCGGCAACCAGGCGGTTTATACCGATCCTAATGCTACAGTAGCCTGGTCTGAAAACTTAACACCAAACATTAAAACCAATTTAACTTTCGGTTCTTTTATCGGAAGAGGAAGTGGCGAATCGTTTCAACTAGAGTTTTTTGGCGAGGGGTGGGTGCTGGTACAGCCTTATGAAGAGGTGAAGTACGCAGCGAAATCTTAATTATCAAATCGTCATCTCGACCGCAGCGGAGAGATCTTTATGATAAGGTCTCTCTGCATGTGTTAATCAGGTATTGCGCTTCTTTCAGCAGAAATATTTATCCGCTTTTTTGGAAAGCAATTGCAGCAGCATTTGGGCTTAGGTAGTCCTGCCATTCGCTTTACCTCTCTGCGTTCGGTGTTCGCTAGTGTCAGGTTTAGGCGGCGCGGCCATTCATACTATTTAGGGTTGCAGGGCGCAAAACTATTGCCTACAAAGGGCAGTCGAAAGGTCAAAACCCCCATTGTTCCTAAACCCGGTAGTAACGGAAATCCTTTTTATTGCTTAAAATGGTTAGACTAAACTTATTGCCTTGCGTATTGAATTTGCAATAAAAAGATTGGAGTGTATAACGGGACTGTAGCACCTACGGAGCTGGAACTGTTCGTTTTCTAATATAAACATCAATGAGAAATTAATGTTGTAAAAACAAAAAATCCCAGCATTTCTCAATGTTGGGATTTAATGTATTGATTTAATATTTTTTGTTTAAACACCGCCCATTACGGTTAATTTATCCATTGTTGGATTAACACTTCCGCCCATAGGCTCTATAGTTACTGCAAAAGCCTGTGCTTCCTGAATGGTCTGCATTTTTACCAATGCCTCATTATTAGTCGAATCCGTTTTGCCGAATACACCTAAACTTACCGGTTTGCCATTTACCAAAGCCCATAGCTGATATTGATGTGCGGCATCTGTTTTAGGTAAATCCATTGCTACATAGTTAATCAACACACTTTTATCTTTCTTATTCCAGTAAACTTTCATTTTAGAGCTCGGGCTAAAAGCCTGGCCAGCCATTCTGATGGTTGCCCATTCTTTGCTGTCGGCCATGGCTGCCATATTATCCAAACCCTGGTTTTCGAACTCTAACTTGCTTACTACGCCAGCAAATTTTTGTTTATCCAGATTTAAACTCGCAATTTGGTCGTGTGCAGCATTTAGTTTGTTATAGGTAATAAACAATGCTGCGGTACTTACTACCAATAAAGCTATACAAGCAACTAAGGCGTAACGTAAAGTTCTTACTCTAGCATCACTTCCATCTAAACGTATTATTTTTGGTTCTTCCGTATAAATTGGTTCGGGCTGAACATTCACATGCTCTTCAACTTCACTTAACCCCAACTTTTCGAATAATCTTGTTTCTACATCTGCAGATGGCTCTACAGCATTTTGCATAGCATATTGCTCCATAGCTTGCTCAATGGCAGCTATTTCATCTCTTACCTCGGGGTATTGAGATGCCATTTCCTCAACCTGCAACGCTTCTTCAGGTGATAAATCACCTAAAACGTACAGCTCAAGTACTCCAGATTCGATATATGCTTTTAAATTTTCCACGCTCAATTAAAATTCCTTCTCAATTCAATAATAGCCAACCGGATCCGGGTTTTCACCGTACCTAATGGCAGATCTAACTTTTCTGCGGCTTCCACATGGGTGAAACCCTTGTAATAAACTAAATCAAGAACTGCTTGTAAATCCGGCTTAAGGTTATCTACAAGTTGCTTAACTCCAAGAATATCAGGATTAAACGTTACCTTGTTTTGTTCATCAACGAAACTTACGTTATTTTCTATATCTTGGTTTTTGAGTGAATTCTTAAAGTCTTTAGAACGTAGTTTGTCGATTGATAAATTGCGGGCAATGTTCATCATCCACGTAAACAAACGTCCTTTGGTATGGTCATAGTGTGCAGCAGATTGCCAGATTTTCACAAAAGTTTCTTGTAGTACATCTTCAGCAAGCTCTGTATGGGTGATAATGCGCGAAATAACGCCATAAAGTGCTGACGAATACATGCTGTACAGTGTTTTTAGAACCGCAGGATCTTTCGATTGCAGTGCTTGAACTAGTTCAGGCTCAGTTAGGGTTAATTTTTTTAATGCAGTCACTATTGGTTACTAAGATACAATACAGAACAGTAAAAGCAAAAAAATGTTTTGCAAAAGAATTCCGCAGAGGAGTACGATTAAAAATATTTTAAATCCTTTCTTGTAACAGTGAATTATGCAATTCCTTCAATAGGAAAAAGGTGTTTTTCTGCATGGTAAGATGAACGTACCAGCGGACCGCTTTCTACGTACTTCAAACCTTTTGCTAAACCGGCTTCTTTATACATTGCGAAAGTATCCGGATGGATCCAATCTACAACAGGGTGGTGGTTGCGCGTTGGTTGTAAGTATTGCCCTAAGGTTAAGATATGTACGCCATTGGCAACTAAATCGTCCATAGCTTCGAAAATATCTTCTTCAGTTTCGCCTAAGCCAAGCATAATGCCTGTTTTTGTTCTTAAACCAAATTCAGAAATTCTTTTTAAAGCCTCTAAACTTCTGTCGTATTTAGCCTGGATCCGCACTTGTTTGGTTAAACGCTTAACCGTTTCCATATTGTGCGAAACCACTTCCGGTCTTTCTTCTAATACGCGGTATAAATTATCCCACTGACCTTTGAAATCGGGGATTAGGGTTTCTAAAGTGGTAATTGGACTTTCTCTGCGGATAGCCTGCAGGGTTTCTGCCCAGATGATTGAGCCGCCGTCTTTTAAATCATCGCGATCTACCGAAGTAATTACGCAATGTTTAACGCCCATTAATCTTACCGAATCGGCAATGCGGTTAGGCTCGTCAACATCAACAGCCAAAGGGCGGCCTGTGGCTACAGCACAGAAAGAACAGCTACGGGTGCAGATGTTGCCCAAAATCATGAAGGTTGCCGTGCCTGCACCCCAACATTCGCCCATATTAGGACAATTTCCGCTTTCGCAGATGGTATGGAGCTTGTGCGTGTCTACTAAACTGCGAACTTGTGCATATTCTTTACCAACGGGTAATTTTACACGTAACCAATCTGGTTTACGTTTTACTTCAGTTACAGCAGGTACTACCGGTAAATCAATCATGGTACAAAGTTAATGAATAGGATTGAAATGTTACAATGCAGAAATGTTTGAAGGTTGTAATAATTGGGGGAGTTGGTTAATCGTTCGAATTGGTTAACTGGTTAATTGTTGGTTGGCTAACTTGCAAAGTCTGGCCGGGAAGGGCAGAGCTTGACTTCGCAAGTTTAGCGAGGGCCTGCCCTGTGATGTCAGATATTTCTATCTGACATCCATAAAAAATTAACGCAGATCTATTTCAAAAGCGACCTGACGTTTATTCTCCTTAAAGCCAATGCGTTCATAAAATTTGAGGCTTTCGGTGCGTTTGATGTTACACCTTACCTTTAGTTTTTTTACTTGATGCTTTTTAGCCCAAAGGTCTACATTTTCAATCAATTGCTTCCCGATTTTTAGGTTTCGGTAGTTTTCATCCACAATTAAGCCTCCAATTTCGATAAATGGATCAGATTCTATCCTTAAGGTATAAAAACCATGAATCCAGCCTACTACTTTGTCATCAATTAAAGCAACAAATGCACAGTTTGTACTGCTGTTATTCGTAATGAGTTTGATTCTGGCCGACGTTAGTCTGATGTTACTATCGTAACCCAGTTGTGTAGAAAGTTTGGCTACACCTTCGGTATCTTTTTCCGAAATTTCTCTGATCTGAACCATTTTTTCCTTGTGTTTTGATAGATGAATCTAAAATTAAAGATTAAATTTTGTTTTTACCGTCAGATGGTACCATCTGACGGTACACCGCTTGCCAGATCAACTTGCGAAGCCTCACAAGGCAGAGGTTGGCAGACTTCGCAAGTTAGCCCGTTTTTCAAGCCAAAAGCACAGGAATGTCCAATCTAAACCCTATTGAAGCGGCAGCCTGAGCCTCTTCGGCGAAGCTACAGCGGAAAGAGGGGCTGCCCTAACCGATAAGCAGTAATGCACCTTTTCTAATATTTGGGAAAAATTGATAGTACAATTTTAACGATTAAAATTTTGTTTACCGTCAGATGGTAACATCTGACAGCACGGATAAATGTTAAAGAAAAATCATAAGCGGGGCAACCGACAACATTCCATCATTAAATCATTTTAACTTTCTAACTTAATATTACATTTGCAATATGAATACTGGCTTACAGCTTTATAATACGCTTTCGCGCAAAAAAGAACTTTTCCAACCCTTAAATGCACCTAATGTTGGGATGTATGTCTGCGGTCCTACTGTTTATAGTGATGTGCACTTGGGCAATTGCCGCACATTTATATCTTTCGATTTAATTTTTAGATACCTTAAGTATGCCGGTTATAAAGTGCGTTATGTACGTAACATTACAGATGCAGGTCACTTAGAAGGCGATAGGGATGAGGGCGACGATAAGTTTGCAAAACGTGCAAAATTAGAGCAGCTTGAGCCGATGGAAATTGTGCAGAAGTACACTTTAGGTTTCCATGATGTAATGCGCATGTTCAACACGCTGCCGCCAAGTATCGAACCTACCGCTACAGGCCACATTATCGAACAGATCGAAATGATCAAGATCATAATTGCCAATGGTTACGGTTACGAGGTTGATGGCAATGTGTACTTTGATGTAGAAAAATATAGCAAGGAATACAATTATACCATTTTAACCAACCGCAATCTGGAAGACATGCTGAACAATACCCGCGAACTGGGTGGACAGGATGAGAAACGCGGCAGGCTGGATTTTGCCCTTTGGATAAAAGCAAAGCCAGAAACCCTGATGCAATGGCAATCGCCTTGGGGCATGGGGTTTCCGGGCTGGCATATTGAATGTTCGGCCATGAGCGCTAAATATTTGGGTGCCGAATTTGATATTCATGGTGGTGGAATGGATTTGGCGGCAACACACCATACCAACGAAATTGCACAGTCTGAGGCCTGCAGCCATAAACAGCCTGCACATTATTGGATGCATACCAATATGCTTACGGTAAATGGTACGCGGATGTCTAAATCGGCCGGCAACGGTTTTCTTCCTTTAGAGTTATTTACGGGCGATCACGCTTTATTGAAAAAAGGCTTCAGCCCGATGACGGTTAAGTTTTTCATGTTGCAGGCACACTACCGCAGTACATTGGATTTCTCGAATGAAGCTTTAGATGCTTCGGAAAAAGGATTCCGCCGCTTAATGGCCGCTATTGGTTTATTAGATAAATTAACGGTTTCTGAACAGAACGATTTCGATATTGATGCTTTGAAAGAAAAATGCATCCATGCGATGAATGATGATTTTAACAGTCCGATTCTGATTGCCGAACTGTTTGAAGCGGTAAGGATTATCAATACCGTTTACGATGGTAAAGGTAAAATCTCGGCAGAAGCATTAGAAAAGTTAAAGCAACTGGTTAACGATTTCGTATTTGATATATTAGGCCTGAAAGATGAAGATGCCGGAGGTAACGACTTAAATGGCGTTCTGGATATGGTGATTAACTTAAGGACTGAAGCGAAAGCGAATAAAGATTATGCCACTTCCGATCGTATCCGTATTGGCTTGCAAGAGTTGGGAATCCAGCTTAAAGACGGCAAAGAGGGAACTACCTGGAGTAAATCTTAATTAGTCGTCTCTAGTCCAAAGTCATAAGTCGATTTTAAGAATGAGAAAAATTGGTTTAGTAGGTGGCATTAGCTGGGTATCGACAATAGATTATTACCGTTTTATAAATGAGGGTGTAAATGAGCGTTTGGGCGGGTTAAATTTCGCTGAATGTTTAATTTACTCCCTTAATTTTGGTGATGTACAGGATAAAACCTGGGAAGGATCGTTTGATCTTTTACTCGCTGCTTGCGAGAGTTTAAAGCGCAGTGGTGTAGAAGCCATTGTATTATGTGCCAATACCGCCCATCTTTTTGCCGATCAGCTTCAGGAAAAGATTGCATTACCGATTATCCATATCGGTACAGAAACCGCTAAAGCCATAAATGCTGCAGGAATTAAAAATATTGGGCTCCTGGGGACCGTATTTACCATGGAAAAGGACTTTTATATTAAAAAGCTTGAAGACCATGGATTACGTGTTTTAGTGCCTTCAAAGAAAGAAACCCGCAATTATATACAGTTTACCCTTAAAGAAGAACTGGGTAGAGGGGTGATATCGGAAGAAACCAGGGCACAGTATATCCAGATAATTAATGATCTGATCAAGGAAGGAGCTGAGGGGATAATTTTGGGATGTACCGAAATTCCTATGCTCATTAGTCAAGCTGATTTTGATATTCCCGTATTTGATACCACTAAAATCCACTGCGAGGCGATTGTGGATTATATTCTTTCATAGACAACACTTTATTATACTATCCCCTGTCATTCATAGGAAGAGTTAGCTATTCGGAAATAAATCCTATGCATTTGAATTATCGGGGAATCTGTCCCCCTTTGAAGGGGGCAGGGGGATGAAGAAGATCACATTTAATTTTAAAGATGAATAAAACAGCAAATTGTTTGCTATATTCATTTTTCGACTTTTTACTTCTAAGAAAATATTTAAAACGCAATGGATAACAACAGCTACAATTCTAAATTAAAAACTTATGCTAGAGGCCATCGAAATGATAGTACAAAAGCAGAGATAAGAATGTGGTGTGAATTGTTGAGGAATAAAAAAATGCTGGGATATTCTTTCTTAAGACAGCGACCGATCGCAAATTATATTGCAGATTTTTTCTCAAAAGATTTAAAGTTGGTTATCGAGGTTGATGGACTTTCACATGAATGGGAAGGTCAATTTGAAAAAGATAAAGCTCGTGAACTTATTCTGAATGCATTGGGTTTTCATGTCCTGAGGTTTAGCGATGATGAGGTCATGAATGATATCGAGAATGTGGATAAAACAATTCAACAATATATTGTAGAATGGGAGCAAGATCATATTCGGGCTCGTTAAAAGGGAAGATTTTTTCATAGGGTCATCCCCCAGCCCCCTTCAAAGGGGGAATGGACTATTCTCTAGCAATTAATTTGTCAGTGGGTAAGGGGGATGAGAGATCAATCACACTACTTCAAACAATTTTCCGTTACATTAAACAATGAATAAAAAACTTTTAATATTGCCTTTATTTGCATTAATCGCATTTCAGGCATGTCAGAATAAAACAAACCAAAATGCCGATGAAAATGGCGAAAAGCCTCTGCGTTTAGTTTCTCCAGATTTTAATGCCGATAGTGCTTATGCCTACACCAAGGCTCAGGTAGATTTTGGGCCACGGATTCCTGGAACAGCAGCGCACCAAAAATGTGCAGATTATTTGGTGGCAAAATTAAAGTCGTTCGGTGCTGTTGTAAGTATCCAGGGCGAGAAAACGCAAACTTATGATGGGAAAAGTTTTCAGCTGAAAAATATTGCTGCGGCTTTTAACCCGGATAAAAAGAACAGGGTTTTAATTACTGCCCACTGGGATGCCCGTCCATTTTCTGATCAGGATACTGATCCTGCAAATCATGCGAAAGCTTTCGATGCGGCAAATGATGGTGCGAGTGGGGTGGCCGTGATTTTGGAAATGGCCCGTCAGATCCAGCAGAAACAGCCTAATGTTGGAGTTGATTTTGTGTTGTGGGATTTAGAAGATTATGGCAAGGCTAATGATGAAACACCCGATGAAACTACGTGGTGTTTAGGCTCTCAATACTGGGCTAAAAAAGCAACGGCAACAGGATATAAAGCTTTATATGGCATTAATCTCGATATGGTTGGTGGTGGTAGCGCACAGTTTACACAGGATGAAATCTCACGTCAGGCTGCTCCAAACGTCGTAAACCAGGTTTGGGACATTGGTAATGAAATTGGCTATGCTTCTTACTTTACGAAAATTCCGAGCGGAAAATTAGTTGATGATCATTTTTGGATGAACAAAGCAGGTGTTCCTTCTATCGATATTATCCATTACAATGATAACAGTGGTTTTTATATCAATTGGCACACGCAATTGGATAACTTGGCCAATATTGATAAAAATACGTTGAAGGCCACTGGGCAAACTGTTTTAGAAACCATTTATAGAGAAAAATAAGTGGCCTTAATGTGTAATTGTTAATTACTTTTAAGGCCATACATCAAAGAAAATTTTATATTCGCCAAACAATATTATATTAATTAATAATGAAACAATTATTTTCAACTGCAATAGCTTCGCTTTTAGCCCTAGGTGCTTTTGCCCAAAAAAGCGATGGAACAACCAAATCTCTAGTAAATGCTGAGAAGGATTTTGCTAAGTCAATTGCCAAAAATGGAGATAAAGAAGCTTTTATAGACTATTCATCAACGAGCACTTTAGTGTTCAGGCCAAACCCGGTTAATGCTAAAACTTTTTACGCGGCTAAGGCAAACGCTGAGAACGATGTAACATGGACGCCAAACCTGGCGAAAGTATCGCGTAGTGGCGATTTAGGTTTCACTACTGGCCCATATGAAGTTGGTACTTCAGAGAAAAAATACGGTCAATACCTATCGATCTGGAAACCAGAAAACGGCAGATGGAAATTAGCCATTGATTTAGGAACAGAGAGTAATAAACCTTTGGCTAAAGTTAGCCCACAGTTTATTGAACCTAAAGATCATGTTGCACCAAAGTTCTTAAATGAAAAAGAAATTAAGGCTGGGAAAGAAATTATCTTAACTACTGAGAAAACTTTAAATACTTTGTTAAAAACGCATGGAATTGCGGCATTTGGAGGGTTTTTGACCAACGATGCACGTTTGCTTTTTCCAGGTAACGAGGCCATTGATGGAAAAGGAAAGATTATTGCATTTTATAATGGAATGATCAGCAAAATTAATTTGAAAACAACAGGTGTTGATAAGGCAATCGGCAGCGATTTGGCTTATACCTATGGTGTTGCTACTATTGATTACAAGGCCGATTTACGCGAAAGTTTTAATTATGTTTTCGTTTATGAAAAGGGAGCTGACGCAAGCTGGAACTTAATTGTACAAGCCTTTGTACCAGCAGAAAGATAAATAACAAATGTGAATTAAAGAGGGCTCTCCATAAAAAGAAGCCCTTTTTTTATTTCCAAACGCTTGAAACGGCATCCTTGTAGCACAGCGGAAAGGATATAGTGGAAAGCGGGAACGATCATTAAATAAAAGCACTTTTTTTGCGCTCTAAAAATTATTACCACAAATAAAACTATACATTTTACGTTTAAAATTCATGCATAAAAAGTTACTTATCCTCTCTACGCTCATTTTACTTTTCTTAAACGTTTCTGCCCAAAAAAAGAAATTCGATGTACAGGGTAAAGCTGGTGCACGCGGCATTATGCCCGAGAATACCATCGAAGGAATGTTAAAAGCTATCGATTTAGGCGTAACCACTTTAGAAATGGATGCCGTGATTTCGAAAGACAAACAAGTGGTGCTTTCGCAAGAACCCTATTTCAATAACGAGATTTCCTTACTTCCCAACGGAAAGCCGATTACGCTAAAAGACCAAAAGAATTATAACATCTACAAGATGGATTATGAGGAAATTAAAAAGTTTGATGTAGGCAGCAAAGTCCATAACCGCTTTCCCGGGCAGATGAAGTTTAAAGCTTACAAACCGCTCCTTTCTGAAACAATAGATGCGGTTGAGGCTTATGTTAAAGAACATAAACTCGCCAAGCCAGTATATAGTATCGAAACGAAAACGATTAAAAATGGTGATAATGAATTTCATCCGGAGCCTGCAGAGTTTGTAGAGCTGATTATGGATGTAATTAATTCGAAAAAACTTGCCAAAAGAGTGATTATCGAATCGTTTGATATGCATACGCTGCAATACCTGCACGAGAAATATCCCAAAATACAAACCTCATTATTAATTGATGAAAAAGAACCTTTTGAAGATTATATTGAGAAATTAGGTTTTAAACCGACTATTTACAGTCCTTATTCGGTTTTGGTTGGTAAGGGTTTGGTAGACCGCTGCCACGAAATGGGTATTAAAATTATCCCATGGACGGTTAATACGGTAAAGGAAGTAAATTATTTTATGAGCCTTGGGGTAGACGGCATCATTACCGATTTTCCGAACATCATGGGGCAACTTAAATAGTAAGAAATAAGGGGATACAAAAAAAGCGTTCAGATTTAAAATTGGAACGCTTTTTTTATGCTTTTATAACTCGAAAATCCTAGTGGTGTGCTTCTGGTTTTTCGTGCGCTGCTTCAGTTTTTTCATGATGAGCAGATGCTTCTTCATGGTTGAAGATTGGTCTGGTGAAATAAACAACCAACAATAAAACCAGAATCCATGCCGTTAATGGCAAAGCCCAAATGCCTTTTGTTTGCTGAACCGGTGCGTGTGAATCGTGAGCTGACATATCGAATATTTTTGATTTAAAAATTTATACTTTGTAATTGTGCGGTAAAGATAGTAACAAAATTAAAATAACAAGGGCAATCCGATGAATTGTATTTTAAGATTAACCCGCCAGTTAAAAAGGATAAAAGGCATTGCCTTTTATCCCTGTAAATCGTAAATCATTGCTTTTGTGCTGTTCATTTTGCTTTTAATACGGTTTTGGTGCTCCTGTAAAGTGCTTTGCTCATCTTGAACGGCATTAAACAGTTCTGCTTTTTTGAAATAGTTTGCCGCTTCTGCAAAATTTTGCTGTTGCTCAGCATGCAGCCCCAAACATTCGTAAATATGTGCTTCGCAAACGCCAGGTACAAGCAAAGCCTTTTCTGCAACCTGTTTCACCAGTTTATGCATTTTAAGCGTAATCACAAGTTCCAGGTAGGGTTTGTATACCTCGGGGAAATCATGATCCAGCTCAATGCAGCGTTTGTAATAATAACCCGCGGTTTTATAATCTTTAAAATGGTTCTGATAAATATCGCCCAACTGAAAATAAGCTCTTGCATAATCAGGGTCGAAAACAATAATTTCGTTAAAATACTGAAGTGCTTTGGGTAATTCGCCCCAGTGCAACTCTTCAATGGCCTGTAGATACTTTTCTTCTACAGTGGTATAAATGTCCATAACGGATATGATTAATTTTGATAAGCGGTTAAATGCTTAGCAAATGCGTAATAAATTGATTTTTAATTTGGGTTTTGTTTGTTAAAACTTAGAACCGCGCTAAGGGTTGGGAAGGAAATTTAAGTCAGTACCCAAGCCCTTTATGCCACAAGACGGGCTAAAGTTTAATTGCTGGATATGTAGTTGACGTAGCATTTCTGTAAATTTTGATGCAAAGATATTTATTTCCAGTGAATTGCAAATTTTAAAATAAAATTTTTAATGGGTTACGTGTGCGAGATAAATGATGCCATAACTCAGCAAACAAAATGCACTATTATAATTTAACGAATGGAACAGATTTTCTAAACGTTGCTGCGTATCAATAATTTTGGCCGCTATAAACCAAAAAAACAAGGAGATGCCAATATCGAAAAAGTCGAAACGGCCATTGGTGATGTGGAATAATTGAAACAATTCGAGCGCTACAACGAATAAAAGTGGAATGAAAACACAATTGATGCGTTTTTTGAAAAGATCAAAATAAAATTCCTTCGAGGTTAGGGTGATGCAGAAAACCCATAAACCTTCAGGAAGTGAATAAATCAGGTGCCCGTTTAATGGCAAGCTTGCTGTGATCGTCTGTTTCAAGCTTTGGTAGGTTTTGAAAGAGATCAGCTGAATGATCAGCTGGTTTACCAAGGTTTTATCAGTCCTGTAAAACACATATATGAACAGGCTGATCATCAAGGCAAAGAAAATATACCAATAGTGCTTCTTCAAGGTTTGGTGAAAATTAAAATTTTAAAATAAGAGAATGGTTTTAAAGCAATTTCTTTTTCAAGTTCAAACTGATTAATCGCTTTAATATTCTCTATGTAAAATAAAGATTTTAAATGGAACCATCCAGAACAAAAATTAAATAGCCGATCCAAGTATTTTAGCCAATTATTTGGCGTAAAGTGATTTAGAATTAAGAGTTTTCCACCTGATTTTAAAACATGGTGGCATTGCATGAGTAATTTTTCAGGCTGATCTGCAACCGCAATTATATGCGATAATACCACATAGTCGAAACTATTTTCTGCAAACTCGAGTTGTTCGCCATTCATTTGGAATAACTCAATTTCGCCGATTGAATTCTTTTTAGCGGCGTTGAGCATTGATGTAGAAATTTCTATCCCTGTAATTTTGTGGCTTTTATAAAGTGAGAAATGAGATCCGTTACCAACACCGATTTCGAGCAGGTTTCCATAGGGCAGTTGATTAATCTCATCGAA
Organism: Pedobacter sp. GW822-FHT03F06; assembly: GCF_058801365.1. NCBI lineage: Bacteria > Pseudomonadati > Bacteroidota > Sphingobacteriia > Sphingobacteriales > Sphingobacteriaceae > Pedobacter > Pedobacter sp. GW822-FHT03F06. The sequence goes on from NZ_JBXANE010000002.1 coordinate 547,847, forward strand.
AAATTTTTTCTTTTGCGGTTTAAGAAAAACATCAACCAGTGGATATAAAAATGAAAACCGGTTATAGAAATTGGTTTGAGCGCTCAACTTTTTAGTTTTAAGAATTAAATTGAGTTAATGCATTTTTAATCTGCCGCCTATGCCTTAAAATATGAACGATGGCATGCTCTAACATTTGTTCTACATCGTATTGCTGTCCCCACCTTGTGTTTATCTTTTTGGATTGATCGAACTCTTCCATGGTGATGTCGGGATTTCTGGTGAAAAAGTCCGTTATATTTAAGCGCTTCCCGGAGCCTTGTGATATAAGGTGTGATGTGGTCAAACTGCAATCGTTCCGGCCTGAATGTTTTCAATCCAATAGAATTTTCGATATAAACTGCATAACTGAACATCGAAGCAGTAACATGCGTTAAGATTGTTTGAATGGAAATGCAATCTGGATTTGAACTTTCTGGCTCGATGATGCGGAGCAATTGTTGCTGACTGATTGGCTCAATTACCGCAATCAGTTCATCAACTGCTTTTTTATATTCCTCCATCAGCGCAGCTATAGCGCCGGTAAGATTACGAGTCTCCATTGCTTATTTTTGAAATGGTTTTTCCTGATGATTTGCTTGGTTTATCCATATCCTGGATAGCAAACGCAACAGCAGCTTTTATCAATGTTTTTACTTTATCGTTTCTATAGTCGGATACTTTTTCGATGGGAATATGCCTGATTAACTTCCCTGTTCCCTGTAGCAAAGCATCAGGATCGTTAATTAATGTACCCTTGTTAAAACCAAGATTGAGGTGATTGGTATAAATTAGAATCATGCAAAATGCATCGCTTAATTTCTCAGAAATGGAATATACTGAAGTTAAGGCATGTGTGTGGTAAAGCAATTCATTACTTTCTGAATGGATGTCGAGAATAAATGTTCTCAAATCTTCATAAAGCTCAATAAGGGGAGGCGTTTTAAATTTTAAGAAATTTAAAAAATCTGGATGTATATCGCGACTCGTGTCCATTCGTTTTTGAAAATTTAAATACGAATATACTTTCTAGAGTTGATAACTTTAATAGCAAGCAGGCAAGAATTTGTTAACTCTTGACATTAATCCTTTCTGTTGGTCGAGATGGCAATATCAACCTGTTGCACTGTGAATTAGCAATCTTGAGCTCTTGAGACGGGATTTCAAATCCCCACTAACAATTACAATAAATCTTTAATAATTTTTTCGATCGATAAACCTTCGGCTTCAGCGCGATAGTTACGCACAATGCGGTGACGTAAAATAGGCTCAGCAACAGCTTTAACATCTTCAATATCCGGTGAATATTTTCCGGTTACAGCTGCATGGCATTTTGCGCCCAACACTAAAAACTGCGAAGCACGTGGGCCAGCACCCCAGCTGATGTATTTGTTAACGGCATCAGTAGCAAACTCGCTATTGGGACGGGTTTTAGCAGCCAGTTTTACGGCATATTCCAAAACATTATCGGTAATGGGAATATCGCGGATCAGTTTCTGGAAATATTGGATATCATCTGCATGGATAATTTTCTGCAGTTGAACGGTTTTATTGCTGGTGGTGTTTTTTACAATGTTCAATTCATCTGCAAAGGCAGGGTAATTTAACTGAATATTGAACATGAAACGATCTAACTGAGCTTCGGGTAGGGGATAAGTTCCTTCCTGCTCAATAGGGTTTTGAGTGGCCAAAACGAAAAACGGTTTTGGTAAAATATGGGTTTGCCCGGCAGCGGTTACCGATTTCTCCTGCATAGCTTCTAATAAAGCTGCCTGAGTTTTTGGTGGCGTACGGTTAATCTCATCAGCGAGGATAATATTAGAAAAAACAGGCCCTTTTATAAATTTAAAGTGCCTGTCTTCCCCTAAAATCTCTGCGCCAATGATATCGCTTGGCATTAAATCGGGTGTAAACTGGATACGGTTAAAATCGAGGTCTAAAACAGAAGCTACCGTTTGTACAAGTAAAGTTTTGGCTAATCCAGGTACACCAACCAACAGACAGTGTCCGTTACTAAAAATGGCGATTAAAACAGATTTTATGATGTCATCTTGTCCAACTACTACTTTGCTTATTTCAGCTTTAATGTTGTTGAAAGATTGATGAAGTGCATCAACAGCTTCTACTTCGTTCTTATACTGCATTGGTGTTATTTTGCGGCTGTGGTTTTGGTCCAGATTTTTAATTCATCACAGGTATTAAATTCGTCGTCGATTTTAATGTAAGTGTTTTCGCGACGTTTTTCAAACCATTCGCTTAAAGTACGATTAATTTTATCACTTTGTGCGGCATCTCTGATTTTTGGAAAATCTTGCGCTAAATTTGCTTTATGAGGCGGAATTTTAGATTTTAAATATAGAATACGGTATCCTTGTTTTCCATCAGCTGCAGTAAATAAATCAGGTTTAGAAATACCGCCAATTTTCATGCTGTCGATTACCAAAAACACTGAAGGGTCTAATTTATCAACCGGAATAAAGGTACTTCTTGCCTGAACGTTTTCGGCATTAAGCATCATACCACCATTATATTTACTCTCTTTATTATCAGAATAAAGGTTTGCAGCAGCAGCGAAACTTAATTTTTTACCGATAATATTGTTGTAAATACTGTCAGCATGCAATTTTAAACGGGTTAAACTTTCTGGTGTAGTTTTAGGCATAATTAAAATATGTCTAACGTGTACCTGCTCGCCTCTTCGCTCTAAAACCTGTAAAAAGTGGAAGCCATAATCTGTTTCGAATACGGGCGAAATTTCTCCTGCTTTCAGTTTAAATGCCCAGGCCGTAAATTCTTTAACCATGGTGTTCCTGTCGATAAAACCATAGTCACCACCATCTGCAGCAGAACCTGGATCTTCAGAATAGGTTTTAGCTAAAACGCCCATATCTTCGCCACTTTTAACCCTTAAACGAAGGGCTTCAATTTTATCGCGGAATTTTTGTTTTTCTGCTCTGGTTAACTGAGGATTTAAAATCACTTCGCCAACTTCTACTTCAGTATTAAACTCTGGAATGCTATCGCCCAAAGATTTGAAATATTTTTCGACCTCCATTGGCGTAACATTAATGTTTTCGGTGATTTTTTGTTGCATTTTCTGTGCAATCAACTCATCTTTTACAGATGGTCTGATCTCGTCTTTGTACTGCAGAACAGATTTGTTTAAGAACTGTTCCAAGCGTTCCTGACCACCTGCGCGTTGCATACTATAACGCATACGCTTGTTTACTTCATCATCAACCGCACCATCTTCAACCATTACCGAATCGATTTCGGCCTGTTGTTTAAGCAGTTTTTGGGTTAAGGTTTGTTGTAAAATTTTACATTTAATCTCGTTGTTAGGCTGGTTGCCCTGATAAAGATATTGTGTATATTGTTGGTTTAAATCTGATAGCAGGATAATATTATTTCCTACAACAGCAGCAACTTTATCTACAGTGTGCTTTTGAGCGAAACTGTTTAAAAACAGGCAAATTAAAGCGGTTGCTACTAAAAAAACTTTCTTCATTCTATTTGTTATATTTTGCAAATTTAATACTTATAGTCAAAAAAATCAGGGTGGTTATAACTTGGCAAGCTTTTTTAGCTCGTTTTCATTAATTTTGATCTGATATTTTTGTTTCAGGCCTTTTAGCCATTTTTCTTCTAAACTCAGTTGGTAATCGGCAATTACCTCTCCTCTAACTTCGCTTAAAGGTTTATTGTAATTTTGTTGGTTTTTGGTGTAAAATTCATTTATCGCCTGTTCGTCTTCCTGTGCTTTGTTCCATATTTTTTGTTCCGAAACATTGAACATTAAAACCCCTTCACGGTATTCATTCAATAAAAAATCGCGGTCTTTATTGCTGACCCCAACTTTTTTATGGGTGGTTAATGCGTCTTCATAAGTTTTGATTTCTTCCAGATAACTGGCATTTTTATCCAATCCTATCTCGCGGGCATCTAAAACTTTAAGCTTAAAATTTATATACAAGTTTAAATAGGCTTGTAAAGTATCGTAGGCCGCACTAACGCTCCCGTTATGGCTTTTTTTGTATGCCCACATAAATTCTTTGGTACTTATTGATTTACCGTTTACCACAGCCACGTTTTGTGCAAACGAAATGCTATAAATAAAGCTGAAAACAAATAAGCAGTAAGCTTTCCTCACGCAGAGCACTCTATAAATTTTAAGGGATAAAAGTAACAATTAGCGACGCTATTATAAGATATTTAACTAATTTTAACAGAAATTATTATCCAACAAAAATACGAATGGAAAACCAGGTTACCAACAATGCGAATGCTTTACGTTTATTTTTTACCGAAGAGGTTTTTCTGGTAAAGGATGAAAGCGTAGAAATTCTGCCTTTACGTAATCCAGAGCCAGTTTTGGCTGTCGAAAATGTTTCGGTTGCTGAAGTGAAAGAACCAGTTTTAAAACCGGAAATAACACAAATTCCTGGGATTAATACTACAAATGTGCCTAAAGTTTATCCGCAAGCGCCTGAAATTCCGCATATTGTGGCCGAACCAACGCCCGAAAAAACGTTTAAATTTTTAGGAGGAAATAAAAAATCAGTACTGATTTTGGTTAACGATAATGAGCATGATGTAAGTACCGAACAGGGTAGGGAACTGCTGCGGAAAATTGTTAAAGCCGTAGATTTAGGCACACCTGATTTTGCTATTCTAAATTATTCAAATTATAAGGGAACCGATTTTGCAGAATTGCAGCGGTTTTTTAAACCCGCTATTATGTTATCTTTTGGGGTAGAGATTGCCGACTTGAGACTAAACCTTATCTGGCAGAATGAAATCATCGTTCACGAAACGACCAGGATTATCTTTGCTCCTAATCTCCATCATCTGGATAGCGATTTAACTGCTAAGAAAACACTTTGGGGCCACCTTCAGAAAATTAAATAGCGGCTTCACAAGCGTATCAAGTATTGAGAATTAAGTATCAAGTGCTGAGATATGGCATTTTAATTCGACTCCAAAAACCTTAAACCTTTTACCCTTTTTACAATGAAAAAACTTGTATTTGCTACTAATAACCAACATAAAACAGAAGAAATACGTGCGGCACTTGAAGGTAGATACGAGGTATTGAACCTGGAAGATATTGGCTGTTTGGTTGATATTCCTGAAACTGCAGATACCTTTGAAGGAAATGCTACCTTAAAAAGCAGCTACGTGGTTGAACATTTTGGTTTAGACTGTTTTGCAGATGATAGCGGTTTAGAGATAGACGCTTTGAATAACGAACCGGGCGTTTATTCTGCCCGATATTCGGGAAGCCGGGATAGCTTAGAAAATATTCAATTGGTTTTAACGAAGCTTAAGGGCAACTCCAACAGAAAAGCAAGGTTTAAAACAGTGATCTCCTTAATGCAAGGTGGTAAAAACCATATTTTTGACGGCATAATAGAAGGAACAATCAGAACAGAATTATCCGGTTCGAAGGGCTTCGGTTACGATCCTATTTTCCAGCCGGACGGCTATGATATCACTTTTGCTGAAATGGACATGGCAGAAAAGAATAAAATTAGCCACAGGGCTATTGCACTAAAAAAGATGTTGGAATTTTTGAAGGGATAGGGTATAGGCTTTACCAGATTATTAAATTTTGATGGATCGTCATTTCGGCCGTAGCGTTCCGAAGGAACTCCTTTGGAGGAGAAATCTTTGAATTTTTCATCAAAAGATTTCTCCATTCCGCTGCGCTCCAGTCGAAATGACGATCACACTTATTACATTTTACCAACCACCTTTTTCACCTGAACAGCATCTTTTTTCACCTGTACGGAGTCCTTTTTGGGTAAAATGGGTTTAATGCCAAAATTGGCCGTGTCTGCTGGTTTAGCTTGTGGCAATTTTTTATCCACATTTAAGCTGTCTTTCCCCAATGTGATTTTCGGTTTAACAGCAGGTGCCGCTGTTACTGGTTTATTTGTCGGGGCGGTGGTTTTAGCACCAGCTACAGTTTTGCCAGCAACTGTTTTAGCCTTTGCTTTGGGTTTAGGTTTTCCAGATGAGCCAATGGCATCTTTCTTTGATTTTGGGCGCTCGGTAGGTTTCCACGAAAATCCTTTTAATACATGATCTTTTGCAATCGTGTTTTCCGGATTCAAAGCTCCTTCTATTCCCTTGATGTAAACAATTTCCTCAATTGCATTTTCCTTATCCTTGAAGATGAATTTTATCCTGCTGCTTAGGGTTTGATTCATTTCTTTATACACCTTTGTACTGTCATCCTGAGTATAATAAATACTTTCGGCATTGCCATCCACATAGAGGTTCTTAAATTTACCATCCTTAAAGAAACCCGTCATCAATCGGCCTTTTATTTGGTTAAACCTTAACGAATCTTTTGGTGTATTTACTAAAAATGCATTTCTAAATGCCTGTAAATTGTTTAGTTTTTTATTCTTGAACTGAACAAATATCGTGTCGCCAACCTGCTGAGAACCTTCCGACCAGATAATCGGATTACTGTAGCAACGTAAAGTAGAATCGGCACTGGTGTAAAAAAGGCTGTCGGTTTTAGCCTGTATATTCGTTTTAAAAATCTTAACGCCATGGTAAGCCTTAATGATACGCGTTTGAACGGTATCAGCTGGATTAAATTTGGCTGTATCAGTCTTTAATGCGCCGGTTTTTAAGTTTCCTAGCGCTTTTGTTAAACTATCTTTAACGCCAGATTTTGTTATCTTTTTTTGCAGGCTATCGATTTTCGTTTTTGAAATATCCTTTACAATAGGAGAGGCTTTATCGGCGATCTTTTTTTGCAGGCTATCGATTTTTGTTTTCGATACATCTTTTACTATCGAATTGGTTTTATCAGCCAGCTTTTTCAGGCTATCGGTTTTAAGTTTAGGCAGGTTTTTGATAATGGAATCAGCCTTGTTCTTTAAAAGATTGTTTTTCTGTAAACTATCGAGGTTAAGCTTGGGCAGCCCCTTGCCAAGTGAGTCAACTTTCGATTTTAAACTATCAATGCTTTTATCCTTCAGGTTAAGCGGATCTTCCGTTACCGCCTCACCCTTATTCTTTTTCTTCCTATCAGCCCTGCTTATTTTTGCGATGTTGCGTTTATTTCGGTCTTCTTTTAGCGTACTTTGTGTTTCTGGTTTCTCCTTAGGCTCTGTAGTCCCCTTTTTCTCACCGGTATCTTCATCATCTTCTCCAACCTGATTGTCGGCTTTAATCGAAATTTTAGGGATTAGCTTTAAGGTTTTTTGTAGTACCATCTGCGTTTCTAAGGTATCGGCACCCATCCATAAACTATCTGGTCTTTTTTTATTCTTCACCATTATAGAATCTTCCGTGCCAATACCCAGATATGCATTTCGGGTAACCAGTGTTCGCTGATCTAGCTTATAGTAATAACCTAAGTCGCCAAACATTTTCATTTTATCTTTTGTATCAGAGAAAACAATGTTTTTAACAGCCTTACCAATGCCTTTCTTGCCATAATAATATAAACTATCGCCCTTTAAAGATCTTGTACCTTGGGTATAAAGGTTTTTCTTCCCAAAAAAGGCATCTTCGGTCATCGTATTATACTGGCCATTTTCGGTGTAAAGATTATCGTCTTTTCCTTTGATATTGGTGGGCCCGTAAAAGAAAGTCCATTTACTTTGTGTGTTATAACTCATCGTATCCGACTTTATCGTCGACTGCGGTGTAACTACAACTACATCATATTTAAAATAGGCATCGTTCGAGTTGCTGAAATAATAACCGTTTTTGCTGGTTAGCGTTACTTCCTTGTTTACAATTTTACCACCGCTGGTATAAGTCCCTATCTTGCTCAGGGTATTGTAGTCTAAAATATTGGTCGTTAAGATCGAGGTTGGATCGATCATCTTCACGTTTCCGGTTAAATGTGCATGTTTTTTATTTCCATCATACTCCAGTTGATCTGAATAAATATCGGTGGTAAGTTGGTTGATGTGTACATTTTTAAAAGCTTCGAAATAGTTTCGTTCGCTGTAAAATACGGCGCTATCGCAGGTTAATGTTGCGTTATCTTGTTGAAAAACAGGGTTTCGCAGGTAGCTTATTTTTTTCTTGGTATCGCCAGTTATCTTGGAAAATGAAACGATTTTAATCTTCGAAGCGGGTTGCTGACCGAATAAAAATACGGGACAGATTAGCAGGAATAAAAAGACAAATAGTTTTTGCACACTACAAAGTTAGTTTTTTGTTCCGAACGTTCGGAATACCAGTTAAAATTAAATATTTTTGATGGATGTTACCCCTAAAACAATTTCAGGATTTTATTGAACAGCAACAGCTGTTTGTTCGGGCTAACAAGATCCTTTTGGCCGTAAGTGGTGGAAAAGATTCGGTATTAATGTTGCATTTGTTTAAAGCAATAGGCGTTGATATTGGTGTGGCACATTGTAATTTTAATTTAAGGGCTGATGAAGCACAACGTGATGAAAGTTTTGTTGCGCTACTGGCCAAAAATTTAGGATTACCTTTTTATGTAACGCATTTTGATACCAAAAAATATGCGGCCGAAAATAAAATTTCTACCCAGATGGCAGCACGTGATCTGCGCTATAACTGGTTTGAAGAAATTAGGCATAAAGAAGGTTACGATTATATAGCCCTGGCCCAACACCAGAACGATGCAGTAGAAACCGTACTCATTAACCTTACCCGTGGCACAGGCATAAGCGGATTGCATGGCATCTTACCTAAACGTGATTTACTGATCAGGCCTTTGCTCTTTTTAAACCGACAGCAGATTGATGAAATTGTAAGGACTAATCACATCGATTTTGTAGAAGATAGCTCGAACGCAAGTACGAATTATACACGGAATAAAATCAGGCTACAGGTAGTGCCGCATTTGCAGGAAATAAACCCTAACCTCGAAAAAACATTTGCCGAAAATATCTCGCGCTTTGCTGAATTGGAGACTTTTTTAAATATCCAGGTTCAAAAACTTGCAAATAGAATCCTAAATAAAAGAAGTGATGGCATTTATATCCCTTTGGAAGAGGTTTCGAAATTAAACCCGCAAAAACTGTTGCTTTACGAGTTACTTAAGCCTTTTAATTTTGGTGAAAATGTTGTACTGGAAATTTTAGACAGTTTAAGGGCTTTAAGTGGTACACAATTTTTTAGCGCCACGCATCAGGCCATTATCAATAGAAGTGATCTGGTTATTGTTAAAAAAAATACATCGGTTACCGCTAATCAGTTTATCCACCCAACAACTGAAAACATTGCTTTTGCCAATGATGAAATTTCGTTGACGTTTACAGGTGAAGTTAAATTCGAAATTAATTCGAATAAAGCGTTTGTAAATGCCGATAAATTAATTTTCCCTTTGGTGTTGAGGAACTGGCAAAATGGAGATAAATTTATTCCGTTAGGTATGCGTAATCCCAAAAAAGTGAGCGATTATTTTATCGACGAGAAAGTTCCCCTACATTTGAAAAGCATTACGCCGATTTTGGTTAATGGCAATGGCGAAATTGTTTGGATTGCGGGTATGCGGCAGGATAACCGATATAAATTAACTACAGCAACAAAAAAAGTTGCTATATTCGAACTCAAAATTAAATAAGTGGAAAGCAAATACGCCTATATCGAAAAACAGTACATCGGCCGTGATTATGTTCGTATTTTCATTAGGCTTATTATGGCTGCGTTCTGTTTTGCAGCCTATGTTTATGAGCGCGATCGCGACAATACGCAAGATTTGTTCCTCGTTGTAGGCTTCGGGATCATCGGTGTTTCTATGCTTTTGCTTTTCCTGATCCAGTACAAAATTGTGGTAGATAATGGTAGCATGATTTTGGATGGTCTTTGGACAACCAAACGTGTTAAGATAGACCTTAACAGTATTGTTGATGTTCGTAAGGCGACTTATAGCCGTTATTTTTTCAATAATCCGGTTTATAACCTGCACACAAAAGGTACGATCCGTTTTTATTCATCGGGTAAAGATGCGGTTGTTTTAACCGATCGCGATGGCTTGGAATATTTTATTGGTACCCAAAGGCCTAACGAACTTTTCCTTGTAATAAAAGAGGAAATGAGAAACCTAAAATAATTATTTGAGGAGAAACCTCCTCAATTTTCCCCGTCTTACATTTTAGTGATTTCTATGTTGCCTGTTATTAAAGGTTACATAAGGTTTTTTGATTTGGCATTTTAATTGAAAGTTTGCTTATATAAGGGAGTATGTTTTAGCCGCAGATTCGCAGATTAAATAAACTTATATTTATGGGAAATTCATATAGTGATATTGATTATCCTTTTCAGGAAGAATTCTATTTGTTAATTGGAATTATGATGGAAATACATCGTATTTTGGGGAAAGGATTTTCAGAAATTGTCTACAAAGATGCGCTAGAATTCGAACTTAAGAATAGAAATATCAATTACGAAAGAGAGAGAATTTTCTGTAAATTACAAAGGGACTATACTTAAACATAAATTTTATGCTGATTTTGTTGTCGATGATAAGGTTATTATCGAGGTGAAATCTAAATCTGAGTTGATAAATGAACATTATGCACAAGTTTTGAATTATCTGGCTATATCAAAACTAGGAATAGGTTTGTTAATTAATTTTAATGAGAAATCTTTGCAGTACAAGAGAATCATTAGAAGCTATTAAGCTTCAATTTTCGAATTGAAATTAATCTGCGAATCTGCGGCAATTGTTCTCGAAAAGCTATCTGTTTTTATTGCAATAAGCCGACACGCATTATAGATTAAAATCGGGTACATTTGCGATAACAACAATACATGTACAATGAAGATAGGAATTGTTTGCTACCCCACTTTTGGCGGTAGTGGAGTAGTTGCAACAGAACTTGGTAAGGCACTTGCTAACGAGGGACATCAGGTTCACTTTATTACTTATAGTCAGCCTGCCAGGCTTGATTTCTTTTCTGCCAACCTGTTTTATCACGAGGTTTCCGTAAGAGATTACCCGCTTTTTGATTACGCGCCTTACGAATCGGCACTGGCCAGCAAACTGGTAGATGTTGTACGTTTTGAACAATTGGATGTATTACACGTTCATTATGCCATTCCACATGCTTCTGCTGCTTTTATGGCAAAACAGATTTTGGCAAGTTATGGCATTCATATTCCAGTGGTAACTACTTTGCACGGTACCGATATTACTTTGGTGGGTAAAGACCCAACTTATAAACCTGTGGTTACCTTTTCTATTAATCAAAGCGATGGTGTAACTACCGTTTCGGAAGATTTAAGAGAAGATACTTATAACCATTTCGAGATTACAAAGGAAATTAAGGTAATCCCCAATTTCATTGATTTTTCGCGCTTCAGTTTGCAGGCAAAAGGCCACTTCAAAAAAGCAATTGCACCAAATAACGAACGGATTTTAATCCACACCAGTAATTTCAGGAAAGTGAAACGTACGGCTGATGTGATTAGGATTTTCGAAAAAGTACAGGCGGTTATTCCATCAAAACTATTAATGGTAGGCGACGGACCCGAGCGTGCTTATGATGAGCAGCTTTGCAGATCGTTGAATATTTGTGAAAATGTAAGGTTTTTAGGTAAGCAAGATGCGGTAGAAGAAATCTTATCGGTTTCAGATCTTTTCTTAATGCCGTCAGAATCGGAGAGCTTCGGATTGGCTGCGTTAGAGGCAATGGCTTGTAAAGTGCCGGCTATTACAACGAATGCCGGTGGTTTGCCCGAGCTTAATATTGACGGATTTTGTGGCTACATGAGCAATGTTGGAGATGTAGATGCGATGGCCGCCCATGCTATTGAAATATTGAAAGATGATGAAACCCTAAATCGTTTCAAAGAAAATGCTTTTGCAAGGGCACAAGATTTTGACCTGAAAAAAATCCTCCCTGTTTATGTTAACTATTATAAGGAAGTAATCGAAAACTCATTACAGGCTAAATATTAACAAATTAAGGCTTACGTTACATTAACCACAGATAAAAAGAATGCACACAGATGAAATCCGTGTTTATCTGTGTGCATCAGTGGTTAAAAAACTTAAGTAAGGTACAGGAGAATTCATCAGTTGGTGATTCATATCAGCAATATTTAATAAAAGTAAACTTTCTCAAAATCAAATGATTATAAATCGTATCTTTGCGGCTTGAAACGGTTTTGCAGATAAAGATTCCTGAAATCATTTCGACAAAATTAAAAAAGAGGTTATTCCAAATGAAGAAAATAGTTGATTACAGAAAGCTTTTGAGCGTAGATAAAAATGCTGAGTTAAAAGAGCTTAAATCTGTGTACCGCACATTGATGAAAGATTGTCACCCTGATAAATTTCAGCAGGAAGAAGAGAAATTAGATGCAGAAGCTAGAAGTAAAGAAATTATCGAAGCTTACCATTTCCTGGTAAGTATTGCGCCAGAAACACGCGAACAGAATATCGAAACGTACACGCAAACGACAACATTATCGAATATTCAGGATTTCGAATACAAACAACAGGTTTTAAATATCCAGTTTTTTGATGGAAGTGCTTACGAATATTTCGATGTGCCGAAAGCAATTTACGTGAAATTGGTTAACGCCGATTCTCCGGGCCGTTTTGCCCGCAGACATATCTTTAATGAATTCCCCTATCGCAATGTAGCCAGAGTTGCAGAACCGGCATAATAAGCGACAGTATAATATTTGAATGGCCTCAATGAAAATCGGGGCCATTTTTTTGTTTTTTCGGGCCGTCATACTGAACTTGTTTCAGTATCTGTCATGCTATAAAGATCCTGAGCTGAACTCAGGATGACGATCTCTGGTACTTTAATCCGTGCATTCCTCACTCGGGTCGTCATACTGAACTTGTTTCAGTATCTATCATGCTATAAAGATCCTAAGCTGAACTCATGACGACGATCTCTGGTGCTTTAATCCGTGCATTCCTCACTCTGGCCGTCATGCTGAACTTGTTTCAGTATCCATCATGCATAAAGATCCTGAGATAAACTCAGGATGACGACCGCGTTAGCTGAGGCTTTCAAACAAATCATCCCAATTTGGGTTATTTTGATTAATCAGATTAATCTTCCATGCCCTCCGCCAGTTTTTCAACTGCTTTTCTTTAGCAATCGCTTCCTCGATCGAGTCGAACTGCTCATAATAAACTAGTTTATTACAATTGTATTTAGCTGTAAATGAGTCAAGGTATTTCTTCTCCTTATGTTCAACTATTCTAAAATATAAATCTGATGTTACACCAATGTATAAAACTGTATGGGTATGATTCGTTAATATGTAAACGCAGCCACCTCGTTCCATAACTTCTTTTGTTCTATTTCATTTAGTTTTCTTGCCATAAAGATGCTGAAATAAATTCAGCAGGACGCTCGAGTAAAGTAAAGGAGCTTAATTTATTTAGGTGTTCCGTCATACTGAACTTGTTTCAGTATCTATCATGCTATAAGATCCTGAGTTAAACTCAGGATGACGATCGCCGGGTGAGTTCCATTGTATTGAACTTGTTCAGTATCTATCACATTAAACTCAAATATTCAGACCATTTTAATTCCTTTGGCAATATTTTGTTGCTAAACTCTAGATGAATTACCCTTCTTTTTTTATTGTTGCTTGTTCTGCACGAACTATGGAGCAGCAGTGGTTTCATAATCATCACACCACCTCTTTCTACATTGCAACTCATTTCTTTTTCTATGTTCCAGTTTATGGTTTCGGGGCGGTAAATGCCTTTACTATGCGAATTGGCAATTACGTTTAATGCACCGTTCTCCTCGTTGGTATCGTCGAGATGAATGCGAATGGTGAAATTGCTTTCGAGGACATCAAGTGGGGGCTGTACGGCAAACTGCTTGTGTTTGTTGGTATACGGGCCAAATCCGGCTATTTCCACTTTCTGGTTAACTGAAATTGTTAAATCCTGGTGATAGGAAACAAACCAATTTGACGTTTCGGGTTTGTCGAAATAGATCGATTTGACAAGAAAATAATCTTCGCCAAAAAGCTCTTTTACGATGTGTTTGAGTTTGTGATTGAAAATAAGACCGATTGTTTCTGGAACTTCTTTTAAAAATTGACGTATCGCAAAAAGATCGTCCGATTTTCTAAAGGTTTCTTTTGTCGAATCTGTCCTGTTAATCGCTGCGAGGATATCTTCAACTTCCTGTTCTGTAAATACATGATCTACCACCGAAAATCCTAATTCCTGAATTTCTCTTACCTTAACTACTAAATCCATCACCTCAATTATTCAACATGGGTTTAAAGCGGTTATCCTTATTTCTTAAGTCCATGCCACCTTCGTAAACAGATTTTAGATTAACCAAATAGAAACTCCAGCCATTATGACAACCTAAACGAATGTTTCTTTTTGAATTATCGTCTAAAGGAATATTCTTTTGCGTCAACTCCACAATTACGTATTCAAACTCTTCTCTGAGTTTAATCTCGACCAAACATTCGCCTGCAAAAGTAAACTGAAGTTTATCTTTGCCATTGGCTTCAGTTATGTTTCCTTTTTCAATATCATCATAGAGATACCAGATCCATTTGTATTTATCGCCTTTCAATACGTTTTGGGTTTTGTTGAGTAATACTTTGTTCTCGTCAGAGAATTCCGCCTCACTTAAAAACCACTTTTCAATTTCGCTGGCTTTTGTCCAGGCATTGTAAATGTCCTGAAGTTTTGCTTTAACAGCAATCTTGATGGTGAATTTGGTCCAATCGAAGTTTTCCATTGGCTTAATTTTAGGTGATTAATTGAAAACCAAACAAACTGGCGCGCCAACATCCATGCGTTTACCGCTATCGGTTAATTTGCCAGTGGTTTTATTTCGGTTAAAAATAACGATGTTGTTGGTGTATTGATGGCCGATCAATAGAAATTTTCCAGTCGGATCGATGGTAAAGTTTCTTGGTCCTTTACCCAGCGTGCTTACCGTTTCGATGAATTTCAATTTTCCGGTAGGCAGAATTGAAAAGGCAGAAATGCTATTGGCATCTCCACGGTTGGTTTCATAAAGGAATTTTCCATCAGCCGAAACATGGATGTCGGCACCATCAATTTTTCCGCTAAAATCTTTCGGCGTAGTACCAATTTCCTGGATTTTGGTTAAACTTCCATTCGAATAAGCGAAAACCGTTATGCTGCCGTTAAATTCGTGCGCTAAATAGGCGAATTTTCCATTTGGACTAAAAGTGATGTGCCTCGGGCCAGTGCCTGCAGTGGTTTTAATTACCGACTTAACGGTTAGGATTTTTTCTTTAGCAGCAGGATTGTAGTTGTAGATATAAGTTTGATCTTCACCCAGATCGTTAACAATTAAATATTTATGGTCTGGCGTAAATTTAACCATGTGTACATGTGCGCTTTCTTGCCTGCCTTTAGGATCAATGCTTTTTCCAGTATGCTTGATCGTTTGTAAAGCTTCGGTTAAGGCGCCATCAGCCTTGCGTGCGAATACCGCTAAACTTCCCCCACTATAATTGGCTACAATTACATTTTTGGCATCAACGGTAATAAAACAAGGATCAGCACCGTGACTGTCAACTTTGTTTAAAAAAGTTAAATCGCCTGTTTTGGCATCATATTTAAATGCGCTTACCGTACTTGTTGCTCCGGTTTCATTAACCACATAAATAAATTTGTTATCAGGTGAAATGGCAACATAACTAGGATTCGAAGTATTTTTTGTAATGCTTTTTATGCTTGTTGAAGCGGTCGCAGCATCAAAGTTATAGGTATAAATTCCTTCACTTTTTCCTGGTACAGTGTAAGTACCTACAATCAGGTTATAGTTGGTTTTTTGAGCGAAGCTAATGGTCGAAAATATAGAAAGTATAAGCAATGAACTGAGTTTTTTCATGAAAATATGGTGTTGATTTTAGCAAATATGGGGAATTAAAATGTAATTAGCCACGGAGGCACGGAAGAGCACGGAAATTAATTTCCATTTGATAAATCGTCTTCGTCGTTCTTAATTTACTTTGGAATCGTAAAATGTAATTTGCAATTGAGATGCAATAATGTTGGGCTATCCTCAAATTGGACTATACTACCATTGACGGATTCCAAAGAACGGTCGTCTTTCCCGCGCAGGCGGGAATCTTAATGCAACCTATAAACCCTGCCAAGGCATTACGATTATCTTCGATGAGCACTTCGTGGTTCCCAATCAAGTTGGGAATGACGATACCTCGTCACTCTGTCATATCTACTCCTATTGTTTTTCTGAAAAAATTGATTGCTCAGGATAACATCTTTTTTAGTAAAGCAACAAAAAAGGCAACCACTGGTTGCCTTTTACATATTATTTTATCAGATGTTTAATCTGGATCAATTCATGATCTTCAAGATAGCGCCATCTGCCACGGGGTAAATCTTTCTTAGTCAGATTACCATATACTACACGGTCTAATTTTTCAACATTGTAACCCAGGTGTTCGAAAATACGACGAACAATTCTGTTTTTACCGCTATGGATCTGGATGCCGATTTCTTTTTTGGTTCCACCTGCAACATAAGAAATATTATCCGGTTTAATCAATCCGTCTTCCAGCTCTAAACCAAAAGCAATTTTGTTTAAATCGCCCTGTGATAAAGCTTTGTCCAACTCAATATTGTAAATTTTAGTGATACCGTTTTTAGGATGTGATAATTTATCTGCTAAATCACCATCGTTAGTCATCAGCAATAAACCTGTTGTATTACGGTCTAAACGGCCAACAGGGTAAATGCGCTCGCGGCTCGCTTTGTCAACCAATTGCATTACCGTACGGCGTTCTTGTGGATCGTCGGTGGTGGTGATGTAATCTTTTGGTTTGTTCAATAAAACGTAAACTTTTTTCTCGCGTTTCAATAGCTCGCCATTATAACGCACTAAATCTTTCGCTGGATCAACTTTATGGCCTAGTTCGGTAATGGCTTCTCCGTTTACGGTAATAATGCCGGCAGCAATTAGCTCATCAGCTTTACGGCGGGAGCAGATACCTGCATTTGAAATATATCTGTTAAGGCGAATTAAGCCTTTATCTTCATTTGTTTTGCGGCCTTGGGCAATTACAGTCCGCTCCGGGCGGTTAAATTCTGTATCTCTTGGCTGTGCATCCTCGCGTTTTCTAAACGGACGGGTATCGCCTTCCCTTGGCTCTCTAGGTTTTACATCTCTTGAACTTCCAGCACTTGGCTTGAATTCATCAGATTTGCCTCTTGATTTGTAATCTTTGTAGCCACCTTCTCTCGGTTTGAAATCTCTTGTTCCACCATCTTTCGATTTGAAATCACGGTCGCCCGTTCTTGGCTTGTAATCTCTTGATCCGCCTTCTTTTGATTTAAAGTCGCGGTCGCCAGTTCTCGGTTTAAAATCTCTCGAATCTCCATCCTTAGATTTGAAATCCCGTTCTCCTGTTCTTGGCTTATAATCTCTTGCACCACCTTCTCTTGGTTTAAAATCTCTATCTCCTGTTCTTGGTTTGTAATCTCTTGATCCTCCCTCTCTCGATTTGAAATCGCGGTCTCCTGTTCTTGGTTTGTAATCTCTCGATCCACCTTCTCTTGATTTAAAGCTGCGGTCTTCTGATTTTGAGTTGTTATCTTTTGATTTAAACTCGCGCTCTCCAAATTTGAAGCCTTTCGATTCTCCATCTTTCGATTTAAAATCACGGTCTCCAGTTCTTGGCCTGAAGTCTTTTTTGTCTCCGAAAGATTTTGATTTGAAATCTTTACCGTCTGAGCTTCTGGGTTTGAAGCCGTCTTTAGAATCGGATGATTTTTTGAATTTGCTGTCTTTGTCGTCTGATCTTCTTCTGTCAGACCCGGCCGAACTACTTCTGCCTTCTGTTTTCCGACTGCCTGGTTTGGACTTGTCATCCCGACTGTTCCTGTTGTTTTTATTTATCATGATACGCTTTTAGCCACATTAAAAATGCGGGTTGCAAATTTATGAAAAATTGATGAACATAACAATTTTAAGAGTGGAAAAATTAGATAAAAAAATAGCCTCTAAAATAGGAAAATTTGTCTGAAAATCAAAATTTAAAATCCACGTTTAAAGTGCTTTAAGGGCCGATTTTTGGGGTTAATTTTGTAACTATTTGATAATGTGCTTATTATTTTTTATCTTTGCCAACGTTTTTATATAAGTTCACCAAAAAAAGGAGGAAAATGTTAAAGAAACACATCGTACCATTTGCGGTAGTGGCAACACTATTTATCTTGGCAAAAGTGTTCGCTTACCAAATGCCCTTAGCACAAAAAAGTCTTTTAAAAGAAGAAAAATTAAACACTACAATACCCAAAACTGATAGCCTGGAAGTTGAAAATGCGGAAAAGCCGCTATCTTTAATGGCACAGTTAAATTTTGCAGAAGAAACCCTGCCATTAGGCGATAAAAAGGTAGAACGCAAAATGAAAAAAATCCTTGCAGCACACACTTACGGAAATACCCAAACCAATAAATTGCATGCAAAAGCAGCAAAATGGTTTCCGGTAATTGAGCCTATTCTTGCTGCCTACGGAATTCCCAACGATTTTAAGTATTTGGCCCTGGTCGAATCTGGAATGGCAGAAGGAGTTTCTCCAAAAGGTGCAGCCGGAATCTGGCAGTTTATGCCTGGCACAGCCCGTACCTATGGATTAAGAGTAAACGGAAATGTTGATGAACGCTATAATCTGCGTAAATCAACCATCGCTGCCTGCAAATACATTAAAGAAATGTATAAAGGTTTAGAAAGCTGGACATTGGTAGCTGCGGCTTACAATGTTGGCGACGGACGCCTGCGCAAGCAGATCAATAATCAAAATCAAGATAATTACTACAAAATGAAGCTGAACCGCGAAACCGGAGGCTATGTTTATAAAGTGATTTCTATGAAACAGATTATGGAGCACCCGAAACGTTACGGTTACGAAAAACCGAGAGTATTATTGGCCTACAACGCCGAATAATATAATAATTAAGATAAAGACAAGCATTTGGTAAGGCGTCCCGGTTGTAAATCGGGACGCTTTTTTTTGAGGGTGATTGCACAGATTGTTGGATTACACAGACTTGTTTTTTTACTAAACGCTAATCACTACACGTTTTTTTAGGAGTTATTCATTGATACGAGAATTTTCTAGGCATCATGCTAACTAATGAACCAATGGCCAATGAACGACAACTAATGACCAATGAACGATTGAACTAATAAATCAATTTCTTTTCTTTGTATATGTTCAAACTGCGCATTAATAAAATCATCAATCAACCAGGCGATAATATTACTTTTCAATTTGAGGAAGTAGATCAACCATACCCAAAGTATTTAGCCGGTCAGTTTATTTCGTTGATTTTTCAGGGTAAACATAAGGAGATAAGAAGGTCGTATTCTTTTAATAGCTCGCCCGATGTGGATGAGCCTTTGGCGATTACAGTGAAAAGGGTAGAGAATGGAGAGATTTCGAGATTTTTACACCATAAAACTTCTGTAAACGATATTCTTTTGGCGCAAGAGCCTCAGGGGATGTTCAGTTACTTGCCAGAAGAAAATCTGGAGCGTGATCTTTTTCTATTCGCTGCGGGGGTGGGGATTACGCCCTTATTCTCAATTTTGAAAACGGCCTTAGTGCGCGAGAAAAAATCGTTGGTTACGCTGGTCTATAGTAACCGATCAATGGAAGATGCCTTGTTTTATGATGAACTGAACGAATGGCAACAGAAATATCCGGATAGATTAAAGATTGTTTGGGTTTTTAGCAATAGCAAAAATCTAATGACTGCCCGCTTAAACAAATTCTATATCGAAAAACTCCTCAAAGAGCATTTGCATTTTGATCGGAATGATGCGCTTTTTTACAGCTGTGGCCCGATAATTTATATGGATTTATGCCGGATTACCTTGCTGGGCATGGGTTTCGATATCAAACAGATTAAAAGAGAAACCTTTGTATTGCCGGAAGATGAGGTAGATGAAGATGATGGCTCGGCAGAAAAGGTTGTCGATAAAAATACTTACTCGGTAATTTTAAATTTTAGAGGAGAAACTTATAACCTTGAAGTGCCCTGGCCACAAAGGATTTTGGATGTAGCGCTGGAAAATAAAATCAAACTGCCTTATAGTTGTCGCGGGGGCGTATGCAGTACCTGTGTAGCCAACTGTACCAAAGGTGGCGTAAGAATGGATTATAATGAAGTGCTTACGGATGATGAATTGGAAAGGGGAAGGGTTTTGGTTTGTACCGGGCATCCAACTGAGAATGGAACAACGATAGAGTGGTAGGTTAGTTCATTAGCCATTAGTTCATTGGTTAGCATGGTGCTCGTAGTTGCGTCGTCATCTCGGGCGGAGAGCAGCGGAGTCGAGAGATCTTTTAAGTTTGTTAGATTCCACTTTGAGCAAAGGGCTTAAAAAATCAAAGATAAAATTTATCTGCGTTATAGCTTATAAACCTCTAAGCTCAAGGTTTTCGCTTCTAATCTTATCAGAATTTAAGTCAATCAGAACAGAAAGCCGCTCTTTAAGATTTATGTTGTTTATCCAGAAAGCATTGTCAATTTTTAGTACTGATTCTAACAGATCGCCTGGATAGAGGTCTCCCTCGGCCAGAATGTCTTTGTTTAAGATTTCTATTGTTATTGGTATTAGATATTTTAAGCCTATATTTTGGCTAATTAATGTTCGCAATTGCTCTACAGTAAGCTCATTTATCGGTATTTTTCTATACTCATGGCATCTTTTGATAAGACTAGTTGGGTACTCGTTTTCGCCAGGCCACTTGAGGTTTTCTAAAATTTCAAGTGACTTTTGATTATAAGGTTTGTCTTTTTTGTTTTTTTTCATTCCTATCAAATTGCTCCAGATCCAACTTTAGTTGGTAGGCTAATATAAGTCTTTGATCTAATTAATGAATATGAAATTTGTTTCTTCAGTCTTTTCTAAAAATACAAAACAGTTACTTCATACTCCGCGTTTATCTGATATGATGAATTTTTTTTAACCTTTTAATCTGTCTCCTCTGTTTACCTCTGATTTTCTTAGAAATAGAAGTCGACATTATGACAATTAATCCTTAATCAAGATTGGTTTTGACTTTCATTTTGATAAAATTTTTAGCATTTTTGCGGATTGAATTTTGTCTTTTTAAAGACTCAATTTTGCCTCCAACTTTAAATAAAATATGAGCAATAAATCTATCGACCTCGGCGAGCAAAAAGATGTAGAAGTATATGGTGCGAGGGTACATAATTTAAAGAATATAGATGTAAGTTTTCCGCGCAATCAGCTTGTTGTTATAACAGGGTTAAGTGGTAGCGGTAAATCATCATTGGCTTTTGATACCATTTACGCGGAAGGACAGCGCCGGTATATGGAAACATTTAGCGCTTACAGCCGCCAGTTTATGGGCGGGATGGAACGCCCTGATGTGGATAAGGTTTCGGGACTGAGCCCAGTGATTGCCATTGAGCAAAAAACCACCAGCAAAAACCCGCGCTCTACCGTGGGTACCATTACTGAGATTTACGATTTCATGCGTTTGCTTTATGCACGTGTTGCTGATGCCTATTCGTACAATACTGGCGAGAAGATGGAGCGCATGAGCGAAGACCAGATCCTGCAGAATATCTTCAATAAATTTGATGGTGTTGCAGTAAATATTCTTGCGCCTGTTGTTAAAGGTAGAAAGGGGCATTACCGGGAACTTTTTGAGCAGATCCGTAAACAGGGTTATGTAAAAGTGCGTGTGGATGGAGAAATAAAGGATATTTCTGCTAAAATGCAGGTAGATCGTTATAAAATTCACGATATCGAAGTGGTGATTGATCGCTTGATTATTGATATAAAGGATAAGAAACGCCTGCTAGATTCACTGCAGATTGCGATGAAAATGGGTAAGGGCGTAATCAAAATCAGCGATAAGGACAATAATGTTGCGCATTTTAGTAAATTTTTAATGTGCCCAACCACTGGTATTTCTTACGATGAACCTCAACCAAATAGTTTTTCGTTCAACTCGCCATATGGTGCATGCGAACGTTGCGATGGTTTAGGTTATATCTTCGTGGTGGATAAAGAATCGGTAATTCCGAACCCAAAACTGAGTATTTTAAATGGTGGTTTAGCGCCATTGGGCGAATATAGAGACATTTGGATGTTCCAGGTATTAAAAGCCCTGGCCAAAAAATATAGTTTCTCACTTTCAACCCCGATCGAAAAGTTAAGCGATGAAGTCGTAAACATCATTTTAAACGGTACGCACGATCTGATCAAGGTTGAGGTAGAATACAATAAATGGAACGTTCAGAATTATAATATTACCTTCGATGGTATTATTAAAATGCTCGAAGAGCAGAATGAAAAGAGAAGCGAATCTGCATCAGATGATATGGATGAATTCAGGAAACTGAAAACCTGTCCGGAGTGTCATGGTGCCCGTTTGAAAAAAGAAAGTCTACACTTCAAAGTTGATGGCAAAAACATTTTCGAGCTGTCATCAATGGATATTTTCAACCTGAACATCTGGTTCGAAAAAGTAGATGAGCGTCTTAGCGAACGTCAGAATATTATTGCAAAAGAAATCTTAAAAGAGATTAAAGCCAGGATCGGTTTCTTAACAGATGTTGGTTTAACCTATTTAACGCTAGATAGGACTGCCCGTACACTTTCAGGTGGCGAGGCGCAACGGATCCGGTTGGCTACACAGATCGGTTCGCAATTGATGAACGTAATGTACATCCTCGATGAGCCAAGTATCGGTTTGCATCAGCGCGATAATGAACGTTTGATCAATGCGCTTAAGAATCTCCGTGATCTTGGAAATACCGTTTTGGTGGTAGAACACGATAAGGATATGATTCTGGAGGCCGATTGGGTAATTGATGTTGGCCCTGGAGCAGGTATTCACGGCGGAACGGTAGTTGCAGAAGGAACAGCTGCACAGATTCTGAAATCGAATACTTTAACTGCCGATTACCTCAATGGCAAAAAGAAAATTGAAACGCCAAAAAACCGCAGAAAAGGCAATGGACATAAATTATCGATTGTTAAAGCCACCGGACATAATTTAAAAGAGGTTTCAGTAGATTTTCCTTTAGGTAAATTTATTGCTGTAACCGGAGTTTCGGGCAGTGGTAAATCGAGTTTGATTACAGAAACCTTATATCCGATTTTAAATCATCATTTCTTTAGGGCGAAAAAACAACCTTTGCCTTACGAGAAAATTAACGGATTGAAAGAAATTGATAAGGTAATTGAAATCGATCAGGCACCTATCGGCAGAACACCCCGTTCTAATCCATCTACCTATACCGGAGTCTTCTCCGATATCAGAAATTTGTTTGTACAGTTGCCTGAGGCAAAAATTCGTGGTTACAAACCTGGCCGTTTCTCTTTTAACGTAAAAGGTGGTCGTTGCGAAACCTGCCAAGGTGCTGGTTTAAAGGTGATTGAAATGAATTTCTTACCTGATGTGCAGGTGCCTTGTGAAGAATGTGGGGGAAAAAGATATAATAGGGAAACCTTAGAAGTTCGTTTCCGAGGAAAATCGATCAGTGATGTTTTGGATATGAGTATCGAAGATGCCTGTAATTTCTTCGAAAATATCCCGATCATTTATAGAAAAATTAAAACTTTAAAAGATGTTGGTTTAGGTTATATCACTTTAGGGCAATCATCGGTTACTTTGTCGGGTGGAGAGGCCCAGCGGGTTAAACTGGCTACCGAGCTTTCTAAAAAAGATACCGGAAAAACCTTCTACATTTTAGATGAACCTACAACAGGGCTCCACTTCGAAGATATTAATGTGCTTTTAGGTGTATTGCAAGAGCTGGTTGATAAAGGAAATACGATTTTGGTAATTGAACACAATTTAGATGTAGTTAAAGTAGCCGATTGGGTGATCGATTTAGGTGAAGAGGGCGGTGCTGGTGGCGGAAGAATTTTATTCGAAGGTACGCCAGAAGGTTTGATCCAGAATCCGATCAGTTTAACAGGGAAGTTCTTGAAAAAGGAAATGGCTTTTGAGTCCGAGCTCGGCAGCCCGAAGTCCGAAGTCAAGGTGTCTAAGAAGAAGAAATAGTCTAAGGTTGGAGGTTCACGCATCGTTCGTCGCCCCGAACTTGTTTCAGAGGCTATTGCAATTGAATGGGTTTGTCATCCTGAGCCTGTCGAAGGACCTGCTTAAATTAGCGTTAAGTGTTTCGACAAGCTCAACATGACAAATTCGAGTTGAAATTACCCTTCGCAATACATTTATGAATTCATAACTTAACCGCTAACCCATTTTACATTTTAAAACAATGCTTTTTACCGATACCCATACCCATTTATATTACGAGCAGGATGCTGAAAAACAGGCAATGTTAATGGAGCGTTGTTTCGAAAACGACGTTAACCGTTTGTTTCTGCCCAATGTTGATGTAAAATCAATTGCAATGATTGATGATCTGGTGGCGAAATATCCGGCAAATTGTTTTGCAATGGCGGGTTTACATCCCTGTGATGTGAAAGAAGATTATCTTGCTCAATTGGATGAAATCTATCATAGTATTTCCGGTCGGAAAATTTATGCCATTGGTGAGATCGGGATCGATCTGTATTGGGATAAAACTACTTTGGCCATTCAGCAAGATGCTTTTCGCAAACAGATTGGCTGGGCAAAAAAATTAGGATTGCCGATTGTGATCCATTGTCGCGAGGCTTTTGATGAGGTTTTTGAGCTATTGGAAAGTGAAAGGGACGAAAAACTACGCGGAATATTCCATTGTTTTACGGGCAATTTAGCACAGGCTAAACAAGCCATCGATTTAAATTTCTATTTAGGCATTGGTGGTGTGGTTACCTATAAAAAAGCAGGATTGGATCTGGTATTATCAGAAATTCCTTTAGCTAACCTGGTTTTAGAAACAGATTCGCCTTATTTGGCTCCTGTTCCTTTCCGTGGGAAACCCAATGAAAGCAGTTATTTAATCTACATAGCGCAAAAACTGGCCGATATTTATGGTGTTTCTATTGAAGAAATTGCAAATGTAACCACAGAGAATTCGAAAAAGGTTTTTGGGGTTTAAACATCAATTTTTTGCTAGGCCGTCATGCTGAATTTATTTCAGCATCTTTCCTATCAGATCCTGAAACAAATTACTAATGACAGATTCTGACGGAAGATCGTCTTTCCCGCGCAGGCGGGAATCTTAGCAATCTACAAACCCGATCAAGGCATTACGATTCCCAATCAAGTTGGGAATGACGATTGTATTGAATTTCTTGTATTGTAAAATAGTGACTTAAAATTTATCATTTTGGCAATTTACTAACGTTTTTTAGCTTTTTTGTTACTAATTTAAAAATATTGTCCAATCATTTGTAATTTTTTAGTTTCTTTGCGGTGAGCAACCTTCACCCAACCAAATGACCAAAATACTTATAATTTATACCGGTGGTACCATCGGTATGGTTAACGATCCTACAAATGGGATGTTAATTCCATTTGATTTTCAGCAGATAAAAGAAAACGTTCCTGAATTAAGCCGTTTAGATTACGATTTAGATGTACATTCCTTCAATCCGGTATTGGATTCTTCAAACATGGATCCTGAAATTTGGAAAACGTTAGCCGAACTTGTTTATCATAAATACGATCAGTATGATGGTTTTGTGATCCTCCACGGATCTGATACGATGGCTTTTACCGCATCGGCATTGAGTTTTATGCTCGAAAACCTGGATAAACCAGTTGTTTTAACCGGATCTCAGCTTCCTATTGGCGAGATCAGGACGGATGCCAAAGAGAATTTAATTACCGCTCTAGAGATTGCGGCGACCAAAGAAGATGGAAAAGCACTTTTTCCAGAGGTTTGTATATATTTTGATGCGCAGTTATTTAGGGGAAACCGTTCTATAAAATATAACAGCGAAAAGTTTGAAGCTTTCCGTTCGCCAAATTATCCGATACTTGCAGAAGCAGGCGTTCACTTGCAATTTCATCGAAACTATATTCTAAAAGCTACCGAAGGAGAATTAAAATTGCATACTAATTTTAATTCAAATATCGGGGTGCTGAAATTATACCCCGGTATAACCCCGCAGGCGGTTCAGGCAATAACAGATTCTAAGGTAGATGCTATTATTTTAGAGACTTTTGGTTCAGGCAATACCACAACCGCACAATGGTTTTTAGATAGTTTGCGTCAGGCGATTCTGAATGGAAAGATTATAATCGACATTTCTCAATGTAAAAAAGGTTCAGTTCAGCTTGGTCGCTACGAAACCAGCAGAGAACTGCTGAAAATGGGCATTTTAAGTGGTTACGATTTAACTTTCGAAGCTACAGTTACAAAGCTAATGTTCGTTATGGGCTTAGGTTTGCCAATAGAAGAAAGCCGCAAGTTGATGGAAGATTCGCTGAGAGGTGAGCTGACTAAAGATTAATTAGAGATCATATTATAATAATATAGTACTGTCATTCTGAGGGGTAATTTATTTTATATAAATCAATATGAGTGACGTTTAATTGATTTCTTTTACCCTAAGGCGCTGTCTTGCCTCGGCTCGCCGCCGCCGAAGGGCTCTTTCTTTTTGGCATCAAAAAGAAACAAAAAAATGCCGGCTGAAAATTTTTCTTTCGAAGCTAGTGGGTTGGCTTGAGGAGTGCGGCCCGAAAAATTTGTTAGGCCGGGTTTAAGTAGAACGGGGGGTACTGTGCAGTGGCCTAGTTGGGCGGAAATACAAAATCCGTTAAATATTGATTAATAGTAGCTTGCAAAGTAATGTCAATGGTAGCCTGTCGAAAGCCTTGCTTAAATTTCTTGCGAAAAGTTTCGACATACTCAACATCACATTTGATAAAAACAACTTAAGGGCCTCTATCCCAACGGTGGGTTGCGTTAGGGATTGTAAGGGTTTCAGTACCGATCCTTTATAGGTACCGAAGCGAAGCGCAGCCCTGAAAGACCCGACCCTTGCGCAGCTTGGGTAACGCCCAATCAATTGCAGTTGACAATTTTCAGTTAGCAGTTTTGCACTACAGTAAGTAAAACTTCTGCAATTATGACCGACATCATTTCGGTTATAAGTATTTAGCGCTATTTTTGTTGTAATAGATCCGTCATGCTGAACTTGTTTCAGCATCTTTCTGGTAAGACCCTGAAATAAATTCAGGGTGACATTGCGAAGAAATCATGAAAATAGAACAAATATATACAGGTTGCCTGGCAGAAGCCGCTTATTACATCGAAAGTAACGGTGAGGCGGCAATTATTGATCCGCTAAGAGAGGTTGGAACGTATTTAAAGAAAGCTGAAAAAGCAGGGGCCACCATTAAATATATTTTTGAAACGCATTTTCATGCCGATTTTGTTTCCGGACACGTAGACCTGGCAGAAAAATCTGGTGCCGAAATCATCTATGGCCCAACCGCTAAAACCGAATTTAAATCGCACATTGCTAAAGATGGCGAGCAGTTTAAAATCGGCGATGTAACCATTACCGCTTTACATACGCCTGGGCATACTTTAGAATCGACTACTTATCTGTTAACTGATAAAGATGGAAAAGATCACTGCATTTTTAGTGGCGATACCTTGTTCATTGGCGATGTTGGTCGACCTGATTTAGCACAGAAGGGCCATTTAACCATGGAAGATTTAGCCGGAATGCTTTACGATTCTTTAAATGAGAAAATAAAGCCTTTAGCTGATGATGTAATTGTTTATCCGGCACATGGTGCAGGTTCTGCCTGTGGCAAAAGCATGAGTAAAGAAACTTTCGATACTTTGGGGCATCAGAAAGAAGTAAATTACGCTTTAAAAGCTACAACTAAAGAGCAGTTTATTGCGGAAGTAACAGATGGTATTTTGCCGCCACCACAATATTTTGCTAAAAATGCGGCCATTAATAAAGGTGGAGTAGAAAGTATTGATGAGGTTTATGAGAAAGGATTAAATGCTTTAACACCTCAGCAGTTTGAAGATACGGCAAACCAAACAGGGGCTATTATGCTCGATACCCGCGATCCACAGGTTTTTGCCAAAGGTTTTATTCCAAATTCGATCAACATAGGCCTTAACGGGCAGTTTGCGCCCTGGGTTGGTGCTTTAATTACCGATTTACAGCAGCCAATTTTATTGATTACCGATCAGGGTAAAGAAGAAGAAACCATTACCCGCTTAACCCGTGTGGGATACGATAGTACCATTGGTTATTTAGATGGCGGTTTCGAAAGGTGGACAGATGCTGGCAAGGAAATCGATACGATTGAATCAATCTCTGCCGAGGCATTTGAAACAGCTAGTCTTAACGGAGAAATTACAGCACTTGATGTACGCAAACCAGGTGAATATGAATCAGAACATCTGGAATTTACACTAAGCCGTCCCTTAGATTTTATTAACGACTGGACTGGCGAAATCAATCCAAAATCTACCTATTATATTCACTGTGCAGGTGGCTACCGCTCGATGATTGCCGCTTCCATCTTAAAATCGCGTGGGGTAGAAAATGTGATTGATGTTGCCGGCGGTTATGGCGCAATTAAAAATACCGGTTTAAAAAGAACCGATTTCGCCTGTCCAAGTAAAGCAATGAAAATTTAATAAATAAAGGAGATCGTCATTTCGAGCGGAACACATTGCAGTCGAGAACCACGAAGTGCTCAGCGAAGCTAAATCTGTTTAAATGGATCTCTCTCCCGACTTAACGTCGGGACGGTGCTCCAGTCGAGATGACGACTATTCTTTAAAGCGAAATAAAAACTGGATGTCTGAAAATCAAAATCATTACGACGTATTAATTATCGGTGCCGGTCCAATAGGGATGGCTTGCGCAATTGAAGCTCAAAAAGCAAACTTAAGCTATGTAATTGTAGAAAAAGGTGCTTTGGTGAACAGTTTGTTCAATTATCCTGTATTTATGACCTTCTTTTCTACTTCTCAGAAGTTAGAAATTGGAGGAGTTCCCTTCGTAACCATCAGTCCGAAACCCAACAGAAATGAAGCGGTTGAATATTACCGTCGTGTAGCTGAAAAATTTGATTTAAATATCCATCTTTTCGAAAGCGTAAAACAAGTTGTTAAAAACGATCACGATGTTTTCGAAATCAATACCTCCAAAACCAATTATTCGGCCAATAATGTAATTGTGGCTACCGGTTTTTATGATGTGCCTTTATTGATGAATGTTCCGGGAGAGGATTTGCCAAAAGTAACGCATTATTACAAAGATCCGCATTTATATGCTTTTCAGAATGTAGTTGTGGTTGGCGCCAATAACTCTGGTGTAGATGCTGCTTTGGAAACCTACCGAAAAGGCGCAAATGTGACGATGGTGGTGCGCAGTGGCGATCTTGGCCCTCATGTTAAATACTGGGTTAGGCCAGATATCCAGAACAGGATTAAAGAAGGCGAAGTTAAAGCACTTTTCAATTCTGAGCTTATCGAGATAAGAGATGGAGAGGTTGATATTAAAACACCTGAAGGAATCAAAACCATCCCAAACGATTTTGTAATTGCGATGACGGGCTATCAACCAGATTTTAGCATGCTGAGAAAATTCGGAATTGAGTTACCTGAAACACTTTGCCCCGCATACAATGATGAAACCATGGAAACCAATGTAAAAGGTTTGTATTTGGCGGGTGTAGTTTGCGGTGGGTTAGATACCCACAAACTTTTTATCGAAAACTCAAGGGTGCACGCTGAAATGATTGTGAAGAATATTCTGAGTTAATTTCTTATGAAGTTTAGCCAGAGGATAAGCGATGGAATAACTTCGGAAGTCTCTTAAGCCTATATCTCTAACCCGATCGTCATGCTGAACTTGTTTCAGCATCTTTCCTGTTATACAGACCCTGAAATAAATTCAGGGTGACGATCCCTCTTTGGAAATCATAATTTATAATCAATGTACGGGCACTTTCAGCGTACTTCCCACAAAACTTTCAATAGCCTTTTCTACACTCGGTAAATCCTTCGAAGTAATATACGATCCCATTACGTGATTCCCCGCGTTTGGTATGGCTTGCTTTCTTTTTAAATTATTGGGCGTGCCCAGTTCTTCGAACATTTTTAGCATGGCATCTACACGCACTACAGGATCTTGCTCTAGTTCATTTTTGTAATAATAGAGCATTAAAACAGGTTGTTTTACTTTTTGGAAAGTTGTTTTTACCATACTGCTCTCGATAAATTCTTCCAGTTCTACTAACGATTCGAGGCGGTAATTGGTGTACCAGTATTTTTTATACTCGTCAGTGCGATCGTCTACTTTACGTTCATCACCACCCACCACTTTTCTGGCAATCTGTAAACCCCATGGATTATTCAAAAGCCAGGCATTTTTATCGTTAATGGCCACATTTGGTGATAATAAAATTAAACTGTTAATTTCTGGATAAGTTGATGCTAATTTTAATGCGACAGTTCCACCGGTAGAAGTGCCCACTAAAATTACTTTTTTGCCCAATTTTTTACCGATGGCATAAGCCTGTTTGCTGGTTTCCCAAAGGCGGTCGGCGGTAAAATATTGCATGGGTGCAAGCGTATCAATGCCATGGTCGGCTAAACGCGCTAAATATAAATTGGCATTTAATTCTTTAGCCAGATTGAGGTAAACAGGGTTTCCTTCTGTTTTTGATGCCGAAAAGCCATGCAAATAAACAATGGCATACTCGGTTTGCCTGTGGAGAGGGTCGGCCCAGATAATTTCGGCCTCGTTACCCGGTTTTATTTTGTGCATAGATTCTATGCTGGCCACATAACGGTCTAAATCTTCCAGATCGGGCACCTGTGTGAGTTCTTTGTTATAAACCGGTTTTTTGGGTTTTGGCCCCAATAAGTAGCCTGCAACAATTATTGCCGAAAGGCCGATAAGTACTTTGTAGCGTTTTTTCATATGAGGCACCAAATATTAGTTTAAATGTAAAATTTGAAATTAAATAAAGCTAATCTTTTTGAGTAATTAGTTGTGGTTTTGGCTGGTTATTGCCTGCACTAACCCATGTTGTTAAACCTGATCGTGCTAAATGGCCCACAGCCCGAAGCACGAGGGCGACGACTATGGGCAATAACAGGAGCAAAAGATGTTAAAGATTAAGCTATTGCTTTTCAAATCCTTAATAATACGATTCCACATTACCTTTTTATGGGAAATTAGCTTAAGTTTGCAATCAAAATTTTTCGACTTAATGCCGGGAATCGAACAGATAAAAACACCTATTGCTGCTGATATTAAAGCG
The DNA here is from genome assembly GCF_058801365.1 of Pedobacter sp. GW822-FHT03F06. Taxonomy (NCBI): domain Bacteria; kingdom Pseudomonadati; phylum Bacteroidota; class Sphingobacteriia; order Sphingobacteriales; family Sphingobacteriaceae; genus Pedobacter; species Pedobacter sp. GW822-FHT03F06. The sequence goes on from NZ_JBXANE010000002.1 coordinate 579,027, forward strand.
TTTGAAAAAACCTTTAAAGAATCTATGCATAGCGACGCACCGTTGCTGGATAGGATTACCCATTATATTGTAAAGCAGAAAGGCAAACAAATGCGGCCCATGTTCGTATTTTTTGCAGCTAAACTATGTGGTGGCATTACAGAATCAACCCATCGCGGAGCTGCTTTGGTAGAGCTTTTACATACGGCTACTTTGGTGCATGATGATGTGGTAGACAATGCCTACGAACGCCGCGGCTTTTTCTCTATCAATGCTTTATGGAAAAATAAGATTGCCGTTCTGGTTGGCGATTACCTGTTGGCCAAAGGATTGTTGCTTTCGGTAAACAATAACGAACACCGTTTGTTACAGATTGTATCGGAAGCTGTGAAACAGATGAGTGAGGGTGAACTGTTGCAGGTAGAAAAGGTGCGGAGGATGGATATTTCGGAAGATTTATATTTTGATGTGATCCGACAGAAAACCGCTTCCTTAATTGCTTCTTGTTGTGCTGCGGGTGCTGCTTCAGCAGGTGCTGATGATGAAACGATAGAAAAAATGCGCCTGTTTGGCGAAAAGGTAGGGATTGCCTTTCAGATTAAAGATGATACCTTCGATTTCGGGACGGATGATGTAGGCAAACCTTTGGGTATTGATATTAAAGAGAAGAAAGTAACGCTGCCTTTAATTTATGCACTGAATAAAGCCGAAAAAACTGAACGTAAAAAAATTATTAACCTGGTGAAAAACCACCAGGACGATCCGGTTAAAATTCAGCAGATTATAGATTTCGTAAATGCCCACGAAGGGGTGTATTACGCGAACCAGAAAATGCTGGAGTACCAGAAAGAAGCATTTGATATTTTGCACAGTTTTGAGGCAGGCGAAGCACGAACTGGTTTAGAACAACTTGTACTGTACACCACTGAACGTAAAAAATAATGGGTAACGAATTACTTTTTAGCTTAGGTTTTCTTCTTTTTATTGCATTAATTCTTGCTTTAGACCTTGGTCTTTTTAGCAGAAAAGAACATGTAGTGAGCTTAAAACAGGCTGGAGTAATGAGTTTGATTATGGTGGCTTTGGCTATCGGTTTTTACTTTATCCTGTTAACCGAAGGGCACCAGCTACATGGAATAAAGGATTTTGCACACCTGCAAGAAATTGTAACGCGACACCAGCACCACATTAAACTAATTCCTAATGATTTTGAAGGAAGTTTAGCGATTTATAGACAAAATCTCGGCTTAGAATTTTTAACCGGTTATGTAATTGAATATGCACTTTCGGTAGATAATATCTTTGTGATTGTACTCGTCTTTTCTGCCTTTGCCGTTGAAGAAAAATATTATCACCGTGTATTGTTCTGGGGTATTTTAGGTGCCATTATTATGCGCTTCATCTTCATTTTTGTTGGTGCAGCATTAATTGCAAAATTTGCCTGGATACTTTATTTGTTTGGCGCTTTCCTTGTTTTTACCGGGATAAAAATGTTCTTCAGCAAAGATGAAGATGATAAGATTGATCCAGAAAATCACCCTGTAGTAAAGTGGGCCTCGAAAATATTTTCTATTCATCCAAAATATGAGGGTAAAAAATTCTTCGTAAAAATTAACCATAAAACATTGGTAACACCTTTGTTTTTGGTGCTGCTGATTGTTGAGTTTACCGATCTTTTATTCGCTGTCGATTCTATTCCGGCTATTTTTGCGGTAACAAAAGACCCTTACATTGTATTTTTCTCTAATATTTTTGCCATCATGGGTTTACGTTCCATGTTCTTCCTGTTGGTGAATATCATCCACAAATTCCACTATTTAAAAACCGGATTAGCCGTATTATTGGCCTTTATCGGGATAAAAATGTTAGGGCATACCTATCTGGAGAAATGGGGTTTCACTACCGAACATTCGTTAATCGTGATTTTAAGTATCCTGGTGATCAGTATTGTGGCTTCGCTGGTGTTTCCTAAGAAAAAAGTGCATGTAAAGCCATAGTTTTATAGTTTTGTCATTCTGAGCCCATCGAAGAATCTTATTTTATTGCGATAAGCCGAGAAGATTCGTCATTGCGAGAAAGCTTTTTCAGCCGACGAAGCAATCTTTATAGCAGAATCACTAACAGGAAAGATTGCTTCGTCGTTCCTCCTCAGCAATGACGACCATTTCCATGGAAAAAGCCATTATCTAAAGCAAAATATACGTTACAGCTAGCAATCTCTGACTAAAATTTGTACTTTCAGCAACTAAACTATTATTCCTAATGAAATATTTTTTCGCTTCAGCGCTACTTTGTACCACTTTATTTGTAAATGCCCAGGATAAATTCGGTGATGTTTTTGCTAAGATCAATACCGATGTACAGCAAAATTCAAAAGCTTATCAAACACTTAAATATGAAACCGAAACCATCGGTCATCGTTTAACAGGCTCTACAAACGGCGCAAAAGCAGAGCAATATGCTTTTGATTTGTTAAAATCTTATGGTTGTGAAGTGAAGTTTCAACCTTTCGAAGTAGAAAGCTGGGCAAGAAAAACAATCAGTGTGGAAATTGGTACCGATAAAAACAGTTTGACCAAAATGAAGGCTGTTACCTTAGCACATTCACCGGTGAGTGCAGACGTTACTGGCGAAATTGTAGATGCGGGTAACGGGCTGGAAGCCGATTATCAGGCCAGTCCTGAAAAATTTAAAGGTAAAATTGCACTGATTTATCTTGGCGTATTGCCAGGCTCTCCGGCTGGAACAAAGTCATTACACCGTTCAGAAAAGACAGCCATTGCCACAAAATATGGGGCAATTGGAGTGATCATTATCAATACCGTAAAAGATGGTATACTTTTAACCGGAACCGCTTCGGTAACAGGTAAGTTAATCTCCATTCCCGCTATTTGTATTGGACTAGAAGATGGTACAGCTTTGAAGGAAAAAATTAAATCACAGCCACAGATCGCGCATATTGCCATGACTAATTTCTCGGGTATGATTAAAGCGAGAAACGTAGTGGCCACTTTTAAAGGAACCGAGTTCCCCAAGGATAAAATTGTTGTCGGCGGACATTTAGATAGCTGGGATTTATCAACCGGAGCGATAGACAATGGAATAGGTTCTTTCGCTATTATGGATATGGCACGTACCTTTAAAAAACTGAATTTAAAAACCAAACGTACCGTGGAGTTTGTACTGTTTATGGGCGAGGAGCAAGGTTTATTGGGCTCTAAAGCATACATCGATCAGGCTAAAAAAGACAAAACCTTAAACCAAGTGAAGTTTATGTTAAACTACGATATGACCAACGATCCGAAGGGTTTTTCTACCTCAAGAGCGGAAATGAAAGATCTGTTTACGGCCTGGGGAGCTGATATCGTAAAAATTGATACCGGTTTTAAAAATCTGTTTAATGCAGGTGCAGGTTTGCATAGCGATCATCAACCTTTTATGTTAGAAGGTATTCCCACCGGAGGTGGTTTTGGTGGTAAACTGCCAAACAACTCTGGTCCATTTTATCATTCAGATGGCGATAGCTTTAAACTGGTTGACGAGCAGGAACTTAAAAACACGGTGCGTTACAGCGCCATGTTAACTTATGCTTTAGCCAATACACCGAAAATTCCTGTCGGTGTGCAGGGCGAAGAAGAATTAAGGGCTTTCTTAGAATCGCAGAACCTAAAGGAACCTTTGAGTATTGCTGGCGAGTGGAGGTGGAAATAATTTCATAGATTTTCTTGCCTCTTTCCTTACGGATTGATTACACTGATGTTGCCTGCGGGTTGATTACACAGATGTAGGGATTACACAGATTTAAGATCAATCCGTAGTTCGGCGGGTCGTCATTTCGACCGTAGCGGAGAAATCTATTTGATTTAGTTCTGTTAGCTAAGGCTAATCTAATGTTAATAAACAAACCTTTCTATGAACAAGAACCCAAATGCCAACAAAATAAATTAAATAGCTAATTTAATAGGAGCGTGCATGGAACAACAATTACCCGCTAATATAGCTTTCCAATTGTGAAATGGTCTGTTTCTGATCTGCAATGATAAACTTCACCACATCGCCGATCGAAACCATTCCTTTTACTTCGTCGTTTTCTACTACTGGTAAATGGCGGATATGTTTATCGGTCATCAGCTCCATGCAGTAATCAATACTGTCGCTTAAATTAATGGTGATCGGACTGGCTGTCATTGCTTCTTTAATCAAGGTATCTTTTGATGATTTACCCTGAAGGATGATTTTTCGGGCATAATCGCGTTCCGTAAAAATGCCATGTAGCCGATCGTTTTCCATGACCAATACTGCGCTGATGTTCTTTTCTGTCATTACTTTTAAAGCATCTAAAACAGAAATATTTTCTGATACCGAGATAATCCGTACCTGTTTGGTATCTAACAAGTGTTTTACGCTTTTCATAAAACTTAATTTGGTTATAACAATTTAAGAAATAATTAGCTGTAAATCAAAGTTTTATTTTAGGTTGTTCTCCGCTTTACAAACGGAGCACAGTTTTATGTAATCTAAACCTGACAAGAACGTCAGCCTCCGATTCCTCATCCGAGCTATAGTGTATGGCAGGGCAGAACCTGACCTACGAATTGCTGGTTTTGCTTTTCAAATCAAGGGTTATCTCTTTAAGTATATTCCTGCTTGGTAATAAGATTCTAACTATAATCGTAAATAGATTTTACAATCCGTAAACCACCTTGTGCTTTTAATTATTTGGCTTTCACAAAGGGATGTGGTAACTTTGCATCACATTTAAAAACAAATAATTATGTCATCAGTAGAGACAACTTATATCCCTTACAAAGTTAAGGACATTTCACTGGCAGAATGGGGCCGTAAAGAAATCGAATTAGCCGAAGCAGAAATGCCAGGTTTAATGAGTTTACGTAAAGAATTCGGTCCAACACAACCGTTAAAAGGTGCGCGCATTGCAGGTTGTCTGCACATGACCATCCAAACGGCTGTATTAATCGAAACATTAACTGCACTGGGTGCTGAAGTTACCTGGTCATCTTGCAATATTTTTTCTACACAAGATCACGCTGCGGCTGCAATTGCTGCTGCTGGTATTCAGGTTTATGCCTGGAAAGGTTTAAACGAAGAAGAATTCGATTGGTGTATTGAGCAAACTTTACACTTCGGTCCGGAACAACAACCATTAAACATGATTTTGGATGATGGTGGCGATTTAACCAATATGGTTTTTGACAAATATCCTGAGCTAATTGCAGCTATTAAAGGTTTATCAGAAGAAACTACAACTGGTGTTCACCGTTTGTACGAAAGAATGAAAAACGGAACATTGCACTTACCTGCAATTAACGTTAACGATTCGGTTACTAAATCTAAATTCGATAACAAATACGGATGTCGTGAGTCATTGGTTGATGCGATCCGTCGTGCAACTGATGTAATGATGGCTGGTAAAGTTGCCGTTGTTTGCGGTTATGGCGATGTGGGTAAAGGTTCTGCAGAATCGTTAAGCTCGCAAGGTGTACGTGTTATTGTTACCGAAATTGATCCGATCTGTGCTTTACAGGCTGCAATGGAAGGTTATGAAGTTAAACGTTTAGATACTGCCATTAAAGAAGCCGATATCGTGGTAACGACTACTGGTAACTGTGATATTGTACGCGAAAAACATTTCCGTGCATTAAAAGATAAAGCAATTGTTTGTAACATTGGTCACTTCGATAACGAAATCGATATGGCTTGGTTAAACGGTGCTTATGGCGATACCAAAGTGGAAATTAAACCTCAGGTTGATAAATATACAATCGACGGTAAAGATGTAATCGTTCTTGCAGAAGGTCGTTTGGTTAATTTAGGTTGTGCAACTGGTCACCCAAGTTTTGTAATGAGTAACTCGTTTACGAACCAAACCTTAGCTCAATTAGAGCTTTGGACCAACAATGCTGCTTACGAAAACAAAGTTTATACTTTGCCTAAGCATTTAGACGAAAAAGTTGCCCGTTTACACTTAGAAAAAATCGGTGTAGAATTAGATGTTTTGGATCAACACCAGGCTGATTATATCGGCGTACCGGTAGAAGGTCCGTTTAAAGCAGATACATATAGGTATTAGTCCTTAGTCTTCAGTCGAGAGTCTGAAGTCGATATGATTTAAGAGGGATGTGCAATTTGCATATCCCTTTTTTATTCCTCCGATTTATCGGAGGTGCCTGCAAGGCGGGGTGTCACTAAAGTTAAGGCGAGTCTCCTATTTTTTGAAAACGTTGGTTCCTGTTCTTTTTGGAGGTTTTAGTCCTGCTGTATACTTTATCCCGATGGAAGAATCGGGATGTTCGTTCCCATCAGGTTTATTTTACAGCGGATCGTGGTTCTTTTGCTGCTGAAAACTTACATTTGAAAAAAGAAAAGAGATGAAAAAATTAATATTTGCACTAGTTCTTGGTGTATTTGTAGTTTCTGCAAATGCTCAAACTGCTCCTAAAAAAGCTGAAACAGCAAAAGTAATCACTAAACAAACAGTAGATATTGCCTGTGGCGAATGTCAGTTTAAAATGAAAGGTAAAGATTGCGAGTTAGCAGTGAAAATAGATGGTAAATCTTATTTTGTTGATGGAAAAGGGATTGATGATTTTGGCGATGCCCATGGCGAACATGGTTTTTGTAATGCCGTAAGCAAAGCAGAAGTTACTGGCGAAATTGTAAATAACCGTTTTAAGGCGAAAGAAATAAAGTTATTGCCGGTTAAGAAATAGTTGTCTTACCGCAAAAGGGCAAAGTTTTTCGCAAAGAGGCGCTAATTTTAGGCTTCAATAAAGTGATCGTCATCTCGACTGAAACGTAGTGAAATGGAGAGATCTGCCTAGCTAGATTTAGCTGCGCTGAGCACTTCGTGGTTCTCGACTACGTTGCACTTCGCTCGAGATGACGGTAATTTAGAGAAAAACAATCTCTGCAGTTAAAAATGCAATAACTTATCATTCAAATTCCTTTTCTAAACCTTGCCTTAAATCAAAAAGCAGCCATTGTTTGTTTTTTACATCTGCCTGTCTGGTTTTTAGCAACTGGATGAAATCTTTCACCCCGATTTCTTCATTGCCGTTGCCGTGGATCAATACGATGCTGCCCGCATTAGGCTGTTGTCCTTTGGCGAGCCAGGCATCACTGCCAACAGGAATTAATCCGTAGGCCTCGATCTTTTCTACAATGGTTTTATCCGATACCAAACCGGGGAAACGGAAAAATACCGATGGGATTAATCCATTTTTAAGTATCAACTTTTCATTCTCCAATACCTCCACATCTAAATTGGTTCCAGGTGACAATAAAAAGTTTTCAGCTAAGGGCAGCTTATTTACTTCGTGGTTGTAAGTATGGTTTATCCAGGTGATGTTCAGTTCTTTTTTCTCTATCAGACTTTTCAGCCAGTTCAAATCATCCTGATGTTTCAGCATCCATTTACCAGAAACAGAAATCGCGAGCGGCGCAGGCTGTTCTATTTTTTTAAATTCATTGAATACAGCCTGAAAAATAATCCTGTCTAAAGCCTTGTGTGATGGACAAAGATCGATCGTTAAAGTAATGCCCTTTTCGTTTGGTATGGCATGATCAATCCCCGCATTTTGAAGCTGTAAATCTTTAGCTGCTGCGGCTTCGATTGATTTAATGTAGGCCGTATTTTTAAAAATGGCTAATACATTCTGAAACTGTAAACTACTTGTAGTGTAATTACTAGCCAAGTCGATTTTTGTATCTAAAGTTTCTGGATTCACTAGCAATAAATATTTTTGATTATTTGCAGTGAAACTTCTTAATGCAAGTAAATCTATCGGGCCGTCAATTGTATTTTTATTTACACTGAAATTAGAGTTTTGGGGATCTTTTGGCTGGTTTCTTAAGCTTTTACTTTTTGTAATTGCGTGGGCAAAGTTGACCTTGTAACGCTTAATATCATCAAAATTCTGTGCAAAAACTTTAACACAAAAAAAGCAAATGGAAAAAATAATGAGGAGTAAAGATTTAGATAACTTCATATTTCCTTATTTAAAATCTTTCTAATTTAAGCCAAATCCATTATCTTTACAAACATCGCCATGAACAAAGAAAAAGTAAAATTATGGTTTAAGCGGGTGGGGCTGGTTGGGTTTTTATTCTTCCTGATTAAAGGATTAATATGGCTTGTTGTGTTCTATTTTATTGGCAAAAACGTTACCTAAATAGTTCATTCGTTCAGTAGTCATTAGCTCATTAGTCCGCGCAAGTTGCATATTAAGGCTTCTAAGTCAAGCGTCATCCTGAACTTGTTTCAGGATCTATTTCGAAAGTGTTTTACCTAAAAGTAAATAACATATTCGCGAGGAAATTCCACACAAAAACAATCACAATCGCAAAGAATTTGGCTACATAAAAATTGGTGCCATTTTTCCTTTGATGAAAAAGGTAAATGATAAAAGTATTTAACCCCAAGCCGATTAAACTCACTACCAAAAATTTACTAAATTCTGTACCCCAGTGGCTATTGGTACTCTGAAATGTCCATACCCGGTTAATCAGGTAATTATTGGTTACTGCCAAAGTAAAGCCAATGGCGTTAGAGATGTATTTGTTTATTTTGATTTTCTCCTTACACAACCAGGTTGCACCAAAATCTATCGCCATTCCAAGGAAACCCGTTAACCCAAATTTTAAGATGCGGAAGAATAAATCCATGTTAATGTATTTTAACCAAATAAAATCGCTCTAAAACCTGAGGGCGTGTTTTTACATTTAGAAATTTACCAGTCAGTTTAGTGGTATGAAAATATTCAAACGATTCTAGAATTTCAGCATGGTATTCGCTTTTTAGTTTTGCCAATTCCTGTTCTGGAATGTATATAACCAAGTCTTTTAGGTTCTTTGATTTGTCGAGATCACTATAACTATGCAGATATTTTACTTCTCCCGGGGCATAAAAATCAAAAGAAAATGCATCTATATAATTTAATACTGCAGGTTTAGCAGTGGGATAATTTTGCTTTAACCAATTACCGGCCTGCATACCTGATTGATATTTTAAAAGGGCCGGGTAGAAAAAAATGAAGAGAAATATCATTAATCCGACAGCTAAAAATGCACTTCTGGCAATGATGGTTTCCAATAAAATGCCTTTAAACAACAAGAATGCGATAACGAGAACAACGATCAGAATCCCGATAATTAAATATGGGTTTTCAAATCCAAAGAAAAAGGCTAAGACAGAAAGTAAGGCAATAACCAAAATGAAAATAATGTTCTGTATAATAAAGAAGGTTTTTAAACCTTTGCTGCCAAGCTTCCTTAAGTACAAGGCTGTGATGATCGAAAACTGAGGAAAGATGATCAGGATATAATGCGGCAACTGAAATTTAGAAAGTGAAAAGATCAGAAAAGTAACCGCTGCACTTGCCCAGATCATAATGCTTTCGGGCGCTAAAGCAATTCTGTTTTTTCTTTTAAACAGATTTACTACGGCTGTATAAAATAGTACCGACCAAGGAAGGAATGCCCAAAGGGTGGTGTGTAGAAAAAAGGAAATATCCCCTTTGCCTTTAATTGGGCCATTGTTAAAAAACCTTCCAAACTGACTGTCCCAAAAGAAAAATTTTAAACCCGAAACACCAGTCCTTTCAAAAACAACTTTTTCGGGATGCAGATCGAATTGCGTGTAAAGCGAATACAGCTCGGGCGTAATAAAAACAAAAATCAAAAGAATGGCGATATACCATTTTGCTTTTAAAAGCTGACGATACTGTTTTGTAAGCAACCAATAGATAATAAAACCGGCAAATACAGGAATCAACACAAAAATTCCCTTGATCAATATTGCGCAGGCAGCAAAAAATGAGCCTGCTATAATGTGCCAAAAAGAATTTTGGTGTGCTTTATAATAATGATAAATAGATGCTAATGTAAAGGTTGTAATATAAATTTCGGCCCTAACATCAAAAGTAGAGGTGATGATATGCAAGGCACTTAGAAAAATCACCGCACTGATTAAGCCGGTTTTTTCATCGTATATGTCTTTGGCTAATTTGTATAAATACCACGCGCCCAGTAAACCGAACAGAAATGATGGTAATTTATAGGCGAAGGATGAGATTCCGAAAATTTTAAAGGATGCTGCAGAAATCCAAAAAGTGAGGTGGGGTTTATCCAGCCAGTCGGCCCCACGGCCATAAAGGTTAAACCAATCTTTAAACAGGATGATGTTTTTAGACATGGACGCATACAATGCACCATCGGGCTCCATCACGCCGCCAAAAAGTGCTGGTATACTTGCAATTGCAAGTAAAGCAATCAGAAATTTATATAGGGTTGTATCTTTTAAGTTCATTTACAAGAAGCAAATATGAGCAAAAAAAAGTCAAATTTTTTTAAGGTTTAAGAATAACAAAGGCAAAGCCTTATCTTTGCTGCATGACAAAGTTATCGGTTAATATCAATAAAATTGCTACACTCCGCAACAGTCGTGGAGGTAATAATCCTGATCTGGTTAAGGTTGCATTAGATTGCGAGCGTTTCGGCGCGCAGGGAATTACCGTGCATCCACGGCCTGATGAACGTCATATCCGTTACCAGGATGTTTATGATTTAAAGGCTGTTATTGCGACAGAATTTAATATTGAAGGAAATTGCAGAGAAGATAAATTTGTTGATCTGGTTTTGGCGAACAAACCTGCCCAGGTTACGCTCGTACCTGATGCCGAAGGTCAGATTACTTCTAACCACGGTTGGGATACGGTTAAACATAAAGATTACCTGAAAGAAATGGTTGCAATTTTCCAAAAGGAAGGTATCCGTGTTTCTATTTTTGTAGATCCGGTTGTAGAGATGGTGGAAGGCGCGGTAGAAACCGGAACAGACCGGATTGAATTATATACCGAGGCTTATGCACATAATTATTTTGCCGATCGCGAAAAAGCTGTTATAAGTTATGTTGCTGCGGCACATCATGCCAACAAATTGGGCTTGGGAATTAACGCCGGGCATGATCTCGACTTACACAACCTTCATTATTTTGCTCAGAGCATCCCAGGTTTATTAGAAGTTTCAATCGGTCATGCACTCATTAGCGATGCACTTTATCTGGGACTGGAAACTACCATTCAGAAATATTTACAACAACTGGCGTAGTTTTTTACCGCAAAGACTATAAAGAAAAGGGGCACAAAGAACGCAAAGTTAGGTTCGTCGGTTTAATCAAGTGCTTCGCTTCTTTGCGAAATCCTTGGTGTCCTTTGCGGTTAAACAATAAAATATATGTTAAAAGGAATCCTCCTTGTTTTTTTCGGTGCCTGCAGTTTTGGTATCCTCTCTACTTTTGTTAAACTGGCTTATCACGAAGGTTATACCCTGGGCGATGTTACAGGTGCTCAGGCTTTCTTTGGTGCTGTAATTTTATGGGTGCTATTTTTCTTCCAAAGCAGAACAGTTGGTTATAAAGCTAAAGCGATTGTACCTAAAACCCCTTGGTGGAAAATGGTGTTGGCAGGAACATGTACTGGATTAGTGAGTGTGTTTTATTATCAATGCGTAAAGCTTGTGCCAAATTCGGTAGCCATCATTTTGTTAATGCAGTTTATATGGATGAGTATTTTAATGGAATACCTTGTTTTTAAAAAGAAGCCCACAGGCTTACAGTTCCTGGCAATCCTGCTGGTCTTAGCTGGAACCGTTTTGGCGAGCGGAATGGCGGAAACAAGTATTAAGAGCATGGATTTAAAAGGGATTGTTTTCGGTTTATTGGCTGCAATTTCTTATGCAGGCTTTTTGCTATTGAGTGGCCGGATTGGAAATGAATATGCCCCATTGCAAAAAAGTGCCTTGATGATTACCGGTGCCTGTATATTGATCTTCGTTATTTTTCCGCCAACATTCTTATTTAATGGCGCTTTAAATGGTAGTTTATTGAAATGGGGACTGATTATCTCCGTTTTTGGCACAGTTATTCCACCTTTATTTTACGCAGAAGGCGTGCCCAGAATCGGAACTGCCATAAGTTCGATATTAAGCGCTGCGGAGTTGCCCGTTGCTGTAATGATGGCGGGTTTTGTGCTGCAAGAGCAGGTATCGTTTTTAAGGTGGGTTGGTGTTGTGGTAATTTTATCGGCCATGGTTTTGCCAAATCTTAAATATTTGAAAAAAGGTGGAGGGTAGGAAGGTTGAGGGTGTAAGGTTAAAGTACGCGATAAATAATCTTCCGACTTTCGGACCTCGGATATCCGACTTATTGAAAAAATAAATATCTTTAAAAAGCATAAAGCATTTACACATGAAAAAACTTACTATTTATATTTTATCCTTTATCATCGTCGGATTAACCGCATGTAAAACCAAAACTACTATTAACCAGGATGAGGCCGGAGAAGTGATCACTGATTATTTAAAAGCTAATCCTGAATACAAAACTACACGTTTCAATTTTGGAGAAATAAAATTTAACAGTACAAACGATATGTTTGAGCTTGGTAAATATAAAACTTTAGCAAGCAAAGGTTTGGTGACATTAGACCTGAAAGCGGCAAAAAAGAAATTCCTTTCAAAAGATAGCAGTTTCGTTTACCAAATTACCTTAACCGACAAAGCAAGTCCATTGGTTTTAAAACAAGATGGCGATAAAGCAACCGTAAAAGTTGTAGAATATGTTTTAGCCGATGAAAAGCCTGTAGATTTTGCTCAGGTAAATTCCAGTACAGCCAAGGTTACGGTATCGCTTAAAATGACAACAACTGATTTTGAACCCTTTGATAAAGATGCCAATAAAAACAGCAACTTCATTACCAAAACGTATAAGTTAAAGCTGAGTAAAGATGAAGGTTGGAAAGTGCAGAAGTAGATTTAAAGACTAAAGCTGAAAGATAAAAGCCTAATCCCTATTGCACCCTGCAACTTCTGTTTCTTGTAGGCCCCCGACGTTTTTAAACCCGACAGAAGCGAAAATCCTTCTGTTTCCATGCTCGTTAAAAGATTGCTTCGTCGTTCCTCCTCGCAATGACGATAGTGTCGTGGAGTGCCGCAAAAAGATTGTAGCGGATGGCGGGAACGAATCTGAATTGTAGCACAGCCATTGCTTTTCAAAATCATCAGCTCATCAAATAAAATGAACAAACGTTTGTTTTGGCCTAAGAAATGCAACTATCTGTTTTTTAACATTTTTTAAGGAATTTAAGTTTAAAAACTTGATACCTTCATGGTCTAATCTAAATATTAACCATGAAAAATCTAGCTCACCTCCTCACCCTTATTTTCTTCTTTCATGTATTTCCTTTAGCAGCAAAACCTATTGTACCCAAAAATCTCCATGGTTTTTGGAGTTATAAAATAACAAAAGTAGGGAACTGGAACGGCACATTAATTAATGATAATTATGTCGAGTATAATTATCGGATGTATAAAGTTGACAGTCTAAAAAATAATAATGGGACCTACAAAATGTGGCTCAATACAGGAGATAAAAACCCTTTAACCTTAGAAATTAAAACACCAAATGAAGGTAAATCCTTATTGAAGTTTAATAAGTGGGAAAAAGAGATTTCTTGTACATGGAGTGCTTCTGATCCTGACATTAAAATTTATAACAAAAGCGAAATCCCATCATACTATTTTGGAAAATGGGTGAGTACACCATCTCATTCCGATTTTTACATCACTGCCAAACATAAAATGCTTTATCAAAATAAGGAATGGGACATTGAATGGGCTGGCAACTACATGGATAAGGAAGATCGGTTTTTGTTGAAAGATAAAGATAGCTGCAGAATGGTTTATGTACATAAATTGGTTAAAGCATTAAAGGTAAACAGCCTTGAGGGACCGAAAATTTATTCCCCTATTGCTAAGAATCCCTTAGTATACCAATTCTTGGGTAATTGGATAAACGATGAAACCAACGCATGGCAGTATGGTTTTTTTGAAGACTTTGCGATCTACAATCAGCAGGTTTATCCCTATAAAAGCATCAATAAAAATGGAAAAAGTTTAAAAATTACGCTTCTTAAAGATGGCAAGGAGAGAAATATTCAATTTACAGCGAAAAACGATAGCATTGCCCAATTGGTCGACGAGCAAGGTAAAAGCGATGTATACCTGCTGAAAAAAGAATTTAAAGCCAGCAGTACAAAAGATGCAACAGCATTTAAAGACAGTCATTTTGCCAAAGTTGACACCGCAGTTATTACCGGTTATTTAAGAAACCCAACAAGTAATAAACCTTTTTCAGTTGGTTTTACTGATCATTTAAAAGATGAGCAGGTGAATTACTATGGCGATTTAGATAACAATGGTTTTTTTACGGTCAAAATTCCTTTATTAAATACTACTCAGGTTTTTTTAGACTGGGATAGGAATGGAGTTATTGACGTGATCGAACCAGGTGAACATTATTTTTATTTTGAAGATTTTAATATACAGGTTAGGAGTGCTATGGGCGATAATGCCGGTTTTCATAATGAATTACTGAATTACAAGTATTATGGCCCTTACTCAAGAATCACAGAGCGTGATTATAATGCCAGAAGAAATGCTGATTTATTATCTTTTTTATCCATCAGTAAGAATGAACATCAAAAAGCAATTGAATACCTGAATAAACACTTGGCAAAGTACCAAAATGCAAGCAACCGCTTTAAATATTTTGTGTCAGAAGGTTACAAGTATAAAATGGGATTTGATTTAATGCAGAAAAAATTTACCCTAAATCAAGAGAAGTTTCCGGAACCGTTTATCAGTTTTGTTAGCGATAGTTTGTATAAAAACAACCCACCTAAACCTTTTACGCTGGTTAGGGATTTTTCAATGTTTAAAAGAGATTACTTTGCTTATTTGGCGTCGAATGAACGAAATTCTGTTAAATGGGACGATGTGCTTGCTGAAATGATTTATTTAAAACAGATTCATTTATCAGGTAAGGAAAAGGAGGCGATGCTCGCTGAGATCGAATTGAATAAAATTGGGTCAACTAAAGACTCACTAAAATATATAGGGCTTTTGAAGGACTTTTCTCCTGAAAAACGAAAATTGGCAGATAGTGTAAGGAGGGTTTATAAACAACAGATTATAGAGCGGGCAGATCAAAAACTGGCTTTTAAAGTTTTTGATAAAGAATTAAGGGTGGCAAAGGGTATTGAAAACGAAGATTTGAGCGCGGGTCTTATAGCACGTGGTTTTTATAAATATTTTGAGGGTAAACATACTGCAATGCCAGATACTGTATTTGCGCGGTTTATTGGCGACTTAAAAAATGATTTTTATCGAAATGAAATTGAGAAGCTCCAGCTTAGTTACCAAAACATGTCGAAGGTTGATGTGGAATACAAGGAAAGTTTAAAGAGAACGGATCATTTAAAAGATGCAAAAAATGCAGATTCGCTCTTTGCTGAGCTAATTAAACCTTATAAAGGAAAAGTAATTTATGTTGACTTTTGGGGTACATGGTGTGCCCCCTGCAAAGGCGAAATGCCTTTTGTGAAACCGGTTAAAGAAGCTTTAAAGGGAAAAGATGTTGTGTTTATGTATTTCGCCAATAATTCTCCGGAAGAAGGTTGGAAGAATATTATTAAAGAATACGAATTGTCTAGTGAAAATGCCGTTCATTACCGCTTGCCAGAAACCCAGCAAAATATTATCGAGACCAGATTCTCGATAAACAGTTTTCCTACCTATATTTTAATTGATAAAGAAGGAAATATAAACACGATGAAAGCCCCACGACCAAGTGACAAAGCACAACTTGTGGCTGCCGTAAATACTTTGCTAACGAAATAACAAGCTCCTTGCGGTTGGCTTTTGTTGGCCGCAAGTATTGATTGGCATTTGCACCATACAACCTTTGTTTCTTGCAGTTTCCATTGTTTTTAAACCCGACAGAAGCAAAAATCCTTTTTGTTTGCAGCAAGCTTCAGTATGA
Organism: Pedobacter sp. GW822-FHT03F06; assembly: GCF_058801365.1. Classification (NCBI taxonomy): domain Bacteria; kingdom Pseudomonadati; phylum Bacteroidota; class Sphingobacteriia; order Sphingobacteriales; family Sphingobacteriaceae; genus Pedobacter; species Pedobacter sp. GW822-FHT03F06. The sequence continues at coordinate 594,904 of NZ_JBXANE010000002.1, forward strand.
CAGGGAAGTAGCAAAAAGATTGTAGCGGATGGCGGGAACAAACTTGAATTTTAGCACAGCCATTGCTTTTCAAACCGTATGCTATGCAAAAATTATTACGAATTCTTTTTCCACAGATAGGTTTTAAGCTTTTTAAACAAATCTTCTTTTTTAGGCCTTTCCTTTCCGTTATGGGTTAAATTGTTGTCGTAATGGTTTAGCAGTTCTGCAGCATAATCTTTTTGAGGCTGATTACCTGATTTTAATACCTCGATAAACCGAATGGCGTTATGATTTAAGGTGCTGTTAAACGAAACGGCATAATACTCGCTCCGTTCAGACGGCTTTTTATTTTTATTGTTTTCCTCCGCGCCGTTTTCTGCAAAGTAATCGACGTGAAGAATAATCGGGTTTAATTTTTTCAATCTCTTAGTACCTTTGCGCTCGTTCCTCCATGGATGTTCTTTTTTATAAAGTTGCGCAAGCAGAAAATCTTTTTTCCAAAGGGTAATCTGGTGCGACATTAAATAATTTGACGCCTCATTATCGATCTCCGCAATATTAAATCCTTCAATAAAATTAGCGGTTTCTTTAGTTTTGTAAACACCAGAACTATGGAGTTTAACCTGTTGCCAATTGTTTTCAATTGCCTGTTCGAACAGCACTGTAAAGAATTTAGGATTTACGGGTTTGCTTAACCACATATCTTCCTGGAAATAGAGCACATATTCTTCGTCTATATTACCTAACAACGTTGCCAGGCGATCGGACCATTCGCCTTTGCCCGATTTGATGTTTGTAAAACCATTCACATCAGCGTTTTTTATTTCTGTAGCGAAATAATAATTGCATTGTATTTTAAAATCCCAGTTTTTGGAGAAAGTGTAATCAAAACCTTTATAAAGAAATTCATAACTGTCGCAGGCATGAACTAAAAGTGCGACGTTATTTTTATAAGTTGACATAAAAGAACACAGGGTAAGTAGGTGCTTTCAAATTTACGAAAATGCTTTCCTCCTTTCCTTTGGTAGCTGATATTTTACGTTGCGGCTGCTTATCGATTCGGCTCAACAGGATGCTAAAAGATTGAAGTTGACCATGTCGACAAACTTAAATTTCGGAACGGCCATCACTTTCCCAATAATGAGTTAATCAAATAAAAATGAACAAACGTTTGTCTTCTTATTTGTGCACAAAATCTACCTATTTTGTCGCTTTTAACGGCAAATAATACACCTTTTTTACACTGATATATAGCAAAATACAGCTTCGTTTTTGCTACCTTTGCACGCAAATTTATTATTCATACCGCATGAGCTTAAATATCCATTACAAGGAAGATTTTCAAAATCGTCATATTGCACCAAATGAGGCAGATACAGTCGAAATGTTGCAAGCTGTTGGCGTAAATTCTATTGATGAGCTGATTGAACAAACTGTTCCGACGGCAATTAGGTTAAAACAGCCATTAAATTTGCCTGCAGCGAAATCAGAAACTGAATATCTTGGTGCTTTAAAACAAACTTCATTGTTGAATAAAGTTTTCAAAAGCTTTATCGGGCAGGGTTATTATGATACCATTACCCCGGGTGTAATTTTACGTAATGTATTCGAAAACCCAGGATGGTACACACAATATACACCATACCAGGCAGAAATTGCACAGGGCCGTTTGCAGGCTTTGTTAAATTTCCAAACGATGGTTATCGATTTAACCGGAATGGAAATTGCCAATGCATCTTTATTAGATGAAGGTACTGCTGCTGCTGAAGCGATGTTTATGCAATATAGCCTGCGTAAAAACCAGGCGGCTAAAAAGTTCTTCGTTTCGGAATTGCTTTTCCCTCAAACGATCGATATTTTAAAAACACGAGCTAATCCTTACGGCATTGAACTGGTTATTGGAAGTCATTTAGATTTCGTAGCTACTGAAGATTTCTTTGGTGCAATTGTTCAATACCCGGCAGGGAACGGTGAAGTTTTTGACTACAAAGACTTTGCATCGGAATTGCACAATCAAAATATTAAATTAACGGTAGTTGCCGATATTTTAAGCTTAACCTTGTTAACGCCTCCAGGCGAGTGGGGAGCTGATGTGGTAGTTGGAACTACACAGCGTTTAGGTATACCAATGGGTTTTGGCGGACCACATGCTGCATTTTTTGCCACTAAAGAAGAATATAAACGTAACATCCCGGGTCGTATTATCGGTGTAACGATTGATAGTCACGGCGATTATGCTTTACGTATGGCTTTGCAAACCCGCGAGCAGCACATCCGTAGAGATAAAGCAACATCAAACATCTGTACTGCGCAGGCATTGCTAGCTATTATGGCTGGCTTTTATGCAGCTTACCACGGTCCGAAAGGCTTAAAAGCAATAGCAGAGCGTACACACGGTTTGGCCATCAGTTTAGCTTCTACGTTAAAAGGTTTAGGCTTTGAGCAGTTAAACTCAGCTTATTTCGATACCACACGTTTCGATTTAGGCGATTTAAAAGGTGGTATCCATTCAGGATGTATCGATAATGAAATCAACTTAAATTATGATGGTAACGTTGTAACTATTTCTTTCGATGAAACCAGCACTTTCGAAGATGTAGCTTTAATTGCTAAAATCTTTGCTAAAGTTAAAGCCATTGCTGCCGATCAGGTTGAAGTGGTAGAAAATGTAGAAACCGTTATCCCTGCATCGTTACAACGTACTTCGGCTTATTTAACACACCCAATCTTTAATCTGCACCATTCAGAGCACGAAATGTTGCGTTATATCAAATCATTAGAAGCAAAAGATTTATCGCTTTGCCACTCGATGATTGCTTTGGGTAGCTGTACCATGAAATTAAATGCGACTGCAGAGATGATTCCGGTTACCTGGTCTCACTTTGGTCGCATCCACCCATTTGCACCTGCCGATCAGGTATTGGGGTATTATTCAGTTTTTAATGAACTGGATAAATGGTTAAGTGAAATTACCGGTTTTGCCGCAATGAGTTTACAGCCAAATGCTGGCGCTCAGGGCGAATATGCTGGTTTAATGGTTATCCGCGCTTATCACCACGATAGAGGCGATTTCCACCGTAATGTAGCGTTAATTCCTGCTTCGGCACACGGAACAAACCCTGCTTCTGCTGCTATGGCCGATATGAAAATTGTCGTAGTAAAATCTTTAGAAAACGGTAACATCGATGTTGAAGATTTAAAAGCGAAAGCAGAATTACACAAAGACAACTTATCGTGTTTGATGGTAACTTATCCATCTACTCACGGTGTGTTCGAAGAAAGCATTATCGAAATCTGCGAAACCATCCACGCTAATGGCGGACAGGTATATATGGATGGTGCTAATATGAATGCACAGGTTGGTTTAACAAGTCCGGCTAATATCGGTGCCGATGTTTGTCACTTAAACTTGCACAAAACTTTCTGTATCCCCCACGGTGGTGGCGGTCCGGGTATGGGCCCAATCGGTGTGGCAAAACACCTGGTTCCTTACCTTCCAGGTCATGCTGTGGTTGATATTGATAAAGGAAAATCTATTTCTGCAGTTTCATCTGCGCCATGGGGTTCGGCTTCGATTTTGATTATCTCTCATGCTTATATCGCTATGATGGGTGCTGAAGGTTTAACCAACGCCACAAAATATGCGATTCTAAACGCAAACTACATGAAAGCGCGTTTAGAGCAACACTATCCGGTGCTTTATTCAGGTGCTCAGGGTCGTTGTGCGCACGAAATGATTTTGGATTGCCGTGCTTTCAAAGCTTTCGGAATTGAAGTGACCGATATCGCAAAACGTTTAATGGATTATGGTTTCCACGCCCCAACAGTTTCGTTCCCAGTTGCGGGTACCTTGATGGTTGAGCCTACCGAATCGGAACCTAAACATGAGTTAGACCGTTTTTGTGACGCCTTAATTGCGATTAAAAACGAAATTACGGCTGTAGAAAACGGTACTTTAGATAAAACTGATAATCCATTAAAAAATGCACCTCATACGGTTTCGGTAATTACTGCAAACGAATGGGATCATGCTTATAGCCGTCAAACAGCTGCGTTCCCGCTTCCATATGTGTTAGAACGCAAGTTCTGGCCTTCAGTTGGTCGTGTTAACGATAGTCATGGCGATAGGGCGTTAATCTGTGCTTGTCCACCGATTGAGAGTTACTTAGAAGAGATCGTTCCTTAGTAAGGTAGAAGGCGGGAAGGTTGAGGGTTTAGGGTTTTCTTTTCCATCGCCTTAATTACTCCAGATCGTCATTGCGAGGAGGAACGACGTGGCAATCTATTTAGAAAAATTTTGAGCTCAGGCTCGTGCCCTCACGAACATATTGATCTGCAAGTTTTATGAAATCGTTTCATAAAACTTGCAGATTTTTTTTTTGGAAATGAATGCCAGTTTTTCATAGGAGGCTACAGTCCTGCCATTCGCTTCAATCTTTTTGTAGCACCTGCTCTTCATTATCGTCATTGTGAGGAGGTAAGACGAAGCAATCTTTTACTATAAGTGCAAACAAAAAGGATTTCGCTGCTGTCAGGTTTAGGATAAAAAGTTTGAAGTTCAAACCAATTAGGCGGGAGTAATATTTAATTTGGGTAGAAGTTATAAGCAACTCGGACACCTACGATTAAGTATTGGTTGCTTTTGCCCCCATTTCATCAGCTTCTTTTTCTAAACTATCATCACTAACATTTATGTTGGGTTTTAGTGGTGCTGTTGGTTTAACCCTACCTTGTTTTTGCTGCACTACATGCCATGCCTCATGCGGCAAATGTTTTTCCTGATCGGCAGCAAAATGAATATCAGCACCCTTGGCATAGGCTAAAGCATTTAATTGCGCAGGTTTATCTGAATTCGTGTGTACTTTCACTCCATCCATTGAAATACCTGAAAGTGCTTCAATGCCATTTTTTAAATTATCGGGTAAATTTTTCTTGGCCATGTTTTCTTTGCCGATTTTAATATCACTACAGATTCAGCGTTCTTCCTATTTGAATAAACCTTCAGAATTAACATTGTAGCCTAAAACTTTAATCTGGTCGTTTTCTGCGGTTAAGGTAAGGGTTTCTTTTGCCTGAAATTTTGTCCTTTCTACAACATAATATAGTACATAATTTGCAGATGGATTTGAGCCTCTGATCACTTTCGTTTCCCAATGATCTAATTTTTTGCTTTTTATCTCGCCCAGCTTATTAACAGTCCCGGTTAAATAGTCATTTAATTTTTGCATACTGGTTACTGCTTTAAATTGATTGCTAAGGATCGGACTTAATTTTTTCAAATCTTTTTGCTGAAGTAGCGCATAAAACTGATCGGCTACTTTCTCCCCTTCTTTTTTATCTTCTTCGCGGTTTAAATAAGCACTGTTGAAATTACAGCCTGTTGCAATAAATAATAAGCTGAATAAATATAATGAGGCGTAAATTTTATTTTTCATGAGCGTCTGATATTATTTTCTAAATATAGAAGATTATTTTTTCTATGAACAGTATAGAATAAAATTAAGCATGATAGGTAGGTAGCAAATGTTTGCATTTTTTAGGCGATGCCAAGGAAGCCCTCTACCTTAAACCTTCCGCCTTCTACCTTTGTATATCACATTAAAAAGTAAACAAATTAAACCATTGCTATAATTATGCAGTCAATAGAATGATTTTAAATAAATCCGATTATTTTTGAAAAAACTTAACATAGGTCAATAACAAGAGATCGGGAGTTAGTCTATATTTGTATCAAATTTTAAAAAACCAGAAAATGAAATTAAAAATTAGCTCAATTTTTTTATTAGTGGCAGTTGTAGCACTGTCAGCTTTTAAAAACCCAACTAAACCAGTAACTTATACTGTAGATGCAGCAAAATCGACCATTACTTGGGTTGGTAAAAAAGTAACAGGTTCTCACAATGGAACTGTAGCTTTACAATCAGGTACCTTAGCCGTTAACGGTAAAAGTGTAACTGGTGGTACATTTGTAATTGATATGACTTCAATTAAAGATGCTGATGGAAGCGCTAAATTAGAAGGTCACTTAAAAGCAGACGATTTCTTCGGTACAACTAAATTTCCAACTTCAACTTTCGTAATTACTAAAGTTGCTGGTTCAGGAGCAAACGTAACGGTATCAGGTAATTTAACCATCAAAGGCATCACTAAGCCATTAAGTTTCCCTGCAACAGTAACTGTAAATGCAGATGGTACAGCTTCGGCTTTAGCAGGTAAAATCGTTGTTGATAGAACTAAATATGACATCAAATACGGTTCTAAATCATTCTTCGATAGCATTGGAGACAAAGCAATTGACGATAACTTCGAATTAGCTGTTAAATTGGTAGCTAAAAAATAATTATTTCCGTCTCGGAAAAAGGAAAAGCCTCGGCATGTGTCGAGGCTTTTTTTGTGCCAGCTGAAGCAGGCAACAATAAATGATTGGTAAGTAAATCAGGTGATGATGAATTTCATTGTGGTTAGGCTTTAGCCAACCACAATTTAAGCAAAATAATAAATCGGATTTTTTAACTTATACTAAATCCACTATTGGTCTGTTTCCCCTAAAACCTAAAACCTAAACCCTAAACCCTAAACCCTAAACTACCTAATCTTAAATCCGCCTTCAATAGCATCAACAAAACCAGTTGCTGCGCTTTTACCATGGTAGAACAAACACTCCCAGTTTTCTTCGGCTGCTCTTTTACCAAATTCTTTGCGTAATTCCATCGCTTTGCGGCCATCGAAATCGTATTTGGCAATAAAATTTTTAACCAGTTCTTCAGGTTCAGGCAGTACATCGCCACCAAAAAATACCTTTTGTTTACCTTCTGTTAAAAGGAAAACCTGGTGGTTGGGACAGTGTGCACCTGTAAATTCGTAAGCAATGGTTTCATCCAATGCGCCATCGCCTTCTACAAATTTTAATTGTGCGTTACGCTGAACAAAATCGAAAATATCGGTATGGTAAGAAGATGAAGTGCTGCTAAATGCCGTTTCCCATTCGCCACGGTTAATCACATATTCCGCATCGGGGAAACTGAGTTCAACTTTATCATTTCCCTGTTTATGGATCATACCCCCAGAGTGGTCGTAATGTAAGTGCGACATTAATACCTTGGTTACATCGGTAGGATCGAAACCTGCATTGCGGATATTTTTATGCAGAATCAGTTCGCCATGGTCATCGCTAAATCCTAAACCAGTGTCGAAAAGAATCAGATCATTCTTCAGTTCAACTAAAAATGGCTGAACATTGATAAATAGTGATGCGGGTCTATCTTTAAAGTTATGTATAGTGGGGTCAAAAGGAACAAATTTCTTTGTCGCATCAACAGAATAGGTGCCTTCGAATAGGGTGTGGACTTGCAAAATGTAGATCTTTAATGTTTCTACAAAGGTAACAATCTAAACTTGAGTATTTGTTTTGGTAAAAGCTTGGATACTTCCTTTTTTTGTAAAATATGATACTTAAATTTCAGGCATGAATCTCCGAATCTTAATTTTTCTGCTGGCTTGTAGTTTTTCGATACAGTTAAAAGCACAGCAAAAACCAAACGTAATTATTGTACTGGCTGATGATATGGGTTATGCTGATATTTCTTGTTATGGAAGTCCGCTGATTAAAACACCATTTTTGGATGGAATGGCTGCTAAAGGAATAAAAGCTACAAACTTCGTAACCACTTCACCAACCTGTACACCGTCAAGGGCATCATTGCTCACTGGAAGATACTGTAGCAGGATGGATTTGCCATGGCCAATAGGTCCGGGCGATAAACGTGGTATGCCTGAAGATGAAATTACCATTGCACAAATGCTTAAACAATCAGGCTATGCCACCGCACTGGTGGGTAAATGGCATTTGGGTGATCATGGTGTTTCGCTGCCAAATAAAAAGGGATTTGATGAGTTCTATGGCCTTTTATATAGCCACGATTACAGAGCGCCTTATGTTAAAACCGATACGACAATCAAGATATTTAGGAATACCAAACCAGAGATCTATAAACCACATGATAGTATTTTAACAAGTTCTTACACCCGCGAATCGATCAAATTCATTAAACAAAGTGCTGCGGCTAAAAAACCGTTTTTTCTTTACCTGGCGCAAAATATGCCACACCTGCCTGTAGCTTTTGCAGCGCAAAAAAGTAGAAGAACACCTTCGGCAGGCGGTGAGCTGGGTGATGTGATCGAAGATATGGATGCCGGTTTGGCTGCAATCTGGAAACAGGTGGTCGCATCAGGGCAGGCAGACAATACCGTTTTTATCTTCACAAGCGATAACGGTCCGTGGATTAACGCACCACAGCGCATGTACGATGGTTTTACCAAGTTCTACCATGTGGGCTCAGCTGGGGTTTTTAGAGGATCGAAAGGAATGTCATACGAAGGTGGCCACCGTGTTCCTTTTATCGTGTACTGGAAAGGGCATACCCTTAGCGATACGCAATTAACTAAACCCATTTCAAATTTGGATGTTTTTCCTACGTTGGCCGAGTGGACCAAGAGCAAATTGCCTGCAAAAGTATACGACGGTGAATCTATTTCAGCCCTGCTAACCAGTAAAAACAATGCTAAACCTCACCGCCCGATCTATTACCACAACTATGTTTTGGAAGGTGTAAAAGATGGCGATTGGAAATTGAGGATTACCAAAAAGGATAATAAAGAACTTACTGAGCTTTATAATTTATCATGGGATCCGGCAGAGCGCGTAAATTTGGTTGATGATGCAAAATATGCTGACCAGAAAGCACACTTGATAAAACTTTATCAGGCCTATCCAGGAAATTCGAGGTAAAATTTAACTTTTTGTTTTTAAAGGTTTTGTTCGCCAACCCATTAGATATTGCCTCCATCATATCCAATTAAAATGTATATTTACTGTTCGGAGACAGAATAAATGGAAAAAAGATGGGTGCTGGCATCAGATTGCAATGATGCTACGGTAAATAAAATAGCAGAACAACTCAATATAGATCGCTCACTTGCACAGATACTTGTGCAACGGAATATCTGTGATTTCGATCAGGCAAAAGATTTTTTTAGACCCGATCTGGATCATCTTCACGATCCTTTTATCATGAAGGATATGGATGTTGCTATTGCCCGTATAGAAACCGCATTGGCCAACCATGAAAAAATACTGATCTATGGCGATTATGATGTAGATGGAACAACTTCGGTTGCACTGGCTTACAGTTTTTTTTCGCAGCTCACTAAAAACATCGAATATTATATTCCCGATCGCTACTTAGAAGGCTACGGCATTTCTACTGCAGGAATAGATTATGCTAACGAAAACGGTTTCTCTCTCATCATTGCATTAGATTGCGGAATAAAATCTATCGATAAAATTGATTACGCCAATACTTTAGGTGTCGATTTTATTATCTGCGATCACCATTTGCCAGGAGATGAATTGCCGCGGGCTATCGCCGTTTTAGATCCTAAACGTGCTGATTGCGCCTATCCTTTTAAAGAACTGGCCGGTTGCGGTATAGGCTTTAAACTTGCACAGGCATATGCGGAAAAACATCAGCTCCCTAAAGATATTTATCTGCAATATTTAGACCTGGTAATGGTAAGCATAGCTGCCGATATTGTTCCGGTAGTGGGCGAGAATAGAATTTTAGCCTATTATGGCTTAAAAAAGCTAAACTCAAATCCATGCGAAGGTTTACGTGCCCTGATGGAAGTTTCGGGCAAAACCGAAAACTATAGCATTACCGATGTGGTTTTTACTTTAGGTCCGCGGATTAATGCCGCCGGACGGATAGACCATGCTAAACATGCAGTTGCCATGCTGCTTTGCCAGGTAGATGGAAACGCATTGGAGCAGAGTGAACTGATTAACCTTAAAAATACTGAGCGCAAAACATACGATCAGGACATTACCCGCGAGGCTTTGGCTTTAATTGGCGAAAGTGATATTTTAATCAATAAAAAAACTACCGTCGTTTTCAACGAGAACTGGCATAAGGGGGTAATCGGAATCGTAGCTTCACGTTTAACTGAAAAATATTATCGCCCTACAATCGTATTAACAAAATCTAACGGACATGTAGCTGGTTCCTGCCGATCAGTAATTGGTTTTGATCTGTATGAGGCTTTAAGCGGTTGTGCCGATTTACTGGATCAATATGGCGGGCATAAATTTGCCGCAGGTTTAACCATGCAACAACATAATGTAGATGCCTTTGCTGATAAGTTTGAAGAAATTGTATCGGCCAGTATTACAGAGGAATTGCTTACACCGATGATCAGGATTGATGCCGAAATCGATCTGGCACAGATTGATGGTAAATTCTATCGCGTTTTATCACAAATGGGGCCATTCGGACCCGAAAATATGGCGCCTATTTTTGTTACCCACAATGTATATCTCGCACAGCACGCCATGGCTGTTGGTCAAAATCATTTAAAAATTAATATAAAACAACAAAATTCGCCTATTTTTGAAGGCATTGCATTCGGGTTGGCCGAATTTCAAAATCTTTTACAACCAAAGGTGCCGTTTTCGGTTTGTTATACGTTAGAGGAAAATGTGTGGCGTGATAAGAAACGTTTGCAATTAAATATTAAAGGAATAAAAGTTAATTAACTATAAAATAATCGTCATGCTGAACTTGTTTCAGCATCTAATTAGAAAGGTCCTGAAATGAATTCAGGGTGACGAATGAATCAATATATGATATTAAGAGCCGAAAATCTGGTTAAAAAATATAAGCAGCGTACTGTTGTAAACAATGTTTCTTTTAACGTAAGCCAGGGGGAAATTGTTGGTCTTTTAGGCCCGAACGGTGCCGGAAAAACAACTTCCTTTTACATGATTGTTGGTTTAATTAAACCAAACGAAGGCCGCATTTTCTTGGAAGAAGAAGATATTACAGAAGATCCGATGTACCGCAGGGCGCAAAAAGGAATCGGTTATTTAGCCCAGGAAGCATCTGTTTTTAGAAAACTTACCGTAGAAGATAATATCCTGGCCATTTTGGAAATGAGCAAATTGACCAAGGAAGAACAGCGTGATAAACTCGAAGAGCTCATCAATGAGTTCAGTTTACACAAAGTACGTAAAAACCGCGGCGATTTATTATCAGGTGGCGAGCGCCGCCGTACCGAAATTGCACGTGCCTTAGCCGCCAACCCTAATTTTATCTTATTGGATGAACCCTTTGCAGGGGTAGACCCCATTGCGGTAGAGGAAATTCAAAGTATTGTTGCCAAACTGAAACATAAAAACATAGGCATTTTAATTACCGATCACAACGTACAGGAAACGCTTTCCATTACCGATAGGGCATATCTGCTTTTTGAAGGAAAAATTTTAGAACAGGGTGTTCCGGAGGTGTTGGCTGAGAATGAAATGGTAAGAAAAGTTTATCTTGGATCGAACTTCGTACTGAAACGCAAGAAATTTGATGTTTAATAAATTAATCACCAACAAAAGTATTTCTGCCGACAAACAAATTCTAATTTGGTGTGTTGCCTAATCGCGATGTTAAAACAAACTGCTATAAAATTATTTACGCTGTATAAAAATCTGTGCTTATCTGTGAAAATCTGTGGTAAAATGAAGCTCATTAATTTTAACATTTAAAAATGGCATTTGTAAATTCAATTTTTACCTGGTTAATGAAAAAGCGGATCCACCAGATCGAGCTTTTTATGAAATATCCGTATGATGTTCAGGAAGAGTGGTTCCATAGCTTGATTGATAGTGCCGAAAATACCGAATGGGGCAAACTGTACGATTATAAATCAATCTTAACTCCACAACAATATCAGGAGCGTATTCCTATCCAAAACTACGATACGCTGAAGCCTTACATTGAGCGTATGCTTAATGGCGAACAGAATATTCTATGGCCATCCGATATCAAATGGTTTGCAAAATCATCAGGTACCACAAGTGATAGGAGTAAGTTTATTCCTGTTTCTCCGGAATCGTTAGAAGAGTGCCATTTTAAAGGAGGCAAGGATATGCTTTCTATTTACTGTAATAATCGTCCTGATAACCAGATGTTTACCGGAAAAGGTTTGGTGTTAGGTGGAAGCCATCAGGTTAATCAGTTAAACGAAGATTGTTTTTATGGTGATTTATCTGCCGTGCTGATCAAAAACCTGCCTATCTGGGCCGAATATTACCGCACGCCTGATATGTCTATCGCATTGATGGATAATTACGAAATCAAAATGGATAGAATGGCCGAGGCCACCATCAACGAAAATGTAACAAGCATTTCAGGTGTGCCAACATGGACTATTGTATTGGCCAAAAAGGTGCTCGAACTTACCGGAAAGCAGCATTTACTGGAAGTTTGGCCAAATCTCGAATTGTATATCCATGGTGCAGTAAATTTCGCGCCTTATCGTGAACAGTTTAAACAGCTGATTCCGTCCGATGGAATGTATTATCTGGAAACTTATAATGCATCGGAAGGATTTTTCGGTATTCAGGATCAGGATAATTCAGAAGAAATGTTGCTGATGCTGGATTATGGCATTTTCTATGAGTTTGTTCCGATGGAGAATATCTGTGAAGAAAATCCTAAAGCATTATTGCTGGGCGAAGTAGAGCTGCATAAAAATTACGCTATTGTTATTTCTACAAATGGTGGTTTATGGCGTTACATGATCGGCGATACCATTCAATTTACCTCACTTTCTCCTTATCGCATTAAAATTACCGGACGTACCAAACATTTCATCAATGCCTTTGGCGAAGAAGTGATTATCGACAATGCAGAACAGGCCTTAACCAAAGCTTGCCAGGAAACCGGTGCTGAAATTAAAGATTATACCGCCGGACCGATTTACTTTAAAGATGAAAAAGCTGGTGGGCACGAGTGGATCATAGAATTCGATAAACAACCTAACGATTTTGAAAAGTTTGTAGATATTATGGATCAGACTCTGCGTGAAGTTAATTCCGATTATGATGCCAAACGTTTTAAGGATATGGCTTTAGCCCGTCCTAAAGTACACAATGCACCTGCAAATACCTTTTATAATTGGTTAAAAGCGAAAGATAAACTTGGCGGGCAACATAAGGTGCCACGTTTAGCCAATGAGCGTAAATATGTTGATGATATTTTGGAGATGATGAAATCTTCTTCCATCTAATAAATCTCATTTAGGCATGTCAGTCTTAGGCATAATTTATTATATAAAAATCAATTTGAATGACAGATAGATAAAGAAAGTGAATGGGCTCGAAGTATCGTCATTTCGACCGCAGTGGAGAAATCTTTCAAAGTTGATTTCAATAATTTGGTACATAGATCTCTCCATTTCGCTGTGCTACAGTCGAGATGACGACTATTCTATTGAAATCTGTCAATGTTAACATGTCTAGAACTTTTAAGGCAATTTGCAAGCTCAGTTTGACATTTTTTTTATATTATTAATGTTATTCGCAATGAAAAACATCCTCATCTTTTTTACGCTTAGGATCATGAGTTATTACTGTTTAACAAAATAAATGAAAAGCATCAGCTATAAACGTGTAGCCTGGCTATTGTTTTTTGCCTATTTCTTTATGTTAATGGTGCAGATTACTTTACGGTATATCCCACTGAATAGTGAAGTGTCTTTTCTACAGATCAAACAGACTGAAGTATCAGGAATCAAAGCCTATCTTCCCATATTTTACATCCATGTCTATAGTGCCATATTTGTACTACTGGCTGGTTTTACACAGTTTAATCCTAAAATTTTAGCTAAATATCCCAAAATACATAAATGCTTGGGCTACTTGTATGCAGGCTCCGTATTGTTACTTGCCGCGCCGTCTGGTATTTTTATCGGCTGGTTTGCAAACGGAGGATTAATGGCTAAAACCTCATTTATCATTTTAGGCATTTTGTGGTTCTGGTTTACCCTAAAGGCGATTCTGGTTATTTTAAAAAGAGAAATAATAGCCCATAAAAAGTTTATGTACCGTAGTTTTGCTTTGGCAACCTCTGCGATAACTTTAAGGCTATGGAAAGTTATTTTAGTATATTTATTTCACCCGGCACCAATGGATGTTTACCAGATTATTGCCTGGTTGGGCTGGATACCCAATTTGTTAATCGCCGAATGGCTGATCAAAAAGAAATTTACTTGACCCTAACATATATACCGATGAAAAAAATCTTATTATTCGCGCTCATTCCCTTTTTGATGCTTTCATGCAGAGATACCAAAAAAACAAACAAAGAAAAAGCAACAAGCATTGCACAGCAGGAAATCCATAAGGAACTTTATGGTTTTTGGGTTGGCGATTTTTACACAACAGATGAGTTAGAATACGAAGGAGATATGTCTGATGCGGTTAAAAAACTGAATATCAACATAAAAAAAATAACTAAAGATACGGTGATTGCGCAAAGTGTGGTTTCTGGCAATAGCCGCCCACTATTGGGTAAAATATCAGAAGATGGTGGTAAAATTACCTTCGTTCTGGATGAACCTGGTACAGATAAATACGATGGGAAATTTGAAATCACCCTTGTTGGCGACACCTTAATTGGTAAATGGAATGCTTATAAAAAGGAACTGAAATGGCTGGAAAAAGAATTTAAATTATTAAAAAAGGCTTTCGAATATAATGCAAGCCGCATGTTGCCAACAGAAATGGAATATGTAGACTGGAGCGACCACAAAATGGTAGCGCAATTAGATACCCTTGAAGATGGAAGTGTAGATTCGTTAGGCGCAAATACTTTTTACAGAAGCGCATCTGAACAGATTTTTAAATTAAATGCATCAACAGCCCTGTTAAAGGAAGAAGATGTGAAGAATTTAAGAAAGCTTGATCTGCAGATTATAAAAAACACCATTTTCGCCAGACATGGTTATGCCTTTAAAAAACAAACTTTTAGAAATTTTTTCGATCCCGTAGAATGGTACGTGCCTGTTAAAAACAATGTGGATAACGATTTAACGGCTATCGAGAATAAAAATATTGTACTATTGGATCGCTTTACCAAATATGCCGAAGACAATTATGATGCTTTTGGCCGTTAATTTGTAATACAGTTAACTATGAAATTGAATAGGGAGAAAATACTAGGTTTCTTTAAAAAATCGCAAAGCAAAGCTTCGGTAATTCTAAGTGATAAAACAAAAGCCAGCAACACGATTAAAGATGCATTAGGAAAGGCAGTAACCAATAAAGGTGATCTGGAAGGTGTTTGGTCGAAACTGGTGCTGTTGTTTGCCGTATCAAAAGATTATGTGAACGGCGATTATACCGAAATTCCGAAAAGATCGATCGTTGCTATTTTGGGTGGTTTGGTCTACTTCTTGTCTCCGATAGATGTGATCCCTGATTTTGTACCTGTTTTAGGTTTTGTTGATGATATCTATATCTTAAACCTGGTGTATAGGCAAGTGCTTAAAGATCTGGAAAAATATAAAGTTTGGAAAGATGCACAGATCAAATTTATTGGCGATATAGATGGCTCAACCGCAACATAGTTTTCTCGATTGGATAGGGGAGCATCTTTTCAGTTGCCCCTTTAAGACGAATTTTGGATTCGATTGCCCAGGCTGTGGTTTACAACGGTCGGTTCTGGCGTTATTTCGGGGCGATTTAATCGCATCATTTAAGTTTTATCCCGCAACAATTCCACTCATTTTTGTGATGGTATTTACCATAGTTCACCTTAAGGTCGATTTTAAGTTTGGGGCACAGCTGATAAAAATCGTTTTTGCAAGTGTTGCAGTAATTATTTTAATCAATTACATTTACAAAATATACACTCACCAATTGATCTAAATATAGCCATGTCAGAAGAACAGGAAACTCCTCAAGAAAATAAACCGATTGATCTTTCAAAAGATAAAAATCCAGAACCTGCACCATTTGCGCCATTAGGCAATGGTCCGGTAACCCCACCACCATTTCAGCAACCACCACCATTTGGACAGTTTGGAGGAGGAGGTTTTGGTCAGCAGAACCTGCCAAACGCTACAGCTTCGCTAGTATTGGGTATTATAGCTATACCCGCATGTTGCTTTTATGGGATATTTGGGTTAATTTTTGGTGTAATTGCTTGGATATTAGGTGCAGGTGATATAAAAAAGTATGAGCTTAATCCAAGTTTGTACACTGAATCATCGTACAAAAATGCTAAAGCTGGTAAGATTTGTGGAATGATTGCTACAATTTTAAGTGCACTAATGGTGGTTATGTTTATACTTATCATTGTAGGTGTGGTTGCAAATCCACATATGTTCGAAGAGCTTTTAAGGGATGTGAAATAAGCTAAATTTAATTTTACCTTAAAAATATAAATCGAATGGTGCATGCCATTCGATTTTCTTATTTTTGTAGCATTGAAATTGTAAATAAAAAACTAAGATAATGTATCCAGAATATTTAGTAGAGCCAATGCGTAAGGAATTAACTAACGTAGGTTTTCAAGAATTAAAAAACGCAGAAGACGTAGATCAAGCGATTAAAGGCGAAGGAACTGTGTTGGTCGTGGTAAATTCGGTATGTGGTTGTGCGGCAGCAAATGCTCGCCCGGCCGCCAGAGCAGCAGCAGCACACGAGAAACACCCTGATAAATTGGTTACTGTTTTTGCAGGGATGGAAAAAGAAGCAGTAGATCAGGCTAGAAATTACATGATGCCCTTCCCTCCATCTTCTCCGGCAATGGCGTTATTTAAAGATGGTAAATTGGTTCACATGATCGAGCGTCACCAGATTGAAGGCCGTCCGGCACAAATGATCGCTGATAACCTGATCGGTGCTTTTGAAGAATACTGCTAAAAATTGATTACACGGATTATTGGATTATACCGATAAGAAGGTAATTTAAATGATAAAGAAATGGTGAGTGGAAACATTCACCATTTTTGCGTTTAATTGTGATTGCTGCTGGAATTGGAGTGTTTTTTGCCACGGAAACACAGAAAACGCGGAATATACCCCTCGGTTCGTCATATTGAGTGTAGTCGAAGGATTGTTTTCATAGGTTAGGGATTATTCATGATGTGTTTAAGATTTAAAAGGCATTCATGCTTGCTACGCAGGTTTTCACTGTACTCAGAATGACAACACTCTTATCTGTATAATCACCTGAAATCTCAAAATCTGTGATTACTAAAAATCCTTATTCAGCAATTTCTCTAATTCCCCAAACGAAACATTCATTCTTACCCTACCTTGTTTGGCATATGATATTTCTCCGGTTTCTTCTGATATAATTACTGCAACGGCATCGGTCGTTTCAGAAACACCAATACCAGCACGGTGCCTTAAGCCAAATTGCGAGGGTAACTGGTCGTTATCCGTTAAAGGTAAAATACAGCTTGCACTTTTAATTTTGTTCTCCGAAATAACTACGGCACCATCATGCAGCGGACTGTTTTTTTGAAAAATGCTCTCTAATAAACGTTTCGATATTTTGGCATCAACAAGTTCGCAGCTATTGGCGAAAAACTGTTCGTCGTAAAATTTAACAAATACCATTAATGCACCTGTGCGTGTTTTCTTCATACTTTTACAGGCATCAATAATTGGTTTTATACGGGTTAAATTATTCCTTTCAATTTCTTTTCTGCCAAATAAATATCCCCACCAGGCTTTGTTCTTTTGCAAAAAAGCATTTTTTCCGATCAGCAAGAGAAAACGCCTGATCTCTGGGTGGAAAATTACAATCAGCGCAATGATCCCCACACTCATAAACTTCTCGATGATGGCCGTAAGCAGTTTCATGTGCAAAGCATCAACAACGCGATAAAATATGGCAATGATCAGCATACCAACCAGCAAGTTAACAGCTAGCGTATTGCGGATTAGGGTATAAACGTAATAGATTAAAAGCGCCACAAGCACAATGTCTACCACGTCGGTAATGGTGAATTTTACGAAATCAAAATCTAATCCTTTCATCAATGGCAAGATAGCAAAACGGTTTTCAGTTTACAAGCAAGATAGGTTAACTGTTTAAATTGGTTAATTGTTTTTTTAGGATCGTCACCCTGAACTTGTTTCAGGGTCTTTACCCAAAAAAAGATGCTGACCACGAAGTAGCTATTAGGCCTTTAAAACAATAAAACTGCTAATAAAACAAGTTCAGCAGGACGAATCTAAGGAGAGGCGTTATCCTGAATTCATTTCAGCATCTAATAACAAATAATTATCCAATGGTGTTTTCTTACAGCAGCAGCTTAACGCAGCATCCCAACTAACTTCACACACTCCACTGCTTCCTTAACATCATGTACCCTTAAAATGCCCGCTCCTTTTTGTAGTGCAATGGTATTGAGTACAGAAGTTCCGTTCAGGGCCTCTGCTGCTGAAGTTCCGAGTGTTTTATAAATCATTCCTTTACGCGAGAATCCTACTAAAATGGGAAGTTTGAAAATTTTAAAGGCCTCCAGCTGCTTAAGCAGTTCGTAATTATGTTCGATTGTTTTCCCGAATCCAAAACCAGGGTCAATAATTAAATCGTGAACATGAAGCGCCTTAAGCGCTGCAACTTTTTTAGCCAGGTAATCAATTACTTCCAATAATACATTGGCATAAACAGGGTTTTGCTGCATATTTTGTGGTGTGCCCTGCATGTGCATCATCATATAGGGTACCTGTAATTTAGCCACTGTTTCGAACATCTGTTCGTCCATATCTCCAGCGGCAATATCGTTAATGATATGCGCGCCGGCAGAAATCGTTTCTTCTGCTACTTTTGCCCTGAAGGTATCGATAGAAATAACCGCTTCGGGAAATGCCTTTACCAAACTTTCCACCACGGGCACCAAACGGTCAACCTCTTCACTGGTAGAAATGTCTTTAGCGCCAGGTCTTGATGAGTATCCGCCGATATCGATAAATGCAGCGCCTTCATCAAGGAACTGGGCTGTTTTGGTTAAAGCTTCGTCTATTGATTTTGTGCGGCTGTTGCTATAAAAAGAATCGGGGGTGATATTTAAAATACCCATCACTTTTGGACTGCTTAAATCGATAAGCTTACCTTTAATATTTAAGCTTTGTTTGGGCTCAAAAAAGTTTTTTTCTGCCATAATAAACCCTTTCGGGATTTGGGTTTCGCTTTAAAAATGTATCTTTAGCTTTTGTTTTTTCATGACAAAAATACACTAAAAACTAAATAATTATTGGCTTTGGCACAAACAAATACCTCTACCGAATTTGATGAAGTGATTGCAGTTTGCAGATCATTATTTTTAAAAAAGACTAAAGATTATGGCACTGCATGGCGGATTTTAAGACCAAGTTCGATAACCGATCAGATTTTTATCAAAGCACAGCGCATCCGTACCCTTGAAGAAAAAAAAGTAAGTAAAGTAGGAGAGGGGGTGATATCGGAGTATATCGGAATTGTAAACTATTGTATTATCGCCATGATGCAGCTCGAACTGACCGAAAGTGATCCGAATGAGATGCCCTATGCCGAAGTAGAAAAACGATTTGAAGAAAAGGTAACGGAAACTAAAGATTTAATGTTTGCCAAGAACCACGATTATGGCGAAGCTTGGCGCGATATGCGCATTAGCTCATTAACCGACCTGATTTTAATGAAAATTTTTAGGGTTAAACAGATAGAAGATAACGAAGGACAAACCCTGGCTTCAGAAGGTGTTAATGCGAATTATCAGGATATGTTGAACTATTCGGTTTTTGCACTGATCAAACTTGGGGTTAAGTAAATGCATAATAGCCTTTAAAAAACAGATACATACAGATGCGAAACATACTTTTACGATTTTCCAGGATTTTTGTCGGTGCTTTATTCATATTCTCAGGATTGATCAAAGCAAACGATCCGCTTGGCTTTGGCTATAAATTACAGGAGTATTTTGAAGTTTTTCACATGAATTTCCTGAGTGGAATGGCCACCGCTATTGCCATTTTACTTTGTACTTTAGAAATTGTTCTCGGTGCCTTATTGCTATTCGGTTTCTGGAGTAAAAAGGTGGCTTGGGGTTTATTGCTACTCATTATCTTTTTTACCCTACTCACATTTATATCTGCAGCATTCAAAGTAGTTACCAGTTGTGGCTGTTTTGGCGATGCCATTCCGCTCACCCCATGGCAGTCGTTTAGTAAAGATCTGATCCTTTTAGCGCTGATCATTGTTATTTTCCTAAACAAGAACCTGATCCAGCCATTATTTAAAAAAGAAGCCACTCAAAGAAATATTGCCATTGCAGTAACGGTTATATCTTTAGGTTTTGGTTTGTATACTTACAATGTTTTGCCGATTATCGATTTCCTGCCTTATAAAGTTGGTGCACATCTTCCATCACTAATGGTGATCCCTCCGGGAGAAAAACCAGATGAATTTGAGATCATGTATCACTTAAAGAACAAGAAAACCAATGAAGAGAAAGATATGAGCGATAAAGCCTATCTTAAAACGGAAATCTGGAAGGATAACAATTGGGAAATTATCGGTGAACCGGCAAAAAGACTGGTTAAAAAAGGTTTTGAACCTAAAATCAAAGATCTGAACATTACTGATGCGTCGGGCACCGATTATACCAAGGAACTGATCGAAAACCCTTATTATAATTTGATTTTCGTAGCTTATGATCTTCATGCTGCAAACGAGGGCGCCATCGGTAAACTAAACGCATTGGCTTTAAACGCTACGCAGCAGTTTAATATCCGCACGGTATTGCTTACGTCCAATTCGGCTCAGGATGCGCAGGCTTTTATCAAAAAGAACAACCTGTTTTCGGAGGTTTTTTATGCTGATGCTGTACCTTTAAAAAGTATGGTAAGGGCAAATCCTGGTGTTTTATTGATGAAAAACGGAGTGGTAATCAATAAATGGCATTTTCATAACGTACCCACTTTCGACCAACTCAGCCGGAAATATTTCGATAAATAAACATGATCGGATACGCATTAAAAAAACTGATGTATGGGCTGCTGGTAATGGGCGGTGTAATATTGGTTGTTTTTGTGCTGTTTAATATTTTACCTGGCGACCCTGCACGGATGACGATGGGGCAAAGGGCCGATGTACAATCGCTCGAAGCCGTTCGTAAAGAATTTGGCTTAGACCGATCCAAACCTGTTCAGTTCGTTTTATACATTAACGATTTATCGCCAATTAGCATTCTGGATAATGATAGTACCAATCAACAGAAATATCATTATGCAAAATTGATGGCTTTTGATAAAAAAGCCCTGGTGATAAAATGGCCTTATCTCCGCAGTTCTTACCAGACCAAGCGCGATGTAACAGCTATACTTTCCGAAACGGTACCAAATACTTTTATCCTGGCTTTAACAGCGATGATTTTTGCAACAATAATCGGCGTGTTTTTGGGTGTGCTTTCAGCGGTTTATAAAGATTCGTGGATTGATAAATCGGCCAATGCATTTGCCATTCTAGGCATATCAGCACCTTCTTTTTTTGCAGGGATTATTATTGCCTGGCTGTTCGGCTTTGTGCTGAGCAATTATACAGGTCTAAAAATGAGCGGAAGCTTATATTCTTACGATCCCTTTAATGGTGAAGTATTAACCTTAAGAAACCTATGGCTGCCGATGATTACCCTTGGTTTGAGACCTTTGGCGATTATTGTACAGTTAACCAGAAGCGCAATGCTGGATGTTTTGGCGCAGGATTATATCAGAACTGCCAGGGCTAAAGGCTTAAGTAGAAATGCCATAATTTATAAACACGCTTTAAAAAATGCCCTGAACCCGGTAATTACGGCCATTTCAGGGTGGTTTGCCTCTTTGCTGGCGGGTTCTTTCTTTGTAGAGTACATTTTCGGCTATAATGGATTGGGCAGAACAACAGTAACCGCTTTAGAAATGTCTGATTTTCCGGTGGTGATGGGATCTATTCTTTTTATTGCTTTCGTATTTGTAGTCATCAATATTCTGGTTGATATTTTATATGCTTATGTCGATCCAAGAGTTAAATTAAGTTAGGTTATGCGCGAAGAAGAAATTATAAACTATACTGAGCTTGCCGATCAACGCATCATTGAAATATTTAAGTTTGCAACAACTGAAATGCCCGATGCAGAGCGATTGTTTAGCCACGTACTTAATGCGCAGCATATTTGGGCGCAACGGATTTCGGGTAAGAAGCCACTTTATGGTGTTTGGGATATTCATCATAAGGAAAACTTTGAAAGTATTGCCGCTGAAAATTTTAAGTTGATTAGGACGGTATTGAAAGACAATACATTAGATAAAAAGATTTTGTACAGCAACACACAAGGTGCTCAGTACGAAAACCGATTAGACGAAATTTTATTTCATTTATTTAATCATTCTACTTATCATCGCGGACAGGTTGTAACTTTGTTGAAAAAAGAAGGTTTTACACCACCTGTAACCGATTATATTATGTTAAAACGCGACAATCTATTATAAGGTCTAAGCAAAAAGAGAGATACATGAAGATTTTCCTTATCGGATATATGGGCTGCGGCAAAAGTACAAAGGCAAAACAGTTGGCACATCGTTTAGAATGCCCTGTAATTGATCTTGACGCCGAAATTGTTTCAAAAACGGGTAAAAGCATTGCCGAATATTTTGCCGAATATGGAGAAAGTGGCTTTAGGGATTATGAAAGCGAAATGCTTAAAACCTTCGATTATCCAGAAACCTGTGTGGTAGCTACTGGAGGCGGATTGCCGTGTTTCTTCGATAACATGGAATGGATGAATGCAAATGGTGAAACGGTTTACCTGCAAATGGAGCCTGCTGCATTGGTATCACGTTTACATAACCGCCAAAAGCGTCCGTTGATTAAAGATCTGGATGATGAGCAGCTTTTAGAATTTATCAAAATAAAACTTCAGGAACGTGATCCTTTTTATACCAAAGCTAAATTAATTGTAGATGCATTTGATCTGGATGGCGAAAAGTTAGAAGAAGCCATTAAGAACAATCGATAGTCTGCAGTCCTTAGTCTCTAGTCTTTACTCGATTAATTAATAAGCAGATAGGTTTACCAATTAACCAATGGCTAATGAACTACTGAACTAATTTCATCATCAATTATCTTAGCCGATAATAATGCCAGCGGAATTCCTCCGCCCGGATGTACACTGCCTCCACAGAAGTATAG
This sequence comes from Pedobacter sp. GW822-FHT03F06, assembly GCF_058801365.1. Lineage (NCBI taxonomy): Bacteria > Pseudomonadati > Bacteroidota > Sphingobacteriia > Sphingobacteriales > Sphingobacteriaceae > Pedobacter > Pedobacter sp. GW822-FHT03F06. The sequence goes on from NZ_JBXANE010000002.1 coordinate 617,937, forward strand.
ATTTTTAACTTTCGAACTGAAATTGGAATGCCTTAAAAAGGCAGAAAACTGATTGTTGGAACTGTTACCATATAGAGAACCTTGATAAGAACCGGTTTTGCTTTCAATGCTTCTGGGGTCTAAAATCTGCTCACAGGTAATGTCTTTTTCAATATTTCTGTTTAAAATACGACTGATTTTTTGGATAATATTTGCCCTGGCTTCTTTGATCAATACATCCCAGTTTTGACCGTTATTGGCAGGAACGTTTATCATTACAAACCAGTTTTCGCTGTCTGTTGGTGCATCACCCCTGATATGTTTACAGCTGATGTTCACGTACACCGTTGGATCGCTGCTGATGGTTTTATCTTTCCATATGGCATTAAACTCTTTTTGGTAATCCTCAGCGAAAAAGATGTTGTGCAAGCCCATATCGCTGTAATTTCCATCCATGCCCCAGTAAAAGATCAGAGCAGAGCTACTCCGTTCCTGGTTTAATAACTTTTTAGGTTGAGCTATGCCTTTAAGCAGGTTTTTATAAGTAAACCAGATATCGAGGTTCGAAACAACAACATCAGCCTTATAGGTTTTATCATTAACTTTTACGCCCTGTACTTCGGGTTTAGGATCATTAGCATATATAATTTCTTCTACCTTTTGATTGTAATGAAACCTTATTCCTAACTCTTCTGCCAACTTTACCAGGGCAGTAACAATACTGTACATCCCATTTTTTGGAAGGAAGGCTCCATAATGGTACTCGAAATGCGGAATCACATTCAATGTGGCCGGTGCCTGGTAGGGATCGGAACCATTATAGGTGGCATAACGGTTAAAAAGTTGTGCTATTCTATCGTCCTTAAAGAAAAATCGGTTTGCTTTTGCCTGTGTTCTAAAAGCATCAATCTGGCCAAAACGGAATATAGATTTTAAGGTATCCCAGTGCAGATAGCTTTTAATTTTATGTAAACTTCTTTCCAGAAATACACGGTGGGTAACATCGTAAATGGTTTTGCTTTTGTTTAAATAGCGCTCAACCTCTTTTGCAGTTGAAGCTGTCTTCTCTTCTATTTCCTTTGCAAATTCATCAAGATCTGCGCTTGCATTTAGCCTTAAACCATCCTCGTAGAAATAACGGCAAATTTCTTTTAGTTTGATGTATCCAAAATAATCTTCAGGGTTCTTACCTGCCAATTTAAAGAGCTCATCCACGTAGTGGGGCATGGTAAAGAGGCTGGGGCCGGCATCGAACCTGAAACCGTTCATTTTTATTTCTGCCAGCTTACCTCCAGGTTTTGAATTAGCTTCAAAAACATCAACCTCATAACCCTTTACGGAAAGACGGATAGCCGATGCAATTCCAGCAATTCCGGCACCGATAACTATTGCTTTTGGTTTAGGCATCAATCTATTTCAACTCCTCTAAATATACCTTCGTTTGTTTTTCGATCTCGTTAGTAGCAACCTTAATGGCCGAACCAACTCTGGTAGTTTCGGGTTTTACAGGCATTTTGTTTACCGTTGCCAAAGCATCTGTATACCATTTGGCCCACACTTCAATAATGTGTTTCTCATTAGCTGCGGCTTTTCCTTTTGCAATTTCTTTTTTGCTCAGTTCAAATTCGGTTTTTAAGCGCGTTAAAGCATCGTTTTTAATTTGCGAAACAGTGGCTATCGCAGTATTTTCGTCTGCAGAAATTAAAGTATAGGCGGTAGTTAAAGCGCTTATCCCTACATTTTTCATTTCGGTTGGCGAAACTTTATCAATCCTGTCATTATCCGTATGGTAGAACACATCGGTAAAGTGCCACATCAGTAATCCTGGGATTTTATTTTGCAAGAATGGTGTGTGGTCACTACCACCTTCGAACGGATTATAGTTAACCGTCCAATTGGCAAATTTGCCCTGAGCTTTGCAGATATCGAAGATGAAATCGTTAAAATAATGTGGGAAAAGATCTTTCTCCGTAACATCGCCTGCGCCCCATTCGGTATGTTTATCTGTTCCCCTTGTCCAGATGGCTGACGGATCAGGCATTTTTTCAATCAAAAAGGAGCCGCCAGTTTTTTTAGTGTCCTCGCCAACCATATCCAAACTCATTCCCCACATAATACCCTTGGCCCGGGCGGTATCTTCGGTAATATATCTCCTTGTTGATACAATTTCATCGCCCCATAAAAAAGTGAGGCTGCGCTTAGGGTCAATCTTTTTTGCCTGATATAATGCTGCTGTTAATCTTGCCATTTCAGCTAATGTGCCAACGCCGCTTGCATTATCGTTTGCCCCAGGTTCCTGAACATGGGCGCTGAATACAAAACGTTCATTAGGATTTGAACTGCCTCTAACGTTTGCTACTATCGTTAATTCTTCAGAGGGATAAATTTTAGTCTGAATATTTACTTTCAATTTAGTCTCGCCTTTTAAACAGGCCACTTTTAACTTTTCTTTGGCAGCATAAGATAAAAGCAATGTCCATACCTCACTATTGGCTTTCATGCTTCCAAACTGGATAGAAGTTTGATGTATATCTGGTTGAGTATACTTTGGCATCGAATAGCCCAACACGCCAATGGCTCCGGCTTTTGCGGCTATTTGAAGCAGGCGCGATGGACTGTTCTCAGAAAATAGGATTTTCCCTTTCAGATCCATTTTCTCTATTTCGGCAGGTAATACGTTGGTAATGTAAACTACACTAGCCGTAACACCTCCTGCAGGTGTTGATCTGCAATTGATTGGAATCATGTTGCGGTTAGTTTTGTAGGAAATGAGCGGTTTTGTTTCTCCAACAATATCAATATTGGCATCAACGGGCTCCCAGGTGCTATTTTTCATCGCTCTTTTTTCGATGCGATAAGTTAAAGGAGCTTCAAACTCATTCTGCTTCTGTTGTACAAAACCAGCCTTTTTAAGGATGTTCTCAACATAATGGATACTGGCATTAAAGCCTGTGTTGCCGGGTACACGGAAGTATTTTTCTACAAAAGCAGTGGTTTCGTAGGCGTTTTTTTCTAAGAAACCAGCCCGCGTTAGTTTGAAATATTCATCAGTCGAATTTTGTGCGTAACATCCCAATCCCGCAAAAAGCAGTGCAAAAAGTATCTTCGTTTTCATCATCGTTCGTAAAAGCGAAAGATACTAAGAATATTTAATGTTGTTTAGGCGTACCGCTTGCCTGTTTTGCGTTTCAATCCTTCATCAACCGATAAAAGGCCTGAACCTACTACCCAAAACATGATGAGCAGAAACAGTACCAATACCGAAAACCACAATTCCGAATTCGGTGTGGAGAAACCGGGTGTAAGGTTAACGAAAAATACGGCAAACAATAAGATTGGAATCTGAATGACAACGGCAAAGCGGGTAACTAAACCTAATGTAATTAAAACACCCCCAACCAAATGCGCAAATGCAACAACGTGAATGGCGACACTGATGAGCATGCCAGAAAAACCAAATACGTTGTTTTGTGTAATCATGTTTTGAAGAACCGAAGTGTCGCTAACAAAAGAAACACCTTTTCCAAAAATGATCAGGCCAAGTACGATCCGAAGATAATCTAGCCATTTTGAATGATGAACATCTCCCCAATGTTCAATTTTACGGATAACGTTCATAATGAACCTCCATTTTTATGTGAATGATACCTTAAGTTACGGATTTATATTTAGTTATCAAATAAGGAACTGAAAATCAATAGATCGTGATTCTGGTTGTTGTAAAAGGAGTGGTTTAACCTTTTGATGTAAAATTAACACAAAGTTAATTTATACCGTTTCGGTTTTTGGTATGAATTTCGTATTATTGCTTAAATAGATAGGTTTTTTATCATGAGCAAAGAAATATTAGAGTTTTCTGTACTGGTAGATGAAAAATTTGACCTAAAATTTAACTGGTTAGATGGCTTTTGGGGCGCGGCATTTAAATTTTTTGGAAAATAATTTTGAAATCTAATTTTTCTTAACGAACAATCCTCGTTCGAACAAGACAGTATTGCCTAATCTTTCTTGATTAACCGGGTTTTAAACCCTCCACCTTTCTGCCTTCTACCTTTAACCTCTTTTTTCTATCTTTGCAAAATAATGAGTAGAAGAAAACCCGGTACGGTAACTATTGTTCCAAACGTACATATAATCGATATTGCTGAAGAAGGAAAAGGTGTTGGCAAGGCTGACGAATTGGTTATTTTTGTTGATAAAGCCGTTCCTGGTGATGTGGTGGATGTTCGGTTGACCAAAAAGAAAAAGAATTTTGCTGAAGCAATAATCGATCAGCTTCATGAAAAATCAGCGTTGCGTACTGATCCTTTTTGCCCTCATTTCGGAACCTGTGGCGGTTGCAAATGGCAGCATATGGGTTACGATGCTCAATTAAAATTTAAGCAGAAAAATGTTGAGGCGGCTTTACAGCGTTTAGGTAAAATAGATACCTCGGGAACAGAACCGATTTTAGGCTCAGAAAAAAACAGATATTACCGTAATAAATTAGAATTTACTTTTTCGAACAAACGCTGGTTAGAAAAAACCGATGTAGAACGCGATGAAGATTTTGATATGAACGCACTGGGTTTTCACGTACCATTGCGATTCGATAAAATTTTAGATATCGAACATTGTTATCTACAGGATGAGCCTTCTAATTCGATCAGAAACGCTGTCCGTAAATATGCTTTAGAAAACGACCTGTCGTTTTACGACCTGCGTAACCATGAAGGCGTTTTGCGTAACCTGATTATCCGTACTTCTAGCACAGGAGAGGTGATGGTTGCAGTGGTATTTGCTTATCCCGAACAGATACAGGTTGATGGTTTGATGGGTTTCCTAAAAAATGAATTTCCACAGATTACCTCTTTGCTGTATATCGTTAACCAAAAGAAAAACGATACCATTTTTGATCAGGATGTGGTGGTTTTCTCAGGTCGCGATCATATTTTCGAAGAAATGGATGGCATCCGTTTTAAAATTGGAGTGAAATCTTTTTATCAGACCAATTCAGAACAAGCTTTCGAATTATATAAAATTACCAGGGATTTTGCCGGATTTAAAGGCGATGAACTGGTTTATGATTTATATACTGGCGCCGGGACGATTGCAAATTTTATTGCAAAAAACGTAAAACAGGTTGTAGGGGTAGAATATGTGCCAACCGCTATTGAAGATGCAAAATTTAACTCCGCATTAAATGGTATCGATAATACGATTTTCTATGCTGGAGATATGAAAGATATACTTACTTCAGAATTTATCCTGGCCCATGGTAAACCAGATGTGGTCATAACCGATCCGCCACGCGCTGGTATGCATGCAGATGTCGTACAGAGATTGTTGGAAATGGAGTCTGAAAAAATTGTTTATGTAAGCTGTAATGCGGCCACTCAGGCACGAGACCTAGAATTGTTGAAAGAGAAATATGACGTGGTGCGTATTAAACCTGTAGATATGTTTCCGCATACGCAGCACGTAGAGAACGTTGTATTATTAAGGTTTAAGGCGTAAGGCAAAAGGTTTAAGGCTATAACCTTAAAATCAAATGTTGTCATATTAAACCCTATACTTTAAACCATAAAACTTTTACCTTGAAATGGATAGAGAAGAATTATTAGGCGCAACGCCCGAAGATAACGGAACACCACAAAAAAAGCAGGAAAGTCCGCTGGTAAGTTTAGAAAAAGACCTGGAGTTCTATGCTGATGCGATTAAAGAAGTAGCAATCGAGATTATGGTTGAAGGCATTTCTGCCCATCCAATTTTTATTGCACACCAACACGAGGTGAACATTGGCGAACTTATCTTAAACAAAGAAGAACTTAATACCGATTGGACAATACAAGCCTCTACGTTAGAGGAGTTTGTAGAAAAAGGAATCATCAGCAAGGAAAAAAAAGAATCCTTCTTAAAAGTGTATAAAAAACCGGAAGATTTTATGTGCGTATTTGTGATTGTTCCTGAAGGGGCCAACTTTATTTACTATCCGTACAAAAAAAGATAGAGGATAGAAAGGCTGAAGGTTTCTTGCTTAGCCTTTAATGATCAGGATCTGTGTAATCTATTAATCTGTGCAATCACCGAATAAAAAACGCCGCTTTGTATCCACAAAGCAGCGCATTATCATTAACTAAACTAAATTTTTAATTTACGTGGTGCACATCTCCACTTTTTGAGCTTGATGTTTTCTTAAGTGAAGCATTTCCCTTATAACTTACATCACCACCACCACTTGCACTGGCTTCCAAGCCTTTATTTACATAAAGATTTACATCAGAACCACCGGAGGCCTGTACCTTTGCGTAATCTGTAATTAATTCATAAGCATCGATATCGCTACCGCCACTAGATTGAATGGTCATATTTTCTGCCTTGCCTTTTAAATCGATATCGCTGCCACCACTTGATTGAATGGATAGATCTTTGCATACAACTGTTAACTTTAAATCTGACCCACCAGACGAGCGAATAGCAAGTTTATCTGTTTTGATCTGATTTTGTGTAAAAACATCCGATCCTCCAGAGGCTGCAATTGCACTTAGGCTTTTGAAACTTACATAAGCTTTAATGGTTCGGTTTTTAAACAGGCCGCCCCAGTTGATGCCGTCTTTAAACTTTATGGTCACGTTGCTGCCACTTTGCTCAACAACAATGTCTTTTAATGTTTCAGAATCTGATTTTATACTCACACTTTCGCCGCCACCCTGGGTGAGGTATAAATCTATGCCACTGCTTACCCCAATGCTATTAAAGTTTTTAACCGTGAAACTTTTAGTTTCTTGTGCCTTGGCCATATAGCTGGTTATGATGATAAACAAAATGGCGGATGATTTGATAAGGGTTTTCATAGTCGTTTTTTCGTTAAATGATTCTGAAGCTATTGTTACGAAGCATTTAGGCAACGATAACTTCGATTTTGTGTTTTGGTTATAGATTAGACGCATCTCTGATGAAAACGTTGCAAACAATCGAAATTATTTTTCAAATAGTTTGAATTTCAGCCTTAAAATCGTTCTTTTTGTATTCAATCCTTTTTATACAATGGCATCGCAATTACTTATTCTTAACAAGAAACAAATTCAGCAGAAAATAGATCGTATCGCTTATCAGATTTTAGAAGATAACCTGAATGAGAAAGAAGTGGTGCTTGCTGGTATTTGGGACCGTGGTTACAAACTAGCACTAAGATTAGAAAAAGTACTTAAAAAGATTTCGGGCTTTAAGATCACCTTACTGCGTATCGACCTGCAAAAAGAAAGCAGTAAATTGGTTGCTTCAACAGATCTGGATGAAAGCCATTGGAAAAACAAGGTGATCATTATCGTTGATGATGTATTAAACAGCGGTAAAACCCTTGCTTATGGCTTGGGCGTTTTCTTAAATACCCCACATAAAAAAATACGCACGGTAGTTTTGGTTGATCGAAGCCATAAAATTTTTCCCATTGCCACCGATTTTGTTGGTCTTGAACTGGCTACCATCTTAAAAGAACATGTAGATGTAGTAATGGATGTGGAAGGTGAAGAAGACCGGGTATATTTGAGCTAAAATCATAGAGATAATAGCACATTGCAAATGTGCACCTCGCTAATCCTCGTTACAAACGAGGACTATAACTGTTGTGAAATTTGCAATTAATCCCAATTTTTTGCAATTTCCCGAAATGTATCAGCCCAGAAAAAATAATTTGATCTTCAGCTTTTTCTCCTGGTACATCCAGTTTATCATCAAAAAAGATTTTTCCGCTTTTAAATATGGCGAGGTAGAAATTAAACAAGATGCTGCTATATTGGTTTTGGCCAATCATTTTAGCTGGTGGGATGGTTTTTTTCTTTTTTACATCAACAAAAAAGTATTTAAGAAACAATTTCATGTTTTGGTAAATGCCGAAAACTATACTAAAGTTGGTTTTTTAAAATATCTTGGTGCTTTTGCTGCCGAAAATAAAGGCAAAGATGTTTTAGAAACGCTTAATTATGCAGGAAAACTGTTAAATAACCCCGAAAATTTAGTACTTATATTCCCTCAGGGTAAATTATATTCAAACCATCTTAAAAATATCAGTTTCGAAAAAGGAGTGATGCAGATGATCAATGCCAGTCAGAAAAAAATCAATATTATTTTTGCCGCCACCTTTATTGATTATTTTTCGAAAAGAAAGCCATCAGCTTATACTTACTTGCAGCACTGGGAGAACGAAGAATATGTAAGTTTGCAATTGCTAAAAAGTGCTTATAATAAACATTACGATCAATCGGTTATTAAACAAACTCAGCTAATTGAATGACAATTTTTATTTATGCCGTTTTAATTTTCCTGGTTATCAGATTTTCGGTTACTGTTTTCAATTTCCTTTCTAATCCGAAGTTGCCTAGAGTGGTTAAACACTATCATGATAAGGTTTCGATCCTAATTCCTGCGCGAAATGAAGCAGCGGATATTTTAGAACTACTCTTTTCGATAAAAAATCAGGATTACACTAATTATGAGGTGATTGTTTTGGATGATAACAGCGATGATAATACTTTCGGTGTAGTCGAAAATTTTTGCTTCACAAACCCACAGTTCAAAGTGGTAAGCGGTAAAGCGTTACCTCAAAACTGGCTTGGGAAAAATTATGCCTGCCACCAGCTTAGCGAATTGGCTACAGGGAAATATCTTTTGTTTATCGACGCAGACGAATCAGTAAAAAGAGGATTGATTAATAGCCTGATTAACCGGATGGAAATTGGAGGTCTGGCTTTGTTAAGTGTTTTTACCAACCAAACGATAAAATCGATAGGCGAGTGGTTAACGGTACCCTTAATGCATTTTATACTGCTAAATTTATTGCCACTGCGATTGGTTAAACTTTCGAAAAACTCAGCATTTGCAGCGGCAAGCGGACAGTGTATGTTTTTTAATGCCAGTAATTACAAAGAAAACCACTGGCACGAGCGGGTTAAACACCAGGTTGTAGAAGATGTGGAGATTATGAAGTTGATAAAACAGGAAAAATTTAATGCCGAGGCCCTTTTGGCCAACGGACTGATCTATTGCAGGATGTACAAGAATTTAGGCGAAAGCTTAAACGGTTTCAGTAAAAATTTACTGGCAGGTTTTGGTAATAACATCATAATATTATTACTTTACCAGCTTTTGGTAACTGTAGGGCCAGTAATTTTAATCTTAAACTTTAATATTGCTTTACTTGTATTACCATTAACTTTAATAGTACTAAGTAGAATAATGATCTCCTATTTATCGGGACAAAATGTTTTGATAAATCTGATTTTACATCCCTTACAGATGTTGTTCTTCTTAATCATTTCATTCATTTCTATAAAAAAACATATTTTTAAAACGAGCACATGGAAGGGCAGAACGATCAAAACGATTTAAAGATTAAAAGGATTGCAGTTGCAATAATTGTCGTTTTTCATATGGTTGGCTTGCTTGGTTTCTTAATTCCAGCTGCCCAGCCTTATTTTATCAAACTGGTTCCCTTTCATTTGTTGCTGATGTTTGCCGTAATTGTTTTTTCATACAATGCCGATGTGAAACGTTTATTGTTGCTGGTTTCAGGTGTATTTCTCTGTGGTTTTTTAGTCGAGGTATTGGGCGTGCATACCGGAAAGATATTTGGCAGCTATTATTACGGAGATACATTGGGATACAAAGTTGCTGCGGTTCCATTATTAATGGGCGTAAATTGGGTAATCCTTATTTTCAGTATTGGGCAAATGATGAAAAGTATGAAAATCAGACATAGTATTTTGGCTTCAGTGCTTGGTGCTTTTATGCTGGTCGGGTTCGATTTCTTTTTGGAACCTGTAGCTATGAAATTTAATTATTGGCAGTGGGACTGGCATGAAATCCCTGTTCAGAATTATGTGGCCTGGTTTATTGTTTCGGTAATTTTGCTGAAGTTTTACTATGCTTTGGGCCTAAAGCAACAGAAATATATTGGTGCCGTGATGTTCGTTTCACAGCTAATCTTTTTTGTTGTCTTATACATGACAACCAGAACAAATATTTTTGCTTAATTTTGTGATACTATTTTAATTAATTTTATAGCATGGAAACACTAATCGTACAGCCTAAAAATAAAAAGCAACTTTTGGCAGTTGAGGCTGTGTTACAGGCTTTGAATGTAACTTTTAAAAAAGAAAAAAGCTATAGCCCTGAATTTATAAATGAAATAGCTAAAGGGGAGGATGATGTGAAAAATGGACGTTTAACAAGGGTTAAGGATGTTCAAAATATATGGAAAAGTATTTTGTAGACATTACGGATCAAGCTAAAAGACAATTGGCTGAAATACATAAATCAGGAGATAAAGCTTCCATTAAAAAACTCCAGCAAATTTTTATAGAGTTAAGCATTCATCCGGCATAGGTAAACCTGAAAAATTAAAATTTGGGTTTTCGGGCTATTGGTCAAGACAAATAAATAAAAAAGATAGGTTAGTCTATAGAATCGATGAAGAGATTATTACTGTATTTGTAATTTCTGCAAAGGGACATTACCACGATAAATAACTAATCCTAAGAAAAAAATGAGCAATTTAAACTTACAGGTCAATATCGATAAATCATCAGGCTTTTGCTTTGGCGTAGTATATGCCATAGAAATGGCAGAAGATATTCTGGATAACGAAGGTTATTTATATTGCCTTGGCGATATTGTGCATAACGATGAAGAAGTAGAGCGTTTAACCAATCGCGGATTAAAAATTATCGATCACGAAGTTTTAAAAAACTTAAGAGACGAAAAGGTTTTAATCAGAGCCCATGGTGAGGCGCCCTCAACCTACCAACTGGCTTTAGAAAATAACCTGACTTTAATAGATGCTTCATGCCCTGTTGTGCTGAAATTACAGAACAGGATTAAAAATTCGCATGACGACGATGAGCAAGTACTTATTTTTGGTAAGCACGGGCATGCCGAGGTAATCGGATTACAAGGCCAAACAGATGGTAAGGCGATTGTTTTTCAGGATCTGGCCGAGCTGGATAATGTAGAATTGCCTGCTAAATTTACCCTATATAGTCAGACCACTAAAAGCACCGATAAATTCTATCACATTAAGGATGAGTTATTGAGCCGTGGTTATGAAGTTAAGGCTAACGATACCATTTGCAGGCAAGTATCTAACCGTTACGAAGAGCTTGAAGATTTTGTAAGTCATTATGATAAAATCGTTTTCGTATCAGGCAAGAAATCGTCTAACGGGAAAGTGCTGTATGATGTTTGTAAAAAACACAACGATAATTCTTATTTCATTTCGAATGTTGAAGAGTTAGATCAAACCTGGTTTAAAGAAAACGATAAAGTTGGTATCTGCGGTGCTACATCTACACCAATGTGGTTGATGGAAAAGGTTAAAGCGGCTTTGGAAAAATACTAGATTTATCAAGAGGGGCTTCACCCTTACCTGTAGCGTAGCAGAAAGCTACGAAGTAAACCGAGCCTTAAGCGAGCTCACCGAAGGTAATTTAGTTCAGGGTCTATACATCGAGTAAAGATGCTGACCACATAGTAGCTACAGGGCAATTGAAAATAATATTTCTACTTGTAAAACAAGTTCAGCATGACGAAATAAAATAAAAGCCATTGAAAGCTGTAAACCCACATACCGGAATTCTGGTTGCACTAACCGTAGTTATCTGTTGGTTTGTTTCCCTTTATTTCTTGCTTACATGGAATTTTACCTGGAGCAATCCCTTGGTTTATCTGATGATTGTTCTTCAGATGCATTTGTACACCGGTTTGTTTATTACTGCCCACGATGCTATGCACGGAACAATATCGCCGAACCAAAAGGCAAATAATTTTATTGGCTATCTTTCCGTTTTTCTCTACGCAGGTTTTTTTTATAACCGTTTGTATGTGAAACATCACCAACACCACCGTCATGTACATACCGAAAAAGATCCGGATTTTGCGCCACATGGCTTTTGGAAATGGTATTTTCGTTTCATGCTGAATTATGTCACTATAATTCAATTGGTAATTATGGCCATAGCTTATAATGTTTTGAAAATCTGGATCGATGAAAAGAATCTGCTGCTCTTTTGGGTACTGCCATCCTTATTAAGCACTTTTCAGCTATTTTATTTTGGAACCTATTTGCCGCATAAGGGGGAGCATGATAATGAATATCATTCTTCTACCTTGCAGAAAAATCATTTTGTTGCCTTCATTACCTGTTACTTTTTTGGCTATCATTTAGAACATCACCAAAAACCGGGTATGCCCTGGTGGCAACTGTATAAGTCGAAGGGGTAATGCTGATCGTGGTGTCAGATGTTACCATCCGACACTGACTAATTTCCAAGTAATTTTTACTTGATCTAACTGCCAGATGGTAACATCTGACAGCACATTTGTGCGATTTATCTATGGTGTTGGATGTTACCATCCTACACTAACTAATTTCCAAGTAATTTTTACTTGATCTAACTGCCAAGATGGTAGCATCTGACAGCACATTTATGCGATTTATCTATGGTGTTGGATGTTATCATCCTACACTAACTAATTTCCAAGTAATTTTTACTTGATCTAACTGTCAGATGGTAACATCTGACAACACATTAATGTGATTTAAAGTTTAATTTTAAATAATTACTAACGATTTTGCACTACTTATGACGGGAAGCTTTCACTATGTATTCACACACTATTCCTCAATAGCCTTTGGAAGTATGAAATAACACTTCTTTGACTAAAAAATGTTTGCAATCACATTTTAAGCATAGGGAAAAAACAATAAAAAGGCGATATTTGCGCCACGAAACATATTCTTATAGATGAGCAAAAAGGGCATTTTACTGGTAAATTTAGGAACACCTGATAGTCCGGCAACGGCAGATGTTAGAAAATACTTAGATCAATTTTTAATGGACGAGCGGGTAATCGATATCCCTAAGTTGAACAGGACATTATTGGTTAAAGGTATTATTGTTCCATTTCGTAGTCCTAAAACAGCAAAATTATATAAAGAAATCTGGAATGAAAATGGTTCGCCACTATTGTATTACAGTAGGTTACAGGCTAAAATGCTGCAGGAAAGATTGGGAGACAATTATCATGTAGAACTGGCCATGCGTTACCAAAGTCCATCAATAGAATCGGCGCTGGCAAACTTAAAAGCGGGTTTGGTAGAGTCCATTCAGGTTATCCCGATGTTTCCTCAATATGCCTCTGCCAGTACTGGTTCGGTAATGCAATTGGTAATGGAGCTGGTGAGCAAATGGCCAACGGTTCCACCAATATCATTTGTTAATTCATTCCATGATAACGAACTGATGATTAAAGTTTTTGCAGAAAATGCCAGAAAACATCATGTAGAAAGCTACGATCACGTGTTATTCAGCTTCCATGGCTTACCTGAGCGTCAATTGTTAAAGTGCGATCATACTGGAAGTTACTGTTTGAAAAGTGCCGATTGCTGCCAGACATTAAACGATACCAATAAATTCTGTTATTCCGCACAAGGACATGACACAGCCAGATTAATTGCCAAAGAATTAAATCTTTCGAAAGATCAATATACTGTTTGTTTCCAATCGCGCTTAGGGAAAGAGCCATGGGTACAACCCTATACTACCGATGTGTTGAAAAAATTGGCTGGCGAAGGCAAAAAACGCCTTTTGGTTTTTAGCCCTGCTTTTGTGGCCGATTGTTTAGAAACGCTTTACGAAATCACGGTAGAGTACCACGAAGAGTTTAAGGCTTTGGGCGGTGAACATGTTCAGTTAGTAGAGAGCTTAAACGATAGTCCAGTGTTTATCGAGGCTTTGGCCGGGATGGTTAAATAGTTTAAATATGGCGAGCTTTATTATTTTAATGGGCGTTTCGGGAAGTGGTAAAACAGTAGTTGGTAAAGCTTTAGCGCCGAGAATAAATGCTGAATTTATAGATGGTGATAACCTGCATTCGCAACGTAATGTAGATAAAATGGCCGCTGGTATCCCTTTAACAGATGCTGATCGTTTAGATTGGCTTCAATTGATTGCGAAAGTGGGCCGCGAACATGTTGCCCATGGTACAAGCTGCATTATTGCCTGTTCTGCATTGAAAAAAGCTTACCGTGATGTGTTGAGAACTGATAATGAGTCAATCCGCTTTGTTTATTTAAAAGGGAATTTTGATTTAATTCACGACCGGATTGCTAAACGATCTCATCAATATATGCCTTCAAGTTTATTAAAAAGCCAGTTTGAAACATTGGAAGAGCCTCAGGCTGACGAACAAGATGTGGTAACGGTTTCAATTGATCAGCGTATTCCCGAAATTGTGGAAGAAATTGCTAAGGCCGATCTGATTTCGTAATCATCGAAATAATCTGATCAGTTGCCCCTTTTTTATCCCCAACATATCTTTTGGCATGCGTTGCAGCATCTTCATTTTTGGTAAAACCTTCAAAAGCACTGATTAATTCCTCAACCGTGGAAATACTTTTGGCTGCACCTATGGCAATTAGATCTTTAGCTTCCTGAAATTTATCGTATTTTGGGCCGAAAATTACAGGCAAACCAAATGCTGCAGCTTCTAAAGTGTTGTGTATTCCCGTTCCAAAACCGCCACCAATGTAGGCTACATTTCCGTATTGATAGAGAGAAGAAAGCATGCCGATGTTGTCTACGATGAGGGTTTGGTGTTCGGCGTTTAGCGTTTGATTAGACAAACTGAAAACTGAAAACCGCACACTGCGAACTGGAAACTGCTTCTCGATACTTTCAATATGGCTTTCGTGAATCTCGTGTGGGGCGATGATAAACTTCCAGTTGGGATATTTTTCAGGCAAAGCAGATAATATTTTTTCATCTTCAGGCCAGGTACTTCCACAAACTAATGTAGGAGAATTACCGATAAAGCTTTCTATTAAGCTAAGCTGTTTGGGCGATTGTGCATTTTCGTAAACACGGTCGAAACGCGTATCGCCATTTATGGTCACATTATCTAGCCCGATCGATTTTAAAAGATTTTCACTTTCTTCATTTTGCACAAAAAAGTAAGTAACTGATTTTAGAATATTGCGGTAAAAGCTACCGTACCATTTAAAAAATGCCTGACTTTCTCTAAAAATTCCTGAAATCACATATAAAGGAATACCCTGGTCTTTTAATTCCTTAAAATAGAAATGCCAAAATTCGTATTTGGTAAAAATGGCCATTTCTGGATTAATGCTTGCTATAAAACGTTTGGCATTGGCTGCGGTATCAAGGGGGAGATAAAATACATCTGCCAAGGCATAATTTTTCCTGATTTCGTATCCCGAAGGGGAGAAAAAAGTAACTACTATTTTTTTAGCTGGATAAAGCGATTTTAGTTTTTCTAAAACCGGCCGGCCCTGTTCAAATTCGCCCAAAGAAGCAAAATGAAACCAAATGTGTTTTTCGCCCGGATTAATTTTCTGGGCAATTTGTGTATAGACGTTTTTACGGCCATTTATAAACAGTTTAGCCTTAGGATCGAATAATGAGAATATCCTAATAAGCAAAGTGTAAAGCCGAATTCCGATTATGTAAAGCAAAAGCATTAGTGTAATTTCATATCTTCGTGGCAAGATAAAACGAATATATTTAAAAAGCTTAAAAATATATGGAGTCCTCACGATTTAGCCTATCATTCAATACAATAAATAGACAGGTCATGATTACTTCATAGCAGCTAAAAGTAACCGAGCTTGTGAGCTCATTAAAACCGATAAAAAACAATTTAATATTGTTTAATAAATTATAACAGATGAAGATAGCCGTTATTGGTACCGGATACGTAGGTTTAGTTACCGGAACCTGTTTAGCAGAAACAGGAAATGATGTAATATGTGTTGACATTAATGAAGCGAAAGTAAAAAAAATGCAGGCTGGCGAAGTGCCGATTTATGAGCCTGGTTTAGATCTTTTGTTCCATAGAAATATAGAACAGGAAAGGTTAACTTTTACAACAAATCTTGCAGATGCTGTAAAAGATGCGCAGATTATTTTTATGGCTTTGCCAACGCCTCCAGGTGGAGATGGTGCTGCCGATCTTTCTTATATTTTAGGCGCTGCAAAGGATATTTCTAAACTGATTACCGAATATAAGGTCATCGTAAATAAATCAACGGTTCCGGTTGGAACGGCTGATCAGGTAAAGGCTGTTTTTGCCGAAAATACTTCGATTGAAGTAGACGTGGTATCTAATCCTGAGTTTTTAAGAGAGGGTGTAGCGGTTGATGACTTTATGAAACCAGACCGTGTTGTGCTTGGTACAAAAAGTGAAAAGGCTAAAAAGCTGATGACTGAATTATACGGTCCTTACGTACGTCAGGGGAACCCAATTCTTTTTATGGATGAGCGTTCTTCTGAATTGACTAAATACGCGGCAAACTCTTTCCTTGCTACCAAAATCACCTTCATGAACGAGGTTGCCAACCTTTGCGAACTGGTAGGTGCTGATGTTGATTCGGTAAGAAGGGGCATAGGTTCTGATGACCGCATCGGTAAACGTTTCCTCTTTCCAGGCGTAGGTTACGGCGGCTCAT
This sequence comes from Pedobacter sp. GW822-FHT03F06, assembly GCF_058801365.1. Taxonomy (NCBI): domain Bacteria; kingdom Pseudomonadati; phylum Bacteroidota; class Sphingobacteriia; order Sphingobacteriales; family Sphingobacteriaceae; genus Pedobacter; species Pedobacter sp. GW822-FHT03F06. The sequence continues at coordinate 634,417 of NZ_JBXANE010000002.1, forward strand.
GTTTCCCTAAAGATGTTCAAGCACTGGTAAAATCATCTGATGATTATGCCTACGATTTTCAGATCCTTAAATCGGTAATGGAAGTTAATGAAAGACAAAAAACAATCCTGGTTGACAAGGTGCTTAAATATTACAAAGGCGATATCAAAGGCAAACATTTTGCGCTTTGGGGACTGGCTTTTAAACCAGAAACCGACGATATCCGCGAGGCACCGGCCTTATATATTATCGATGCGCTGGTTAAGAACGGTGCAACCGTTACCGTGTTCGATCCAGAAGCGATGGACAATGTTAAAAATGTTATCGGCGACCAGGTAAACTACGCTAAAAACCAATACGAAGCTTTAGAAAGTGCTGACGCACTGTTGATTGCAACTGAATGGTCGGTTTTCCGTAACCCTGATTTTGAGAAAATCGACAACATCTTGAAAAATAAAGTGGTTTTCGACGGTCGAAATTTATACGATTTGCAAAAAATGATCGATCTTGGCTATTATTATAACAGCATAGGTAGAAAACTAATAGATTAAAATGGGTCAGAAAAGAATATTGATTACAGGTGCCGCCGGATTTTTAGGCTCGCACCTTTGTGATCGTTTTGTGAAAGAGGGTTATCACGTTATCGGGATGGATAACCTGATTACAGGCGATATGGCAAATATCGAACACTTGTTCAAACTGGAAAATTTCGAGTTTTATAACCACGATGTTTCCAAATTTGTACATATTCCCGGTAAACTTCACTACATTTTACATTTTGCCTCACCTGCAAGTCCGATCGATTATCTTAAAATCCCGATCCAGACACTTAAAGTAGGTTCGTTGGGTACGCATAATCTTTTGGGCCTTGCCAGAAATAAAAATGCAAGGATGCTGATTGCCTCAACTTCAGAAGTATATGGCGATCCAAATGTAAATCCTCAGCCAGAGGAATATTGGGGCAATGTAAATCCGGTAGGTCCACGTGGCGTTTATGATGAGGCCAAACGTTTTCAGGAAGCCATAACCATGGCCTACCATACTTTTCATGGCGTAGAAACGAGGATCGTGAGGATTTTTAATACTTATGGACCTAGGATGCGCCTGAATGATGGCCGTGTTTTACCTGCTTTTATCGGACAGGCTTTAAGAGGCGAAGATTTAACTATCTTTGGTGACGGAAGTCAGACACGCTCTTTCTGTTATGTTGATGACCTGATTGAAGGGATTTACCGTTTATTGATGAGCGATTATGCACAGCCGGTAAACATTGGTAATCCGGATGAAATTACCATCAAACAGTTCTGTGAGGAAATTATCAAACTTACAGGCACCACGCAGAAAATTGTTTATAAAGAACTTCCACAAGATGATCCTAAACAGCGCAGACCTGATATTACAAAAGCGAGAGCGATATTGGGTTGGGAGCCAAAAGTAGGCCGAGCTGAAGGATTGAAGATTACATACGAATATTTTAAATCATTGCCTCCAGAGGCTTTGGAGAAAATAGATCATAAAGATTTTACCACATTTAACCGTTAAAATGGCAAAAATATTAGTTACTGGTGGAACAGGATACATAGGTTCGCACACAGCAGTAGAGTTACATAACGCAGGATACGAAGTCGTAATTGTCGATAACCTTTCTAATTCGAATATCAAAATTTTAACCCAGCTTCATGCCATCACGGGCAAATGGTTCGATTTTCATGAAATCGATCTGCAGGATGATAGAGCAGTTCAGGAATTTGCAGAAAACCATACCGATATTGATGGAATTATCCATTTTGCAGCATCAAAAGCTGTTGGCGAATCGGTAGAACAACCTCTAAAGTATTATAAAAACAATTTTTACGGTTTAATTAACCTATTAACTTCGTTTAACAGGAAGATCAATTTTGTATTTTCTTCATCTTGTACCGTTTATGGTCAGCCAGAAACTTTACCGGTAACCGAAGCTGCTCCGGTACAGAAAGCAGAATCGCCTTACGGAAATACCAAGCAGATTGCCGAAGAAATATTGGCAGAAACTGCTGCTGTAACACCTGATTTAAATGTAATTGCTTTGCGTTATTTCAACCCGGTTGGTGCTCACGAAACCGCTTTAATTGGCGAATTACCTAACGGTGTTCCTGCCAATCTTGTCCCTTTCATCACCCAATCGGCTATTGGTAAACGCGGTCCGATTACAGTTTATGGCAACGATTACAATACTCCTGATGGTTCTGCCATCCGTGATTATATCCATGTGGTTGATCTTGCAAAAGCACACGTTGCAGCGATTAAGAAACTGGAACAAGGAAATCCTAACGGTAATTACGATGTTTTCAATATCGGTACCGGTAAAGGCTCTTCAGTTTTAGAAATTATTGCAGCTTTCGAAAAAGTGAACGGAGAGAAACTTGAGTATAAAATTGGTCCTAGAAGGGCAGGTGATATTGTTCAGATTTATGGCGACGTACAAAAATCGAATAACGAACTGGGCTGGAAAGCCAATCTCGATATCAATGAAATGATGCGCTCTGCATGGGAGTGGGAAAAATACATCAAGGCTAACCCTTTTTAAATGAAGTTATCGGAGCATAAAGATCTAAAAACTGCTATAACAGAATTGCCTGTCAAAGAAAAAGACAAGCTATTGCTGCGTTTGGTGGCCAAAGATAAAGTGCTTACAGAACATCTTCATTACAAATTATTAGAAGATGAAACCGATTTGGATGATCGGAAAGAAAGGATCAAAGCCGATGTGGACGAACAGATTCAGGAATTGAAAAAACTAAATGCCAAAGAGGCATTGGTAAAGGTTCGGAAGATGATCATCTCGGTTAATCATTTTTATAAAGTGACTAAAGATCCTGTTGGTGAGGTAGAATTGAAACTTTTTATCCTCAATGCCATCCCTTTTGATTACAAGAAATCAATTTTTGGTTACCGCGATTTTATGATGCTTTTTAGTATATTTTACTTAAAAACTGTCGCGGTAACCATAAATAAATTTAAAAAACTGCACGAAGACCTGCAGTTCGATTTAAGTGAAGATTTAAATAATTTGCTCGATAAAATCTATTCCTCTAAATTAGCTGGTGCAGCAGAGGCAAGTAATTTGCCAAAAGAGATAAGTTAAAGCTATGATCTATAAGTATGTTCGGATTATTTAAAAAGAAAAAAATAGTACCCGAATTTAATTTCTCTGGTATCTGCACAGATATGCACTCGCACATTATTCCGGGGATTGATGATGGTGCACAAACGTTAAAAGATTCTCTTCTTTTGGCTAAAAAATTTAAAGATCTTGGTTATAAGAAACTAATCGCCACTCCGCACATCATGGCCGATTATTTTCGAAATACGCCCGATACCATTTACCGTGGGCTCGATACATTGAGAAAAGGCCTGCAAGAAATCGAATTGGATCTAGAAGTTGATGCTGCTGCCGAATATTACCTAGATGAAACCTTAGAGAAAAAAATCAGGCAGAAAGAGGTTTTAACTTTTGGTAATAACTATCTTTTGTTCGAGTTATCTTATATAAATGCCCCTCAGAACCTGATCGATTTTATAAAGATGATACAGGATTCCGGATACAAACCTGTGTTGGCACATCCTGAGCGTTACCCGTATTACTACAGTTCTTTTGAAAGCTATCATCAGATCAGAGAAACCGGCTGCCTGTTGCAAATGAACGGCATTGCTTTAACAGGTTATTATGGTGCTGGCGCAAAAAAAGTAGCAGGAGAAATGGTCGAAAACCATATGGTCGATTTTGTAGGCAGTGATATGCACCATTTAAAACATGCTGCAGCGCTCGAAGATAGTCTTAGTACACCCTTAATGCAACAACTGCTCACCCAATCTCAATTGAATAACGCACTGCTTTAGGTTCATTGGTTCATTAGTCATTCGTTCATTGGTTTTGCTAGTAGCCAATTACAAGCTTCGTCATCCTAAACTTGTTTTACAAGTAGAAATATTATTTTCAATGGCCTTGTAGCTACTACGTGGTCAGGATCTATAAGCGGAGTAAATCTAGTATGGACTAATCACAACTTTTTTAGGTAACCGATTCAAACAATGATCAATTAAGCCCTTTAAGCTATCAACCATGAACCAACACACCATCAACCAAATGAACAATTAACTCTTTAGACCATTGAAACTAATGAACCATTGACCAATGAACTATTGAACCAATTCTATTCATATCTCAGCGCCTCTACAGGATCTAGCTTTGACGCTTTTTTAGCAGGATAATATCCAGATAGGATTCCTACCAATACACATAATACAAAACCACCAATAATAAACAGCCAGGGGATTAAGAATGCGCCGCCCATGGCCAGGGAAATCAGGTTCCCTAAAACTATTCCCAGAAAAATACCTAAAGCACCACCCATTAAACAGATTACTACGGCCTCGATTAAGAACTGGCGACGAATTACCTTCGGGTTTGCGCCAATTGCTTTACGGATGCCAATTTCGCGTGTACGTTCAGTAACCGAAACCAGCATGATATTCATTAAACCGATTGAAGCTCCAATCAGGGTTATAATTCCAATGGCAACACCACCAATAGCCACAAATGCCAGATTTTCGAATAAAGTTTGAGCAATGGCATCACTCTTGGTAATCTCGAAATTATTGGTTTCGTTCACCTTTACCTTGCGGATATTTCTGAATAGCGCAGTGGATTCGCCAATAATGTTTTCCTGCATCTCATTGCTGGGTACCATTACGGTTATGGTATAAGATGGATTGGCATTGGCATTAATCTGTTTGGCTTTTAATAAGGGCACATATACAGCTCTATCGCCACTAAAGCCCATACTCGATCCTTTTTTCTCTAATATGCCAACAATTTTAAAGCGGTTATTACCTACGTTGATCAGTTTGTCTAACGGATCGGAATCTTTAAATAATTTTTCAACTACTTCGCCACCAACAATACAAACATTGCTTCCGAGTTGTATTTCAGAAACACTAAAATTTCTTCCCTGTGATAAATTTAGCCCCTGGGAGGCTAAGCCATTTTCATCTATACCCTGAACATTAATATTTGGATTGGTTTTTAAACTCCCGTATTTAACGGTAGAACCACCGCTGGCAAAAACACTTACGGCAACAGTTGCGGGTGTATTCAGACTATCTTTAAATTTAACGGCATCTTCGTAGCGGATGGCTTTAAAAGGTTTTGGGCGTTTGCCATTTCCAATCCTAATTCCTGTGCCACGGTTTCTAATGGTAAAAGAGTTGGCTCCCATACTACTAAAAGCATCAGTCATACTTTTCTTTACAGCATCAAGAGTGGTTAAAATCCCAACCAAAGCCATTAAACCGATGGCAATAATTAAGGCGGTAAGCATAGTACGCAAGCGGTTCGCTTTAATAGATTCTAATGCCAGTCTGATGTTTTCTCTGTAATTCATTTATTGTAAGTATCAAGTATCGGATCAAGTATTGAGTATCAAGTATTAAGATGGATTAACCTTATACCCTATACCTTTTGCCTTCAACCTCTATGGGTAAAAATAAAAAAAGTCCCGATGTTTAGACAAGGGGACTGCACTATATGTTACAATAATATTTTATTTATGCCGAGAAACTCGTACCACAACCACAGGTGCTGGTTGCGTTAGGATTAACGAAGGTGAAACCACGAGAGTTTAATCCATCCTGCCAATCGATCATCATGCCCATTAAGTACATCTGGTGTGCTTTGTTCATAAAAACCTTAATGCCATCTATAAAAAATTCCTGATCACCATCTTTTTTCTGATCAAAACCTAAAACGTAATTCATGCCAGCACAGCCGCCACCTTCTACGCCAACACGTAATCCATAATCTTCACTGATCTCCTGCTGATCCTTTAATTTATATAACTCTTTAGCTGCTCCTTCAGAAAAAGTAACTGGTGCAAATGCTGTATCAACTGTTGTGCTCATGTTATTTAAATTTTATCTGTTACAAATATAAATAATAATGCACATTTTTGCTTTTAACGGTCTGTTAATATTACCGTAATTAAACAATACTTATGAATACCCAACAAATTTTAGTTGATATAGTGATCTTATTTGCAGGCATTTTCATTGCACTAATGGCTGTTTATTATCTTTTAAAGAACGATATCCAGCGTTTCTTTAACTTAAAAACCATCGAGCTGAACAAAGAAAGCCGGGCACATATTTTGCCTTTGCGCTTACAGGCGCACGAGCGTTTAATCATATTTATCGATCGTATTAACCCCGCAAATTTGCTTGTTCGCCTGCATCAGCAAGGAATTGCCATTGCTACGCTGCAAGCTGGTGTTTTAAATGAAATCCGCTCAGAGTATCAACATAATATTACCCAACAGCTGTATGTAGATAGCGTAACCTGGAGTGTGGTGCGTAAATTGAAAGATGATACGATTGCTATGATTAACAATGCAGTACAAGGTTTACCTGCTGATGCAAATGGAATTGAGTTGAGTAAAGCAATTTTACAGCATATGGCCAGTATTGATGAAAATCCTTACGATTTAACCATCGAACTGATTAAGAAAGACATTCATAGACTATTTTAACGTCAATCGGTCATTGTTCTACTGCGTAATTGGTTAACTGTTTTAGATTGATCTGCAAAATATGCGCAATTAGCCAACTCGGCTGGACCAATGAACCAATGACCATTGAACTAATAAACTAACCAATTATGAGCGAGAAAAAGCACACCACCACTTCGGGTATTGAAATAAAAGCGCTGTATACCGAAGCGAGGCCAATGGAAGAGTTGCCGGGTGAATTTCCTTTTACCAGGGGGATCCAGAAGGATATGTACCGCGGTCGTTTGTGGACGATGAGACAGTATGCTGGTTTTTCGACCGCTGAAGAATCAAACAAGCGTTATCATTATTTATTGGCTCAGGGAACAACTGGGCTATCTGTTGCTTTTGATCTTCCAACGCAGATTGGTTATGATTCTGATCATGAAATGGCCGATGGAGAGGTGGGTAAGGTGGGGGTAGCTATCGATTCGTTAAAGGATATTGAAATTTTATTTGATGGCATCGAACTGAAAGACATTACTACTTCGATGACGATCAACGCAACGGCTTCAATTTTACTGGCCATGTATATTGCGCTGGCTAAAAAACAAGGTGCGGATTTAAAACAGATTTCGGGGACGATACAGAACGACATCTTAAAAGAATACGCTGCGAGGGGGACATATATCTATCCGCCAAAACAATCGATGCGTTTAATTACCGATATTTTTGAGTTTTGTAGCAAAGAAGTGCCAAAGTGGAATACCATTTCTATATCGGGCTACCACATTCGTGAAGCTGGATCAACCGCTGTGCAAGAACTTGCTTTTACATTAGCTAACGGCAAAACCTACCTAAAAGCCGCTCTGGATAAAGGTTTAGATATTAATGTGTTTGCGAAACGGTTATCATTCTTCTTCAATTGCCACAATAATTTCTTTGAAGAAATAGCTAAATTTAGGGCTGCAAGGCGAATGTGGGCGAAAATTACCAAAGATTTGGGGGCCACAGACGAAAAAGCGCAGATGTTAAGATTTCATACACAAACCGGGGGCTCAACCCTAACGGCGCAACAACCATTAAACAATGTAATCAGGGTAAGCAATCAGGCCATGGCTGCAGTTCTTGGCGGAACCCAGTCCTTACATACCAATGGTTATGATGAAGCGCTTTCGCTTCCAACCGAATCAGCTGCAAAAATTGCGTTACGTACCCAGCAGATCATTGCTTTCGAGAGCGGCGTTACCGATACCGTAGATCCATTGGCTGGATCGTTTTTTGTTGAGCGTTTGACTGATGAAGTAGAGGCTGCTGCCTGGGCTTATATCGACCGCATAGATGTAATGGGCGGCTCGGTTAATGCCATCGAAAGCAGCTATATGCAAAATGAGATTGCTGATGCAGCTTACCAATATCAGAAAGAAATCGAAAATGGCGAAAGAATCTCGGTAGGCGTAAATAAGTTTACCCAGGAGGAAGAAGGCCTTACAGAGGTTTTTAATATTGATGATTCAATCCGTAAACTGCAATCTCAAAAATTAGAACATTTAAAGGCAACCCGTGATGGTGATGCTGTAGGAAAAGCATTACAAAAGCTGGAAGAAGCTGCTAAAGGCGAGAAAAATCTGATGCCGCTGATTATAGATGCCGTTGAAAAATATGCTACACTCGGGGAAATCGCAGATGTGTTTAGACGGACTTTTGGCATTTATTAATAAGCTTAACCTGTTTGGTATAGCGCTTTATTTCAGGATAAAATTAAAGGGATTCTGCTTTTAATTAACCTTGATAAAATGAACAGATATTTTGTTCATTATCTTGAAATAATGAGCTAAGCTGTCGTAAAATTCATACAATAATAAGGCGAAATGAAATAAATTAATATTAATTTAAATGATCTGCTTAAATTAATGCTAATTTATTTATCTTATGGCTTTGATTCTCAGTTTATTCGAGATTTTAAAAAACTAAAACGCTTAACTAGCGCCTAAAATGGCTTAGATTTTGCTTTTTCACCAGTTATTCGAAGTGATGGGGAGGTATTGATGTTAAATTATGGTTAATGTGGATAACCAGTGTTAATAAATAGTTATCAACATAAAAAATTGAGGTTAAGCGGGCTACTATATTCCTTATCAGTACGTTACGATTTATTTGAAATTTTTGTTTAAAATGTTGATAATTTTCTCAATATTCGTAGTCCCTAAACGGACCATCCCTTTAATTCGAATAGGCACTGTAAACCAATAAATTATAGAAATCGCAATGGAAAAAACTTGTACAGAAGTATGGAAGAACTGTCTTCAAATTATTAAGGATAACATTCCGAGCCAAAGTTTCAAAACCTGGTTCGAGCCAATAACAGCCCTTAAATTGGAAGGTAAGGTTTTAACTATACAGGTGCCAAGTTTGTTCTTTTACGAATGGCTTGAAGAACATTATGTAGGCTTGCTACGCAAGACTGTAAAAAAACAACTTGGAGAGGATGGCAGGTTGGAATATAACATCGTTGTAGATAAATCATCAAACAGCGGTAATCCTTATACTACCAATATGCCCTCAAATGGAAATGGAGCGGAGGCAAAGGTACAATCGATGCCGATTCCGGTTTCCATTAATAAGGATATTAAAAACCCATTTATTATCCCTGGATTAAAAAAATTAAATGTTGATCCACAATTAAACTCTAACTATACTTTCGAAAATTATATTGAGGGAGATTGCAACCGCTTGGCGCGTTCTGCAGGTTACGCTGTAGCTGCTAAACCAGGAGGTACATCTTTTAACCCTTTAATGATTTACGGCGGAGTAGGTTTGGGTAAAACACACCTGGCGCAGGCAATCGGTAACGAGATTAAACGCAGCATGCCAGATAAATTAGTGATTTATGTAAGCTGTGAGAAATTCTGTCAGCAGTTTGTAGATTCATTAAAAAACAACACCATTAACGATTTCGTTAACTTTTACCAGGCAATGGATGTGATCATTATGGATGATGTACACAACTTTGCAGGTAAAGAAAAAACACAGGACATTTTCTTCCACATTTTCAATCACCTTCACCAATCGGGCAAACAGGTAATCTTAACATCTGATAAAGCACCGAAAGATTTAGCTGGTTTGGAAGAGCGTTTGTTAAGCCGTTTCAAATGGGGCTTATCTGCAGACCTTCAGATTCCTGATCTGGAAACACGTATTGCCATTTTAAGAAAGAAAATGTATGCTGATGGTATTGAGTTACCAGGCGAGGTGGTAGAATATGTTGCACACAACATTGATAACAATGTGCGTGAGTTAGAGGGTGCTATGGTATCTCTTTTGGCACAGGCTACATTGAATAAAAAAGAAATCGATTTAGCCCTTGCTAAGCAAATGCTGAAGAACTTCATTAAAAATACTTCTAAAGAAATTTCAATGGAGTACATTCAGAAATTGGTTTGCGAGTATTTTGAGGTTCCTGTTGATATGGTTAAATCGCAGACACGTAAACGCGAAATTGTTCAGGCACGCCAGATCTCAATGTACCTTTCTAAAAGTCATACAAAATCATCGTTGAAAACAATTGGTGCTTTCTTCGGTGGCCGCGATCACAGTACCGTAATTTATGCTTGCCAAACGGTAGAAGATTTAATCGATACCGATAAAAAGTTTAAAGCTTACGTACACGATATCCAAAAGAAATTAAAAATGAGCTAAACTGAGTTCAGGAACAGAAAGGTAGAAGGGTTTAAATAAAATCTTTCGTTCATGTTCAAAAGTTTATGCAAAAAACAAAGGCCCGATATTTTATCGGGCCTTTGTTTTGATATGGCTTTTTAAAATATTTAAAGTTTTTCCACTTCAGCTAAGCCATAGAGCAAACCGGCAACGTGTAATGCCTGGGCTATTTTATTGTCTTTTATCAGTTGCTTTACTTCCTCAATAGTATATTCTTCAACATTTAATATTTCATGCTCATCTAAATGCTGTTCATGCGTTTTAATGCCACCTGTTAAGAAATAGGTAAAGGTTTTGTTGTTTGAGGTTGCAGGATTGGGATAAAGCTCGGCAATAAGTTTGCAGGTTTTAAAACTGTAACCAGTTTCTTCTAGGAGTTCACGTTTAACGGCAAATTCAGGTGCTTCGTCACCATCAATCACTCCGCCCGGAACTTCAAGAGAAACAATATCGGCCGCATGGCGGTATTGGCGTACCATGATTATTTTTCTTTCTTCTGTTAATGCAATTGCATTAACCCAGTTTGGATACTCTAAAACATAATAATCGTCTTTTATAATGCCATCAGGCAGTTTAACCTCGTCTACACGCAAGGTAGCCCACTTTTCTCTTACTAAATATTTAGAGGCAATTTTCTGCCACTTTTCTATAATCATCTATTTATGTTGTTTATTTTTTGCGCCATGCGCTTGGCGCTTAGCGAAGGTATTGTTGTATGGTTTTCTGACGGTGCAAGTTTACCAAATGTACGATCTTGTGCCGATCTGACAGGTATTGATAAACTAAATTCAGCTTTGGCGCAATCATTTGGTTTCTATCAGGGCTTGTACCTAACTCGTAATATAAGAATTCGCTGAGCGAGTCGAGTTTTTCGGGAGGAAGGTCGCCTTCGGCTAACCAATTTTCAAAAACGGAAAGCGTTTCATTTTCCAGAATTTCTTTTGGTAATTGAAAACCGCCTTCCATAGTTTCGTCAAAAAGTTGATTGGCCTCGGCCAACTTACCTTCTAGCTTTAAGCCCATAATCCGAGCCAAAACCTGTGCAAGTTTCTGTATTTCTGATGTGATTAAATCTCTTCTGTACATTATTGTTGTAATGTTTAATCTGTTGGAAAATTGTAACGTTCAAAATCAAAAAGACTCCAATCTATGGACTATGGACTATGGACTATGGACTATAGAGCTACCAGCTTCCGCTGCTTCCGCCACCGCCAAAGCTTCCTCCTCCAAAACCACCGAATCCGCTGCCTCCGCCAGAAGAACCACCTCCCCAGCCACCGCTGCTTCGGCCGCCACCGCCACCGCTTCCAAAAAGCATAGCCCAGAACAAAGCATTAGAGGCACCCCGGCCACCAATGACTTCGCTGCCACCGCCACCACCTTTACGCATAATAATGATAATCACGATGACGATAATGATAATAATGATGATACTGCCTGAGCCACCTTTCTTTGAAGAAGCTTTTGGGCTATCATTTTTATATTCGCCCCTGGTATATTTTATAATCGAAGTAGTAGCTTCATCCAAGCCGGCATAATAATTTCCTGCTCTAAAATTGGGTTTAATGTCGTTATCAATAATACGTTTGGCATAAATATCGGGTAATGCACCTTCTAAGCCATAACCGGTTTGTATAGAGATTTTTCGATCGCCAACGGCCACAACAATCATAATACCATTGTTTTTGCCACTTTGGCCAACTCCCCATTTTCGGCCCAGCTCAACGGCATATTCGTTAATGTCGTAATCGCCTACCGATTTTAATATCGCTATGGCAATCTGTGTTGATGACGAATCATTAAAAGCCACTAATTTAGTCTCCAGTTGCTGCTTTTGATCGGCTGATAACACATTAGCATAATCATTAACCAGAGTATTGGGTTTCTCTGGAAAATCCTGTGCAAAGGCGAAAGTGAATAATAAACTCAGTAACGAGAAAAGGAATATTTTCTTCATCGCTTATTTCTGCTCTAAATTGTCCATAAAAATGATATCATTTGGCAATTCATTAATGTCGCCTTTTTGAGGAGGAAAGAATAAGGCTAGCTTTTCTCCCGCCAATGCTACGCCCGCAATAATGCCATCAGCTAAATTACCTTTTGCAAAGTGTGCAGTCATCGCTATTTTGGCTGTTTCCCAAAAATTTTCGGGTACTACCTGGTTAATACCCACATCGCCAATAATGGCAAACTTATGATCGGCATGCGCCAGGTAAATCAGCACCCCGTTTCTTTTGGCTGTTTTGTCCATATCCAGCTTGGTAAAATACTCGATAGCTTTTTCGTATGGATCACCCGCGCAATGTTTGTCAATAGCAATCCTAATTTCTCCAGATGTTGCTCTTTCTGCATCGGAGATCGCGTTTGCTATTTTTTCTTGTTCAATATCTGAAAATAACGACATGTGCTTATTTTGTATGAAGTAAAAAGGGTAATAAATGCTTAGTTAATAAACATTCACTACCCTTATATATTGTATTGAGAATATTAAAATTCTACTTTAGGTGCATCTTTTGCAGTAGCATCGGCCTCGAAATATCCCTTAGCTTTAAAGCCGAACATGCCAGCAGTTAAATTGGTTGGGAACGATCTGATTTTGCCATTATATTCCTGTACCGCATCGTTAAAATCTTTACGGGCAACAGTGATCCTGTTTTCGGTACTTTCTAACTGTGCCGATAAATCACTAAATTGCTGGGTAGCCCTTAATTCAGGGTAATTTTCGGTAATCGATAATAATTTACCCAAAGCCTGACTCAATTGTCCCTGAGCAGCCTGGTATTTCTGGATGTTTTCTGGTGTCAGTTCATCAGCTTTAACCGTCATTTGAGTTGCTTTTGCGCGTGCTTCGGTTACGGCAGTCAAAGTACCCTGCTCAAATTTAGCTGCTCCTTTTACAGTTGCTACCAGGTTCGGAATTAAATCGGCTCTTCTTTGGTACTGGGTTTGCACGGTTCCCCATTTCGATTTAACGTTCTCATCAAGTTTAACCATGCTGTTGTATCCGCATGAACTTAAAGTGCTCACTGCAATAACTGCAGCTAAAATTCCAAATATTAATCTTTTCATTTTTATGGTTTTTGTCTTTTTAATAAAATTGATTTATGGTCAATTTACGAATTAGATATCAAATTGCATGCCTTTGTTACAGTTTCGGTATTTATATGACAGGTTGACAAGCTAATCATTGAATTTAATGAGATTAAATTGGTGTTTTTTGTTTTGGAGCGCAGTGCTTTTCGCTTTTTTTTATGCTGGTCCCGCTCTTCGCTCTACTTCGTGTCCGCTCCGATCGGGGGCTAAAAACTTTGGGCTGTGGCACGGAAAACCTGCATAGTAGTAACAAAGCCGCATCTAAACCCGATCGAACGGATGCCCCTGATTAAGCACTGCTTTTTTATTATGCCATTGTGTGCTTGCTTGTTTCACAGGTTTTCATCGGGGAAGGAGGTAGAGCGGGAAGAAAGTGAGCTATGGAATACTGCAGTTGCTTTCCAAAAAAAAACATAAAAGCATTACTTTAGTCTGGTAATAATTTTTAGTCATATGCTGAAATCATCAAATATGCTATCAGTTGCCTATCTTTGTACCGTTCGGGATAAAAACCTGACATGATATGCAAAAAGACATTGAAATTACGCTGCTCCCGCACGAGGTTGAGCAAACAGAAGTGATTAACCAGAAACTGGCTGAAGCGCTAAAATTACCCGGATCAAGAATTAAAGGCTATGAAATCCTGAAAAGATCGATAGATGCCCGTTCAAGAAAAGTGATATTCAGACTTCAGGTGAAGGTTTTTGTCGATGAGGAAGCTATTCCCGAAGTATACACCATTAATTATAAAAATGTAAGCGATGCTAAGCCTGTGATTATTATTGGGGCTGGCCCGGCCGGCTTGTTTGCAGCCTTGCAGTGTATAGAGAATGGATTAAAGCCCATTATTATCGAACGTGGTAAAGATGTAAAACAACGCCGGAGAGATTTGGCAGCCATAAACAAACAGGGATTAGTAAATACTGAATCTAATTATTGTTATGGTGAAGGTGGGGCGGGAACCTATTCTGATGGTAAACTTTATACCCGTTCTAATAAGCGGGGCGATATTAATAAGGTACTTCAGGTTTTTGTAAACCATGGGGCAGAAGCCGATATTGCTATCGATGCCCGCCCACATATAGGCACCAATAAACTTCCGCATATTATCACTTCCATAAAAGATACGATCCTGAATGCTGGGGGCGAGGTGATGTTCGATAGCCGTATGACTGATATTTTGATCGAATTAGGAAAAGTAAAAGGAATTGAGATAAATTTTGAAGAAAAGTTGTTCGCAGATGATATTATTTTGGCAACTGGTCATTCTGCAAGAGATGTGTACGAATTGTTGAACAGTAAAAATATCCTGATTGAGGCAAAACCATTTGCATTAGGTGTACGGATTGAGCATCCTCAGGACATTATTGATTCAGCCCAGTACCATTGCGATATTAGATCAGAGTTTTTACCTCCTGCTTACTACAGTTTGGTAGAGCAGGTTGGTGCCCGGGGGGTGTTTTCTTTTTGCATGTGCCCTGGAGGCATTATTGCGCCTTGTTCTACAGGCAAAAATGAGATCGTAGTAAATGGTTGGTCGCCATCTAAACGGAATAACCCTTATGCCAATTCAGGCACGGTGGTTCAGGTTACCTTAAACGATGTTCAGGGTTATGATCCGCTTAGAATGTTGCATTTCCAGTCGGAAATTGAAAAAATGGCTTTTGAGGCCGGCGGCGGAAATCTTGTAGCGCCGGCCCAGCGCATGGTTGATTTTGTGAACAATAAATTATCGATCGATCTACCAAAAAACTCCTATCTGCCTGGCACCAAAAGTTCGATGCTGGATAATATTTTACCCGATTTCGTATCGGATAGCTTACGCGCGGCACTGCCTTTGTTCGGGAAAAAGATTAAAGGTTATTATACAAATGAAGCTGTTTTGGTAGGGGTAGAGAGCAGAACTTCGTCTCCGGTCAGAATTCCGAGAGATAAAGAGACTTATCAGCATCCTCAGGTAAAAGGTTTATATCCTTGTGCAGAAGGCGCAGGTTATGCCGGTGGAATTGTATCGGCAGCAATAGATGGCATTAACTGTGCAAATGCGATATTAAACGCATCTTAACAAACTTTATATTGCCCCAATTGTTGTTTAGGTATGTTTAATATCACGAACGAAATAAAAAAGGCTTTTAATGGCGATGCCTGGCATGGTAACCATGTAATGCAAACCTTAAATAACGTTAACCCTGAAAGTGCATTTAGCCATTTTGTGCCAGGGGCGCATTCCATTGCCGAAATTGCCCTGCATTTAACTGCCTGGACAGAAGAAGTGACTTCAAGACTGAGTGGGAAACCTGCTGCAGAACCCGCAATGGGCGATTGGCCAATGCCCGAAAGTAGAACGCCTAAGGTCTGGGAGCGCATTATATTTAACTTTAAAATTGCTAATGAAGAACTTATCCGCTTGTGCGAAAGCATAAAAGATAACCAATGGAATGATGAAGTAAAGAGTGAGCGAAATCCGGCATTGGGAACAGGTGTAACCAATGCAGAGCTTTTAAGTGGTTTAGCACAGCACCATGCCTACCATTCTGGTCAGATCGCTTTACTTTCCAAATTTTAATAGCTTAATCAATCTGTGTAATCATCCAATCTGTGTAATCAAATTATAATGAAGAAGACACTCATCATCGGCGCATCGCCAAACCCATCCAGATATGCTTATAAAGCAGCCAATATGCTCAAGCGCTTCAATCACGAGATTGTTAACGTAGGTATAAAAAAAGGAGAGGTTGCAGGAGTAGAAATTGAAAAACCGGATCAGATCCACACCGATATAGATACCATAACTTTATATATTGGCCCATCTCTACAAGCGCAATATCATGATTACATCCTGGCAACAAAACCCAAGCGGGTAATTTTCAATCCGGGAACTGAAAATTATGAGCTCGAAAAATTATTGGATCAGCACAATATCGAACCAGTTGAAGCCTGTACTTTGGTATTACTAAGTACAGGTCAATATTAAAATCTGTATACCACGCCCCAGTTTACATAATCTGCCTGCGCAAAGTGCATATAGGTTTTGGCCTGTAAGCCAATGTGCGGCGTAATATTAAAAGTTGGTCCGAATGTCCAGTACCAGGTTGCTTTATCCATCAACCTATTATAGTGGATGTATTTTCCAATCTGAGCCGCAACGGTTATGCGCCATAAGTTGATATCAGCACCAATACTGATTCCGGTACGCCATTTATCATACGATGTGCCGTAGTTCTGAAAGGTTGCTCCATAATTATCCGGGTCAAATACGGTATAATAATAAACGGCATCTGCACCGGCCTTAAGCGACATCACATCATTCAGGTAAAAATTGTAACCTGCATATAATCCACTTTTGTATAAGCTTTTGGTTCTATCGCCAAATACGCCCCTTGCGCCTAAACCCGCACTAAGCTCAATTGAATTACGCTGTAATGTGGTATAGGTGCTTTTCCGCTCAGCAGTTAATGTTTTCGGGTTGTTTAGTTTGAGTCCGACGTAAATGTTTCCAGTATTCAATCCTCCATTTGGAACAGTGGCCCCTCCGTTTGATACATGTAGAAAGCCGAAACCGACCAGTAGATCGGTGTATTTGCCCATTGGCAGCTCCATTCCCAAATCTGCTTTAATGGTTTCATTAATCGGGCTTCCCAAAAATCGGTTTTTGGTATTATTAAAGTAATACTTGTTCGTGTAGCCCAAGCCAACGCCCGGCGTAAAATTAAATTTCGCTTTTCCAACTTTGAATAGCTGAAAATCCATCTGTGCCACTAAACCATATACCTGCCCAAAAGCATTGGCCGAAGTATCTTTTGTACCTTTCAGCTTGCTCAGGTCTCTAAAAACAAATCCGATTCCGTAAGATTTGGCACCACCAAATCCAATCCATTTATCGGTGTTCTGACTGATATCTTTAAAATAAGCCGCATCAAATCCGGTAATCTGGTCCTGAAACAGATGCCCCTGATCATTATTTATATGTGTACCAAATATGGGCTTAATAATAATCGAATGATTTTCGGGAGCAATTTGAGCTTTAGCAAATACACAGCCTGTAATAACGAGAATAAAAGAGAGTAGTTGTTTTTTCATTAGCTTTTACTAAAACGGTAAGCAAGACTATAAAAGGCATAACGGTAGCCCGTGGCACTGTTTTTAACTTCGTTAGAAGTAAAAGTAGCGGTATAATTGGCTGTCCAACGTGCAATGGCGAAGGTTAAACCTACCTGTGTGGTAAAAACAATTGGCTTAGGTTTAAATGTGATTGGCCCTTTATCATTCAAAAACAAGCCACCCTGCAAACTCGAATCGAAAGCAATGGCATGTAACTGCGGACTAACAGAAAGGAAAAGTTCGTATTTGCGCTGTGCTTTGTTCGGATGGTTATTGCTCACCAAGCTATTAAAAGCCGATGAACCGTCCATATCATTAAATCTGCCCAGGCGGAACATTGCGCCGAGATTTGCTTTTGTAATCACATTACCAACTGCTGCTGACGTTGTTCCTGTAATATCGAATATTTTATTGTTTGTGCTCATTAAAAGCCTATTATATTCTACACCCAGGTTTAATGTTGGTTCGCTGTTTAGGCCATATTCCCATCCTTCAATCTGATTTTGACCAACCAGTTTATGAAATGCTTTTTGAAATTCTTCACCCAAAGCATCTTTTCCGGTAAGTCCAATCTGTGCAGAAACCTTAAGCATCTGTTTATTTGCGTAAAACCGGCTATAATTTGCCTCGCCATATAGGTATGCCGTAAAAGGGCGGTCGTGCAGGGCAGGGTTTGGTACAAAGCTGTAATATGGATTATATATTTTTTGGCCGAATTCAAAACCGATAATTTCTTTACTTCTTCCTGCTTTTAAGTTCTCCCCATTCAGGGCATGCCGATATTTGATAAAAGCACCGTTTGTATAATATCGATCGCTCGTAATATCTATATAAGCATCATTCTCAGAGATAATAACAAGCTCATTTTTATAATTTTGCGCATAACCGATTTCCGCCATGCCGATAAATAGCAGAGAAAAGTATAGTTTGAGCATCAACTTCATTTATATGGATGGTTTAATAAAGCCATAAAAGTATTAATTATTGTTCAAAAATTCGATATGATAGTTGTTAATTGCTGCTCAAGAACTTGGGAAGTTTATTCACTCACCCATGTTATTGCTACACTATATATAGGAGTGCTTTTGTTTTTTTAGCAAAGCAGTTTTGGTGCTACTATCTAAGCTGGTTCCCGCTTTTCATTTCTCCCGACTTTACATCGGGATTCATTTCAATCGGGTTTATGTGGCAGGGTCTTCCGAAGTTTTAAACGGCCGGGCGCAGGGAAAACTCCGGAAGCCTGAAGGTGGGGGCTGCTATAAACACGCATTCTTTCAAAAAGTTTTGCTATCTGCAAAACTTTTTCCTGTTGAAAACCACGCAGTTATCCGAGACCTTTGGATAATCCTTAAAAAAGCTTTGCGTGTACGATAAAAAATCCTACTTTTGCATCCCGCTTCGGAGGAAGGGTTTGGTTGAAAGAATGGCATAGCGAGATGGAGAGCGGTATTTATTTTAAAATAAATATTGCGGGAGCGGAAAAGATTGCTACCTTTGCAG